>NZ_RWJF01000001.1:2412215-3135454 GCF_003970925.1 Sphingomonas ginkgonis
GACGCTCGGCGAGAACCTCGGCGATCTCGGGGGGCTGGAAGTCGCCTACGCCGCTTACCGCCGCTACGTCGCCAAACACGGCGAGCCGCCGGTGATCGACGGACTGACCGGCGACCAGCGCTTCTTCATCGCCTATGGCTACAGCTGGGAAACCAAGACCCGCGAGGGCGCGCTGCGGGCGCAGTTGCTGACCAACGAGCATTCGCCCGCCAAATACCGGGTCAACGGCGTCGTCCGGAACATGGACGCCTGGTACAGCGCCTTCAACGTGAAGCCGGGCGACGCCCTCTACCTGGCGCCCGCGGATAGGGTTCACGTCTGGTAATTGATCTTTATATCGTAATCACTTGCTCAGGCCAGTTGAGGGCCTGAACCATGGGGAGCATGCGTTAGATGATCAATCGTGCAATATTCGCCGGAGCAGCCCTTGCCGCTGCGCTTGCCGTGTCCGCAAGCGCGCAGGCCGCCAAGCCGGTCTATGGCACCTGGGGATACGACCAGGCGGCAATGAACAGCCAGGTCAAGCCAGGCGATGACTTCTGGCAGTTTGCCAACGGCGCCTGGGATGCCCGCACCCAGATCCCGGCCGACCGCACGTCGACCGGCCCGTTCGTCACCCTTTCCGACAAGTCGGAGCAGGACGTCCGCACGATCATCGAGAACATGGAGGCGCGCCCGTCCGATCGCCTATCGCAACAGGTTGGCGGGCTGTACGCCAGCTACATGGATACGGCGACGATCGAGAAGCTCGGTCTGGCGCCGGTCCGTCCGTACCTCGCCCGCATCAACGCGGTGCAGAACCGGCAGCAGCTGGTCGACCTGATGTTCGCGCCGGGCTTCGCCTCGCCGATCGGTGTCGGCATCACACCTGACCTCAACAACCCCAACCGTTACGTCGCCAGCGTCGGTCAGGGCGGCCTCGGCCTCCCGAGCCGCGAATATTATCTGCTCGACAACCCCAAGATGGCCGACATTCGTTCGGCCTATCGCGACTACATCGTCAACATCCGCCGGATGGCCGGTCTTCCGGGTGGTGCCGAGGCGGCCGACCGGATCATCGCACTCGAGACCGCGATCGCCAAGGTCCAATGGGAGCGCGCCCGGCTGCGCGATGTCAACGCCACCAACAACCCCATGGACCGTGCCAAGCTGAATGCGCTCGCGCCCGAGATCGCCTGGACTCCGGCGCTCGCCAAGATTGGCCTCGGCAGCGTCGACACGGTTATCGTTCGCCAGCCGAGCGCGATTACCGATACCGCCAAGATCCTCGCTGCCACGCCGCTCCCGGTGTGGAAGGATTACATGGCGTTCCGCTTCATTTCGGACCACGCCACCGCCCTGCCCAAGTCGTTCGACGATGCGCGCTTCGCCTTCTACTCGGCCAAGCTGACCGGCGTTCAGTCGCAGCGTGAGCGGTGGAAGCGCGGTGTCGCGCTGGTCAACGGCGCGCTCGGCGAGGGCGTTGGCAAAATCTACGTCCAGCAGCATTTCCCGGCGTCGAGCGAGGCGCAGATCGGCGAGCTGATCACCAACCTGCGCGAGGCCTACCAGGAGCGGATTCAGTCGAACCCGTGGATGGACCAGGCGACGCGCACCCAGGCGCTGGCGAAGCTCGCTGCGTTCGATCCGCGCATCGGGCACCCGGTCAAGTACATCGACTATAGTCCCTACGTCGTGAAGAAGGGCGACCTGCTCGGCAACACGGTGCGCGCCGAGGACTTCCAGTGGAAGCTGATGCTCTCGCGGTTGCCTAAGCCGGTCGATCGTTCGCTGTGGTCGATGACCCCGCAGACCATCAACGCCTACTACAGCCCGCTGACCAACCAGATCACCTTTCCGGCCGCGATCCTGCAGCCGCCCTTCTTCGATCCGAATGCGGACCCGGCAGCCAATTACGGGGCGATCGGCGCCGTCATCGGCCACGAGATCGGGCACGGCTTCGACGACCAGGGCCGCAAGTTCGACCCGACCGGCAAGGTTCGCGATTGGTGGACGGCGGAAGCCGCGAGCAAGTTCGAGGAGCGCACGACGCGTCTCGGGGCGCAGTACAGCGCCTTTTCGCCCTTCACCGGCGTTAATCTCAACGGCAAGCTGACGATGGGTGAGAACATCGGTGATCTCGGCGGGGTCGAGACCGCCTATGCCGCGCTCCAGAAGTACCAGGCGAAGCATGGCGCGCTGCCGGTCATCAATGGCTTCACGCCCGACCAGCGCTTCTTCCTCGCCTATGCGCAGGCATGGCAGGCCAAGCAGCGCGAGGACGCGATGCGCCAGCAGATCCTGACCGATCCGCATTCGCCGGCGGTCTACCGGGTCAACGGTGTCGTTCGGAATGTTGATGCCTGGTACAAGGCATTCAACATCCAGCCGGGTGACAAGCTGTACCTCGCGCCTGATCAGCGCGTGCACATCTGGTAAGCTCATCGCCTCCCCTGCGGAGCGAAGGCTTGGAGCATCGGGGTGGGAGGTCTTGCGAGGCCTCCCGCTCCTGCTCACCGGCAGGAAAGAGGCGGGCTCAACCTTGCCCCTCCCGTTCCCCCCGACTAGGCCTGCGCGCGTGACCGCGACCATCCACCCGTTCAATCCGTCTCGCGCGCCCTCGCTTGATCCGATGCTTTCGCTGGTCGCGACCGACCTTCACGCGGTGAACGCGGTGATCCTCGACCGCATGCAGAGCGAGGTGCCGCTCATCCCCGAGCTCGCCGGCCATCTCATCGCCGGTGGTGGCAAGCGGATGCGGCCGATGCTGACGCTCGCCTGCGCCCGGCTGCTCGACTATCCCGGCACCCGCCACCACAAGCTCGCCGCCGCGGTCGAGTTCATCCACACCGCCACCCTCCTCCACGACGACGTGGTGGACGGGTCGGGCCTTCGCCGCGGACGCCGCACCGCCAACATCATCTGGGGCAATCCGGCGAGCGTCCTGGTCGGTGACTTCCTCTTCTCGCGCAGCTTCGAGCTGATGGTCGAGGACGGTAGCCTTAAGGTGCTCCGGATCCTTTCCCACGCCTCCGCGGTCATCGCGGAAGGCGAGGTCGAGCAGCTGACCGCCCAGCGCCGCCTCGACACAACCGAGGAAACCTACCTCCACATCATCGGTGCCAAGACCGCTGCCCTGTTCGCCGCCGCCTGCCGCATCGCGCCGGTCGTTGCCGAGGCCGGCGAGGAAGCCGAGCTCGCGCTCGAGGCCTATGGCCGCAATCTCGGAGTCGCCTTCCAACTGGTCGACGATGCGATCGACTATGCCTCGGACGAGGCAACCATGGGCAAGGGTCGCGGCGACGATTTCCGCGACGGCAAGATGACCCTCCCCGTCATCCTCGCATACGCCCGCGGCTCGGATGATGATCGGGAGTTCTGGCGCGCAGCGATCGGTGGGGACCGAACCAGCGATGCCGATCTCGCTCATGCCATCCAGCTGATCCGCGGCTGCAACGCGCTTGCCGACACTGCCGAGCGAGCTCGCCAATATGCCCGCCGCGCGATCGACAGTCTCGCTACCTTCCCCAGTGGCAAGGCTAAGGCCGCGCTGGTCGAGGCTGCGGAGTTCGCCGTCGCCCGCGCCTATTGAGTCTCCGCCGCCTCCTGTTCCCGAGGGTCCTGCCATGCGTCATCTGTTCGCCGCCGCTTCGCTCGCCGCTCTGACGATCGCGGCTCCCGCCTGTGCCGCGCCAACCCTCCATCAGTTCGGCGGCCTGGCCATGAGCCCGACGGGTGATCGCCTGGCGACCATCGAAAATGATCTCACCTCGGACTCTCCGACCGCGCCTCACGCCCGCATCCTGATCCGCTCGGCAACAAGCGGCGCGATCCTCTCGGCCATCGATCCCTGCGCCAAGTGCAGCTACTCCGGTCTTGCGTTCAGCCGCGACGGGCGCCTCGCCTTCCTCGCTCGCGACGGCGCGGAGACCCGCCTGATGACCGCCCCGGTCCGCGGCGCCACAGCCACGCTGGCGACGATCAACGGTATCGCGCAGGAGCCGCGCTGGTCGCCCGACGGCAGCCGCATCGCGCTGCTCGCCACTGTCGGCGCGCGCAAGGAGGCTGGCGCGACGCAAGCGGGCGTCCGCCAGGTCGGCGAGATTGGCGAACAGAATGACGAGCAGCGCATCGCTCTCGTTCCCGCGAGCGGCGGCGCTCCGGCCTTCGTCTCGCCGGCGGATCGGTACGTCTACGAATATGACTGGCTCCCGGATGCCAGCGGGTTCGTCGTCACCAGCGCGCCGGGCAACGGTGACAACAATTGGTGGGTGGCGACGCTCGACCGCGTCGACCTCGCGGGCGGCCGCGTCACTCGCCTCGCCAACCCGTCCACCCAGCTGAATTTCCCGCGCGTGTCGCCCGATGGTCGCACCGTCGCCTTCATTGGCGGGCTGATGAGCGACTTCGGCTCGGTCGGCGGCGACATCTACACCGTGCCGATCGGCGGTGGCCCGCCGCGCAACATCACGCCGGGTGCGCGGCAGACCTTCACCTCTCTCGATTGGGGGCGCAGCGGGTTGGTCGCCTCCTCGTTGGCAGGCGCGGCCATGCAGATCGTGCCCGTCGACCTTGCGCGCGGGGCCGGTGCCCCGCTGTGGAGCTCACCCATCACCATCACGGCCGGCCGAGCGCGCTTTGCCCGCTCGGACGATGGCGCCCGCTTCGCCGCCGTCAGTCAGGATTTTGAGCATGGCCCGGAGATCCTGGGCGGCCCGGTTTCGCAGCTCCGCCCCGTCACCCGCGTCAACGGCGATTTCGGTGCCCTGACGCGCGCCCGCAGCGTGACCTGGCGGCGCGCCGGTGAGGACGTGCAGGGCTGGCTGCTAACCCCGACGAGTCCCGCTGCCAGCAAGGCGCCGCTGGTGGTCAACGTCCACGGTGGGCCCTCCGCCGCCCACACTCCGAACTTCGTCTGGCAGGGAACGAACGCCGCGCTGCTCCGCGCCGGCTATTACCTCTTCCTGCCCAACCCGCGCGGGAGCTACGGCCAAGGCGAGGCCTTCACCCGCGCCAACATCCGTGACTTCGGCGGAGGCGACCTCGACGACATCCTTGCCGGCATCGATGCTGCGGAGAAGGTCGCTCCGATCGACGACAATCGGCTCGGGCTCATCGGTCACAGCTACGGCGGGTTCATGGCGATGTGGTCGAACACACGCACCAACCGCTTCAAGGCGATCGTTGCCGGCGCTGGCCTTTCGAATTGGATCAGCTACTACGGCACCAACGGTATCGACCAGTGGATGATCCCGTTCTTCGGCCGCTCCGCCTACGACGATCCCGACGCCTACTGGAAAGTCTCGGCGATCCGCACGATCAAGCAAGCCAAGACCCCGACCTTCATCTACGTCGGCGAGCGCGACATCGAGGTGCCCCCGACCCAGTCGATCGAATATTGGCATGCGCTCCAGGCGATGAGCGTCCCGACCAGCCTCGTCATCTACCCCGACGAGGGCCACGGCATCCGCAGCCCCGAGCACAACGCCGACCTCAAGGCGCGGACCCTTGCCTGGTTTGGACGCTATCTGGGCGGCTCAACGCGCTAGCCGGCTGGCCTGAGCCGGCCTGACCGATCAGCCGAGAATCAGCTGGTCGTCGAGGTGAAGATAAAGCGAGCTGAAGTCGCCCACTTCACGCAATGCCGGATGGTCGGCAAAGCGGAGCGCGCGGCGGGAGCGGCTGATCAGGCCCTCGGCTTCGAAGCTGCGGATCAATCGATTGACGTGCACCGAGGTGAGCCCGAGCGCGTCCCCCAGCTGCTCCTGCGTCATCGGCACCTCGTACAGCGAGCCGGTCTGCTCCGGCCCGTTCAGCCGGACCGCGAACTCGCAGAGCAGGTGGGCGAGCCGGGTCCGTGCATCACGACGGCCGATGTTGGTAACCCACTCCCGCATGATCGCCGCCTCGACCAGCATGTGGAGGAGAATGGCCCGGGAAACCGCCGGCCGCTCGTCCAGCAGGGATCGAAGAGCCGTCATCGGCACGACCGCCAGTTCCGCCTGCGTCAGCGTCTGCATGTTGTGGTCGGCGTAGCTCAGATAGAGGTTCTGGAGGTCGACCGCTTCGCCCGGCAAGTGGAGAGAAACGATCTGCCGGCCGCCATCGCCAACGATCTTGTGTCGATAGGCGAAGCCCGAGAGCAAGATCGCGCAATTGCGGGGCGGCTCGCCCTCCCGCACAAGATAGGTCGCCGGCGGAACGCTCTTGTGACTGAACGGAAGCGCAAGGATGGCCTCGACGTCCGCCGCCGCAAGCTGTCCCTTCCGCTCCAGCTTGCGCACAAACAGCGTGAGATCCGGCTCTGGCATGAAGGCTCCCGCAACGAAGGGCGGGAGAACCAGTCTCTCAGTCGCCAGCGCCCACTATAAAGGCCCGCGATGCGTCCTCTATAACAGATGTCCGATTTGCCGCAGCTACATAAGTTAAGCTTCCGTTCCGATCCTCCCAGCGGCCGCTCTGTCGACCTCTTCAACTCGTCCAAACTTCGGCTATGGCTTGCAGCGGCTCTAAGACTATCGCCATGACTGCTTCGCTCCCCATCCATGCCGTGCTTCCCGACCTGCTTTCGGCCCTCCGGAGCGGCACCCGCGCGCTGCTCATCGCACCGCCAGGCGCAGGGAAGACGACCGCGGCAGCTCCTGCGCTGCTGAATGAACCGTGGTGTACCGGGCAGATCCTCCTGCTCGTCCCGCGCCGCCTCGCGGCTCGCGCGGCGGCGGAACATATGGCGCGGCAACGGGGCGAGCAGCCCGGGGGAACGATCGGCTACCAGACCCGGCTCGACAGCAAGGCGTCCCGAGCGACCCGGATCATCGTCATGACCCACGGCGTTTTCCTGTCCCGCATCCAGGCCGACCCCGAACTGGAAGGTGTATCCGCTGTCCTGTTCGACGAGGTTCACGAACGCAGCCTGGACAGCGACCTTGCGCTCGCCCTCACCCTCGACGCTGCCGCAGCGCTGAGGGAAGAGCTGCGGGTCGTCGCCATGTCGGCGACACTCGATGGCGAGCGCTTCGGCCGTCTGCTGGGCAACCCGCCGCGGATCGAAAGCGAGGGCAAGAGCTTTCCCCTCACGGTGGAGCATGCCGGACGCGACCCGGTCGCACGGATCGAGGCGCAGGTCGCCTCGGCCTGTCGCAGGGCGCTCCTCGATCATCCCGGCTCGCTGCTCGCCTTCCTGCCGGGCGTCGCCGAGATCGAGCGAACCGCGGACCTGCTGCGCGACCTCCCGGCCGGCACCGTTCTCCACAAGCTGCACGGCGGGGTCGAACCTGCCGCGCAGCGAGCTGCCCTCGCCCGTCCGAACGAAGACCAGCGCAAGCTGGTGCTCTCCACCAGCATCGCGGAGACCAGCGTCACTCTGGAGGACGTCCAAATCGTCGTCGACAGCGGGCTCGCCCGACGACCGCGCTACGATCGCGGCGCGGGGCTGACCCGGCTGGTGACCGAGCGCGCGAGCCAGGCCTCGGTCACCCAGCGCGCCGGCCGGGCCGCGCGGCAGGCGCCGGGTGTCGCGATCCGTCTGTGGGAAGAAGCCGCAACCAGTGCACTTCCCGCGCACGAGCCCCCCGAGATCCTCGAAGCGGACCTGTCCGGGATGGTGCTCGTCACCCTGTTGTGGGGCGAGGCCGAGCCCCAGCGTCTCCCCTTCCTCGACCCGCCACCCGCACCCGCGCTGGCCGAGGCGCGCCAGCGTCTCACGTCGCTCGGCGCCATCGACGAGGACGGACGCCTGACCTCACATGGCAGGGCCATTGCCGCCCTCCCGCTCGAGCCGCGGCTCGCGCACATGCTGATCGAAGCGGGTCGACGCGGCTTCGCGAACGCGGCGGCCGATACCGCGGTTCTGCTGACCGAGCGCGGGCTCGGCGGCAACGAGCCCGACCTCGACCTTCGCCATCGACGCTGGCGGGGCGATCGCTCCCCTCGGGCCGACGCCGCGCGCGGGCTGGCACGACGCTGGGCACGGCTGGTCGCGCAATCGGAGCCGGAGCAAGGATCAGGAACAAGGCTGGAGGATGGTCTCGCCGCGTCGTTGGCCCTCGCCTTCCCCGATCGACTGTCGCGGCGCCGCGATGCCTCGGGTGAACATTGGCAGAGCGTCGGGGGCCGCGGCTTCCAGCTCGACCCGGCATCTCCGCTGGCGCGAAGCGAGTGGCTTGCCGTCGCCGCGGTCGCTGGCCGTGCCGCCGGCGCACGGATCCTGGCCGCGGCCCCGATCACGCAAGACGAGGTCCTCGCCCTGTTCGCCTCCACGGTTGAAATTCGCCACGAGGCCGACTTCGACCCGGCCAGCGGCGCCGTTGTCCCCACCCACAGTCGCCGGCTTGGCTCAATCCGCCTGTCGGCCGGTCCTGATCCGAAGCCAGATGCCGCCCTCGTTGAGCAGGCCCTGCTCGAAGGCGTGCGCCGTCATGGGGTCGGTCTGCTGCCCTGGAGCGAGGGAGCAATTGCGGTACGCGCGCGTGCCGAATTCGCGCGCAACATCGACGAGAGCATCCCTGCCCTCGACGACGAGTACCTCCTTGCGCGGCTCGACGACTGGTTGCCGCCTCTGCTCGATGGCCGTCGACGCCTCGGCGACGTGGCGCCCGGCGCGCTGCGCTCGGCACTGGACGATCTTCTCGGCTTCGAAGCAGGACGCAACCTCGCCCGACTGGCGCCCGCCGATTTCGCCTCCCCCGCCGGCACCCGCCACCCGATCGACTATGCCGCGCCCGGCGGTCCGACGGTCGAAGTTCGCGCCCAGGCACTGTTCGGCCTCGATCGCCACCCCATGGTGGGGGGTGGCCGGGTACCGCTAACGCTCGCGATTACTTCTCCCGCAGGTCGCCCGATCCAGACCAGCCGCGACCTACCCGGCTTTTGGGCAGGCAGCTGGCGCGAGGTCGCGAAGGAGATGCGCGGGCGCTATCCGCGCCACAACTGGCCGGACGACCCGGCGGCCGCGACCGCATCCCTCAAGACCAAGCGCGCTCAGGCCCGTTCCTGATCCGCGACAGACTTGATTCGCTGCGCCGCTTGCGCCACTCGCCATCCATGTCCGTCGCCCGCATCATCGAGCTCGATCGCAAGACCACCCAGTCCGGCAAGGCCAAGAACGGGCGCTGGATGCTGGAGTTCGAGCGGCAGGAAGCATTGAAGCCTGATCCGCTCACCGGCTGGAACGGCTCCGGCGACACCAATACTCAGGTGCGCCTTTACTTTGGCAGCAAGGAAGAGGCGGTTGCCTACGCGGACCGCAAGGGCCTCGCTTACCACCTCGTGGTCGCGCCGCCGGTGAGACTGAAGATCCAGGCCTACGCCGACAACTTCCGCTAGGGCTTGAACCGGCTCCGTAATGGAGTCAGACTGCGCCGGCCGGATCGCCTCACTCATGAGGTGCGGCCGTGCTTTCTCCCATCAGCGTCGTGGTCGGCACGCGTCCCGAAGCGATCAAGCTCGCGCCGGTTGTTGCAGCGTTGCGTAACCGTCGCCACCCGCTGCAGCTGGTCTTCACCGGCCAGCATCCGCTGCGCGACGGTGACTTCGGGCTCGGCGGTGCCGCTTGCCATCTCGGCATGCCGAGCTTCGGCCACCCGCGACGCTACGCGGATGCCCTTGCCCTCCGCCTGGCGCCCATTGTCCGGGCCGCCTCGCTGGTGATCGTCCAATTCGATACGTCGAGCGCGCTGGCCGGCGCACTGGCGGCGGAGGCGGCGGGCGTCCCGCTCGCCCATGTCGAAGCCGGTCTGCGAAGCTTCGACCGCACCATGCCCTGGCCGGAGGAGGAATTCCGGATCGAGATCGACGAGCGGGCGGACCTCCTGTTCGCGCCGACCCAGACCAGCGCGACCAACCTCCGGCGCGAGCGCGTCGCCGGCACCATCCACGTCACCGGCAACACCGCCATCGACGCGCTGCTGCAACGCGTTGCGGACCTCCCGCCGGCGTCCCCGCCGGCCCTGCCCTACATCCTCGTCACCTGCCACCGTCGCGAAAGCTGGGGCGGTGCCCAGGCCGCGATCGCGCTTGCGCTCGCCGCGCTGGCGCGTCGCGGCGACGTCGAGGTGCGGCTCGTCCTCCACCCCAACCCGCGTGTCCGCTCGACCATGATCGACCTGCTCGGGAAGGAAGCCAACCTCAGGCTGCTCGACCCACTCGACCACGCCGCCATGCTCCAGCAGATGCGCAACGCCCGCCTGCTGCTGAGCGATTCCGGCGGGATCCAGGAGGAAGCGCCGGCGCTCGGCATCCCGCTCCTGGTGCTGCGCGACCGCACCGAGCGCCCGGAGGCGATCGCGACCGGCAACATGCTGCTCGTCGGCACCGACGTCGCCCGGATCCTCGGTGCGGCGACCCGCGTGCTCAGCGACCCGGCGGTCCATGAGACGATGAGCCGACCGTCATTCCCCTATGGCGACGGCCGCTCGGGCGAGCGCATCGCCGACCTCCTCGTTACCTGGCTCGCAGCGCGTGACAGCAAGGCGCAAGAACGTCGCCGTGCCTGATTGACTAGCGGCTCGCCTTCCCCCATAGGCCCGGCCTCCCCGCTATTTGGCCCCTTCGTCTAGCGGTCTAGGACGTCGCCCTCTCACGGCGAAAACACGGGTTCGAGTCCCGTAGGGGTCACCAGCGTGCGCTGTTCCCGGCGCCCGCGGGTCAGTCGAACAGCTTCAGTTCCACCAGCCTGACGGGCTTTCCGATCGGCTTCGCCATAACCAGCCGGACCTTGTTCGTGCGGACGGGTGAGAAGCGGAGTTGGGTGATGCCGTTCGCCAGGACCGTGCGTGCGGTCGCGACGGCCACCCACTGCCCCGCGGCCCATCGTTCGAGCCGAACCTCGTCTGGCGCAACGATGCCGCCGTTGGCAAAGAACGCCAGCGCCGCACTGCCGATCCGCTGCTCGCGGCCGAGCTCCAGCGCGTACCATTGCTCTTGGCCGTTCGCCGCCGAGGTCCAGCCGTTCGCTAGCTCTGGGAAGAACCAGATCCGGCCGTCGACCGCATCGTGGAGCGCTTCCGGCGCCGCGTTGCTCGACGCGCTCGGGAGCGGATAGGCGTTGCGGACGAGCTGGACGGCAAGGTCGACTGGGCGGGCAATCGCGGGCAGCGGACGCGGCATGATCCCGACTTCCAGACGGCCCAACTCCCCGCGCCGCGCGACCGGCCGGCCGTCGAGCCAAACTCTCAGGCCCGCGCCGCGCTGGTAGTGCCTTCCGTCCTGATCCCAGACGATGCTGACCAGCCGCCCCTTGTAGGGGAGGTTCTGAAGCGCGAACCAACGCAGCCGACCGGATCCAGCCGAGGGCACCAGCGGATCGACCACCAGCTTGTTGCCGGATTGTGGGACCAGCCCCGCTACGGTGGTGATCAGCAGGTCGTCGAACCCGCTGTGGAAATAGTGATGGCTCCTCTCGAGCCCGACGATTGGCCGGCCGGTATCGGGATCATAATCCTCCTCGAGGTCGAGCCTGCCGTCCTGGTAGTGGAGCGCGGCATATTGCCGAAACAGCCGGAACCAGTCGTCCGCGCTTGCCACCCTTCCATGCCGATCCTGCCGGAGATAGTTGGCCAGTCCCTGCAGCACCTGGGTGGTCTGGAATGGCCAGGCCGGACCGTTCCACTGGCATTCGGGCCGCCCCGTCGCCTTGTCGTAGCGGAACTGGCGCATGTAGAAGGGATAGCTTGGCTCGACCGTCCGAAGCCCGGCTGCACCCGCCAGCTCGCGCCTGTCGAGCAGATGCGCCCAGGCATCTCGATAGTCGCTGCCGCTAACCAGCCCGAAGGTCCACGGCAGATAGCCGACCAGTTCGCGCCCGCGGATCGGCGCCCAGTAGTGCACGAACGCGTTGTCTACCTTGAAGCGATCGACGAAGTGGCCGAGCGACGGGCTCCACAGCGCCGCCAGCATGGGCCGCCGCAGCGCCTCGCTTCGTGCCTCATAGTCCGCGGCAACCGCGCCGTCTCCAGCCAGCGCGGCGATGGCTGCGATGGCACGGGCGTTCGCCGCCATGTAGCTGTTGATCGACGGTCGGAAGGACTGGCCTCCGGTGAAGCCATCCTTGCCGCCCGACGCATCGATCGAGCTGATCGTATACTCGGTCGCGTCGAGCAGCGGCTCGATCCAGTACAGGCCCTTGCTGAAGTCGAAATGGTCGTCCCACGCCCCATAGAGATGCCGCATCGCGGACAGGTGGCGGATGGCGGCGGCACGATCGCCGTCCACGAGGTAGCGGGCCCACACGGCGTCCGCGATGGCCTCGCTGAAGTGACGGTCGTTGCCGCCGTCCTCGTAGAGGTAGTTGATGTAGTCGTCGGCATAGCGCCGATCACGCAGCCAGCGCGCCTCGTAGAGGTGGAAGCCCGTCGCATCGTTGAGGCTGGCGTAGGGCTCCCGCTGCCAGCCCACGTCGTCGAGGAACTCGGTGGTGATGAAGCCCTTGGGTCCAAGGTCACGCTGGTGCGCCCGGACGATCTTCCAGCGGTAGTAATAAACCTCGTCGAGCCGCGGGTCGGAGGAGTCCCAGAAAGGAATATTGTCGACGTACCAGTTGCCGTCGTTGCCGAACCGCTCGGCCGCGATCCGGTGAGTATCGAGCGGCAGCGCCGATATACGGGCGGACGCCGGCTCTGCCGAGGCAAGGGACAGGCCGGCGGCGAGGCGAAAGGCCCAGCGGCCGGCCCTCGACCGCCCGACCATCAATCGAACGCGTAGCGAACGCCGAGCGCGAAGGTACGCGGGATCAGCACGGTGCCGAGATTGTACATCTCGAACCCGCCCTTGTCGCCGAACTTGTAATATTCCTGCTGCTTGGCCTTGGTGAGGTTGGTCGCGTCCAGGGTCAGGCCGAGCTGCTTGCTGAGGTTGTAGGTGAGCTGGAAGTCGAGGCTCTTGTCCGGTCGCCGCCAGACCCCGATCGGGTTGGCGAACAGCCGCGCCTCGTTGCGCTGGAGGAAGGCCTGGCGCCAGACGTAGGACAGGCGAGCGCCGATCGGCCCACGATCGTAGGCCGCGGTGACATTGTAGGAGAAGTTGGACACGCCGAAGAAGGAGGTCCGACTCTGCCCCGTGATGTTGCCGTTGATGTCCACTTCCGGGATGTTCTGCGACGAGCGCAGCAGCGTGAAGCTGCCCTGCGCGCCGAGCCCCTTGAACACGCCGGGAAGCCAGCGCGGGAAGAAGACGAAGCCGAACTCGCCGCCCTTGAGCACGCCGTTGGACGCGTTTTCGGGCTGGGTGATCACGAAATTGTTGGTGTTGAGCCCGGTGCCCGGGATCACCTGGAGCGAGGTGATCGGCACCACCAGCCCTTGGATGTTGCGCTTGAACAGCGTGCCGTAGATCGCGCTGTCACGATCGAAATACCATTCCGCCGACAGGTCGAGGTTCTTGGACCGCGTCGGTTGCAGGGTCGGGTTGCCACGCGAGCCCGAACCGCGCCCGACCTGGGTCAGGTCACCCGTCAACGTGTAGTTCGGGTTGAGATCCCCGAAGCCCGGACGGCGCAGCGTCTCGCCATAGTTGAAGCGCAGTCGCACGTTGCGGATCGGTTCGTACCGGACGGTGACCGACGGCAGCAGCCGATGCGCATTCGCCGACCCCGGTGTTGCGATGCCGGTGAACCGGTCGGTGAAGTTCACGTTGGTCTTCACGTCGACATAGCGGACGCCGGCCTGGGCCTGCAGCGGGCGCCCGAACAGCGGCACCTCCACGTCCGCTTGGACATAGGCGGCCTTGTTCACTTCCCGCACCCGGAACACGGGGATGAAGTTGAAGTCGCTGCTCAGCCGGATGTTGTTGGTCGTGCCGAGTGTCGACAGGTAGAGCTGGCGCACCGCGTCCGCGTTGGCGGCATTGTAGTAGCCGTTCGGCGCGATCCAGAAGGTCGGGACATCGGCCTCCCCGTCGAAGAAGTTGTGGTTCAGATAATAAGCGTCGGGACCGAGCGTCGAGAGATTGACTCCGAGCGCCCCGGCGTCGGCCGCGCGGGACAGGGCGCGCGCCGTGCGGTTGTCGTAGCGAACGCCGGCCTTGATCTGGCGGAGGAACCCGCTGTCCCACTTATACTCGCCGTCCAGGTGCAGCGTGTAGGCGCCGCCCTTGTTGATGTCGCCATTGTCGTACAGCTCGCCGACATTCCACGAGGTCGGCTGCGCCAGCAGGCGGTCGTCGGCAAAATGGTATGACGGGATGCCGTTGCCGGTGTTGAAGTTGACGTCAATCTCGCTGGCCACGCGGTTGAGCCGCTGCGCAAAGAAGGTGGTCTCGTTCTTGCTGTTCTGGCGCGACAGGTCCGCGGTGATCTTGCCGTTCTGACCGACGTCCCACTTGCCGTTCAGCGCATAGACGAAGTCGTCAGTCTTGTTCGTCGCATAGTCGCCGCTCTGGAAGCCGAACACGTTGAACGCGTTGCGCGCCTGGACGATGTTGGTGCCGTCGTAGAGCTGCACGTTGGTCGGCTGCGGCAGCCAGAAGTCAACGAAGCTGAACTGGAGGCTGTTGAAGGTGTTGCCCCGGAAGCCCGAGTAGAACATTTCGGCGGTGTAGACCGAGCGGCTGTTGGGCGACCATTGCAGCGCCGCGTTGACCGAGGGTCGCTCGCGCCGGCCGTAGAGGTCCGAGGAGAAGACCGCGTCGCGCGACAGAAGGTAGGGCGTGGCGACGCCGTTGACGAGCATGGTCGAGCCGGCCGCGTCCGGCAGGCCCGCGTCGGTGCCCGGCTGCCACTCGCCCGCGCCCGGGCCACGAATATAGGCGCCGGTGATCGGGTCGGTCGCAGCGGGGAAGATCCGCTGGTAGGGCGTGAGCCCCGTTCCGGGGGTCGGATTGCCGTCCGCGAACGGCACTTGAGCTCCGGCCGTCACCGCTTGGGTCCGATAGTTGTAGCGGGTGTAGCTGGCGTTCACGAGCACGCCGATGTCGCCGATGCCGGTTTCCCAGCGATCGCTGATCAGCCCCGAGACGATCGGATTTATCCGGCGCGATTGCTCGTCGTAGATGCCGCGGGCCACCGCCGAGATGGCGAAGCCCTTGAAGTCGAACGGGCGGCGGGTGAACACGTCGATCTGCCCGGCGATGCCGGTCTCGATCTGCTCGGCGGCGCGGGTCTTGTAGACGTCGACCCGCTTGACGAGAGTCGCGGGGATATCCTGAAGCGCGAACGCCTGGCCGGACGCGGTGAAGATGTTGCGCCCGTTGAGCGTGGTCAGCGCATCGGGCAGGCCGCGGATCGAAATGGCGCCGGCCTCGCCGGCACCGCGGTCGGTAACCTGCACGCCGGTCACCCGCTGCAGCGCCTCGATGACATTGTTGTCCGGCAGCTTGCCGACGTCCTCGGCGACGATCGAGTCCACCACCTGGGTGGCGTTGCGCTTGACGTTCAGCGCCCCGACGATCGACGCGCGGACACCGGTGACGACGATCTCGTCGCCGGACGCGGGCGCCTGGCCGGGAGCTGCGGCTGTCGTCGGCGCTGCCGCGTCGCTCGCGGCCGCATCGCTCGTGTTCGGCGCCGGCGGAGGAACGGCCGGCCCGACCGAGCGGGCGGGTGTGCCGTCGGAAGGCGTCTCCGGCGCGTCGGTCGGAACTCCACCGGTCTTCGGCGGAGTCTGCGCCAGAACAGGAGCGCTCGTCACCAGGGCCAACGCCGACACGGAACCCAGCACCACGGGCTTGAAAGCCATTGTCACTCTCCCAGAAACCGTCTGATGCGGCATTACTCCGACAAGAGATAACTATCGCCGGGTGAGTCTGGCAAGCAGATAAGTCTGGGTTTGCGCAGATATGCCTGTATTGCCGCGAGCGTGTGAAGCCGGCCACACCTAGCGATTAGTCCTACTACTCAGACGAGCGGGCCATTGGCCCGAGGTTCGCCGAAATTCGGGCTGCCGTCCGCATGGTAGCCGAATGGCTGCACCCGCGTATGGCGGTTGGGGTCGAACAGCGGATCGCCCTTGATCTTCTCATAGTCGCGACCGTGATAGACGAGCATGTCGCGGCCGCGTTCGTCTACGGTGAAGCTGTTGTGTCCCGGGCCGAACACCTTGTTGCGCGGCGACGACTGGAACACCGGCACCGGAGACTTGGTCCACGCCGCAGGGTCCATGATATCGTGGTCGGCGCGCGCGGTCAGCATCCCCATGCAGTAGCGCGCGTCGGTGGCACTGGCCGAGTAGGTGATGAACAGCTTGCCATGGCGCTGCAGGCAAGCCGGCGCCTCGGCAACCTTGAAGCCGCGCGTCTCCCACGGCAGCGTCGGCACGGTCAGCCGGGTGGCCTTAGCGGCGAGCGTCAGCGGCGTGGCCAGCGGCGCTAAATAGAGGTTGGAGTTGGTGTCGATCCCCGGCTCACGCTGCGCCCAGGCGAAGTAGCGCTGGCCCTTGTGGACGAAGCTCGTGCTGTCGAGGGTGAAGCTGTCCCAGCCGGTATCGACCTTGCCCAGCACCGACCAGCGTCCCGTCATCGGGTCCGGTCCGTCGCAGGCTACCGCATAGGTGCGGATCCGGAACACGTCCTCGCCGCCGCCGCTCGGACCGGCAGCGAAATACATGATCCAGCGCCCGCCAATCAGGTGCATTTCGGGCGCCCAGATAAAGCCCGACATCGGCCCGCTCGCCTGATGCCGCCACAACACCTTCTCGGTCGCGGTCGACAGCCCGGCGATGGTGCGCGAGCGTCGCAGCACCAACCGGTCATATTCCGGCACCGAGCCGGTCATGTAGTACCAGCCGTCGCTGTGCCGGAAGACCTGCGCATCGGCGCGATTGCGTACCAGCGGGTTGACGATCCGGGCCGCCGCGGGCCGGGCCAGCGCGGGGGCCGCGGCGAGCGCCGCACCGGCGGCAACGAAATGGCGGCGGGTGAGGTCAGATGTCATGGTCACTGCTCCGCTGTCGGCCAGCCGTCTGCGCCCCACCGCAAGGGTGCGATGCGCAGCGTCGGGGCGCCTTTGTTCTGCCGGTCGTAGGCGTGGTACACGACATAGTCGGTGCCATCCCGGTCGTGCAGGAAGCCAGCATGGCCCGGCCCGCGCCAGCGCTGCTGTTCCTGCAGGTCGGCGCGAAGGAGGACGGTGCCGCCGCCCTCCAGCATCGAGCTGCCGTCCTTGCCGAGATAGGGTCCGGTGACCGATTTCGATCGCCCGATCACCGTGTAATAGGTGCTGTTCACGCCCTTGCAGCAATAATCATAGGACGCGAGCAGCCAGTAGGCGCCGCCGTGAAGGATGATGAAGGGTGCCTCGACCGTGTCCGGCGCGCCGACCGGCACCGGCCGCCGGGCGATCGCGATCGGCCTCGTACCGCGCGCCGGCTTGCCGGTCGCCGGATCGAGCCGGAACAGCTTCAATCCACTCCAGAAGCTGCCGAGCGCAAGCCACTGACCGCCTGCAGCGTCGATCACCAGGTTGGGGTCGATCGCGTTGAAGTCGTCGCGCTCGGTCGACTGCACCACCAGCCCCTCGTCGCGCCACCCGTAGCCCGGCGCGGCGGGGTCGAGCGTCGGACTGGTGAACAGCCCAACCGCCGAGCGGTTCGAGCCGAAGGTCGAGACCGCATAGTAGAGCCGGTACCGACCGTTCACGAATGAAATGTCGGGAGCCCACATCCCCTTGGTCCCCGGCACCGCTGCTTCCGCCCAGGCAGGAATCCGATCGATCAGCGAGGCAGCCTTGGTCCAGTTCACCAGGTCGGGTGAGGACCGGCTGGTGATGAACCGCCCGCCCTCGTTCGGCATGCTGGTCCCGAAGACGTAGTAGCGATCCTTCTCGCGAATGATCACCGGGTCGTGGACCGGCGTAAGGTCGCCAGCGAGACGGAGGTTGAGCGTGCCCACCAATCCGGTCGGCGCCGGCGCCGCGCCGAGCAGCGCTCCGGCGGCGACCAGCGGAAGCAGGCCTCGCGCGATCCTCATCGCAGCTCCAGCACGACCACCGACTTCGGCGGTAGGGTGACGCTCAGCGTGCCGCCTGTGATCCGCGCGCCCTCGAATGCCGCGGGGTGGACCGTGTTCGGTGCGTCGAAGCTGTTGAGCGCGGTCATCGCCGGCGCGGTCAGGATCTGGCCGCTGGCCATGGTTGCACTGACCCCGGTGAGGCTGGTGGTCACCGGTGCCGGCCGGTTCGGATCGGCGTTCGCCAGCGCGATGTGCACCACTCCCGCCTTGTCCCGAACGGCGGAGGCGGAGACCTGCGGCATGACCCACTGATCCTTGCTGTACCAGCGTGAGTTGACCTCGATCGGCAGCACCGTCGCATCCATCCACGGCTTGTACATGGCGAACACATGATAGGTCGGCGTCAGCACCATTCGCGGTCCATCGGTGAGGATCTGCGCCTGGAGCACGTTCACCATCTGCGCGATCGCGGTCAGCTTCACCCGGTCGGCATGCCGCGCGAAGATGTTGAGGTTGATCGCGGCGACCAGCGCGTCGCGTAGCGTGTTCTGCTGGCGAAGGAAGCCGGGGTTGGTACCGGGATCGCCCGCGTACCAGGTCCCCCACTCGTCGACCGCCAGCCAGATCCGCTTCTGCGGATCATATTTGTCCATGATCGCGCTGTGGCGGGTAATGAGATCATCGATCTTCCACGCGCCCGCCAGCGTCTCGGCCCAGCCGGCCTCGTCGAACTGGGTGGCGGAGGCTCGCGGCGGCCAGCCGCCCGGGACGGTGTAGTAGTGGAGCGACAGCGCGTCGATCTGCCCGGCCGCGTTGCGGATGATCGTCTCGGTCCAGTTGTAGTCGTCGGTGTTGGCGCCCGAAGCGACCTTGGCGATCTGGGTGTTGGCCGGCGCCTTGATGAAGGTCGCGTAGCGACGGGTGACGTCGGCCGCATATTCGGCGCGCATGTTGCCGCCGCAGCCCCACAGCTCGTTGCCGACCCCGAACAAGGGCACCGCCCAGGGCTGCTTGTGACCGTTCTTCGCACGCTCGTTGGCGAGCGATCCGGCGGGCGAGGTCATATACTCGACCCACTCCGCCATCTCCTGCGGCGTGCCGTTGCCGACGTTGCCGGCGATATAGGGCTCGGCGCCGATCTGCTCGACCAGGTCCATGAACTCGTGCGTGCCGACCGCATTGGGCTCGGTCACCCCGCCCCAGTGGGTGTTGATCTTGACGGGCCGCTTGGCGCGCGGGCCGATCCCTTCGCGCCAGTGGTATTCGTCGGCGAAGCAGCCGCCCGGCCAGCGCACCACCGGCACGCCGAGGTTGCGGAGCGCCCCGACCACGTCGCGGCGGAAGCCCCGGGTGTTGGGGATCTTGGAGTTGGGCCCGACCCACAGGCCGCCGTAGATTCCGTTGCCCAGATGCTCGGCGAACTGGGTGAAGATGCGGCGGCTGTAGACCGGACCCGGCCGGTCGCCATGGAGTGTCAGCGAGGCCCCCTCGGCGGGCGGAACGATCCGCTCGAGCGGACGCGGGACGTCCTGCGCAACCGCGGCCCCGCCCAGCAGCAGCATGGCCGTCACGGCGCCCAACAGCTTCCCCTTCACGCGCACTCTCCTCGCCATTGTCGACGGGTCCGCCGCAGGGCAGCCCGCATTGTTGTTCAAAGCGCCTTCACCAGCACCGGCCGGTCGACCGCCTCTCTCGCCCGTGTCAGCGGGTTGCGCAGCGGCAGGGCGAAGGGCTCGGCCTCGATCTCGAACTGGTCGCCGACTTCGGTCCGCACGCCGTCCGAAAAGGACAGGGTCGCCGTTCCGAAGAAATGGACATGGACGTCGCCGGGACGGCGGAACTGGGCATATTTGAAGTGGTGGTGCTCGAGGTTTGCCAGCGTGTGCGACATGTTCGCCTCGCCCGACAGGAACGGCTTTTCCCACAGGATCTTGCCGTCACGGACGATCCGGCTGACTCCCTCGACATGGGCGGGCGGGTCGCCGACCAGGATCTCGGGTCCGAGCGCCGCCTGCCGCAGCTTGGAATGGGCGAGCCACAGATAGTTGTGCCGCTCGGTGACATGGTCGCTGAACTCGTTGGCGAGCGCGAGCCCGATCCGGTGCGGCGTACCGTCCGGCCCGATCAGGTAGATGCCGGCCAGCTCCGGCTCCTCGCCGCCATCCTGCGCATGCGCCGGCATCTCGAGCGGAGCGCCGGGGCCGACCAGCTGCGAGCCGTCGCCCTTGAAGAACCACTCGGGTTGCTGCCCGATCGCGCCGGCCGCAGGCTTGCCGCCCTCCAGCCCCTCGAGGAACATGCGCATCGAGTCGGTCTGGACCGCCGCGTCGGCTGCGGCGCGGTGCATCTTGTCGCGGCCCTCGGCCGAGCCGAGGTGCGTCAGCCCGGTCCCGGCCAGCAGCATGCGGGAGGGTTCCGGATGGTCGATGGGGGCGAGCAGCCGACCGGCCGCCAGCTCCTTGCCGAGATCGACGGTCGCGCCCTGCCCCGCACGCTCGACCCACTCGGCGATGCCCACGCCATCGTCGATCGCTCGTCCGGCAAGCTCGAACACGCTGGACACGCCCGGAACGGTCGACGCTCCGGAAGAAGTGGCGGCGATGACCCCCCGCGTGCCGTCTTCGGAACGATGCTGAAGCAGGCGCAGGCTCATCGACGTCACTCTCCTCCGCGGGACAAGACGACCGGCCCCGCGTGTCGTCTGTTCAGGTCAGGCCGGCTTGCCGTCGACAAGGCGGGGAGCGCCGTTGCCATCGCCACGCAGCTCCGGCGGCAGCAACGCCTCGGCAAGGTTCTGGTAGGCGACCGGCCGCAGGAAGCGGTCGATCGCCAGACTTCCGACGGACGTGGTCCGTGCGTCGGAGGTCGCCGGAAAGGGGCCGCCATGAACCATCGCATGGGTCACCTCGACCCCGGTCGGCCAGCCGTTGGCGAGGATCCGCCCGGCCTTGCGCTCGAGGATCGGGATCAGCCCGGCTGCGAACGCCTCGTCGCTCGGGTCCATCTGGATGGTCGCGGTGAGCTGGCCCTCGGCCACCCGCAGGACCTGGTGGAGCTCCTCCTCGTCGCGGCAGCGGACCAGCAGCGAGGATGGCCCGAACACCTCGTGGCCCAGCGCCGAGTCGGAGAGGAACGCGGCCGCGTCGGTCGCGAAGAAGGCAGCGTCCCCGCTCGCGACACCCTCGCCCACCTCGCCCTGCGCGATCGTCTCGACCGCCGAATGGCCCTGCAGCGCCTCGATGCCGGCGCGATAGGCGGAGTGGATCCCGCCGGTCAGCATCGTCTGGCCGGCGGCCTGGGTCAGCGCAGCGCGCGCGGCCCCGACGAACGCGTCCAGCCCTTCGCCCTCGATGGCCAGCACGAGCCCGGGATTGGTGCAGAACTGGCCCGCGCCCATCGTCAGCGACTGGACGAAGGCGCTGCCCAGCGCCGCGCCGCGCGCCCTGAGCGCCGCGGGTGCCAGCACGACCGGGTTGATGCTCGACATCTCGGCATAGACGGGGATCGGCACGGGCCGCTCCTGCGCGATGCGGACCAGCGCCAGCCCGCCGCCGCGCGAGCCGGTGAAGCCTACGGCCGCAATCCGGGGATCTCGCACCAGCGCCGAGCCAAGTTCGTTGCCGGGGCCGCTCAGATGTCCGAAGACCCCGGCGGGAAGTCCGCACGCGTCCACCGCGCGGTGGATCGCGTTGGCGACCAGCGCACCGGTCGCCGGATGTGCCGGGTGGCCCTTGACCACGACCGGGCAGCCCGCCGCCAAGGCCGACGCGGTGTCGCCCCCCGCGGTCGAGAAGGCGAGCGGGAAGTTGGAAGCACCGAACACCGCGACCGGCCCCAGCGGGATCATCCGCAGCCGGAGGTCGGGACGGGGCAGCGGTTGCCGGTCGGGCAGCGCGGGATCGATCCGCAGGCCCAGCCACGCCCCGCGCCGCACGACGTCGGCGAACAGCTTGAGTTGGCCAACCGTCCGGCCGCGCTCGCCCTCAAGCCGCGCCCGCGGCAGGCCGCTCTCGCGCATGGCGGTGACGATCAGATCGTCGCCGATGCCCATGATCTCGGCGCCGATCCGCTCGAGGAACGCCGCGCGGGTCTCGCGGTCGGTTGAACGGTAGGCGTCGAACGCCGCCTCGGCCGCGGCGCAGGCGCTGTCGACCTCATCCGCGCCGTGGACCGGGAACGTGTCGCCCCAAGTGGCGCCGGTCGACGGATCGACGGACTGGAAGCCCGCAGGCGGCTCGGAAAGGACAGAATCGGTCATAGTTACCCCCTTCATTACTCCGACTTATTCTGTCAACTGGAAGCTTGTGATTTGGGTTTCGCAGCCGAACTTCGCTTGTTAGGTCGGCAGGGGGAGAAGAAGGGAAATGACCGAGCTGGCCAGACCGGAACGGGACAGTGGCGGAGAGCCGTCCGACTCCGCCCGCGCGCCGCGCGGGACGGGCCGGCGTCTTCACGGAGCCATCGCGCACAAGCTGGGCATGGCGATCGTCTCGGGTGAATACGCGCCCGGCGACACGCTGTCCGGCGAGGTTGCCTTCTCCGAAGCGCTAGATGTTTCGCGCAGCGCGTACCGCGAAGCGATCCAGGTCCTCGCCGCGAAGGGCCTGGTCGAAAGCCGCCCCAAGGCCGGTACCCGGGTCCTTCCCCGCTCGCGCTGGAACCTGCTCGACCCGGACGTGCTTGGCTGGGCCTTCTCGGGTGAGCCCGATCACGCCTTCGTCCGCTCGCTGTTCGAACTGCGCTCGGTGGTCGAACCCGCCGCCGCCCGCTTCGCCGCCGAGCGCCGCGACCGGGCCGACCTGAAGGCGATGAAGGATGCGCTCGGCGGAATGCGCCGCCACACGCTCGCGACCGACGCCGGCCGCGCCGCTGACCGCGACTTCCACGACGCCATCCTCCGCGCGACCCGCAACGACGCGATGATGGTGCTCAGCGCCAGCATCGGCGCGGCGGTGAACTGGACGACCCGCTACAAGCAGCGCGCCCGCGAGCTGCCTCGCAACCCGATTCCCGACCATGCCAAGGTCTATGAGGCCATCCTTGCCGGCGACGGCGAGGCAGCGGCGCTGGCGATGCGGACCCTGGTCGAGCTGGCGCTCGAGGACACCAGCAGCTCGATGGAGGCGTGAGCCCCTACCCCGCGGTGACCGTCTCGTCCGGCAGCGCCTGGGTCGGCTTGGCCCCCCACAACGCGTAGAAGAGGATATAAAGCTCGCACGCAGCGGTCAGCAGGAAGCTCGACTGCAGGCCGTAGCGATCGGCGAGCCAGCCCTGCACCACCACCAGCGCGCCGCCGGCGATCGCCATGATCAGCAGCCCCGATCCTTCTTCGGTCAGCGGACCGAGACCCTTGATCCCGAGGGTGAAGATGGTCGGGAACATGATCGAATGGAACAGCCCGACCGAGATCAGCGCCCACATCGCAATCGGTCCCGTCGAGAAGACCGTGACCAGCATGACGAGGAAGGCTGCGACCGACACGGCGGCGAGCACCTTCTCCGCCTCGATCCGCTGCATGATCGCCGAGCCAGCGAACCGGCCCACCATCATCCCGCCCCACAGGAAGGTCAGGTAGCGGCCCGCCTGTTCGTGGGTCAGATTGGCGATGGTCGGCTGGCTGACGAAGTTCACGAACAGGTTGGCGACGCCGATCTCCGCGATGAGGTAGATGAAGATCGCGGGCACGCCGAAGACGAGGTTGCGGTGCTTCCACAGCGAGTGATTGCTCCGCTCCTCGCGTGCGACCCGGCTGGTCGCGCTGCCCATCGCCGGCAGTCGGAAGCGGCCGATCACCACGGCCAGGACTACGAGCACCACCGCCACCAGCACATAGGGCAGGATTACCGAATGGGCGTCCGCCAGGCGGTCGGCGGCGCTCAGCACCGTGCCCTCCTGCGCCGTGCCGCTCTTCGACCGGCCGAGGATCAGATAGGCACCGAACAGCGGCGCCAACATCGTCCCCGCCGAATTCATCGCCTGCACCAGGTTGAGCCGCGACGAGGAGGTCTCCGGCGAGCCGATCACCGCGACATAGGGGTTGGCCGCCACCTGCAGAAGGGTGATCCCGCTGGCGATGACGAACAGCATGGCGAGCGTCACGCCATAGGACGGGAGGCTGGCGGCCAGCACCATGCCGAGCGCGCCGGCCGCCATGATCAGCAGCCCCGTCACCAGCGACCGTTGGTAGCCGATCCGCTCGATCAGCTTGGCCGACGGGATCGAGGCAACAAAATAGGCGATGAACCAGACGCTCTCGATCAGCGTCGTCTGCGTGTAGTTGAGGTCGAACACGGCGCGCAGATGCGGCAACAGCGTGTTGTTGATGACCGTGATGAAGCCCCACATGAAGAAGAGGCTGGCGAGCAGGGTCAGCGCCGGGCGGTAGGAACTCCCGCTGGCGGCAGGTCCGGCGGGGGCCGTTGAGGCGACCGAAGCGGGCATGCGTATTTTCCTCTCGATTTCGGCCGGTAACATGCCGACAGGGTTGTTCTTTTCTGTATTGTCTGAGTATAAGCCCGCGCTCGGAGCGTCAACTCCACAACGGCTCCCGACAACGACAATCCAGAGAGGGGTTTCCATGCGTCATTCGATCACCGGCGCGCTGCTCGCGGCGGCAGTGTCGCTGCCCGGCGCGGCGTCCGCCGCGACCGTGTCGCGGGCGCCGTTCGGAACGTTGCCGGACGGCTCGCGTGTCGAAATCGTCACGCTCACCGGTGCCAATGGCGTGCGCGCGCGCATCATGACCTATGGCGCGACCCTCCAGGCGTTAGAAGTTCCCGACCGCGCGGGCCGGCGCGCCGACGTCGAGCTCGGCTACGACCGCCTCGACGATTACGTCACCCATCCCAATTTCTGGGGCCAGACGATCGGCCGCTACGCCAACCGCATCGCGGGCGGCCGCTTCTCGCTTGACGGCCGGAGCTACCAGCTGCCGCTCAACGACAAGACCAATTCGCTTCACGGCGGCACGCAGGGTTTCGACAAGCGGAACTGGCGCATCACCGATACCGGCAACCGCGACGGCGCCGCCAGCGTCACCATGACGCTGGTCAGCCCGGCAGGCGACCAGGGCTATCCCGGGACGCTGACGGCGACGGCGACCTATTCGCTCGACGATCGCGGCTCGCTGACGATCGACTATGGCGCGACGACCGATGCGCCGACGATCGTCAACATGACCAATCATGCAATCTTCAATCTCGGCGGCGAGGGCGCGCCGGGCGGCATCCTTCGCCATCGCATGACCATCCCGGCGCGCCGCTACACGCCCGTCAATGCCCAGCTGATCCCGACAGGCGAGCTCAAGCCGGTTGCCGGGACGGTCTTCGACTTCACCCGCGCCCGCACGATCGAGGACGGGATCAGGGATGGCCGGGACCCGCAGATCGTCGCCGGCCGCGGCTATGATCATAATTTCGCGATCGATGCCGGCCTCACCACCGCGCCCAAGCTGATGGTTCATCTCGAGGATCCCATGTCGGGCCGCACGCTCGACGTGCTCTCCGACCAGCCGGGCCTGCAGGTCTATACCGGCAACTTCCTCGACGGCACCCTCGTCGGCAAGGGCGGCCATGTCTATCGCATGGGCGACGGCATCGCCCTGGAACCGCAGCGCTTTCCCGACACGCCAAACCAGCCCGCCTTTGGCTCGGCCCGGCTCAATCCCGGGCAGACCTATCATCACCGGATGATTTTCCGCGTGTCGACCGTTCGCTAGTTTACCGTCCGCCAGCTTAGAGTAATCCTCCGATCATGAGCACCGAGACCCCGGCCAAGCTGCGTTCGCGCGCCTGGTTCGACAATCCCGCCAACATCGACATGACCGCGCTCTATCTCGAGCGCTACTTGAACTTCGGGATCAGTCTCGAGGAACTCCGCTCCGGTCGGCCGATCATCGGCATCGCCCAGACCGGCAGTGATCTCTCCCCCTGCAACCGGCACCACCTCGTGCTGGCCGAGCGGCTCCGCGAAGGCATTCGCGACGCGGGCGGGCTCGCGATCGAGTTCCCGGTTCATCCGATCCAGGAAACGGGCAAGCGGCCCACCGCCGGGCTCGACCGCAACCTTGCCTATCTCGGCCTGGTCGAGATCCTCTACGGCTACCCGCTCGACGGCGTCGTTCTCACCATCGGCTGCGACAAGACCACCCCGGCCTGCCTGATGGCCGCCGCGACCGTCAACATCCCGGCCATCGCTTTGTCGGTCGGCCCGATGCTCAACGGCTGGCACAAGGGCGAGCGGACCGGCTCGGGCACGATCGTCTGGAAAGCCCGGCAGATGCTCGCCGCGGGCGAAATCGACGACGCGCAGTTCATCCAGCTGGTCGCCAGCTCGGCACCGTCGACCGGCTACTGCAACACGATGGGCACGGCGACGACGATGAACTCGCTCGCCGAGGCACTCGGCATGTCGCTGCCCGGCTCGGCCGCGATTCCCGCACCCTACCGCGATCGGCAGGAAAGCGCCTACTGGACCGGCAAGCGGATCGTCGAGATGGTCGCCGAGGACCTCAAGCCCTCCGACATTCTGACGCTGGACGCCTTCCACAACGCGATCGCGGTCAACTCCGCGATCGGGGGCTCGACCAACGCCCCGATCCACCTTGCCGCGCTCGCCCGCCATGTCGGAGTCGAGCTTCCGCTCAAGGACTGGGAGCACAAGGGGCATCAGGTCCCGCTGCTGGTCAACCTCCAGCCCGCCGGCGAGTATCTGGGCGAGGATTACTACCGCGCCGGCGGCGTTCCGGCGGTGGTCGGGCAGCTGATGCGCCACGGCCTGATCGCCGAGGACGCGCTGACCGTGAACGGCCGCAGCATCGGCGACAACTGCCGCGACGCGACGATCGAGGACGAGAAGGTCATCCGGCCCTTCGACAATCCGCTTCGCGACGAGGCGGGCTTCATCGTGCTCAGCGGCAACCTCTTCGATGCCGCCATCATGAAGACCAGCGTGATCTCCCCCGAGTTCCGCGACCGCTATCTCTCCAACCCCGATGACCCGGAAGCCTTCGAAGGGCCCGCGGTCGTGTTCGACGGACCGGAGGACTATCACGACCGGATCGACGATCCCGCAGTCGGGATCACCACCGAGACCTTGCTGTTCATGCGCGGCGCCGGCCCGATCGGCTATCCTGGCGCGGCCGAGGTCGTGAACATGCGCCCGCCCGCCTACCTGATCACCGAAGGCGTTCACGCGCTGCCCTGCATCGGCGACGGGCGGCAGTCGGGCACCAGCGGTTCGCCCTCCATCCTCAACGCTAGCCCCGAAGCAGCCGCGTTGGGCGGCTTGGCCCTCCTCCGCACCGGCGACCGGGTCCGGATCGACCTGCGGCAACGCCGCGCCGACGTGCTGATACCGGACTCGGAACTGGCGGAGCGCCGCGCCGCGCTGCAGGCGGAGGGGGGCTACGGCTATCCGGCCTCGCAGACCCCGTGGCAGGAAATGCAGCGCGGCTGCGTCGGCCAGCTCAGTACCGGCGCCATCCTCGAGGGCGCCGAGAAGTATCAGCGGATCGCGCAAACCAAGGGCGTTCCGCGCGACAATCACTGACCGCGCTGAGGGTCGATCTGCCCCCGTGATCGGCCCACTCCTGAAACGTGGACCCGCTCGTCGGCACTAGTCCTTCGAGCGGGGCCACGTGCTCGCCGCGCTGCGCTACCATGGCGCCATGCAGCGGTTTGGCGCGCGGATCCTCGGGCTGGGCGGCCTTGCGCTGCTGACGGCGGTGGGCACGCCCTCCTCCTCCACTCCATCGGTCCAGCGCCTGCAGGGTTCGGTCGGCTGGAGGCCGCTGGTCATTCGCGCCGCGCCGCCCGGCACCCTGGTCGATGCGCGTGGCGCGCTGCTGCTGATCGCCAACAGCCGCAACGAAGCGCCCTCCGCCGCTAAGCCGTGCGATGAAGGCTCCGGTACCATCAACCGCTACCCGCTACGAATCGAGGATTCTCACGGGCTACGACTCACCGGCGGTCTGTTCCGCGGGCAGGTACCGCAGGCGTTCGACTGGCGCGCCACCTACTGCAACAGCGCGGCGCTGAGCTGGCGAGGCTCGCCGGGTGGGCAGGTCTCGGGGGTGCGGATCGATGGCGCCTGGGACGGAATCCGGGTGTCGCGTGCCTCCGCCGGCCTGCACGTCACCGGCAGCTGGTTCAGCCGGATCCGCGACGACGCGATCGAGAATGATTTCCTGCAGCCGGTCACGATCGAGGACACGCTGATCGACGGAGCTTTCCAGGGCATCAGCCTCCGGCCCGCCGCCGCCAACCAGCTTCCGGCAACGGACGAAAGCACCGTCACACTCGACGGCGTGCTGCTGCGCCTCTCGGCCTTCCGCTACGAGGGGGAGCAGCGGTTCGGCGCATTGGCCAAGAGCGACGAGCGTTCCCCGCGGCTCCGGGTGCGTCACTCGATCATCGCGATCGAGGCCGCGACGACCACGACCTTCCCGCACTCCTGGCGACTGGGATGGAGCAAGCTGGTGGACCCCGCCGACAACTGGCTCCTGTGGCTGGGAGACGGCCCGTTCCCTTCCGCCCTGCCCCAGCCGCCTGCCGGCTTCCGGCTCCTCTCGGGTGAGCAAGCGCGTTTGTTCTGGGCCAAGGCCAGACAAGGGTGGATCGACTGCCACCCGCAACTCGCCCGCCTGCCGAATGACCCGCCGTCACATCCCGATCGCTGCGTGCGTCACGTCTCCGCCGACTGAGGCCGGCGCTCCCCCCTCCTCGCCGAAAGGCCATCCCGCGCCGCCGACCGGCAGGATGGTGTAGACAGATCTATGTATTTTTTCTGCAATCAATGTTAAACTTTGGTTCGCCTGCGTACCGATTCTGGTCCTGTTTCGGGTGTGTTCGCGTCGAGCGTCACCATTGCGAAAGGGGGCAGCCGCAAGGCATCTCATGGTCGCGAATCAGTCAAGCGCCGTCGTCGCCGAAGGGCAGGACTTCTTCAATGCCGGGCTGGCCGCCCTGCTGCGACACGATATGGGGTTCGCCGCGGTGGCGCAGGCTCGTCACCACGCCGAGCTGACCAGGATCCTCGCGGCCGAACGGCAGGTCGATTTCCTCGCGCTCGACATCGATCTCCCCGGTGCAGCCGGCACCGGCACAATCCGCGACCTTCATGCCCGCCGCCCGGCGATGCGGATCGCGGTCCTGTCCGACCGCACCGATCCGCAGAACGTGCTCGACGTGCTGGCGGCGGGAGCCAACGGCTTCATCCCGAAGCAGGTCGGCAGCTGCGCCGAGCTGCTCCAGGCGCTCCGCAGTGTGCGCGATACCGGCATCTTCGTGCCCGCCAACCTTGTCGCCAGCACTGCGGGCAGTAATCTCACCGATGACACTGAGCCGCTATCGACGCTGACCGTCCGTCAGCGCGAAGTGCTTCGGCTGCTCTCCCAGGGCCACTCCAACAAGATGATCGCGCGCAAGCTGGGCATTTCGCCATCGACGGTGAAGGTCCATGTCCATGCCGCCTTCCAAGCGCTCGGCGTGCATACTCGGGTCGCTGCCATGGCTGCGCTGCGGCCGCTTGGCGGGGCTCCGTTGAACGCGGCTCCATTCCTTGCCCGCCGGGCTGATTCGAACATCCGGTCTGCGCTGCCCGAACATCAGGAATCGTTCCTCGAACGAATCTGAACAGGATTCACGCGGGCTTTATCCCACCGGATTACCAGTTCAATGGTTGTTTCGGCGCGTTGGTCTGCGCGCCGAAACGTTTCACTAAGTCCCTGCGCGCCCTAGCTATTTCGTGACTGAAAAGTCGAGTGGCGTCTTCCGTACAGAGATCCCCCAAATCTCTTCACAGCAACTTTGCGCCAGCCGGACCGGTCGGTGACCGAGGCGTGCGCGCGAAGATCAGGACAGCAGATGACAACTTACACGCTTACCCAGGATTATGGTTACAACAGCTATCGTGTTTCCGGTCTCGCCGCGGGTTCGGTCATCGACGCGACCAAGGCGAGCTGGATCGTCGACAACAGCCGCACCGACAATCCCGATGCGAACACCGCGCCGACCGACGGCACGGGCCCGCTCAACACCTATCCCTTCGGCGTGGACAGCGCCGGCGCCGGCCTGCTGATCAAGGGTGGCGCGATCTGGGGCCAGGTGCCGCAGACGTCGGACTGGCAGTACACCTACAACAACTCGGCCGCGCTGCGCATCGCAAATGCGCCGGGCGTGATCATCGACGACTGGCGGCTCGACAAGACCTGGGATGCGATCCGCGTCACCGGCACGTCGAACAACTTCCTCATCGATGACGCGCACCTCAGCAACGTGCGCGACGACGCGCTCGAGAATGACGACGTCCTGTCAGGCACCATCCGCGACAGCCTGTTCGACGGCGTCTTCTCCGGCATCAGCCTCGGCGACAGCGACCACAAGGACGGGTCGATGAACACCGTCTCGCTCGACCATGTGTTCATGCGCAGCGAGAGCTATCTCTACAAGGGTGACGTCACGCACGTCTCTCCGTTCAAGACCGACACCGGCGCCCCCGGCACCACCCCGGACATCCGGATCGTGGACTCGGTCATCGCCATCGAGGATCCGAACCATGCCGGGCAGGCGCGGCTCAAGCTGGCGTGGGACAATGTCGTGGAGTCGCACGGCAACGTCTATCTGAACCTGTCGGACACCCCGCTGCCGTCCAGCTATCCCAAGCCGCCCGCCGGCTTCACCATCCTTCAGGGCCAGCAGGCGCGCGACTTTTGGGAGGCGTGCAAGAAGGCGTGGCTCGACAACCATGACGGCGTGAACGACGTCGCGGTGACTCCGCTTCCGCCGCTGCCGGGCACGGCACCGGCCCCGACGCCAACGCCGTCACCCACACCGTCGCCCACCGGCACCAGCATCAACGGCACCAGCGGCGCCGACACGCTGACCGGCAGCGCCGCCGCCGACACGATCAACGGTCTGGCGGGCGACGACAAGATCTTTGGGAAGGGCGGCGCGGACCTGCTCAGCGGCGGCGCCGGCAAGGACAAGTTCGTGTTCGACACCGCCGCCGACGGCCATTTCGGCCACATCGGCGACTTTAACGTCGGCGAAGACCGCATCTACCTCGACGATGCCATCTTCAAGGGCATCGGCACCGGTTCGATGAGCAGCCCGGTCCGCCTGAGCGGCGGCTATTTCGAGCATGGCGACGGGATCAAGGCGGACGACTCCACCGACCACATCCTGTACGACAGCGCGAGCGGGATACTGTCCTACGATCCCGACGGCAACGGCTCGGCCGCGCCGATCCCGGTGGTGCAGCTGTCGGCTCACCTCGACCTGACCAAGTACGACATCTACGTCGTCTGACCCTCGCCGGCCCTGACGGCCGGACTCATGCGGCCGGTCACACGGCCGCCCACGCCAGCGCGGCGACCTTGCGGAACGTTTCCTCGAGGTCGCCGCCGGTGTCCACCCGGCACAGCTCGGAGCAGGCGAACTCGGCGTCGCTTTCGAGGCGCCAGCGCCGCTCGACCGCGAGCGGGTCCGGTCCGCCCGGCTTGTTCCGCAGCAGGTCGCGCGCAAGCGCCGTCTCAAGCGGCGCGTCGAGCTTGAGCACCAGCCGCGGTTGCGGCAGGCGCCGGTAGATCGACCGCTCCCATTCCATCAACCAGCGCTGAAACGGCGAACGGGCGCGGGTCACCGCGAGATCGTCGAACGCGCTTCCATCCGGACCGGCCGCGTTGGTCGCGGGACAGCGGTCGGAGATGATCAGCGTGCCCGACGCCATCTCGCGCGTGCAGCGGGTGAGCAGCCGCCGACGATCATGGGCGACCAGCAGCTTGCCCAGCACGAACAGCGTCGAGAAGCGCCGCTCGGAACGTCGTTCGGGTGCCTCGTAGGCGCTCAACCGCTCGTTCGGGAGCGCCCTGCGCGCGGCCGGGACCAGCAGCAACGGAAGCAGCGACAGCCAGCTTGGCGGCGGCTTGCCGAGATGCACCAGGCGCACGTCCAGCTTCGTCCCGAGCCGGTCGGCGAGCAGCCGCGCCAACGTCGACTTGCCGGTGCCCTTGGGTCCGGTCAGCGCGATCCAGGCGCCGCCCGACTGAAGCGACAGGTTGCGCCGCCCGCGCGCCCGCGCAGCGAAGTGCCGGACCACCCGGATCGTTCGCGAACCGAACGCCGCGAGGTGGCCCAAGCGTCGCTCCCGCCGCAGCGCCCAGGCGATCCGGACGCCCAGCACGGCGCGACGAAACGGGCCTCCGCGCGCAACCACGTCGGCCATGCTGCGAACCCTCAGCCGGCAGCCCGGAAGCATCTCGTCCGCCCAGGCCTGCGCGGCCTCAAAATCGCTCCGCGCGAGCAGCCAGGCGAGCTCGTCCCGCGACCCGCCGAACTGCTTCCCGACCTTGTGCAGCTCGATCGGACTGACATGCTTGAGCAACGTGCGCAGCAGGAACAGCACCAGCTCGGCCGGCGGTTCGGGAATGCGGACGCCGTGCAGCGTCGTGCCTCGCGCCAGCAGTGCCTCCTCCACCGGGAAGCGGTAGGATTTGACGAAGCTGTCGCCGCTGACCATCTGGTGATAGCCGTGCAGATCGAACAGCCGGCCCTGCTCCGCGTCCCAGGCGACCGCGTGGAAGACGCCGGGGTGTCCCGCTCCCCATCGCGATACCGCCAGCTTGAACCCCTGCGCGTTGATCACGCGCTGAAAGCGGTCCGCGTCCCGGGGATGCACGAGGATGTCGATGTCCTCCCGCCCTTCCAGCGTGTCGCCGAGCCGGACATTGCTCTTCCAATGGCAGTAGCGGATCGCCTCGCGATCGAGCGCCGCGAACAGGTCGCTGGCAATCCCGCCGCGCGGCCCGATGGCTGCTGCGCTTGTCGGCGTGCCGACCACATCGTCGACGGCCGCGCCGGCGCTTCCGTGCAGTTGACTCGATTGCTCCATCGCAAGGGCCCCCAAGCGCAACTCCCACCAGGCATCAGCTGTCCATGACTAGGTAAAAGCGGGAGGCTTCGCCATCGGCGGCGATGGTCTAGTCCGCCGCCGGGTTTGACTTGCCCCGGCCTGTCCCGGACTTCTGCCGGGTCCCGAACACCGCGTCCGCCGCCATCTGCGCGAAGATCGGAAGTCGGGGCCAGGAGGGTTGTTTCCCATGCCTATCAAAGCTCGGCGCGACGCCAACGCGCTTCTCGAGAACGGCAGCGTATCCGGCAATGCGTTGCTCAACGATTCCCAGCTCACCCAGGTCAACACCATCCAGTTCGGGACCGGTGCGAGCATGCCGGTGAGCGGAACCGGCACCACCATCCAGGGCACCTACGGCGCTCTCACCATCTTCGCCGACGGCAGCTACTCCTACACCGCCTCGAGCGACCGTGCGGAGCGGCTGGCGGCGGGGACCATCGTCAACGATTATTTCAACTACACCGCGTCGGGCAGCGGCGGGTCTGCCGGGTCCGACCTCAAGTTCACCGTCACCGGAGTCAACGACGCTCCGGTGCTTACCTCGCTTGCGGCGACGCTCAAGACGATCAATGAGGACGCGACCGGGAACGCCGGCCAAGCCGTCTCGAGCTTCCTCGGGTCCACCGACGTGGACAGCGGCGCGCTGCGCGGGATTGCCGTGACCGGTCTGGCGTCCGGAAATGGCGAGTGGCAATATTCGCTGAACGGCGGGACGAGCTGGTCGACGATCGGAAGCGTCTCGGGCAGCGGCGCGCTGCTCCTCCGCTCGACCGACTTCGTCCGCTTCGTCCCGAATGCCATCAGCGGCACCAACGCGAGCTTCACCTTCCGCGCCTGGGACCAGAGCAGCGGTACGGCCGGGACGAAGGTCTCGCTGCCGGCCACCGGGGGCCAGACCGCCTACTCGGACGCGCAGGGCTCCGCCTCGATCACCGTGACCTCGGTCAACGATGCGCCGGTCGGCGTGGCCGGTACCGCGTCGGGAACGCAGAACGGACCGCCGGTCACCGGGCAGGTCCATGCCACCGACGTCGACAGTCCCACGCTCACCTACGCGCTGGTCGCCAACTCCGCAGTGGGCGGATCGGTGACGATCGACCCCACCAGCGGCAACTACAGCTTCACCCCTGCGCAGAACTTCAGCGGTGCCGCATCCTTTAGCTTCACTGCCAGCGACGGCGCACTGACCTCCGCGCCCGCCCCGGTCAGCATCGCCATCGCCGGGGTCAACGCGCCGCCAACCGCCAATCCCGACAGCGCGAGCACCGCGGCCGACACGCCGGTGCTGATCGACGTGCTCGCGAACGACAGCGACCCCAATAACGACACCCTCACCATCGCCGCCGTCGGCAGCGCCGGGCACGGAACGGTGCAGATCCAGAACGGGAAGGTCCTGTACACCCCCGCCGCCGGCTACTCGGGGGGCGACGCCTTCACCTACACGGCCGCGGACGGCGCTGGCGGCACGGCCAACGGCAATGTGTCGGTCACGGTCGCGCCCGCCAGCACGGGCCCGAGCGCGGTGACAGTCACCTTCCGCCAGGGCAGCAACGGCTACACCGGCACGGTCGACACCACGCTGCGCGAGAGCCGCGCGACGACCTACTACGGCGACGCGATCATGTCGCACTCGGCGCTGGAGACCGGGAAGGAGTTCCAGCCGCTGCTCCGCTTCGACAATCTGTTCGGCACCGCCGTCGGCCAGATCCCGCTCGGCGCGACGATCGTTTCCGCGACGCTCCGCCTCGAGGTGACCGAGGCGTCGGCCACCGGCGGATCGATCGACCGCATGCTGGCGCCCTGGAGCGCCGCATCGACCTGGTCGAGCCTGGGCGGCGGAGTCCAGCTCGACGGGGTCGAGGCGACCACGGCCGGCGGGGTCACCACCGGGGCCGTCGCGCTTGGCAGCCGCGTCTTCGATGTGACCAGCAGCCTCCAAGCCTGGAACGCCGCCGCGAGCACTGCGAGCGGTCAGAACGCCGCCAATCTCGGCTGGCTGTTCAAGGCCGCGGGGATCGACGGCTGGGACTTCACCTCGGCACAGGGAGCGACCAAGCCGTTCCTGAGCGTCACCTACACGCAGGCAGGTACCGTTCCCGCTTCGCTTCCCGCGGTCTCGCTCAGCGCCGCGACGGCAGTGGAGAACGCCGGCAGCATCGTCTTCAACGTATCGCTCAGCCAGTCTTCGAGCCAAGCGGTCGACGTGACGCTTGGAACCGCCGGGCACACCGCACTGCCCGGCACCGACTTCACCTCGAAGCTCCAGACGCTGACCTTCGCACCCGGCGAGACGCTCAAGACCTTCACCTTGAGCCTGGTGAACGACGGCACTGCCGAGCGGCCCGAGACGATGGTCGCGCAGATCCTTTCGGCCACCAACGCGCGGGTCGACGTGGGCGTCGGCCTCGGCCGGATCCGCGACGACGACGTCAGCGTCGCCACCTTCACCCCGATCGCGGCAAGCGTGGCGGCCGTGCACAACCTGGCCGACGGCACCGTCTACCAGGACGGGTCCGGCGGCACCTACGGGATCAGCGACCCGTCGGCCATCGCCTACGTTCCGAGTCTGGGCGGACTGCTGATCGGCGATTCCGAGCATGACGAGTCGCCCTTCTTCTCGCCCACCAATCTCTTCTCGGTGAAGACCGACGGCACCTATGTCGGCAACTTCAGTCTGGCCAGCTACACGAAGGAGCCGACCGGCCTCGCCTACAATGCCGCCAATGACTTCCTCTACATCGCCGACGACGACAAGGCCGGGGTGTTCTGGACCGCCGTCTCCAACCCGTCGGTCAAGCTCGGCTTCTTCGATACGGGTCGTCTCGGATTCCTCGACACCGAGGATCTGAAGTTCGACCCGTTGACCGGGCACATTTACATCCTCGACGGGCTGATGAAGCAGATCATCGAGCTGACCGACCAGGGTCAGTTCGTCGACTCGATCAAGCTGCCGTCGGTGATGACCGACGCCGAGGCACTGGCCTACGACTCCAAGCACGACGTCTTCTTCGTCGGCTCGGGCGTCTCCGCCAACATCTGGGTACTTAACCACGACGGCGACATCCTGCAGACGCTGACCACCCTCACCGCCTACAGCCCGCGTCCCAAGCTCAAGGGCTTCGAACTGGCGCCGAGCAGCGACCCGAATGACGGGACCGCGCTCAGCCTCTACGTCGCCGATTACGGCAACGATCAGGTGAACGACGGACGGCTGTTCGAGATTCACCTCGGCGGCGACTGGTTCACCTGAGACGATCGCGCCGTTCCCACGGACGACGCGATCAGCCTGGAGTGGCGCTCAGGGCGGAAGGCACAAAGGTTCGCGTAATCTCCGACGGAAGGCCAAGCGAATGGATTTCGAACAACTCTCCACCGTCTATTTCGGGAATGTCGCGACGAGCTACGTCGAGCGGCGGACTGACGCCAAGTGGCGCTCGGAGAACCGAGCGCTGGCGCAGCTGCTCCAATATGTCCCGCGCGGCGCCTGCTCGCTCGACGCGCCGGTGGGGACCGGGCGTTCGCTCGCCTATACCACCGCGCGCGAGTTCGATGCGCACGGCATCGACATCTCGGCCGACATGCTGCAGCAAGCGCGCACGACCGCGGAACGCCTCGGCGCCGCCATCGACCTGCGCCAGGGCGACATCCGCGCCCTGCCGTTCCCCGACAACAGGTTCGATGTCGTCATCTGTCTCCGGTTCCTCAACTGGATCGACGGGCAGGGCTTCGGCCAGGTCATGCGCGAACTGACGCGCGTGACCCGCGACAAGCTCCTGGTAGGCGTGCGCTACCTTCCTCCGCTCGATCACCTAGGGGGCGGGGGTGCCGACCTGTTGCGGCGGCTGATGCTTCGCTCCGGACTCTCTCGCTATCGCGCCACCCGCCGCGGGCTCGTCAGCCATCCCAAGGCGCTGGTCCACGACATGTTCGCCGAGTGCGGCCTCAAGCTGTACGCCATGCGGATGGTCGAACGCCGCTGGGACGGCACCGAATACGCCTTCTTCCTGCTGCTCAAGACCTGAGCGCTTCATCAGGCCGGCGGCGCCTCTGGACTATCGAAATAGTCGCGCAGCGCCATTGCTGCGCTGACCCGGTTGTGCACGCCGAGCACCCGGAAGGCGGCGTTGACGTGAACCTTCACCGTGCCCTCGGCGATGCCGAGCTGGCGCGCGATCTGGCGGTTGGAGCGCCCCATCGACAGCAGCCGCAGCACCTCGCGCTGGCGGCTGGTTAGTTCGTGGTCGAGGAACGACAATTGGGTGGCTCGCGGCGCCGGCTCGGCGGCGGGCGGGGGCGCGAGCGACACGAAGGCGGCGCCGGTGATGAAGCGCTGGAGGCTCTCGAAGAGGACTGTCTCGTGCTCCTGCTTGGGGATCAAGGCGGCAACGCCGCTGCTCGCCAGCTGCTCGAGCTCGCCTCCCTCGATCGCGCTGAACAGGACCGCGATACGCAGGCCATGGAAATGCGCGGCGAGGTAGCGCAGCCCGACATCGCGGCTCATTCCCGGCAGGTCGAGATCGATCAGCGCGAGGCGGGTCCCGGGTCGTTCCCGCAGCATAGCCAGGAGCGCTTCGAACTCGTCCGCTTCCGACCGATCGGGCGGGGAAAGCGAACAAGCATGCAGACGCTCCACCAGCCCGCGAAGGAACCCCCTTGCGAGTGGGTCCTCGTGCGCGATGATGAGCTGCTCCGGAGCCAAGCCCGACCCTTTCGTGCCTGGGCAGCCAACGCCCGCCGCCCGTCGCCGAGACGCCATGAACGGGACGATGCGACAACAGGACTACCCGCATCGAAAGGCCTGTTCGGCAGTAGCCGAACCCCGGCCCGAGCGCACCTATGCCTTTGTGCCTACATCTTCATAAACCGCTCTTTTCCGCCAACGAGGCGTAGACATTTTTCTGTAACCTTGGCATAAGTTAACAATATTAACGATGGCGAAAGGGGGCAGCCGCTCGGCACTCTATGGTCGCAAGCCAGTCGGTCGCAGTCGTCGCGGAGGGGCAGGACTTCTTCAACGCTGGCCTCGCGGCAGTATTGCAGAAGGGACTTGGGTTCCAGCAGGTCCATCGCACCTTCGACTACAGCAATATGCTTCGCTTGTTATCGCTCGACTTGCGCTTTGACCTGTTGATCATGGATCTCGCGCTGCCGGGCGCGGCGGGACTTGCTTCCATCCGCGAGCTGCGCCGGCTGCGGCCGCGGCTGCGCATCGCGGTCCTGTCCGAGCGAACGGACTCGCACGAGGCGCTGGCGGTGCTCGCGGCGGGCGCGCACGGCTTCATCCCGAAGCAGATCGGTGACTGCAGCGAACTGCTGCAGGCCCTCCGCGTCGTCGCCGACGCCGGGGTCTTCGTGCCGGATTCCCTGGTCCATCGACAGTCCCACAGCAGCGAGGAAGACGGCGGACCGGAGCCGCATGCCCTCGCCGCGCTGACCGGGCGGCAGAAGCAGGTCATCCGCCTGTTGTCGGAAGGTCATGCCAACAAGGTGATCGCCCGCCAGCTCGGCATTTCCCCGAGCACGGTCAAGGTCCACATCCACGCGGCGTTTCGCGCACTCGGCGTACACAGCCGCCTCGGCGTGATGGCGGCGCTGCGCGCGCCCGTGTCCGCGCCCACCCCGGCCTAGGCCAACAGCTCTAGAAGGGAGAGCCCGATGGGCTTTCAGCGGAAACCGGAGCCTCTCCGGTGGAACGAAACGGCGCTGGGTGAAGCGCTGGTCCCATGGCCACGCGGCGAGAACCGTCCGCGCCGGATCGTCCACGTCATCACCCGGTTGCTGCTCGCCGGCGCCGAGGAAAACACGATGGCGACCTGCCTCCACCAGGCGAGGTGCGGAGATCGGGTGACGCTGATCCACGGCCCCGGAGCGGAGCCGAGCTGGGCCGAGCGCTACGGCGCCCAGATCGACTTTCTCGGCTGCGACGCGCTCGTCCATCCGATCGATCCCCTGGCCGATCTCCGTGCGACCCTGGCGCTCCACTCGATCTATCGCCGGCTCCGGCCGGACGTCGTGCACACCCATGGCAGCAAGGCCGGGATCGTCGGCCGCCTCGCTGCCGCCAGCGCCGGCGTGCCGCTGATCGTCCACACCATCCACATCGCACCCTTCCTTGCGGTCGGACCCGTCACGCGGTGCTTCTACGTCGCGGCGGAGCGATTGTGCGCGCGCCTCAGCCATCTGCTGATCGCCGTGAGCGGCGGGATGCAGCGCGCCTATCTGGACGCCCGCATCGGCGATGGTGTCGCGATCCCCGTCGTTCATAGCGGCATGCCGCTGGAGCGCTTTGTCGCCGCGGCGCCGCCCGGCGACTGGCATGCCCGGATCGGCGGCTGGGACGGAGCGGTCCGCCCCCGCTTCCTCCTCAAGCTCGCCTCCTTCGAGAAGCGGAAGCGGCAGGTGCCGCTGGTGCAGGCGCTCGCCGCCGGGCTGCGGGAGCGGCCCGACGTTTGCCTGCTGCTCGCCGGCGACGGACCGGAACGCGCTCGCTGCGAAGCGGAGATCCAGGCGCTTGGGCTCGCCCGTCAGGTGCGCTGCCTCGGGCATGATCCGGCGCCGTGGGAGCTGGTCGCCATGGCGGACCTGTGCGTCCACGCCGCCGAGCGCGAAGGCCTCCCGCGCTCGGCAGTGCAGGCGATCGCCGGCGGAAAGCCGCTGCTTGTTGCGCGGCTTCCCGGGATCGAGGAAATCATCGAGGACGGCGTCAACGGCCTCGTCGCCGACGCGGACGACCTCGCCGATCTCGCCACCAGGCTGTTCGCCCTGCTCGACTCTCCCGGACAGCTCGCGCGTCTCCAGGGCGGCGCGCGCCGTACCGACGTCTCCTCCTGGCGCGAGGAGATGATGGGCGAGCGGATCGACCGCGCCTACGCCGGCGCGAAGCGGTCGCAGGACGCACCAGCCGCAACCCCCGTCACGGCCATCGAGTTCTTCGGCCTGCCCGCCGCCGGCAAGACCGCGATCGCCCGCGAACTCCGTTCCCTGCTGCGCCACGACCGCGGCTCGATCCGGTTCAGTCGCGAGCTGATGGGCGACGAACAAGGCTTTGCCCGCCGATCGCTGCGCCGCCTCGCGCAGCTGCTAGCCACATTCGCTCGCCGACCCGGCCTGGCCGCGCTCGGCACGGCATCCCTGACGAGCGGTCATGGCTCATGGCGCGACCGGCTGAAGACGCGGTGGAACTACCTGTCCGTGCTCGCGATGCAGCTGCGTCGCCATCGGCATGGCCTGCTGATCGCGGACCAGGGGATCGTCCAGTCGCTATGGACGGCCAGGGTCCAGCACGGCGGCGATGTCGCGCCGCTCGACCCGATCGCCAGGCGAGCGGGCGACTGGATCGCGCGGACATTGTTCGTCCAGGTCGACGCTCCTTCCGCGATCGCGCAGGAGCGACTCCGGCGCCGGACCCGGCACTGGTCGCGGTTCCAGGACGCCGACCGGATCGACGATCCGCAGGTCTGGGCGAGCGGAGTGGACGCAGTCGCCCGGCTGCAGCGGGAGCTCACCACCGCGCTGGCTGAGCGAGGCTTGCACGATCATTGGGTCCGCATTGGCGGTCACGGCAACGACACGCCTCGAGATCGCGCTCGCCGCCTGCGCGATCACCTGCTTCGTCTCGAACACCCGCCGGCCTGAAGTTCGGTACTGTCAGGCTCAACGGCTCGCGCGAGGGCTCCAGTCCCGGGTCGACCGGCGCAGTCGCGCCCGCGCAGCCACCGCCCGCGGCTTCAGGGTCGAGAAATAGGCGCCGAGATACAGCATCCAGAACGGGAAGGCAGTCGTCGGCGAGAAGGAATCGCTCAGCTGGTTGCCGACCAGGTAGAAGGTCGCGCCCAGGTACATCGCAGCCGTGACGACGTCCGCCGAGCGGTCGACGACACCCTTGTGCCAGGTGCTTGCGACAAATGCAGCCGTGCGCGACGCGACCGCCACCAGCAGCGTCAGCGCCGCGACCAGCCCGAGGATTCCCATGCCGCGGAAATAGTCGAGGCTCATGTTATGCGAATGGGAATAGCCGAGCACCTTGCTTCCCGCACCCGTCCCGAGCAGCGGATGCTTGAGCCCGAGCCGGATCGACTCCTGCCAGATCACGTCGCGCGTCTGGATGCTGCGATATTCCCACACGCCGTTCGCAAGGATGGCGCTGACCTTGCGGAAGGCGGTCGGGCTGCTGATGCTGATCAGCCAGAGCGTGACCGGCACTGCGAGCACGATCAGGCACAGCGCGATCGTCAGCGTCACCAGCGTCTTGCCGAGGCTGCCGCTGCGGCTGGCGTGATATAGCCAGACCAGCGCCCCCGACACGAAGCCCAGTGCCATCGCCGTCTTGGTCCCGCTGAGCAGGATGGCGGCGCCCAGGATCGCCAGCGCGCCGGTGGCGAGCAAGCGCAGCCGCGCCGTCGGCGCGGTCAGCACCAGCGCGACCGCCAGCGGCCAGATCGCCAGGACCACCACCCCGAGCTGGTTCGCGTTCTCGAAGAAGGCGGTGAGACGATACTCCCGCATCACCAGCGCTTCCCCGCTGCCGCTCTGGCTCAGCAGCAGGGCCGGCGCGAGTACCAGCACACCGGCGAGCGCCATGGCGACGATGAGCCGGCGCCGAGTGGCCGGCGCGAGATGCGAGAGAAGGATCAGCGCGCAGGGAGCGTAGATCATCGGCAGGATGACCCGGAAGGCCCTGGCGGGGGCCGGCGAAACGCTCATCGACAGGAAGGCGAGGACGACTACGCTCACAACTGCGGCCGCCTCGATGATCAGTCCGCGGCGTCTGCCCAGCAACGGGTGGGCGAACCAGCCCCGCGGGGCCGGGCGGGTGAGCGCCCAGGCCGCGAGCAGGAGCGGCATGCAGAAGGCGAGCGAGAACTCGCCCGAGCCGAGCGGCCGAGACAGCCACAGCGGGACGAACAGCGCCGCGGTCAGCCAGCCCATGACCGGCACCTCGCCCCGGGCCGGCCGGATTCGCCGGGCGGGGGCGACTAGCGGACGCGAGAAGTCCCGCTGCAATGGCCAGACGGTCGCCACCGGATCAGTCCGCCAGCTGCAGCTGGTCGTCCCTGCTCCGCACCGGCGCCTCGTCGAAGCCCTCCAAATCGTCGTGGCCGTAATTGTAACCGTCGGCATAGCCGCCGTGACGGTCCTTGGCGGAATCATATTTGGTCAGGACCAGCCCGACCTGCTCGATCCCGGCGTCGGTCAGGCGCCGCAACGCAATGCGCGCATGATCGCTCGAGGTGCGATTGGCTTCCACCACGAAGATGGTGGCGTCGGCCGTGCCGCCGAGTCGCGGCGCATCCGCGAGCCCGAGGACCGGTGGACCGTCGATGATCACCGCATCGAAGCGCTTGGCGGCCTCCCCGAGCAGCGTCGACAGCCGTCCGTTGGCCAGCAGCGCCGCCGGGTTGGCGTTCGTCCGCCCGCGGGTCAGCACCGTGAACCCGTAGCGGTCGCAGAACTGCTCCGCCTGCTCGAGCCTCGTCTCGTTCTGCAGCGACAGGAGATTGGCGAACCCGCACGCGTTCGGCAGGCCGAGCAGCCGGTGCAGCGAACCGCGCCGCATGTCGCCATCGATGACCAGCACCCGGCGGTCCGCCGCCACGAGGTGGGTCGCGAGCTTCAGCGCGGTGGTCGACTTGCCCTCGTCCGGACAGGTGCTGGTGAGCAGCAGCACGCTATGGTTCTGGGTTCGCGCGACCGGGTCAAGCGCAAGGCAGATGGCGTGGTGCGCCTCGGTGACCGCGGAGCGCGGATCGAGCAGCGCCTCGTCCAGGGTCTCGCCGCGGCGAAGCAGGGGGACGACCCCGAGCAGCGGCGCGTTCAGTTCGCGCTCCGCATCCGCCGGCCCGTGCAGCTTGTCGTCCATCCGGGCGCGGGTCAGCGCGGCGCCCAGCGCCAGGGCGACGCCCGCAAGCCCCGCCAGCGCCATGTTGAGCGCCGGCCGCGGATAGGCCGGCTCGGTCGGCAGCTGGGCTTTGTCGATGATCGAGATCGGATTGACCGTGTTGGCTGCCTGCGCGCTCATCTCGTGGTAGCGCTGCAGCAGCGTGTTGTAGAGATTGCGGTTGGTATCCGCCTCGCGCCGCAGAATGTTGTAGCGGACGCCCAATCCTTGCTCGGCGAGGGTCGCCGACTTGAGCGCATCGACGTTGCCGCGCAAGGCAGACTCCTGCCCGGCGGCGACGCGATACTGGTTGCCGATGGACTCGCGGACCCCACCGGCGATCACCGCGATCTGCCGGTCGAGCTCGGCGATCTGCGCCTTCGCCTGCACGATCGCCGGATGATCGTCCTGGCGCCGCTGCCGCTCCTGCTGGAGCGTCGACTCCAGCTCGGCCCGCTGGCGGCTGAGGTTCTGGATAGCGGGGTTGGCGAGCACGTCGGGCAGGCTCATCAGCGGCGTCGATACGGCCTGCTGCCAGCGCTGCTGCGCCTGCATCCGCGCCGCCTGAGCCTGCGACAGGGCCGTGTTGAGCTCGACCAAGCTCGCGGCGGTGATGGATCGGCGCTCGCCATTGCTGTTCCCGGCGATCCCCGCCGCGGTGCCGGCGTCGACGAGCCCGACGGACCGCGCATAGTCGACGAGGTTGCGCTCGGATCGCTCGAGCCGCGCCTTGGTCACCGCCAGCTGGCCCTGCAGGAAGTTGCGCGAATAGGCATAGGTGTCGAGCCGCCGCTGCAGGCTGTCGGTGATGAAGGTCTCGGCAAAGCTGTTGGCGGCCCGCGCGGCGAGGGCCGGGTCGCGGCTGTCGACCGCGATGGCGATCACCCGCGTGTCCTGCGGGGAGGAGACCGACAGGCTCTTCTGCAACGCCGCGGCCACTCGCGCCTCGCGCTCCGCGCCCGGCATCTGCTCGGCGAGACCAGCCTCGCGCAGGAACGCCTCGTCATTGTCCAGCCCGAGCCGAGCCGCGACGTTCTGCGCGGTCGAGCGGCTGGCGATGAGGTCGACTTGGGTCTTCAACATGCGGTCGTTCTCGGCCCGGCCGCCGTCTGGAACCACGTCCTCCGCCCCGGTCACGCGTGGCGACTGCGGGTCGATCTGGATGGTCGCCTGTGCCCGGTAGACCGGCTCGGCGAACCAGATGGAGGCGGCGCCGGCGGCCAGCGCGACCAGAACGATCGCCAGCATCATCCAGCGGTAGCGAACGATCGCCAGCCATGCCCCGTGGAGGTCGATCCCGCCCGCGGACGCTCCGGCCTCCTGGTCGGTCAAGAAGCGAAGGTCATCCTGCCGGAGAAGCCGGTCGCCCGGCGTGAGCGCAAGCGTCTGTCCGTGCATCGAACGCTCCTGTGACTAGAGAGGGAGAGGCCGGAAGATGTTGAGGATCGGCATCGAATTGACGATGTCGCGCCAGGCGCGCCGCCCGCCGGAGTAGCCGACGATGATCATGTCGTCGGTGCGGATCTGCGGGTCGGGCGCCTGCCCGCTGCGGATCTGCCGGATGTCGAACACCGCGCCGGCGCGGCGGCCCTCGACCGTGCGGAACACCACCACGTCGTTGAGCGCGGCCAGCTGGGTCTCCCCCTTGGCCAGCGACAGGGCGCCGAGCAGGGTCGTCGGGCCTTCGATGGGATAAACGCCCGGCTGCACGACCTCGCCCTGAACCGCGACCTTCTGCGCAACCGGCCGCGCGACGACAACGGAAACCTGCGGGTTGCGCAGGTAACGCTGGCCGTAGCGCGCGGCGATTTCGCGGGCGAGCTCGTTGGCCGTCCGGCCGCTCGCGCGGACGTCGCCGATGAGCGCCAGGTTGACGTTCCCGGCGGCGTCGACCGGCGCGACCTTGGTCGACAGGTCCGGCTCCTGGAGAATGGTGATGTCGAGCGCGTCGAGCGGGCCGATCCGATAGTCGGCAGCCGCCACCGCGCTGCTCGCGGCGGGAATGACTCCGTAGGCCATCGCGCCGCTGGGAAGCCCGCTCCCTACATTGTTGCTGGCGCAGCCCGCCAGCGCAGCAACGACGGTGAATAGCGGAAGCAGACGCCGGTCCATGGCACACACCCCTCAGCTCAAGACGGAGTTTCTGCGCGCCGGTTGCCGGACGGACAATCGTCCAGACGGTCTACACCCAGGGACTTAGCACCTGCGACCGAATTCCCATGCCGGGATGCGACGCTCATTTTTTGCGGCGCGGTTCGACCATCCGGCTTCTGGCGGTCGCAAGCATGGCGGTCACGCCCTGTGCTCCATCCGGGTGGCACCAGTCGGGTTCGAAACAGCTTCGGCGCCTCCAAGCGGAGCGATGCCGACCGGCTCTCCCTGCCGGTCGACCGCCCGTCGGCGACCCGTGGCAACGAGAGAAGGATCGGCCATGGCTACTCGCGTCGATTATCCCGTAGAGACCACTGTCCCGGCTCCAGCCCGCGACCCGGTGCGGGCGGCCGCCGATGGCGGAGCGGACGCCCTCGCCTTCTTCCGGCTCGTCGCGGAGGAGCCGCTGGTCGAAGCGCTCGACGCTCAGCCGGTCGCTGCCGTCGATCACGGCGCCAGGCTGCGGCAGCGCATGCTCGACCTGGTCATCGCCTCGGCGTGCCTGCTGCTGCTCTGGCCGGTGATGCTCGGCGTCGCCGTCCTGGTCTGGCTGACCGATCCCGGACCGATCGTCTTCCGGCACAAGCGGCTAGGCCGCAACGGCGAGGTGTTCCATTGCCTCAAATTCCGCACCATGCGACAGGACGCGGACCGGCTGCTGAACGAGCTCCTGATCGCCTCGCCCGCCCTGATGGCGGAGTGGATTCGCGAGCGGAAACTGCGCAACGACCCCCGCATCACGCCGGTCGGCGGCTTTCTCCGCCGCTACAGCCTCGACGAACTGCCGCAGCTCATCAACGTGCTGCGCGGCGAGATGAGCATCGTCGGCCCGCGCCCGCTCTCCACTGACGAGGCCCACTACTACGGCAACGCCTACCCGCTGTTCAGCTCGATCAACCCCGGGATCACCGGCCTCTGGCAGGTCAGCGGTCGCAACGACGTCAGCTATCCTCGCCGGGTCCAGCTCGACTGCCAATATGTCCGCACGCGCTGCGTCCGCGGCGATCTCATGATCCTGCTGCGGACCGTGCCGGTAATCTTCGGCGGCACCGGATATTGAGCGCATTGACCCGCCCGACACCGCCCTCGACTGACCGGTCGCTAGCGACCGAGACCCGGCTGATCCGCCGCGGTGTAGGATGGAACGCGGTCGGCACGAGCGTCAGCAAGGGCGCTGGCATCCTCGCCAAGCTGGTCCTCGCCCGCCTGCTGCTGCCCGAACATTTCGGTTTCGTCAGCATGGTGGTGGTGTTCACCTCCGTCACCCGCATCGTCGCCGACCTGGGCTTCAGACTGTCGTTGATCCAGCGAAAGTCGGACGGGCACAGCAAGCGATTGTACGACAGCGCCTTCTGGCTGCTGCTCGCCGCCGCGCTGGTGATGATCGGGGTAATGGCGCTGCTCGGCGTGCCGCTGCTGACCTGGTTCTACGGCGAACCGCGGCTGGGCGGCGTCGCGCTGGCGATGAGCAGCATCGTCATCTTCCAGAACCTGCAGGTGGTGCCGGAAGCCCGGCTGGCACGGACGATGCGCTTCAAGCAGATCGCGATCGCCGACATCGTCGGGATGCTCGTCGGCGGTCTCGGCGCGGTCCTGCTCGCGCTGGCCGGCGCGGGCGTGTGGAGCCTCGTTGCGCAGACCCTGCTCGCGGCAGCCGTCACGTCGTTCGTCAACTTCGCCTGCGCCGGATGGCGGCCGCGCCTGCGCATCGACTTCGGACTGCTCGCGCAGATCGGCGCCTTCAGCCGTTTCATCGTCGGCTCGCGGGTGCTCATCTCGCTGCAGCAGAACCTCGACTATCTGCTGATCGGCAAGCTCATCGGCGCGCATGCGCTCGGCATCTACTCGATCGCCTTTTTGCTCACCGAAACCCTCCGGTCGCAGGCCTATTGGCTGGTCAGCAAGGCCGTCTTTCCATTCTACAGCCGGGCTGCCGGTCGCAGCGCCGACATCCGCGCCGTCTATTTGGGGACCGTCCGTTATCTCGCGCTTGCCATCGTCCCCGTGTCGTTGGTGCTGATCCTCTTCGCGCCCGACTTCGTCCCGCTGCTGTTCACCGCCAAGTGGCTCGCCGCCGTCGTCCCGATCCAGCTGCTCGCCCTCGTCAGCATGGTGGTCGCCTCCGCCGGCACCCCGGGCGAGGTGCTGCGCGGGATCGGACGTCCCGACGTCGACTTCCGCATCAATCTCGGTGTCGCCCTTCTCGTCGCGGTTCCCGGCCTGTGGCTCGGGATCCGCTGGCTGGGTCTTCCCGGCGCGGCGCTCGCGGTGCTCGCCCACTCGCTCGTCTCGCGGATTGCCTATCTGCTGGCGCTCCGCCGCCTGATCGGTCTCGGCACCGCCGATGTCGGTCGAGCGCTCGTGCCGGCCATCGCCGGCGGCTTGCTGATGGTGCTGGTGCGACTACTGCTCCAGCCCGTGCCCTGGCTGGTGGCGGCCGTGGCAGCCACCGCGGCCTATGTCGCAGCCACCCTCCCCCTCCTGTTGCCGCAGCTCCGTACGATGCTGCGCAAGCCTTCCACCGTCCACCGGTCGGAAGGCCAGCAGCCCGTTCAGCCACTGCGTCGCGCCGCCTGAAGACAGCGCCGGCACCGTCGCCGGCCTAGGCCCAACGATCGGTTGACATGCCGGACCCCGGCGCTCACCCCGGTACCGAGCAGCTTGCCCCGCCCTGCGTGACGTTCGCCGCCGGCAAGCACAGGCAATCAGGGGAGCGCCCATTGTTCCTGCCGGCCGCGTTCCGCAACAGCTTGACGGTACAGGCCGCGCTCCAGGCCTGTCGGCGCCACTTCCTCTACGCCGCCCTGTTCAGCGCTGCGGCGAACCTCCTTTTCATCGCGCCGATGCTCTACATGCTCCAGGTCTATGACCGCGTCGTGCCGGCGCAGGGCCAGACCACCTTGCTGTTCCTCACCCTGATCCTGATCGGCGCGCTGCTCGCGCTGGCCGGACTGGATGCGCTGCGATTCCGCCTGCTGGTCCGCGCGGGAGCCTGTCTCGACGGAGCACTCGCGCCCCAAGTGATGCGCTCCACCTTCCTTCAGGGTGACGCCCATCCGCGACTCGCCCGGCAGGCGATGCGCGAGTTCGACACGCTGCGTCAGGCGCTGACCGGTCCGGCGATGCTCGGCGCGCTCGATGCGCCATGGATCCCGGTCTATGTCGCGGTCGCCTTTCTCATCCATTTCTGGATGGGCATGCTGGCCGTCGCCGGCGCCGCGCTGATCGCGCTGCTCGCGTGGCGGAACGAGCAGGAGACTCGCGAGCCGTTGCAGCAGGCCAACACCGCCGCCGCCCGCGCCTACGCCAGCTACGACACGGCGATCGCGTCGGCCGACGTGGTCCGCGCGCTCGGCCTTCGCGAAGCACTTGTCCGCGGCCATGGCGAGGAACGGCGCGACTCGCTGGCGCTGCAGACCGGCGCCGGGATCGCCTCCGCGCGGCTCGCCGCCGAATCCAAGTTCGTCCGCCTCTTCCTTCAGTCCTCGGCGCTGGGTCTCGGCGCGCTGCTGGCCATCGACGGGCTGATCAGCCCCGGCGCCATCTTCGCCTCGAGCTTCATCGTCGGCCGGGCGATGGCGCCGATCGACCAGCTGGTGGGCGGGTGGCGCAGCATCGTGCAGGCCCGCGGGGCGATCGCCGTCCTTGACCGCCTGCTCGGCGGCAATCCGCTCGACGTGTCGCGCACGCTCCTGCCCGCGCCGACCGGTCGTCTCGACGTTCGCGGCCTCGGCATCGCCACCCCGGACCGCCAGCTGATCATCGCCAACATCAGCTTCCAGCTGAAGCCCGGCGAATTCGCGGCGATCGTCGGGCCGAGCGGCGCCGGCAAGTCGACGCTGGTGCGCGCCCTCGCGGGAGCGCTGACGCCGTCGACCGGCGAGGTCCGCTTCGACGGCGCCGAGCAGCGGGACTGGGACCCCGAGCAGCTGGCTCGCCACATCGGCTACATGCCGCAGGAGACGGTGCTGCTCGCCGGCTCGGTCAAGGCCAACATCTCTCGCTTCCAGGGCTGGATGGGAGAGCCCGGCGACGCGATCGACGAACAGACGGTCGCTGCGGCGCGGCTCGCCGGAGCCCACGACATGATCCTGGCGCTGCCGGGCGGCTACGACCACCGGATCGAGCTCGGCGGGCGCGGGCTGTCCGCCGGTCAGGCGCAGCGCATCGCGCTGGCGCGCGCCCTGTTCCGCGACCCCGCCTACATCATCCTCGACGAACCCAATGCGAGCCTCGACAGCGAAGGCGACGCGCAGCTCATCCGCACGCTCGAGCAGCTCAAGGCGCAAGGGCGGACCATTCTCGTCGTCGCACACCGGCTCAGCATGCTGCCGGTGGTCGACCGACTGCTGGTGATCCGCGACGGACAGCTGGCCCTGTCGGGTCCGCGCGACGAGGTGATGCGCAAGCTTGCCCCGCCGCAGCAGCAGGTGACCAGCCGGGAGCCCGCCCAGTGACCGGCAGCCTGCCCACCCTCTCCCGTCGCAGCCCCGCGCTGCTCGCCGCGCCCGACCCGGTCCGTGCCGCCGAACCCGGCGGCGACATCCGCGCCGGGCTGATCATCCTGCTGCTCTTCTTCGTCCTGTTCCTCGGCTGGGCAGCGCTGGCCCCCCTCGACGCCGTCGCGATCGCACCCGGCCGCCTCGCAGTCTCGGGGGAGCGCCAGACCGTCCAGCACCCGACCGGCGGCGTGGTCGCCAGCATCCATGTGGTCGAGGGCTCGCGGGTCCGCCAGGGACAGGTGCTCGTCCAGCTGGCCGCGGCGGAAACGAGGGGAGAGGAACGCGCCCGCGCCGGCCAGGCGATAGCGCTGCTGGCCCAGCGTGCCCGCCTGCAGGCCGAGCAATCGGGGCAGAACATGATCGTCCCGCCCCCGCAATTCTACGGGCTGAGCGGTGACGACCGGGTCGACGCGGAGCAGGCGCTCGCGCTGCAGCGGACCCAGCTCGCCACCCGCCGCTCGGTGCTGATCGCGCAGCAGCGGGTGCTCGGACAGCAGGTCGCGCAGGCCGCCAGCCAAGGCTCAGGCTACGACCAGCGTGCCGGCTCCATCCGGCGCCAGATCAAGCTGCTCGACGACGAGCTCAACAGCCTGCGCAAGGTCGCGGCGGAAGGGTTCGTGTCGCTCAACCGGGTGCGCGCGCTGGAACGCGCCAAGGCCGATCTGGAGGGGCAGCTGGCGCAAAGTCGCGCGACCGTCGCCAGCAGTTCCAGCCTCGCCGGGCAGAGCCGCCTCGAGATCCTCGCCGCCGGCACCACCTACCAGGACCGGGTCGGCGCCGAGCTTCGCGACGTCAACAACGCGCTGGCCGATGCGCTGCCCAAGTGGGAAGCGGCGCGCGACCAGCTCAACCGAGCTGCCATCCGGGCCCCCGCCACGGGCACCGTGGTCGGCCTGACCGTGTTCACCCCGGGCGGCGTGATCGGCGCCGGCCAGAAGTTGATGGACATCGTTCCTGACCGCGCGCCGCTCACCGTCGAGGCGCGGGTCGCGCCAGGCGACGCCGACGACATCTCCGCCGGCCAGCGGACCTTCGTTCGTTTCTTCACCTTGCACGAGCGCGCGCTGCCGGCGCTCGAGGGCCGGGTCACGCGCGTCTCCGCCGACGCCTTCACCGACGAGCGTAACGGCGAGTCCTACTACACCGCCAACATCGAGGTGCCCCTCAGCGAGCTGCGCCAGATCGAGCAGCTGCGCGGCCGCAGCGCGCTGCGCGCCGGGATGCCCGTCAGCGTCGAGATCCCGCTCCGCAAGCGGACGGCGCTACGCTACGCCTTCGAGCCGCTGACCGACTCCCTCCGCCGCTCGTTCACCGAGCACTGACGTCAGCGGGCCAGACGGATCCGCGCGCCTGCATAGACGTAGCGGCCAACCGGCGAGATCGGCACGTTGGTCTCGAACCCGATGTCCGGCTTCTGGTCGGCGAGATTGTTCACCCCGACGTAGAAGGCATAGCCGCCCGGCGTGGCGATCTCCGCCTGCACGTCGTGCTGCCACAGCGCCTTGTAGCGGAAGTAGCGCGGATCGACGAAGCTGGGATTGCCGTCCGTGTCGAACCGGCTGAACCGCCGCACCCCGTCCTGCCACCGTAGATTGTAGCTCAGCGTCAGCGCGCCATAGGTCCAGGTCGGCGAAAAATTGGCGTTCCACTTGGGCCGGAACAGCGTGTCGACATTGTTCTCGACCGCCGCCCCCGGGGTCGCCACCTGCTCTAGCCGATGGAGGTAGCCGCCAGTCAGCCGCAGGTCGAACCGGCCGAGCCGCGCCGTCGTCACCACATAGCTGGCGTTGAGCTCCAGGCCCGCGGTGCGGAACGCGGCGACATTCTGCGGCTGCACGGTGAAGCCGTTGATGAAGCCGGTCCCCTGCTCGCGGCTGATCGCCCGGCAGAAGACATTGTCGAGGTTCGGCTGGTCGACGCACAGGTTGGCGATGACGTTGGCGTCGGGCTGGCTGATCGCGTCGCGCAGGCGGATGTCGTACCAGTCGAGCGCGACGTTGAGCCCGCGCACGAAGCGCGGCCGGAGCACGACGCCGGCGGTCCAGGTGCGGGCCACCTCGGCGCGCAGGTTCGGATTGCCGGAGACGGTCCCGGGAATGAAGATGTTGGCGTTGGGATTGTTGGCGGCGGTGAAGCTCGCCGCGTTGCCGCCCAAGCCGCCGATCAACGCCAGGCAGTTGGCGGTGCGGTACTGGGTGCCGTTGTCGCGGTTGCCGAGATAGCATGGATCGGAGAAGAAGTTGCTCGTGCCGGTCGTAGGGCGGAAAATCTCGCCGATGTTTGGAGCCCGGACCGACCGCCCGTAGGAGCCGCGGAAGCTGAGGTCCCGAACCGGCGCCCAGATGCCGTTGAACTGGTAGGCGCGGGTGTTACCGACGGTCGAGTAGTGCGAGAAGCGCGCCGCTGCGCCGACCGACAGCGTGTCGGCGAAGCGGACGTTGCGGAGGATCGGCGCATTCACCTCGCCGAACAGCTCGCCGACGTCGAACTTTCCGCTGCTCGGGGTCGGGATGATATATTCGTCATACTGGTAGAAGAGGTTGTCGACCAGCGATTGGGCGGGGCGGAACCGGCTCGTCTCGCGCCGGTATTCGGCACCGGCGGCGAACTGCAGCGGGCCACCGGGCAGCGAGAAGAACTGTCCGAAGTCGCCGGTCAGCGATCCGGTCACCACCGTCTGGGTGATCCGCGCGTTGCTCGCCGGATCGCTGAGGTAGTAGTCGAACGAGGCCGGGCTGACGGTCGCCCCGCCGAACAGGTTGACCGGAACGCAACCGTCCGCCCGGGCCGCCGCCGAGCGGCAGACGATCTGCCCGGTCGCGGGATCGCGGATTGCGTCGAGCGCGAAGGTGAAGCGGTCGGCGAGCCGGTCGTTGAGCTTGGTCGCGCGGACGTCGGTGCGACCGTAGACCGCGGACACGTCGTAGCTCGCATGGTCGCTGATCCGCCCGGTCACGTCGAGCACGCCGCGCCAGGTCCGGCGACGATCGGCCTCGCCCTTGCGGGGGATGTCGAAATTGTTGCGGCTGATGTCGATCGAGCTCAACCCCGCGTCACGCGCGGCGGCAAGGATGGTCGCAGGAATGAACGGATTGTCGAGCGCGATCGTCGCCGGATAGTCGCCGCCGAATCCTTCGAAGGTTCGCACCTTGGTCTGGACGAACTTGCCCTCAATGCTGATCTTGAACGCGTCGGACAGGTCATAGTGCGAGAGGAGATTGACTGCGTGGCGGCGGGTGCGCGGGAAGATGTCGCCGATGTAGCCGGCAACCGGCGTGTCGTCGCCGCCGACCGAATAGCCGTCGTTCTGGAGGAAGCGGCCGGGCGTGTAGATCGCGCCATCGCCGCGATAGACCTGGTCGCCGATGACGACATAGCCCTGGTTCGATCCGTAGGGATAGCGCAGGTCGCCGACCGGCCCGACCTTGTAGCTGCCCGGCACGGTCGGATCGTAGTTGTCGAGATTGACGAAATATTGCCGCCGGTCGAGCCGCAGGTAACTGCGGTCGTCGTTGGCGAGCGGGTCCTCGGCGCTATACTCGTAGGCCAGGGTGATGTTGCCGCGCTTGTCCGCGAAGTTGTGCCCGGCGATCAGCGAGCCGAAGCGGTTGCCGGCATCGCCGCGCTGCGAGATCCCGGCCTGGCCGCGCGCCGCGATCCCGCTGAAGTCGCGGCGGAGAATGAAGTTCACCACGCCGGAGACGCCGTCCGCGCCGTAGATCGCCGAGGCGGCGCCGGTCAGCACGTCGACGCGCTCGACGAGGTCGGTCGGGATGGCGTTGATGTCGACCGCCGCGGTGTCCGGCTGGCCCGCGACGTGGCGCCGCCCGTTGACCAGCACCAGCGTCCGGTTGGGGCCGAGGCCGCGCAGATCGAGCAGGTTGAGCCCGACCTGGCCGAACGAGCCGTCGGCCTGCGATCGACCGGCGGTGCGGGTGCTGTCGAGCGAGTTGGTGAGCGCGGGCACGCGCTGCAGGAAGGTGGTGACGTTGGTCTCGCCCGAGCGCTGCAGCTCGGCGCTGCCGAGCGACACGATCGGGTTCGGGGAAGCGTAGTCGGGGCGGCGGATGCGCGAGCCGGTGACGACGATCGCGCTCGCATCGGGAGCGTCCGTGGCAGGCACCCGCGCGCTCTCCGGCGGTGCCGGCGGGGGCGTCCCCTGCGCGGCAAGGCCAGTGGCCGGCAAGGCTGCTGCGGTGCTCGCAAGCAGCAGATGGCGCATGGTCGAAAACGGCGACATGTCCTGAACCCCCTAATGGTCGTATCCCGTTATTTTTCCGGTGACATCGACACCGGACCGAACAGTTCGTATTTGAAATCGTTCCCTTTGAAATTTGTTGGAAAGCTGCGGATAACCTGCCTGACCCCGCCCTGCTCCCACCGGTTCCGGTGACCGCCTGCGACCCTAGTCTCAGCCGACGGACCTTGCTGTCCGGCGCGGCGGCCACGCTGGCGGCGGGCTGCTCCGCCGTCGGCTCGCCCAACCGGCTGAGCCTGTGGGCGATGAGCTACCAGGGCGACTATTCGCCGATGCTGATGCCGGCTTTCACCCGCGCCACCGGGATCGACGTCGACGTCCAGTCGGTGCCCTGGACCGAAGCGCACCAGAAGCTGCTCACCGCGCACGCCGGCAACGCGCTGCCGGACGTGCTGATGCTGTCCAACGGCTGGATCGGGGAGTTCGCGATGATCGGCGCTATCGCGCCGGTCCCCTCCCCGGCCCTGCTCGCCGACCTGGTGCCCGGTCTGCTCGACGGGACCCGGGTCGGCGGGACCGCCTTCGCCGTGCCCTGGTCGGCGGCTCCGCCCGTCCAGTTCTACCGCCGCGACCTCCTGGCGGACGCTGGCTACCCGGCAGCGCCCGAAAGCTGGGGGGAGTGGCGGCGGATGGGGGCCGCGCTCAAGCGCCGGCGCCCCGACGACTTCGCCTTCCTGATGCTGCTCAACTGGCCGCAGACGCTGATCACGATGATGATCCAGACCGGCGCGCCCATGCTCCGCGATCGCAACACGCGCGGTCACTTTCAGACGCCCGAGGCGCGCGAGGCGCTCGCCTACTATGTCTCGCTGTTCACCGACGGCTACGCGCCGAAGGTCCTCTCCACCGAAGTCCAGGATCCGCTCGCGGCGCTGGCGCAGGGGCAATTCGCGGTCTGGCCGACCGGCCCGACGCTGCTGCTCGACCTTCACCGCCGCCGGGCCGAGCTGCCGGCGGAGCGCTGGGGTACGGCGCGGCTCGCCGGTCCGGACGGCCCGACCCGTGCCACTGCCGAGGACGTCAGCCTGTGCGTGTCGGCCGCCTCGCCGCGACAAGCCGACGCGTGGCGGCTGGTTGCCCACCTCACGTCCCCGGCCAGCGAGCTTCGCTTCGCGTCGCTGATCGGCAACCTGCCCGCCCGGCGCAGTGCCTGGGCGTCGCTCGAGACCTCGGCGCCGATCCTCGCTCCCTTCGCGGCCCAGGTCCGCGAGATCGCGACCACGCCGCGGGTGGTCGAGTGGGAGCAGATCCAGACCGAGGTGCAGCTGATCGCCGAACGGGTCGTGCGCGGCCAGCTCAGCGTCGATCAGGGGCTCGCCGAGGCCGACCGCCATGTCGACCGGATCCTCGCCAAGCGCCGCGCGCTGGTCGAGGCGGGACGGCTCGCATGACCCGGCAGGAACGCACCGCCTGGCTGTTCACCGCGCCGGTCCTGACCATCATCGTCCTGGTCTTCATCCTCCCGACCCTGCTGGCGCTCGCGCTCAGCGTCACCGACTACAGCGTCTATGCGCTGGCGAGCTGGTCCAACCTGTCGTTCATCGGGCTCGGCAACTTCACCGCCCTGCTCACCACACCTTTGTTCTGGCGCGCGCTCGGCAACACGCTGCTGTTCGCGCTGTTCGGCGTACCGATGGCGGTCGGCACCTCGCTGCTCGCCGCGCTGCTGCTCAACGAGGCAACGGTCCGTTGGAAGCCGTTATGGCGGGTCGCGCTGTTCGCCCCCTATGTCACCAGCGTCGTCGCCACCGCCGTCGTATGGCGCTACGTCCTCAACACCCGCTACGGGCTGCTCAACTATGCGCTCGGGGCGGTCGGGATCGGGCCGGTTGACTGGCTCGGCAACCCCCACACCGCCATCCCCGCCATCCTCCTCTTCGTGACGTGGAAGATTTTCGGCTACAATATGATCGTGTTCACCGCCGCGCTCGCGGCCGTGCCGGCCGACCTGATGGAAGCGGCCCGCCTCGACGGTGCTTCCGCGTGGGAGCGGTTCCGCCACGTCACCCTTCCGGCGATCGGGCCGACCCTGCTGCTCGCCGCAGTCCTCAGCATCGCCGGCTTCTTCCAACTGTTCGCCGAACCGTACGTCATGACGATGGGCGGCCCGTCGCAGAGCACGGTGACGGTGCTCTACTTCATGTTCAACGAAGGCTTCCAGTGGTGGAACCTCGGGCTGGCCTCGGCGGTCGCGCTGATCCTCTTCGTGCTGACGCTCGCGGTCACGCTCGTCCAGACGCGGCTCGGGCGCCGCTACGAGTGGCTGTAGTGGACCGCCGCAAGCTGCTCCGCACGATCCTCGCCAATGGCGCAGTCGCGCTGCTCACCGCCGTCACGCTGCTGCCGCTCGCATGGATGGTCACCGTGTCCTTCATGCCGCGTGGTGAATCGAGCCATTTTCCGCCGCCGTTCTGGCCGAGCCGCTGGTCGTGGGAGAATTATTACGAGCTGCTCGTGCGCCGCTACATCGACGGCGCCTGGTTCGACTATCGGGTCCTGCCCGCGCTGTGGAACAGCCTGTTCGTCGCCGCGGCCTCGACCCTGCTCGGGCTGCTCCTGACGGTGCCCGCAGGCTACGCCTTCGCCAAGCTGGAGTTCAGGGGCCGCGCCGCGCTGCTGAGGGCGCTGATCGGATCGCTGGTCATCCCGGGCCAAGTCGCCATGCTGCCGCTGTTCCTGATGCTCAAGCAGGTCGGGCTGGTCAACAGCTACGCCGGCGTGATCCTGCCCAGCCTTGCCGGCATCTTCGCCGTCCTCTTCGTCCGCCAAGCGACCCTGGCGATCCCTGACGAGATGGTCGACGCTGCGCGGCTCGACGGCGCGAGCGAGATCCGCATCTTCGTCTCGATCATCCTGCCGCTGCTGGCGCCGGTCACCGCGACCCTGTCGCTCTTCATGTTCCTGGGCAGCTGGAACGACTTCCTGTGGCCGCTGATCGTGCTCGCCGACCAGCACCGCTTCACCCTCCCGGTCGCGATTGCCGGCATCGGTCGCGAGCATGCGGCGGACGGCGAGCTGATGATGGCAGCCGCCGTGGTCACCACCCTGCCCGTGCTGACCGTCTTCCTCGCGCTCCAGCGCTACTACATCACCGGGCTGCTCGGCGGCAGCGTCAAGGGCTAGCGGGGTGGCAGCCGGTTGCCGTCCGGCCCGAACAGGTGGACGCGCGTCGGATCGATGCCGAAGCGAAGCGTCTCGCCAAGGGTGACCCGCCGGTCCCCCGGCAGCTGCGCGACCAGCGCATGTTCGGTGTCGGTCCCCCCGAGATGCGCGAACGACAGTGGACCAAGGCGCTCGAACAGCTCGACCGGACCACCGAACAGCCCTTCTTCTGCCGGCACGAGGTGCTCGGGCCGGATCCCCACCGTCACCGCCGAGCCGGGCGGCAGCGTCGTCGCCGTTCCCAGCCGCGTTCCGTCCACCAGCCGTACGGCGCCATCGTCGGTCGTCTGGCCCGGGAGGAGGTTCATTCCCGGCGACCCGATCGCGCGGGCCACGGCAAGGCTCGCTGGCGCGTCATAGAGTTCGAGCGGCGCGCCGACCTGCTCGATCCGACCGGCGTTCATCACCACGATGCGATTGGCCAGCGTCATCGCCTCGAGCTGGTCGTGCGTGACGTAGATCATCGTCGAGCCGAGCCGCGCGTGGAGCCGGGCGAACTCGTGCCGCATCCGCACCCGCAGCTCGGCGTCGAGGTTGGACAGCGGCTCGTCGAGCAGCAGCACCGAGGGTTCGCGGACGATCGCGCGGGCGATCGAGACCCGCTGCCGCTGTCCGCCCGACAACGCCGCCGGACGGCGGCCGAGCAGGTCGCCGAGCTCGAGCAGGTCGGCCACCTCGCGAACGCGCGCCGCGATCTCCGCCTTCCCGCGACGAGCGACGCGCAGCGGGAAGCCGATGTTCTCCGCCACCGTGAGATGCGGGTAGAGCGCATAGGACTGGAACACCATCGCCAGGCCGCGATCCGCCGGCGCCGCGTGGGTCATGTCGCGCTCGCCAATGAGGATCCGGCCCGCGCTCGGCTCCTCAAGCCCGGCGACTAGCCGCAGCAGGGTCGACTTGCCGCATCCTGACGGCCCGACGATGACCAGGAACTCGCCCGCGTCGACGGTGAGGTCGGCCGGCGTTAGCGCCACCGTGCCGCCGAAGGACTTGCTTAGCCCGATAACCTCGACCCGCGCGCCATGGCTGGTCTCGGCAGGCGGGTCGTCGATCAGCGTGGCCAAGGCTCAGGCCGGACGGGGAACGAAGCAGGGCACGTCCGGGGTCTGGACGGTCCCGCGGGACGGCGCAACCAGAGATTGACCGACCCTGCTCAGGCGGCGTGTTCGATCAGCTCGCTCGCTTCAAGCCACCGCGCTTCCGCGATCGCGAGCGCGGCCGCCGCGGCCGCCCGCCGGCGCGACAGCTCGCTCATCGGCAGCGTCGCCAGCGCCGGATCGGCCTTCGCCGGGTTGGCCATCACGGCATCGAGAGCGGAGCATTCCGCGGCAAGCCTCTGGCTCTCCCGCTCGGCGTCGGCCGCCGCCTTGCGCAAGGCCTTGACCTCGTCGCGCGCCTTGGCGGCCGCCTTGCGATCGACCTTGGCCTTGGGCCCTGCCGGCGTGCTCGGCTGGTTCCGCCCGAGCACCAGGTCGATATAATCGTCGATGCTTCCCGGGTAATCGACCGCCGCGCCCTGCTCGACCAGCACCAGCCGGTCGGCGGTCAGCTCGACCATGTGCCGGTCGTGGCTGATTAGGATGACCGCACCCTCGTAATCGTTGAGCGCCTGCACCAGCGCCTCGCGCGCATCGACGTCGAGGTGGTTGGTCGGCTCGTCGAGGATCAGCAGGTGCGGCGCTTCGCGGGTGATCAGGGCCAGCGCCAAGCGGGCCCGCTCGCCGCCCGACAGCTTGCTAGCCGCGGTGATCGCCTTGTCGCCGGAGAAGCCGAAGCGTCCGAGCTGCGCGCGGACCGCGCCCGGCGTCGCTCCTTCCATCGCCCGGCTCATGTGCTGCAGCGGCGTGTCGTCGCCGTGCAGCTCCTCCACCTGGTACTGGGTGAAGTAGCCGACCTTCATTTTCCCCGACGCATTCATTTCGCCCTCCATCGGGGCCAGCTGGGCGGCCAGCAGCCGGGCGAGCGTGGTCTTGCCGTTGCCGTTGCGGCCCAGCAGCGCGACCCGGTCGTCGGGATCGATCCGGAGGTTGAGCGAGCGCAGCACGGGCGTTGCTTCCGCATAGCCGACCGCCGCCATCTCGAGCGTGATCAGCGGCGGTCGAAGTTCGCTCGGGCTGGGAAATGCGAAGCTCAGGCTCGGATCCTCGGCCATGGCCGCGATCGGCTGCATCTTGGCCAGCATCTTGGCGCGAGACTGCGCCTGCTTGGCGGTCGACGCGCGGGCGCTGTTGCGGGCGATATAGTCCTGCAGCCGCGCTCGCTGGGCGTCCTGCGAGGCCTTGGCGGCGGCCAGCTGCGCCGCCCGCTCGGCCCGCTGGCGCTCGAAGTCGTCATAGCCACCGGCATAGAGCGTGATCTTGCCCCGCTCGAGGTGGAGGATCGTGTCGACGACGTTGTTCAGAAGATCGCGCTCATGGCTGATCACCACCAGCGTGCCGGCATAGCTCTTCAGGAAATTCTCCAGCCACAGCGTCGCCTCGAGGTCGAGGTGGTTGGACGGCTCGTCGAGCAGCAGCACGTCGGGTTCGGAGAACAGCAGCGCGGCCAGTGCGACCCGCATCTTCCAGCCGCCCGAGTAACTGTCGAGCGGTCTCGCCTGCATCTCCTCGTCGAACCCGAGCCCAAGCAGGATCCGCGATGCGCGCGCCGGCGCGCCATAGGCGTCGATCGCCAGCAGCCGGTCGTGAACGTCCCCGAGCCGGTCCATGTCGGTGCAGGTCTCGGACTCCTCCATCAGCGCCGCTCGCTCCTTGTCGGCCGCGAGCACCGTGTCGAAGGGTGAAGCCGAGCCGCTCGGCGCCTCCTGCGCGATGTAGCCGAGGCGGGTCCGGCGCGGCATGTCGATCTGGCCGCCGTCGGGCTCGATCTGGCCGATGATCGCCTTCATCAGCGTCGACTTGCCCGCGCCGTTGCGCCCGATCAGCCCGACCCGGCTGCGTGGCCGAATGGTGGCGCTGGCGCGATCGAGGATCGTGCGCCCGCCGAGGCGCACCGTGACGTCGTTGATGGTCAGCATGGGCGCCGCTTAACAGCGAAACGCCGGCGACCCAAGCCGCGGCGTTCAGGCCCGCCAATCAGCCGATCAGGCGCCGAACGATCTGCTCCGCGGCCTCCTCCGCGCTCATCGCGGTGGTGTCGATACGCAGATCGGGATCTTCAGGCGGCTCGTAGGGGCTGTCGATCCCGGTGAAGTTGGCGAGCTGGCCGCTCCTCGCCTTGGCGTAGAGGCCCTTGACGTCGCGCGCTTCGGCCTCCGCCAGCGGGGTGTCGATGTGCACCTCGATGAACTCGCCCGGAGCCATCATCCGCCGGACCATGTCCCGCTCCGCCCGGAACGGGGAGATGAAGGCGGTAATCACGATCAGACCGGCATCGGTCATCAGCCGCGCGACCTCGCCCACCCGGCGGATGTTCTCGATGCGATCCGCGTCGGTGAAGCCGAGGTCGCGGCTCAGCCCATGCCGGACATTGTCGCCGTCGAGCAGGAAGGTATGCCGGTTCATCCGCGCGAGCTTCTTCTCGACCAGATTGGCGATGGTCGACTTGCCGGCGCCGGATAGTCCGGTGAACCACAGCACCGCAGGCTTCTGGTTCTTCAGCGCGGCGTGGGTCTCGCGGCTGACATCGAGCGGCTGCCAGTGGATATTCTGGGCGCGGCGCAGCGCGAAGCGGATCAGCCCGGCGGCGACCGTCGCATGGCTTAGCTTGTCGACCAGGATGAAGCCGCCGAGGCTGCGGCTCTCGGCATAGGGCTCGAAGACGATCGGCCGATCGGTCGCGATGTTCGCCACCCCGATCGCATTCAGCTCCAGCGTCTTGGCCGCGAGCTGCTCCAGCGTGTTGACGTTGACCTCATATTTGGGCGCCTGGACGGTCGCGCCGACGGTCTGCGTCGCCAGCTTCAGCCAGTAGGCACGGCCGGGCAGCAGCGCCTCCTCGGCCATCCAGACGAGCGTCGCCTCGAACTGGTCGGCGACCGCTGGCGGCTCGGCCGCAGCGACCACCACGTCGCCGCGCGAACAGTCGATCGGGTCGGCGAGGGTGAGCGTCACCGATTGCCCCGCCACTGCCTCGGGTAGGTCACCGTCGAAGGTCACGATGCGCTCGATCGTCGTGGTCCGGCCCGACGGGAGGACCCGGATCGGGTCCCCGGGCAAGACCGTCCCGGAGACGATCCGCCCGGCGAACCCGCGGAAGTCGAGATCGGGCCTGCTCACCCATTGCACCGGCATGCGGAAGGCGGCCGCCTGTTCACGCCCTTCCTCGAGCTCGACGCCTTCCAGCTGCTCGAGCAGCGCGGGGCCTTCGTACCAGGGCATGCGTTGGGATCGGGTGGTGACGTTGTCGCCGGTCAGGCCCGAGAGCGGGATGGCGGTGAAGCGCTGGATGCCGGCCTGCTCGGCGAAGGCGCAGTAGTCGGCGACGATGGCGTCGAAGCGGGCCTGGTCGAAGCCGACCAGGTCCATCTTGTTCACGGCGAGCACGAGGTGGCGGATGCCCAGCAGGTGGACGAGATAGCTGTGGCGGCGGGTCTGGGTCAGCACGCCCTTGCGCGCATCGACCAGGATGACGGCAAGGTCGGCGCTCGAGGCGCCGGTCACCATGTTGCGGGTGTACTGCTCGTGGCCCGGCGTGTCGGCGACGATGAACTTGCGCTGGTCGGTCGCGAAGTAGCGATAGGCGACGTCGATGGTGATGCTCTGCTCGCGCTCGGCCGCGAGCCCGTCGACCAGCAGCGCGAAGTCGATGTTCTCGCCCTGCGTGCCGTGGCGGCGGCTGTCGCGTTCCAGCGCGGCGAGCTGGTCTTCGAACAATTGCTTGCTGTCGTAGAGCAGCCGCCCGATCAGCGTCGACTTGCCATCGTCGACGCTGCCACAGGTGATGAACCGCAGCAGCGAGCGGCTGGCGGTCCGGGCGAGATAGGCGTCGAGCTCGGCGCGGGCCGGGTCGGCGGCGGCCAGTTCAGGCATCGTCGCCATCACCATCCCCTCGTCACCCCCGCGCAGGCGGGGGTCCAGCTGCATGGGTCGGCCCTCACGACCGGCCCCCGCTTGCGCGAGGGCTGACGCTTCGGAACGCTGCGCGGCCCGTGGCGCATCAGAAATACCCCTCCTGCTTCTTGCGCTCCATCGAGCCCGAGCTGTCATGGTCGATCGCCCGCCCCTGCCGCTCCGACGTGGTAGCGACCAGCATCTCCTGGATGACCTCGGGCAGCGTCGCCGCCGTGCTCTCGACCGCCCCGGTCAGCGGATAGCAGCCCAGCGTGCGGAAGCGGATCGAGCGGGTCACCGGCACTTCGCCCTCGCGCAGGCGGAACCGCTCGTCGTCGACCATCAGCAGCAGCCCGTCGCGCTCCACCGTCGGGCGCGGCGCGGCGAGGTAGAGGGGGACGATCGGGATGGCTTGCGCGTCGATGTACTGCCAGACGTCGAGCTCGGTCCAGTTGCTGAGCGGGAACACCCGGATGCTCTCGCCGCGGCCCTTGCGGGCATTGTAGAGATCCCACAGTTCGGGGCGCTGGTTCCTCGGGTCCCAGCGGTGGCTGGCCGAGCGGAAGGAGAAGATCCGCTCCTTGGCGCGGCTCTTCTCCTCGTCGCGCCGGGCGCCCCCGAACGCCGCGTCGAAGCCATGCCGGTCGAGCGCCTGCTTGAGCCCTTCCGTCTTCCACAAATCGGTGTGGAGCGCGCCATGGTCGAACGGGTTGATCCCACGCGCGCGCGCCTCGGGATTATGGTGGACGATGAGCTCCATCCCGCTCTCCTGCGCCACCCGGTCGCGATGCTCGTACATCGCCCGGAACTTCCACGTCGTGTCGACATGGAGCAGCGGGAATGGCGGCGGCGCGGGGTAGAAGGCCTTGCGCGCCAGATGCAGCATCACCGCCGAGTCCTTGCCCACCGAATAGAGCAGCACCGGCCGCTCGCACTCCGCCACTACCTCGCGGAGGATGTGGATACTTTCGGCTTCGAGACGCTGCAGATGACCAAGGCTCACGGTGCCAGGCAAGTCCGACCTCCTCCCCGCCCTATCGCTCACCCGGGCAGCCGCCGACAAGCCGGCCCGCGCCGATCAGCTGCCCGGCTCGAACCCGGGCTGGTAGCTGACCTCGGCACCGTCCCGGGCCTGGTCGGTCAGCCGCGCCAGCAGTTTCCGGTCGGCTTCGGCCTGCAGCCGCGCCCGCGCGGACGCCAGCTGGTCGGCGGCAGGCACCGGCTGCGGCTGGACGGCAAGTAGCTGTCCCACGAACACCCGCCCGCCATCCTCCAGCGCGAACGGCTGGCCGGCCGTCAGACTGGCCAGCAGCTTGCCCGCCGCAGCCGACAGTTCGGCCGTGTCCCACCGCTGCTGCGAGCGCTGCAACGGGACATGGGCCGCCCGTAACGCTCGCTCGAGCCCGTCCAGCTCTGCCTTGGTCCGGGGAGGCGGCGGCAGCGGCCTGGGTCCCACCGCGTAGCTGAGCTGATCCACGGTGACGATCGCGCGTCGGTCGAACATCTGCGGATTGTCGCGCACCAGTTGCCGCGCCACGTCGTCGGGAACTGTCCGGTTCGGAGACCGCGCCGCGAGCAGCTGCTGGGCCAGCAGCACCTCGTCCGACCGCCGGCTGTTCAGGATATAGTCGGGCACCCGGTCGAGCCGCTCGCGGCGTGCCTCGCGGACCAGCAGCTTGCGATCGACCAGCTCGCCCAGGAGCGCGTTGCGGGTCGCGGCATCCCGGATCGACAGGCCACGCGCCTGCGCCTCGACCCGCAGTTCGCCGCCGGTGATCTCCTCCCCGTCCACCCTCGCCAGCACCTGGCCGCTCGGCGGAGCCTGCTCGCAGCCGGTCGTGAGCAACAGAATTGCGACCGAAACGCTGTATAGGGCTGGTGCGCGCCACTGCTGGCGTGCCCGGCGCGCCGGCGTCAACCGTTCCGTTGCAAGAGGACCGATCATCCGTGGAGACTGCCTACGACTGGGTGAGCGTGCTGATCTTTGCGGGTCTGGTGACCCAGTTCCTGATCCGCTCGGCCGAGCCGGAGGAGAGTGGCGACCGGCTGTGGCACTATCTGGTTCCCTCGTTCGGTTGCGCGGCGGTCAACTGGGCAGGTAACCACGGCATTCACTGGCTGGCCGTGCTGCTCCTGCTGGCCATCGCTGCGTGGGTCTATCATTTTTTCTACCAGCGCCAGCGCTCCTCGCCCGGGAGCTAGGCGCGTCCGACCAGCAGCGAGCGGAGCTTCGGGGCGGCGGCGGCCACCAGTTCGCGGGCGAAGTGCTCCAGCACCGGCAGCGCCGCCGCGAGGCTCGGGCCCAGCAGCGACATTCGCACCAGCGCGCCATCGGGGATGTTCCCGCTCAGCGAATCCCGGAAGACCGACCATTGCTGGTCCAGGTTCGACGTGGCGAAGCGGTCACCGACCCGGGTCCAGTAGAGGATTTGCTCGTCGCGCCCCGGCGCACGGGCGCTGAGCGCCCGGCCCGCGATCCCCGCTGGCGGAATCGACAAGGCCTCACCGCCGGACACCTCGAACCCTGCCGAGGGATAGCAGACCTCGGGTCGATGCAGCTGGGTGGTGCCGGTCTGAGCGCTTCCATAAGCCAGCAGGAACATGATCGCGGGCAGCCGCGGGCTGACGTAATAGGCGGTCGCGACATCGTCGTAGGTGTCGCTTCCGGTGTCCTCGGCGCGCGGGATGAGCACGCCCGAGGAAGGCGCCCGGCTCCAGCTCGCCAGCCGGTCGGGCAGCTGGCGGTCCAGCGGGACGCTCAGCCGAGCCGCCGCCGCCCGAGTGCTCCGCCCCAACAGCGCCGCGCCCACCGCAGCAGCGGCGAGCGCCCCGCCGACCAGCAGCTCGCGCCGGCCGAGCGGCGCCTCCGCCCTGAGCGGCCGGTCCGCCGCGTTCATGCGCTCGCCCCGCCGCGGCCCGTCCGCAGCAGGCTGTCGACCGCGAACATGCCGAGCATCGCCAGGCTGAAGCTGACGAGCCCGGCAAGGTCGTGAGCGAAGCTCTGGGCCACCCCGTCGCCGACATAGTAGGTGAGGAGGATCAGCCCGAGCACGCGCAGAAAATTGGCTAGCAGGGCAATGGGGATGATGGCCAGCAGCAGGAACAGGGCAGGGTTGCGCCCGGCCGGGCGGCTGAGATGGACGAACAGCAGCCCCATGGCGAGGAGCGTCAGCAGCGAGCCGAGGCCCGAGCAGGCCTGGCGCACCAGCAACTCATATTGCGCGATCTGGATCGCCACGCCCGAGGCGCCGATCGGCAGTCCAAATGCGTGGAGCAGCGACACGCTAAGCTGCGAAATGGCAATCTTGAGCGGCTGGGTGGCTTCCGCGACGAGCCCGAACGGCGGCTTGATGAGGAAGGCCAGGTACAGGATCGGGAACCACAGCCGCCGCATCGTCGCCGGGCCCCAGTAGAAGAAGCCGAGCAGCAGCAGAACGAAGTAGAGCGCAAGGGACTCGGTGCCGAGTAGCGCCAGCGAACGCCCATAGACGTAGGCCAGCAGCAGAGGCGCGAGAAGGAATAGCCAGGCCGTCCTGATGCTCCCCGGACGCCAATCGATCGCCGCCCGCTCGCGCCACAACAGCCACAGCCCCGACACCAGGATCAGCGGCCCATGCGCGCCACTTTCGGTGCTCCAGTGAAGCCGGGCCAGCGAGACCAGGGTCGGGATGACCAGCAGGGCAAGGCCGAGCAGCACCGGCGCCGCTCCGGGCGGAACCGCGATCCGGCTCCGCGTCGCGGAAGGCCGCAGGCTCGGACTGGACGCCAGCTCAGCTGACATGCTGGGACGGCGATGGTGCATCGCCGTGCCCGGCGGTATCCGGCAGGATGAAGACGTCGTCGCCCCGGCTGATCTGGTCGAACACCCGCCGCGCGAATTCCAGCGGGATGCCGAGGCAGCCATGCGTGCCCAGCCCCTCGCGAACGTCGCTGCCGTGGATGGAGACACCGTCGTTGGTCAGCCGCAGCGTATAGGGCATCGGCGCATCATAGACGCTGGAACGATGATCTTTGGCACGGGCGAGGACGGTGAAGCGGCCGGTCGGGGTAGGCCGGTCGTCCACCCCGTAGAGGGTGACCGCGGTTCCGATCTCGGCACCGCCGCGGAACACCGACATGGTCTGGCGGCGCAGGTCGACGAGCACCCAGGCCGAACCGGCAGGCACATTCTTGTCGTTCCAGACGAAGTCGCCGTACTTCATCGGACGCGAGATGTTCAGCAGCGACTTGACCTGCCGCTTCTGCCCATTGCCCGCGTCGAAGCTGGGCCCGGTGCCGGCATGGAAGAAGAGGCGATCGCCGGTCTGCGCCATCGCCGGCGCATCATAGTGCGGCTCGTCGGCCCGGCTGTCGCAACCGCCGAGGGCGGCAAGCACGAAGAAAGGAGCAAACAGGGTCGCAGCCGACCGGCGCCGTCTCCCGGCGACGGACGATCGCTGATGATACCCTGCCCTCCCCATGACGCGGAATGTCAGATCGCGGGGGCGGTCCCGCTCAGCGTGGCCCGAGCGGGGCGCTGGTCGAGCGCCCGGCGGCGACGCAGGAAGCTGCCGAGGAAGCCGAAGCCCAGGATCATCATCAGCCAGGTCGCCGGCTCGGGAACGGCCGGGGCCGGGGTCGGATTGTCCGGGGCGGGCACCACCGCCGTGGTGGTGCCGCCGCCACCGCCTCCCCCAATCGCCGCCGCCGCGGGAACCGCGAGCAGCGGGAGGAAGGCGCCGGCGCCCGGTCCGGCGAACGCTGCGACGGGGATGGCGGCGGGGGCCAGGAGCGGTGCGACGGCGGTGGCGGGCACGACGGCGGCGGGCCCGGCGATCGCCGGGACGACCGCGCCGGCGACCGGGGCCGGGCTGCCGAGGGCGGCCGCGACGGGCGCGGGCTCGTGCGCGCCGAGCATCGCCATCTTGGGCCCGGCCGCGCTGGCGACCTTGTGCTTGGTGGTAAGGGCGCCTGCCTGCCGCTCGCCCGGCGACCGCGCGTCCAGCGCGGCGAGCAGATTGGCGTTGGCGAACTTGATCGGGAACTTGTGGCCGGGCGCGAGCATCGAATAGCCCGCCATCCCGCTCCCCGCGACCGCTACCAGGGCAATCAGACCGCCGCGCCGAGTGAACCTCATGATACCCGCTCCTGTTCAGCGCGCACGCACGCCTATTAACTAATGCGTAAACAATCGCTTCTGGCTTTTGTTTCTTTTCGTTCCATGTCCAGTACGCAGCGGCGCCATTCGTTGCAGCGAAGCCGCGCCTCGGCCAGGCGTTAACAGCCCCAAGCGGATAATTGGCTGACAATCAAGCCTTTTACCGGTTGCGTTCGGAGACGGAACGGAGGGCTTCCCCGAAGATTTGCCCCGAGTTGGTACAAAGCCGGATCAGAAAATGCGGTGAACGGATGCAGTAAACCGCAAGAAGTAGCGCCGTTTAATGCTCGACAGGCACGATTCGCGAAGCAAGCCGCTCGACCTCGGCCCGGTCGTGGCTGACCAGAAGGATCGGCAGCCGCAGCTCGTCACGCAGCCGCTCGATGACCGTCATGATCTCCTCGCGCCGGCTCCGATCGAGCGAGGCGAGCGGCTCGTCGAGCAGCAGGAAGCGGGGTCCGCTTAGCAGCGCCCGCCCGATCGACACCCGCTGCGCTTCGCCGCCGGAGAGGCTGCGGGGCCAGCGTCGGAGGAGATGCGTGATCCCGAGAAAGGCGACCGTCTCGTCGAACGGGAGGATGGCGGTGCCCGGCGCGGCCAGCCGCTCGCCGTAGCGAAGATTGTCCTCGACCCGCCGGTGTGGGAACAACCGCCCTTCCTGAAACACGTAGCCGGCACGGCGCCGCTCGGGCGCGAGGTCCGTCCCCGCCGCGCCGTCAAACAGGGTTTCGCCAGCGACGACGATCCGCCCCTCGTCCGGGCGGAGCAGGCCCGCGACCATGTTGAGGATGCTGGTCTTGCCCGCGCCCGACGGGCCGAACAGCGCCGTCAGCGGGGCGTCGCTCGCGAAGTCGGCGGCGATCTCGGCATCTCCCAGCCGGCGCCGGGCGCGCACCTCAAAGGACATGGCCGTCCCGCCCCGAGCCCATCCGCCGCGCCAGCCATTCGGAGACGAGCAGCGCGCCGAGCGACAGCGCGACCGCGATGATCGCCAGCCTCAGCACGTCGCTATCCCGCCCCGGCACCTGGAGCGCCGAGTAGATGGCGAGCGGGATGGTCTCGGTCTCCCCCGGAATGTTTGAAACGAAGGTAATGGTCGCGCCGAACTCGCCGATCGAGCGGGCGAAGCCGAGCATGGCGCCGGCGAGCAGGCCCGGCACCGACAGCGGCAGCGTGACGGTCCAGAACGCCCGCCACGGCGACGCCCCGAGCGATCGTGCCGCCTGCTCCAGCCGACGGTCGACGCCCTCGATCGACAGTCGCATCGCCCGCACCATCAGCGGCAGCGCCATCACTGCGGCGGCGAGCGCGGCCCCGGTCCAGCGGAACATCAGGGTCAGCCCGAACCAGCTCGCCAACCAGCGACCGGCCGGCCCCTGCGTCCCGAACGCAAGCAGCAGGAGCCAGCCGGTCACCACAGGCGGCAGCACCAGCGGCAGGTGGACCAGCGCGTCGACCAGCAGCTTGCCGGGGAAGCGGGTGCGCGCCAACACCCACGCCAGCGCGAAGGCGACCGGCATCGTCAGCAGCACCGCCACGAGGCTGACCTTGAGGGACAGGGCGATGATCGCCAGCTGGTCAGCCCCGAAGGTCAATCAGCGGACCGTGAAGCCACGCCGGGCGAAGAAGGCCTTGCCGGTCCCGGACAGGAGGAATCGACGGAACGGCTCGGCGGCCGGGCTGCTGGCATTCTTCAGGATCGCCATAGGATAGACGATCGGCGGATGGCTCGCGGCGGGAAAGACTCCCACCACGCGGACCTTGCCGCTGGCCTTCGCGTCGGTCGCGTAGACGATCCCGAACGGCGCCTCGCCGCGTTCGACCAGCGCCAGCGCGGCGCGGACGTTCTCGGCCTTGGCGACCTTGCCCGCGAGCGCCGGCCAGACTCCGAGGCTGGTCAGCGCCGCCTTGCCATATTTGCCCGCGGGCACCGCGTCCGGGTCGGCCATCGCCAGCCGTCCGTTGCCGAGCGCCTGCGCCAGCGGCAAGCCGCGGCGGATGGTCACGCGCACCCGGCTCGATGCGGGCGCGACCAGCACCAGCGTGTTGGCGAGGAAATTGCTGCGAGTGCCGGCGCGGACGAAGCCCTTGGACTGGACGTCGTTCATCCAGTCCTCGTCGGCCGAGATGAACAGGTCGGCTGGCGCGCCGCTGTCGATCTGCCGCGCGAGCGCGGAGGACCCCGCGAAGCTGATCACCGGCTTGGCATGGCCGCGGCGCCCCCAGTCGGCGGCCGCGTCGGTGAGCGCCTCCTGCAGGCTGGCCGCGGCAAGGACGACCGGCGCCTTCTCGGCCGCGACGGCGGGAACGGCGGTTGCCGCGAACGCGGCGGCAACCAGGGTCAGGACTGGCTTGAACATCTACGCGACTGCCTCCTCGGGGCGCTGGTCGACGGGCGGCAGGCGGCCGGCCATCGCAGCGGACAATTGTTCACGATCGAGCCGCCCCTCCCAGCGCGTAACGACGATGGTGGCCACTGCGTTGCCGACGAAATTGGTGAGGCTTCGGCACTCGCTCATGAAGCGGTCGACGCCGAGGATCAGGGCCATGCCCGCGACGGGCACGCTCGGGACAATCGACAGGGTTGCGGCGAGTGTGATGAACCCGGCCCCGGTGACCCCCGCCGCCCCCTTCGACGAGAGCATGGCGACGAGGAGCAGCAGCACCTGTTGTTCAAGCGACAGCTGGACCCCCGTCGCCTGCGCGATGAACAAGGCGGCCAGCGTCATGTAGATGTTGGTGCCGTCGAGGTTGAAGCTGTAGCCGGTCGGAACGACCAGCCCGACGATCGACTTGGGGCAGCCGGCCCGCTCCATCTTCTCGATGAGGCTGGGCAGCGCGCTTTCGCTGCTCGACGTGCCGAGCACCAGCAGCAGCTCGTCCTTGAGATAGGCGATCAGCCTCAGGATCGAGAAGCCGGCAAGCCACGCCACGGTCCCGAGCACCACCAGCACGAACAGCAGCGAAGTCAGGTAGAAGGTGGCGACCAGCCCGGCGAGGCTGGCGAGCGCCTTCACTCCGAAGGTGCCGATGGTGAAGGCCATCGCGCCGAACGCGCCGAGCGGCGCCGCCTTCATGATGATGGCGACGACCTTGAACACGGCCAGGTTGGCTTCTTCCAGCAAGCCCAGCAGCGGCGCCCCGCTCTCCCCGGTGAGCGCCAGCCCGAAGCCGAACAGGATGGCGACGAACAGCGTCTGCAGGATGTTGCCCTCGGCCAGACCGCCGAGGAAGCTGTCGGGCACGATCGCGCTGACGAAGCCGAGGACGCTCGTCTCGTGCGCCTTGGCGGTATAGTCGGCGATCTTGCCGGCATCGAGGCTCGCCGGGTCGGCGTGGAGCGCCGCGCCGGGCTGGACCAGATTGCCGACGATCAGCCCGATCACCAGCGCGAGGGTCGAGAAGAAAAGAAAGTAGGCGAAGGTCTTTGCCGCGACCCGCCCGACCGAGCCGATGTCGCGCATCCCTGCGATGCCGGTCACGATGGTGAGGAAGATGACCGGGGCGATGATCATCTTCACCGCCTTGATGAACAGATCGCCGAGCGGCTTCAGCGCCTTGCCCGCTTCCGGCCACAGCGCGCCGACCAGCACGCCGAACGCGATTGCGGCGAGCACCTGAACGTAGAGGTGGCGATACCAGGGCTGGGTGGCGGGCAGCGGGCTGGCCTCTGGCACGGGCGTCATGTGCGCATGTGAACGGCGGCCTGCAACAAGCGCAAGCCCTCCTTCGCATCCATTTGCCGGAGCGGGGCGTTCCGATCGAATTCCATGGCACCCGACAACGCTTCCCCCACCGCGTCGCGACAGCGACAACAGCGGCAGGACGGCCTGCCCGTTCCGCGCCGCTACTGGTCCGCCGCCGCCATCTGGCTGACCATCTCGATGGCGGTGCTCGACGGTACGATCGCCAATGTCGCGCTGCCGACCATCGCGCGCGAGATCGGCGCCTCGCCAGCCAGTTCGGTGTGGGTCATCAACGCCTACCAGCTGACGATCACCGTCTTCCTCCTGCCTTTGGCGGCGCTGGGCGATCTGCTCGGCTACCGGCGCATCTACCTGCCCGGCGTGCTGCTGTTCGTGCTCGGCTCGGCCGCCTGCGCGCTCGGGCACAGCCTTGTCTGGCTGATCGTGGCGCGGATGGTTCAGGGTATCGGCGCCGCCGCAATCATGAGCATGAACGCTGCTCTCGTCCGGGCCACCTACCCCTCCGACCAGCTCGGCCGCGGGATCGGCTACAACGCGCTCGTCCTCTCCATTTCCGCCGCGGCCGGCCCGACCATCGCCGCGCTGGTGCTGGAACTGGGCCGCTGGCCCTGGCTGTTCCTGATCAACATCCCGATCGGCCTCGCCGCCTTCCTGATCGGAATGCGCTCGCTTCCCGACGGCGACTCCCACGGCAACCCCTTCGACTGGATCGCCGGACTACTCAGCGCGCTGACCCTCGGGCTGATCGTCTTCGGGGCCGAGACGACCGCCCGCACCGGCAGTCTCGGCGGGATCGTCGCGGTTGTCGCCGGGATCTTGGCCGGGGTCTTCCTGGTCCGGCGCGAATGGAGCGACCCCAAGCCTCTGCTCCCGCTCGACCTGCTGCGCATCCCCATCTTCGCCCTGTCGATCTGCACCTCGATCGTCAGCTTCGCCGCGCAGATGCTCGCCTATGTGTCGCTGCCCTTCCTGTTCCAGACCACGCTTCACCGGAGCGTGCTGGAAACCGGCCTGCTGATGACGCCCTGGCCGATCGCGGTCGGGATCACGGCGCCGATCGCCGGGCGGCTCGCCGACCGGATGCACAGCGGGCTGCTCGGCGCGATCGGGCTGGCGGTCTTCGCGACCGGCCTGTTCCTGCTCTCGCGCATGGGCTCGCACCCGGCGACGATCGACGTCGCCTGGCGGATGGCCGTGTGCGGGATCGGCTTCGGCCTGTTCCAGTCGCCCAACAACCGGACGATCGTCAGCAGCGCCCCGCACGAGCGGAGCGGCGCGGCGGGCGGGATGCTCGCCACCGCGCGCCTGCTCGGCCAGACCGGCGGCGCGGTCAGCGTCGCCGCCGCCTTCCACCTTGCCGGGCTCGGCGCCGGCCCCCACCTCCTGCTCGCGGCATCGATCATCGCCGCGCTCGCCGCGGCGGTCAGCCTGACCCGCCTCGCCGCAACCCACCCGGACCAGCCCCGGCCGGGCCAACCCCGCACCGAATGAGGATCGACATGAAGACACGGACTCTCGGCCAGGATCTGCAGGTCTCCGCATTGGGCTTCGGCTGCATGGGCCTGAACCACGGCTATTCCAGCGACATCAGCCGCCCGGACGCCGTCCGGCTGCTGCGCGACGCGGTGGATCGCGGCGTCACCCTGTTCGACACCGCCGAGGTCTACGGCCCGTGGACGAACGAGGAGATCGTCGGCGAAGCATTGAAGCCGGTCCGCGAACAGGTGAAGATTGCCACCAAGTTCGGGTTCAAGATCGTCGACGGGGTGCAGCAGCCCGGCCTGGACAGCCGGCCGGAGCACATTCGCGAGGTCGCCGACGCGTCCCTCAAGCGGCTCGGCATCGACACGATCGATCTCTTCTACCAGCACCGGGTCGACCCCGCCGTTCCGATCGAGGAGGTCGCCGGCGCGGTGAAGGAGCTGATCGCGGCCGGCAAGGTGCGCCACTTCGGCCTCTCCGAACCCGGCGCCGAGACGGTCCGCAAGGCGCATGCGGTGCAGCCGGTCACCGCGATCCAGAACGAATATTCGCTCTGGACCCGCGGTCCGGAGACCAACGGCATTCTCGATACCTGCGAGGAACTGGGGATAGGCTTCGTTCCTTACTCCCCGCTCGGACGTGGCTTCCTGACTGGGGCGATCGGCAAGGACGCGGCGATCGGCGACAAGGACTTCCGCAAGGCGCTCCCGCGTTTCCAGCCCGAGGCGCTCGACAAGAACCAGGCGCTGGTCGACCTGCTCCGCCGGATCGCCGCCGACAAAGGCGCGACCCCGGCGCAAGTCGCGCTCGCCTGGCTGCTAGCCCAACGCCCCTGGATCGTTCCCATTCCCGGCACGACCAAGCTCCACCGGCTCGAGGAGAACCTCGGCGCGGCCGATCTGGAACTCGGCGGCGGCGACCTGAGCCGGATCGAAGACGCCGCGTCGCACATCCGGATTGAAGGCGAACGCTACACGCCCCAGCTGGAAGCCGTCACCGGCCGCTGATTTCCGCGTCCCCCTCCTTCAACGAAAGACCAAGCATGACCAACGCCCAGGCGTTCGGCGCTCACGCCGCCGACAAGCCGCTCGAATCTATCGCCATCACCCGCCGCGAACCCGGCGCCACCGACGTGGAGATCGACATCGCCTACTGCGGCGTCTGTCACTCCGACCTCCACACCGTCCGTTCCGAGTGGGACGGCACCCTCTTTCCGTGCGTTCCGGGGCACGAGATCGTCGGCCGGGTGACCCGCGTCGGCGGGTTGGTGACCAAGTACCGGGAGGGCGACGTGGTCGGCGTCGGCTGCATGGTCGACAGCTGCGGCCACTGCCGCGAATGCGGCGACGGGCAGGAACAGTATTGCGAGAACGGGTTCGTCGGCACCTACAACGGCCCGACGCCCGACGAACCGGGCCACACCTTCGGCGGCTATTCGGACCGGATCGTCGTCGATCAGGATTTCGTGCTGAGGATCAACCATCCGGCGGAGCAGCTCGCCGCCGTCGCGCCGCTGCTGTGCGCCGGGATCACGACCTACTCGCCGCTTCGCCACTGGAACGTCGGGCCGGGCAAGAAGGTCGGCGTGGTCGGGATCGGGGGGCTCGGCCACATGGGCATCAAGATCGCCCACGCGATGGGCGCGCACGTCGTCGCCTTCACCACCTCGGAAAACAAGCGGGCCGACGCTCATGCGCTGGGCGCCGACGAGGTCATCAACTCGCGCAACACCGAGGAAGTCGAGCAGCACGCCAACAGCTTCGACTTCATCCTCGACACGGTCGCCGCAAGCCATGACCTCGACAGCCTGACCGCGCTGCTCAAGCGGGACGGGACGCTGACCCTGGTCGGCGTGCCCGAGCATCCGCATCCTTCGCCCAACGTCGGGCATCTCATCTTCAAGCGGCGCTCGATTGCGGGCTCGCTGATCGGCGGAATCGCCGAGACGCAGGAGATGCTCGATTTCTGCGCCGACAAGGGGAGCGTCGCCGAGATCGAGATGATCCCGATCCAGAAGATCGACGAAGCCTACGACCGCATGCAGCGGAGCGACGTCAAGTATCGGTTCGTAATCGACAACAAGTCGCTGGCCGGCTGACGTCCACGGGCTGCGGCGGTCCGCCGCTGCAACCCGTCACGTTCGCATCAGGCGGCGACGAGCGCCCCGCGGCAGACCTGGTCCTCCAGCGTCCGCCCGGCCCCGAGCGCGACGCAGGTCAGCGGATCTTCCGCCACCCGAACGCTCAGCCCCGTCTCGTCGGCCAGCACCTGGTCGATGCCGCGCAGCAGCGCGCCGCCGCCAGTCAGGGTGATGCCATGATCGATGACGTCGGCGGCGATCTCTGGCTGGGTATTCTCGAGCGCGCCGCGGACCGCGTCGACGATCCGGTTGATCGGCTCGTGCAGCGCCTCGACCACCTGGGCCTGGGTGAGCCGGATCTCCGCCGGCACACCCTTGGTGACGTCGCGGCCGCGGACCCGGGCGAACAGCTCGTGCGAATCGCTGCAGACACGGGCGGCGCCGACCTCAAGCTTGACCCGCTCGGCGGTCCCCTCGCCGATCAGCAGGTTGAACTTGCGCCGGACATAGGCGGCGATCGCCTCGTCCATGCGGTCCCCACCCGTACGCACCGTCCGGCAGTAGGCCAGGCCCTGGAGCGAGATCACGCCAACCTCGGTGGTGCCGCCGCCGATGTCGACCACCAGCGAGCCGATCGGCTCGGCCACCGGCAGCCCGGCGCCGAGCGCCGCCGCCATCGGCTCCTCGATCAGCGAGACCCGCTCCGCACCGGCGTTGCTGACCGCGTCGCGAATTGCCCGCCGCTCGACCTTGGTCGAGCCGGACGGCACGCAGATCACCACCTCGGTCCCGCGCGAGAAGCGGGTGCGGCTCGCCTGCGCCTTGCGGATGAAATGCTTGATCATGACCTCGGCGACCTCGAGGTCGGCGATGACCCCGGCGCGCAGCGGGCGGACGGTCTGCACATTCTCGGGGGTCTTGCCCATCATCAGCTTGGCATCGTCGCCGACCGCTCGGACAGTCCTGACCCCGTCCTTGGTCTCCATCGCGACAACGCTCGGTTCGTTGATCACGATGCCGCGGCCGCGCGTGTAGACCAGCGTGTTGGCGGTCCCGAGATCGATTGCGACGGCGCGCGAGCCCAGTCCAGGAAAGTGAAACGACATCAGATACTAACCCCACCCATAACCCGTCTGCGACTATGCCTGCATTGAAGCTCCCTGTCCGCGTCACCGGCCGACGTTAACCATGTGGGGAAACGAATCTGCGCCCAGCTGAGAAGATGCGGTTGGGGCGACGCGGAACCACGTTGAAACGAGGGTTCCTACGACGCGCCCACGCTGGTGCCCGCTTTCTGTAATTAATGTGTTGGTTAACACACAGGTAAATACCTCCGCCGCCCTCAATTAATTCGTCAGGTGCAGCCGCTCCCCGGCTCTCGCCTGCCTATGATGATGCCATGTCGATTGCCGCGCGGATCCAGCGATGGTCGCTGCTGCTGTGTCTCGCGTTCGTGGTATCCGCCATGGCCGGCCTACTGGTCACCGCCCGGCTGGTAGCGGCCGAGCAGCGCCTCCTGCTGACCGCCACCGCGCTGCGTAGCCATGTCGAGGCCGACATGCTCCACGACGAGCTTCGTGGCCATGTCTACGCCGCCCTCTACGCGAGGTCCGTCGGCGATGCCGCGACCGTAGCAACCCACCGTGACGACAGCCGCGAGGATGCCCGCCAGTTTCGCGGCCTGTTGCAGCGGCTCGCCGGCCTCGATCTTCCGCCTGCAGCCAGCACCGACTTGGCCTCGGTACGCGGCGGCGCGCTGACCTATGTCGCTAGCGCCGAGCGGGTCGTCGCGCTGGCCGCCAGAGGTGACCCGAACGCCCGGCGGCAGCTGCCCGAGTTCGAGCGACAGTTCCGCGCGCTCGAACAATCGATGGCGGTGGTCAGCAACCGGCTCGAACTGGCGCTCCGCGGCGAGCAGCGGGCACTCACCTTCTGGCAGCGCCTGTGGTTCGCCATGTTTGGCATCGGCACGCTGGTGGGGCTGGCGCTGCTCCGCGCCTTTCGGCGCCTCCTGTTTGAGCGGGTCATCGCTCCGCTTGCGGAGCTCCGCCTCGCCCTGTCGCGGCTGGGCGCGGGAACCCAGCCGGTCAGCGTCGAATGCGCCACCCGCGACGACGAGATCGGCGAGCTGGCGCGCGGCCTCGTCGATTTCGACCACACCCTCGCCAAGGTCCGACAGGCGGAAGCCGACCGGCGCGCCGTGCAAGAGCAGCTCGAAGCCGACCGCCGAGCCCAGGCGGAAGAACGCGAGCGCGTCCGCCTCGAGGCGGAAGAACGCCGCCGGAGCGAGCTCGGCGCGATGGCCGCCTCGCTGGAGGACCGGGTGCTCGCCACCGTCCAGCAGCTCCGCACCGCCGCTGCCGCCCTCCAGCGCACCTCCAAGCGAATGAAGGCCAGCGTGATCGAGACGCGCGGCGACATCGTCGGCGCGGAAGGCGCGACCGAGGAAACCGCCGGCAACGTCACCGTCGCCGGCTCGGCGGCTGAGGAGATGAGCCGCGCCATTGCCGAGATCAGCGTCCGCACCAACAGCAGCGCCGAAGCAGCGAAGCGGATGGCCGAGCGGTCGCACACCGCCGGCGGCGAGATGCGCGGGCTGGACGAGGCGATGAGCCGGATCAGCGACGTCTCGGCGCTGATCTCCTCCATCGCCCAGCGCACCAACCTGCTCGCGCTTAACGCCAGCATCGAGGCCGCCCGAGCCGGCAAGGCGGGCACCGGCTTTGCGGTGGTCGCGGGCGAGATCAAGGGGCTCGCCGCCCGCACCGCCGAGGCGACGCGGGAGATCACCGCCAACCTCGAGGACGTGCGGCTCAAGGCCAGCTCGGTCGGGGGCGCGCTCGAAAGCGTCGGCGCGGCGGTCCACGATGTCGAGGGGGCGGCAAGCTCAATCGCCATCTCGATCAAGCAGCAAAGCAGCGCCACCGACGAGATCAGCGACAGCATCCAGCGCACGATCAGCACCACGCAGGGGCTGCTCGCCAGCATGTCGGGGCTGCGCCGACGCGCCGAGGACAGCAACGACGTGGCGCAGGCGATCGCCTCCGCCGCCGACAGCCTCGAGCATGACGCCGAGGCTCTCAGCGGTGAGATCGTCGCGATGATCGGTCAAATCCGCGCCGCCTGAGGAGCGGCGCGGCCGGAATCAGGCCGACTGCTCGGCCAGATAATCCTCGAGATCGGACGCGCCGCCAATCCGCTCGCCGTCGATGAACACCTGCGGCGTCGTGTCGACCCCCTCCTGCTCCTTGTAGGCGTCAACCTCCTCGCGCGAGGAGAGGATATGTTCGTCGACGTCGTAACCGGCGTCCTCTAGCATCTCCTTGGCGCGGTGGCCGAACGGGCATTCATGGTCGGGCAGGACCATGCGGTACAGGGTGGCGGAACGGTCGGCCATGGCAAACTCCGGAAGGTTACAGGGGGCTTGCGGATCAACCGCGAAGCGCCTCGCCCGTTCCTTCGCCGCGAGGCGGGCGGTCGCAACCTCTACCGCTCCGCCGGATCGTGCGGGAGGAGGTTCTTCCGCTTCGCCTGACGCTTGAAGGGCTCAGTCCGCGAGCTCGTCTCCCGGCAGCGGCAGTCGGTCCTCCCACCGCGCGCCCTGGCTGAGCGTGATGCCCTCGAGGATCTCGACGGTCTGGTCGCGGACCACCGCGAAGGCCCGCCGGATCGCGCAGCTCTCTTCGTCGTGGCAGTCGCCGCACGGAGCATAGAAGTTGACGCTCGCGCAGCTGATCAGCGCAATCGGCCCTTCCAGCGCCCGCACCACCTCGCCGAAGCTGATCGCGTCGGGCGAGCGGGTGAGCAGGTAACCGCCCTTGGGGCCGCGTGTGCTCTTCACCAGCCCGGCTTTCTTCAGGTCGAGCATGATGAGCTCGAGATATTTGGGCGGGACGCGCTGGGTCTCGGCGATGCGCGCCAGCTGAACGGGTGCGCCCTCCCCCTGCTCGACGAGGTACAATAGGGACCGGAGCGCGTAACGCGTCTTCTGCGACAGCATAGCAGCCCCCTAGCAAAGGACCGGCGGCAAACCAAAGCGGGCTTGCCGCACCCGCCGCTGCGCCGCCGCTACGCTCAGCGCATCGCCACCCGCGGTGCCGGCGCGGTCGGGGTCACCCGCCACACCGTGTTGCCGACATCGTCCGCGACCAGCAGCGCGCCCGTGCGATCAACCGCTACTCCGACCGGCCGACCGTGCGATTTGTCGGCCTTGGAGTCGACGAACCCGGTCACGAAGTCGACCGCCTTGCCGCTCGGCTTGCCGCCTGCGAAGGGGACGAACACCACCTTGTAGCCGGACGGCGTGTAGCGGTCCCAGCTGCCATGCTCGCCGATGAAGGCGCCGCCGCGATACTGTGCCGGGAAGCTCGCCCCGGTGTAGAAGGTCAGCCCGAGCGCCGCGACATGGCTGCCCAGCGCATAGTCCGGCGGAATTGCCTTGGCGACTAGGTCGGGCCGCCGCAGCATCGGCGGGATCCGGACATCCACGTTCTGTCCGTAATAGCTGTACGGCCAGCCATAGAAGCCGCCCGGCTTGACCGAGGTCAGATAGTCCGGGACGAGATGCGATCCCAACTCGTCGCGCTCGTTCACCACCGTGTAGAGCGTGTTGGTGCCGGGGTAGAACTGCGGGCTGTTGGGGTTGCGCAGGCCGCCGGCGAACTGGCGCGAGGCGCCGGTCGCTCGGTCGATCTCCCAGATCGCGGCCCGCCCCTTCTCGGCCTCAAGCCCGTTCTCCATGATATTCGAGTTGGAGCCGACCGTCGCGTAGAGCTTCGATCCGTCCGGGCTGAGCACCAGGCTCTTGGTCCAGTGATGGTCGATCGGGCCGCCAGGAAGGTCGGCGAGCTTGCGCCCCGGAGCGGTGATCTTGGTCGTCCCCAGTGGCATCGGATAGGCGACCACGCTGTCGGTGTTGGCGACGTAAAGCGTGTTGTCGATCCAGGCGACGCCGAACGGCGAATTGAGATTGTCCAGGAGCACGGAGGTGCCCTCGGGCGTACCATCGCCGTTGGCGTCGCGGATCAGCGTGATCCGGCTTGCCGGCTTGGGGCCGTTGGGCTGGTTATCCGCGCCGCTCCGGACGATCTCGAATACCAACTGCTTGAGCCGCGCGAAGGGCTCGCTGTTCGGGCTGTCGCCCTGCACGGCGAGGACGTCGCCATTGGGCAGCGCGTAGACGAACCGCGGATGGGCGAGCCCCGTCGCCAGCGCCTTGACCTGGAACCCAGCGGGGACGGTCGGCACGGCGCCGTTCTTCCAGCCTTCACCCGGCGCGATGTGCATCGGCGGAAAGAGGAACTGCTTGGGCTTGGGCAGGCTCGGGTTGGGGCCGATCTGGCTGGTCTCGTCGAACGGCGGATCGCTGCAAGCGGCAAGCAGCGCGATGAGCGCGGTGGTGGCAATCAGGCGCTTCATGCGCGCACCTCTCGGGGACGATGGGACAGGAAGGCGGGCAGCCAACTGCCCACGACGAGGAGGATGACCACGACGGCGCTCAGGATGATCCCCTGCGGGACTACCGAGGTCCAGCCGTCCCGCTGGTGCACGAAGGCATCGACGATCCCGAGCGCCATGGCGACGAGCGTCAGGATGCCGTGCCACGCCATTCCGGCGGGCTGCACCGGCTCGCGCCGGCGGACGAACCATTCGACGATCCCGACCACCAGCGACAGACCGCCGGACACCAGCCCGGCGAAGATCATCCAAGACGCGAAATTGGTCCACTGGATGTTGCCGCTGCGGCTATAGCCATAATCGAAGATCAGGGCGGCGAGGAAATAGGCGAACATGAAGCTGCCCAGCACGAGGTGCAGCGGGTGGCTGACCGCCGCTGCCGGGCGGACCTCCCGAACTCGACCGTCGTCGTCGGTCACTTCCGCCATCTGCCCTTCTCCTTCGCCGGGGTTACGAGTGGCGATGGTCGATGGTTCCTGCGGGAGATGAACATTCGTTCAGCAAGCGAGCGGGGTCGGCTTGAACTGGCGGCGGTTTCCGGCTAGGCGCGCACGCTTCAAGGCACAGCTTTGGAAAATCGCTGCGGGAGGCCGCCTTTGGGTGACCGTCTGGACCGCTAGACTTGAACGGCTGCGCGGGTCACCGCCAGCCTCTACAGAGTGAACCGACATGGCCAAGAAAATTACCGGCTATATCAAGCTGCAGGTGCCGGCCGGCGCCGCCAACCCGTCCCCGCCGATCGGCCCCGCGCTGGGTCAGCGCGGCGTGAACATCATGGAATTCTGCAAGGCGTTCAACGCCTCGACGCAGGAGATGGAAAAGGGCATGCCGATCCCGACGGTCATCACCGTCTTCGCGGATCGCAGCTTCACCTTCGCCACCAAGACCCCGCCCGCGAGCTTCCTGCTCAAGAAGGCGGCGGGTCTGAAGTCGGGCTCGAAGGAGCCGGGCAAGGCGAGCGCTGGCACCATCAAGCGCTCGCAGCTGGCGGAGATCGCGGAGACCAAGATGAAGGATCTCAACGCGAACGACATCGACGCCGCGACGAAGATCATTGAAGGCTCCGCGCGCGCGATGGGCCTCCAGGTTGTGGAGGGCTGAACATGGCCAAGCTGACCAAGAAGCAGAAGTCGCAGGGCGGCCAGGTCGACCGCGAGAAGCTGTACAACGTCGATGAGGCGATCGGCCTGCTGAAGAGCCTCGCCGCTTCCAAGTTCGACGAGACGATCGAAGTCGCGATGAACCTCGGCGTCGATCCGCGCCACGCCGACCAGATGGTTCGCGGCGTCGTCAACCTGCCCAAGGGCACCGGCAAGACCGTCCGCGTCGCCGTCTTCGCGCGCGGTGCCAAGGCTGACGAGGCCACCGCGGCGGGCGCCGACGTGGTCGGTGCCGAGGATCTGATGGAGACCATCCAGGGCGGCCAGATCGACTTCGACCGCGTGATCGCGACACCGGACATGATGGGCGTTGTCGGCCGCCTCGGCAAGGTGCTGGGCCCCAAGGGCCTGATGCCGAACCCGAAGCTCGGCACCGTCACCATGGACGTCACCAAGGCGGTCACCGATGCCAAGGCCGGCCAGATCGAGTTCCGCGTCGAGAAGGCGGGGATCATTCACGCCGGCATCGGCAAGTGCTCGTTCGAGGCGACCGACCTGCGCGCCAACTTCGACGCCTTCGTCGATGCGATCGTCAAGGCGAAGCCGGCGGGCGCCAAGGGCAAATATGTCAAGAAGGTCGCGCTGAGCTCGACCATGGGCCCGGGCGTCAAGCTCGACACCACCGAGGTTGCCGGCGCCTGAGCGCCGCGTCCTTGATGGCTCGATAAGGGCGGCGGAGCGATCCGCCGCCCTTTTTCGTCCCGTCGTCGCCCCATTGCGCAGCCGAACTCGGCTCGCCATGATCCGCCTTCCTGAGGGGGGAGAATGGCATGAGGTTCGGGTTCGTCGCGGCGATTTTGGCGGTCACGTCGGCGCTTTCGTCACCGGCGCAGGCGCAGCGCAGTCCGCTGGAGACCGTCTGGTGGATCGAACCGGCCGCGCCGCCGCCCGGCATCCGCCAGCTGGCGTCCAAGGAGCATGTGCTGAAGCAGCGGCTGCTCCCGTCCGGGCTCGTCCGGCTCAGCCGGGCCGTGAGCACTGCCGAAGCGGGCATCGACCTCGCGGCAGGAAGCGAGCTCATCGAAGTCACCGGCGGCCCCGGCGTCATCTTCTGCGACGGGCGCATGAAGGCGACCAAAATGCTCGGCGTCGCCTTCCAGGGCTGCCTCATCGACCAGAATGGCGACGGTCGCTTCGACGCCGCCTTCCGCACCCTCTCGCAGGCGCCCGCACTGGTCATGATCGGCGGGCGCATGCCGGGCAAGCTGCTGCCGCTCTCGGCGCCGATCTCCTACGAGCGGGAGGATCCGGCGACCTCGACGCTGGGCAATTTCGTCGCGATCGAACGCCGCAACTATTCAACATCTACGGGCGCGAGAATTTCATGATCGCGTTCGGATCGGCGGAACGGCAGGAGCGGATTACCGACCCGATCTACTTTCAGAACGCCGAACTGCCAAAAGCGATGTCGATCCTCGGGTCGTCCTTCACCGCACTGGCAGAGGAGAACGGGCGATTGTCGGTCCGCGTCGACGCGAGCATGCCGCGCCAGCCGTTCGGCGTCGTCAGGACCATGCGCTACCGCTGACGGCTGACGCGTCTGGCGACGTCGGGAGGCTCACAGCGCCTGCCCGGCGGCCCAGCCGCTCGCCCATGCCCATTGAAAATTATAGCCTCCCAGCCACCCGGTCACGTCGACAGCCTCGCCGATCGCGTAGAGGCCGGCGACGCCGCGCGCCTCCATCGTCTGCGACGACAGGCCGGCGGTAGCGATTCCACCGACGGTGACCTCCGCCTTGGCGAACCCTTCGCTGCCGTTGGGCCGGAAGCGCCAGTCGGACAGCCGCTGCTCGGCCGCCTCGAGCGCGCGATCGGGCTGGTTGCCAAGGTCGCCGCCCAGTCCGAGCCGCTCGCTCAAACGCTCCGCGAGCCGATCCGGCAGCCGCTCCTTGAGCAGGGTCGGCAGCGCGCCGCGCGGCCGCTCGCGCTTCGCTGAACGAAGCCAGCCCGGCGTCTCCCCGGGCAGAAAGTCGATGCCGATCTCCTGGCCATGCCGCCAATGGCTCGACACTTGCAGGATGGCCGGGCCCGACAGGCCGCGGTGGGTGAACAGCGCTGCTTCCCGGAACACCGCTTTGCCGCACGAGGCGGTCACCGGTGTCGCTACACCGGACAGCTCGCGGAACAGCGCCTCCTCCGCTGGCAGGGTCAGGGGCACCAGCGCCGGCCGCGGCTCGACGACCTTCAGCCCGAACCGCCGCGCGAGGTCGTAGGCGAAGCCGGTCGCCCCCAGCTTGGGGATCGAGGGACCGCCGGTGGCGATCACCAGGGCGGGCGCTTCGACCATCCGGCCAGCGACACCCACCCTAAAATGCCCGTCGGCATGGTCGATCTCGCCGAGCGGGGCCCCGAGTTGCCACTCCACCAGGCCCCGGTCGCATTCCGCCACCAGCATGGCGACGATCTGCCGCGCCGAGCCGTCGCAGAAGAGCTGGCCCAGCGTCTTCTCGTGCCAGGCGATGCCGTGCCGCTCGACCAAGGCGACGAAGTCGGCCGGCGTGTATCGGCTCAGCGCCGACTTCATGAAGTGCGGGTTTGCCGACAGATAATTGGCCGGTCCCGCGCCGATGTTGGTGAAGTTGCAGCGCCCGCCGCCCGAGATGAGGATCTTGCGGCCGGGCTCCGGCGAATGGTCGACCAGCAGCACGCGGCGGCCCCGCTGCCCGGCCGTCGCCGCGCACATCAGCCCGGCGCCGCCGGCCCCCAGGACGATGACGTCGAAGCGGTCGAAGGACGGTAGGCTGTTCATCGGCGGCTCGGATTAGCGAGGATCGCGCGCCGAGTCTTCCGACCCGGCACAGCGACGATCAGCGGATTTTGGCGGATTGTTGCGGAATGAACGAACAATATGCGCTTAACCGCGCACCCCCAACGGAAATATTCCTGCACCGGCGCGTTTCAATCGTCAAGTGGGATCAGCGGAACAGTTGGTCCTGGCTCGATAAGAGCAGGAGGAACATAGTGATGGGTGCGCATAACCTGCGCCTGCGGCACCTTGTGCTTGCCGCGGCACTGACTTTTACCCCCGTAATTGCTGCCAAGGCCAAGTCACCGGTCGATCTGGTCGAAGCTTCGACTACACTCAAGCCCAATCAAGGTGTCTGGGCCGCCGACGTCAGCGGCACTGAGCCGATCCGCGTCGAGGTTAGCCTCGCGCAACAGCTCGCCTATGTCTATCGCGGCGATCGGCTGATCGGCGTGGCCACCGTCTCGACAGGCTCGGTCGGGCGGGAGACGCCGACGGGTACCTTCCCGATCCTCCAGAAGGAGGTCGACCATCGCAGCAAGACGTACGACGACGCGCCGATGCCCTATATGCAGCGGCTGACCTGGAAGGGGGTCGCCTTGCACGCGGGCCACAACCCGGGCGAAGCGGCGAGCCATGGCTGCGTCCGCATGCCGGCGTCGTTCGCGAAGAAGCTCTTCTCGCTGACCCAGGTCGGCGACCAGGTCAGCATCTTCGACGACATTCCGGCGGTGCCGCAGATGGCGATGGCCGATGCTCCGCAGCCGCAGCAGCAGTCGGATCCGACCGACTGGGCACGGATGGAGCGGGCCGCCGCCTTTGATCCCTATTCGCCCCCGCCGGCCGACCCTGATCCGAGCGACAGCGGCGCCGGCAACTAAAGACTGGATCACTCATCCGCGCGAGGCTTACGGTTGGAGCGAGAGCTCTGCCCGCCGGTCTCAGCGCCGCGCGGGCGCCTCCCGGAACTGGCCGAGCCCCGCGTCGGTCCCGCACAGGCGATCCCAGAAGCGGAAGTAGAGCCCGTAGTTGCAGCGATAGCGCTGGTGATGAAGCTCGTGGTGCGAGGCAGTGATCAGCCAACAGCCGGCGCGTCCCTCAACCAGCCAGCGCGGGAAGAGCTCCCAGCCCATGTGGTTGGTCACCCCCATCAGCGTCATGATCCCGAGCACCATCCCGAGCGCCGCGACATGGATCGGCACTATGAATACCAGCGCTGGGATGACCACCGCGCCGCTCAGCGCCTCAATCGGATGGAAGCTCATCGCCGCCCAGGCGGTCGGCGGCCGGCTCGCGTGATGGACCGCGTGAGCGATCCGGAATGGTCGTGGCCGATGCATCCAGCGGTGTGTCCAGTAGAACCAGGCGTCGTGAAGCAGCAGGTAGACCAACACCGACACCGGCAACCACCACAGCGGCCGCGCATGGACGTCCTCGTAAATCCGCGTCCAGCCATGCCGCTGCCAGCCCCAAGCGACGATTCCCGCCGGCACCCCATAGATCGCGGCGCTGGCGAGGCTCCAGCCGATCTCGCGCCAGACCTGCTGCCGGAGGCCCGCCAGCCGGCCCGGGAAACGGCGGGCGGTCAGCCCGGCGAACAACCCGCTCGTCAGCACGTAGCGGACCGCGACGATGACCGTCATGGCAAAGGCGGAGGCAAGCAGCGTGAACACCGGGCGACCCTAGGCCTCGCCGCGCAAGGCCGCTAGACCGCGCGCATGTCGCGCCCCCGTTCCAGCCTGATCATCGCCGGCGGCGGCCTGGCCGGGGGGCTGTGCGCGCTGGCGATGGCGGCCCGGCGCCCCGACGTGCAGCTCACCCTGATCGAGCCAGGCGACCGCATCGGTGGCCATCATCTTTGGTCCTTCTTCGACAGCGACATCGCGCCGGACCAGCGCTGGCTGGTCGACCCGCTGGTGGCGCGTCGCTGGCCAGCCAACCGGGTCCGCTTTCCCGCATACGAGCGTCGCCTCTCCGAACCCTATTCGACGATCGAGAGCGAGCGGCTCGACGCGGCGGTCCGCGCCGCTCTCCCCGCCAGCCGCATCGTTGCGCAGGGCGTGTCGGTGGTCGAACCCGCTGCCGTGACCCTCGACGACGGGACCCGGCTGACGGCCGACGCCGTTCTCGACGCCCGCGGCGCCCGGCTCGAGGGGCTGCACGCCGGATGGCAGAAGTTCGTCGGCGTGCTCCTCAAGGTGAAGGGCGGCCACGGCGTCGCCGAGCCGGTGATCATGGACGCGGCGGTCGACCAGTCGGACGGCTACCGCTTCGTCTATCTTCTGCCGTTCGACCCCGACACGCTGTTCGTGGAGGACACCTACTACCACGACCAGCCAGAGCTGGACCGCGAGGCGCTCGGGCGCCGGATCGAGGCTTATGCGGCGGCCCAGGGCTGGCAGGTCGAAGGCTCGGGCCGGAGCGAGCACGGGGTCCTTCCGGTCCTCACCGGCGGCGACTTTGAACGCTTCTGGCCGGCAGGCGACCGGGTGGCACGCGCCGGCACCCGCGGCGGCTTCTTCCATCCGCTCACCAGCTACTCGCTGCCCGATGCGGTGCGCTTCGCCGCCTGGCTGGTCGACCAGCCGCTCGACGGGCTAGGCGCCGCGACCCGGACGCGGGCGGAGCGGCACTGGAAGCGCAGCGCCTACGACCGGATGCTCGCCCGGATGCTGTTCCGGGCCGCGGAGCCGGCCCAGCGCTATCGGGTGCTCGAACGCTTCTACCGGCTGCCGGAATCCTTGATCGCGCGCTTCTATGGCGGCACGAGTTCCGTTGCAGATCGTATACGCTTATTGGCCGGCAAGCCGCCGGTCCCGATCGGCCGGGCACTGCACGCCCTGCGGGAGACAGAGTGAAGCGCGCAATCATCATCGGGGCGGGGTTCGGCGGCCTGGCGCTTGCCATCCGGCTTCAGTCGGCGGGCGTGGAGACGACGATCGTCGAGGCGCGCGACAAGCCGGGCGGCCGCGCCTACGTGTGGGAACGCGACGGCCATGTCTTCGACGCGGGTCCCACCGTTATCACCGATCCGGACTGCCTCGAGCGGCTCTGGAAGCTGAGCGGCGACGACATCGCCAGCGACGTCGATCTGGTGCCGGTCACCCCTTTCTACCGGCTGTCGTGGCCCGACGGCACGCTGTTCGACTATTCGAACGACGACGCGGCGCTGACCGCCGCCATCGCCCGGCTTAATCCCGCCGACGTCGAGGGCTATGCCCGCTTCCTCGCCTACTCCGCGGGCGTGTTCGAGGAAGGCTATCGCAAGCTCGGGACGAAGGCCTTTCTTAGCATCGGCTCCATGCTCAAGGCGGCCCCGGCGCTGGCCCGCTACCAGGCGTGGCGAAGCGTCTACTCGGTCGTCGCGAGCTTCGTGCAAGAGGAGCATCTCCGCCAGGCGCTCAGCTTCCACACGCTGCTGGTCGGCGGCAACCCGATGACCTGCTCCTCCATCTACGCGCTGATCCACAAGCTGGAGCGCGATGGCGGGGTGTGGTTCGCCAAGGGCGGAACCAACCGACTGATCGCGGGGCTGGTCGCCAAATTCGAGCGGCTCGGCGGCACGCTCCGCCTCGACGATCCCGCCGTGGCAATCGAGGTGACTGGCGAGCGGGCCCGGGCCGTGCGCACCCGCTCGGGCTGGCGCGGCGAGGCGGACATGGTCGCCTCGAACGGCGACGTGGTGCACAGCTACGGGCTGATCGAGGGCAGCCGGCGCGGCCCGGCGCGGGTGAAGGCGCTGCGCCGCAAGCGCTACTCGCCCTCGCTGTTCGTCCTCCACTTTGGGCTGGACGGGACATTTCCCGACATCCCGCACCACTCGATCCTGTTCGGACCGCGCTACCAGGGGCTGCTCGGCGACATCTACGACCGCGGCCGGATCGCGCCGGATCCGTCGCTCTATCTCCACCACCCCACCGCGACCGACCCGACGATGGCGCCGCCCGGCTGCTCCACCTTCTACGCGCTGGCCCCTGTCCCGCACCTTGGAAAGGCGACGATCGACTGGGATGCCGAGGGGGAGCGCTACGCGGAGTCGATTCTGACGCTGCTGGAAGAGCGACTGATCCCCGACATTCGAGCCCGGATCCGGACCCGCTTCCATTATGCGCCGACCGACTTCGGCCGTGATCTCGGCGCCCACCTCGGCTCGGCCTTCAGCCTTGAGCCGGTGCTGACCCAGAGCGCCTGGTTCCGCACGCACAACCGTGACGACAAAATCCCCAACCTCTACTTCGTAGGCGCCGGAACCCATCCGGGCGCCGGCATCCCCGGGGTGGTTGGGAGCGCGGAGGCGACCGCTCGGCTGATGCTGGCATGACCGAGCACCGCGCCGAACTGGTCGCCGAGGCCGGACGCATCATCGTCCAGGGCTCCAAGAGCTTTCGCTTCGCCAGCCAGATCTTCGACGAGCAGACTCGCGAGCGGAGCTGGCTGCTGTACGCCTGGTGTCGCGCGTGCGACGACATCACCGACGGGCAGGTGCTCGGACATGGCGCGGTCGCGCCGGCAGATCCGCAGGACCGGATCGCCTTCATCCGCGAGAAAACCGCGGAGGCCCTCGCCGGCAAATCAACCGGGCTTGCCGCCTTTGATGCGCTGGGCGCGGTGACGGCGGAGTGCAGCATCCCGGCCGAGCTTCCCGGAGATCATCTCGGCGGCTTTGCGCGCGACGCCGCAGGCTGGCGACCCGAGACCGAGGAAGACCTTCTCGCCTACTGCTACCAGGTCGCGGGGGCGGTTGGCGTCATGATGGCGCATGTCATGGGCGTCGCGCCGACCGACCGCGATACGCTCGACCGGGCCAGCGATCTCGGCATTGCCTTCCAGCTCGCCAACATCGCGCGCGACATCGTCGACGATGCCCGGGTCGGGCGAGTTTACTTGCCGTTGCAATGGCTCCGCGCCGAGCGGCTGGAGTTCGCCGATCTTGCCGATCCGGTGCATCGGCCTGCGCTGGCGCGGCTCGGCAAGCGTCTTGCCGCGCTCGCCCGCAAGTACCGCGAGTCGAGCCGCGTCGGTGCTGCCCGCCTTTCGTTCCGTAGCCGTTGGGCGGTGCTTGCCGCGGCGCGCATCTATGGCGAAGTTGCTGAGCGGGCCGAGGCATTGGGTGAACAGGCGTGGGACAGCCGGATCGTCATCCACAAGCCGGAGAAGCTGCAGCTGGTGGCCGCGGCGCTCGTCGACGCGTTCCGGCCCGCGCCCGAGGTCAGTCGTGAAGGTCTGTGGACCCGCCCTTTGGCGCTCGAACGCCGCTTCGATCGCCTTTCCGCAACAGCGCCTTCAGCCGCTCAACGGGCGGCGCGTAGATGAAGCCGAAACTCACCGTGCCTTCGCGGGTCTCAACCGCGTGGTGCAGCCGATGGGCTTGGACGATCCGTTTGAAGTAGCGCGAACGTGGCACCACCCGGTGAGCGATCCGACGATGAACGATGATGTCGTGGAAACCGAAGTAGATGGCGCCGTAAACCGCGATGCCGGCCCCGATCCACACGGCGGGCGGACCCCAGCCGCCGGTCGTTCCCATCCAGATCAATGCGATCGACGGCGCGGCGAAGATCACGGCGTAGAGATCGTTCAGCTCGAATGGGCCATGCCGCTCGCGGTGATGGCTGGCGTGCAGCAACCAGCCCAGCCGCCCATGCATGACCCACCGGTGCATGCCGTAGGCAAACGCCTCCATGAACGCGACCGTCGCGCCGAACAGCAGGATTCCGTACAGGGTAGACATGGGCGGGCTCGCTCTTACGCGCCTCCGGGCGACTCCGACAAGTAACGCATCAGCTCGGCCAAGGTGGATTCCATCTGGTCCTGCATCTGCCCAACCAGCTCATTCTCGCGCATGCCCTCGTGATCGAGCGGCTTGGAATAGCTCTCGCTGAAGGCCTTCAGATCTTCGCGATCGAATACCCCCTTGGCGACCAGCTTTGCCAGGATCACCAGCAATCCATTGGTGTTGGCTATGTTGCCGGCCACCAACGCCTCGTCCACGAGGCTGAGCGACGGACTCTTTTCCTCTTCATCCATGCGTTAAATTTCCGTTGATTTGGTTCGAACCCGTACCGAATTGAACATTGTTCGATGCTGTGCCATACATAGCCATGCCCGCCCGGCGCCGAAACAGGCGGATTGGGGGGATCTGTCATGCTGCGAGCCACGGCCCGCTCGGCTTTTCACAATCTTGTCTGGCGCCTGCCGGGTGTCGCGTCGCTGCTGTGCCGTTCGGGTCGGCACTGGCGCAGCACCGCTCTGCTCCGCCACAACGGACGAACATGGGTCAGCCGCTGCACGGGCTGCGGGGTCCGCCTCGAACGGGCCGAAGGAGGGCGCTGGTGTCCTCTGGCGAACTCAGTCGAGGAAGGACCTAAGCCGTTCCCACTCCTCGGCTTTGCGGTCGAACGACCTGGTGTAGGCCGGGCTCGAGGAGGGCAGGTCGACCAGCGTGAGCCGCGAATCGGCGAGAGCCGCTCGGCCGAGGCGGCCTGCCGTCGCCCCATTGAAGCCCACTGCCTTCAATCGCGGCAAACGATCCGCCAGCGCCGACACCGGGTTGGCGACGATGTCCCGCAACGCCATGTCGAGGCTGCCGTGCCGCTCGGCCGTCGCCACCATGTCCCACAGGCCGATCCCGGCCTCCAGCAGCCGCTCGAGGCGCCGATCGTAATCCAGCTCGGCGATCGGTTCTCGGAGCAGCTTGCCGATGAGGCGCCAGAATTGGTTCTTCGGGTGCGCATAGTAGCGGGCGGCACGGAGCGACGCCTCGCCGGGTAGGCTCCCGAGAATGAGGAGCCGGACGTTCGGGTCGACGACCGGGGGCAGGCACGACTTCACCGTCGCTGAACCTGCCCCCGGGTTTCGCAGATTAGCTGTTGGCGCCGTCGGGGCTGTTGTCGCTGCCGCCACCGGTCTCGCCGGCCGGCTTTCCGCTGCGGCGGGCCCGGCGAGCACTCGTGCCGGTGCCCGACGAACGGCTTGCCCGGCGCGGAGTTGTCGCACTGGGCCGAGCCGCCCGCGGACGGCTGCTCGTCTCGCTGCCGCTGTCGGTCTTGGCCGTCTTTGCGGTTGCGTTCCGGCTGGTACTGCTGCTCTTGCGGGCCGGACTGGCAGCGGTGCTGCTGCTCGCGGGGCGCGAGCGGCTGCTCGCTGTCTTGGTACCGGACGGAGCAGAGCGGCTGGCAGTGCCGCCCGACTTGCTAGCCGACTTGCGCGGGGTCGACGTGGACCGCGATGCCGAACCGGACCGGGACGTGCCGGTTGAACGCGAAGAGGACGTCTTCCGTCCGCCGGATCGATCTGAATCATCGTCGCCGAAGCTGAAGTCGCCGGCGACGACCTTCTTTGCCGCATCGGTCACCGCGTCCGCGATCAGAGTCGCGAGCTTGGTTGCGCTGCTCAGCACGTTGGAGGCGGCGCTGCTCGCCGAGTCGGCGGCGTCGATGCCCGCGTCGCGGATCTTGCGCCGGGCGGTCGGGCTGGCGGCGATCGCGGCAGCGGCGGCGGTCAGCCCGGCGGCGAGCATCTCGCGGCTCATCGCTGCCTTCGCGAGACGATCGATCGTGTCGTTGCCGGTGCTGCTGCTGTTGTTCTCGCTATCGTCGTCGCCTGAGCGGCCGCGCGGGTTCTTGGCCATGATTCGCCCTCCTGTCAGTCTGCTTCGCCTAGACGGACAAGAGGCCGCTACGGTTCCGAAATCATGCAGACAAGCGCTAATTTGCTGTTGCGCGGACAAGTTAAAGGGGACCGCCAACCAGACGATCCCCTTCTAACATGGTCAGCGGCCGGAGTGTTCCAGCCCGGGAGACCGTAGGCCAGCTGGTTAGGCGAGCATCTCCCGAACGAACTTCACCGACCCCTCTGCTGAACCATGAGACATCGGATCACCTCCTTTCGCTGCGTTGTAGCCAAGGGAAAGATGTCGCGCGCTAACGCTAACATCAAGACTTGAATTGCACTTCAAATGCGGCAATCCTCGATACTTCGCGCCGGCTCCGGCCACGCCGGAAAGACGAGCGAATTACCGCCGTTTGCCGCCACTGCGAAACGCCCCCGGCTGAAGACCATTGCATCGAGAATCGGATCACGCGCCGCGAAGCGTCCGTCGGCGCTCGCCTGCGTCCGGCTGGTCGTCAACAGCGTCACGGGAGTGCCCGGCGGCGCGGCTCCGATCACTAGGCTGACCGACCGGCTGGCAAGATCGCATCGCACCACCAGCATCGGCGCGGCAGGCGCACCGAACGCGGCCTCGCTTCCGGTGGGAAGCCGTCGATAGGTCCAGCTTCCGCTCGCCACCGGGGCGGACTGCCAGTCGGTGGCGGCGAACGTCGTGGGCGAAGTGACCGCCTGAGCGGCGATCGTCAGCAGTAGCGGAATCATCAACGGGTGAGCTTGTCGACCTTTGCCTTGAGCGCCTCGAGCTCCGCCTTCAGCTGCTCGACCTCGCTGCTACTCCCGCCAGGCGTGTCGGTCTTCGCTGCTGCGGCAGACGGTGCGAAGGCCCGGCCCGCCTGTTGCAGCATCTCCATGTTGCGTTTGGCGATCTCGGAGAAGATGTTTTGGCCGAAAGCGTCGCGAAACGCGGCCTGGTTGGACTGGAATCCTTCCATGGCCTTTTCGAGATATTGCGGCACCATCTGCTGCATCGATCCACCATAAAGGGAGATTAGCTGGCGCAGGAAATTGACGGGAAGCAGGGTGCTTCCGCGAGCTTCCTCCTCGACGATGATCTGGGTCAGCACCTGATGGGTGATGTCCTCGCCGGTTTTGGCGTCGACCACCTCGAAGTCGCGCCCGTCCCGGATCATCTCCGCCAGCCGGTCGAGCGTGACATAGGTCGAACTGCCGGTGTCGTAGAGACGCCGGTTCGCATATTTCTTGATGGTCACCTTGGCGCCCGACTTGGCCATGCTCTACGCTCCTCGAGTGACGCGCAGAGGTATAGCAGAGGAGTGTGCACCGCAACACAGGCGCGCGCCGCGCCCGCTGCCGCTATTTCTCGCCATGGTACAGGAGGCCGCGCGCCACGATCCCGCATTGGCCGCGCGCGCGCTCGAGGGACTGCGCCGCTACCAGACCGCTCCCGATCCACCGGAGCCACCCCGGCGCCCGATTGCCCGCGACCTGGCCGGCTCCGCCCTTCGCGACGTCGGCGGCGCTGGACCTCCGCTCGTGCTGGTGCCGTCGCTGATCAACCCGCCCGACGTGCTCGACCTTGACCCGGACGTGTCGCTCGCCGCCGATCTGGCGGCGCGCGGGCATCGCGTGTTCCTGCTCGACTGGGGCCCCGCCGAGCCGCGTCTTGGGCTCGACGTCGCGGCGCACGTCGAGCAGCGCCTTGTTCCCCTGCTCAGGACCTTCGATCAGCCACCCGCGCTGCTCGGTTATTGCCTCGGCGGCACCATGGCGCTCGCCGCGGCGCAGCTGACAAGCGTCCGCTGCACCGCCACCCTCGCCGCACCGTGGAACTTCTCCGCCTACCCGGAACCGGTTCGACGCGGGCTGGAGAGCCTGGTCGAGGCTGCCGGAGCAATGGCCGAGCAGCTCCGCCGCCTGCCCATGGAAGTTCTGCAAACCGGGTTCTGGGGCCTGGATCCCGCCCGGGTGGTCGCGAAGTTCGCCGGCTTTGCGCAAGCCGAGCGTGGCAGCCTTGCCGCCGACCGCTTTGTTCGCCTCGAACGCTGGGCAAACGCGGGCGAGCCTCTCCCCCTCCCCGCCGCGAAGCAACTCGTGCACGACCTTTTCGCCCGCGATGCGACCGGCCGCGGCCGCTGGCAGGTGGGCGGACAAACCATTCACGCCCAGCTTCCAGTGCCGGCGCTGCACTTTACTGCCCTTGACGATCGGATCGCACCAGCCGCGGCGGCGCCACCCGGCCCTCAAATCGGCGTGAAGACCGGTCATGTCGGACTGGTGATCGGTCGCCGCGGCCTCGCCGAGGTCCGCCCGCGTCTCGCCGACTTCCTCGCTTCTCCGGCTTGAACCCCCGCCCCGCCCCCGCTAAGCGGGATGCACGCACCCATAGCTCAGCTGGATAGAGCGTTGCCCTCCGAAGGCAAAGGCCAGAGGTTCGAATCCTCTTGGGTGCGCCATTGCCGATCAGAGATGAGCACCGCTGTGCGCAAGCTGCCATGGCGCCGATCCCGGCTTCCGAAGCGCCTTCGAACCGGTGATCACGGTCTCATTGTCGTTGACAGCCACTCGGTCGATCAGCAGCCGCAATTAGGCTTCCGAATGGCGACATCCCCGACCACGCCCTTCTTCAGCATCGGGCATAGTCCGCAAAAGGTCTCTTCCGTAGTGGTTTGCTTTGCGGCCCAGGCGAGTGACCGTTAAATATAAAGTTCGTCGCATGGGCGATGGCCATCAACGGAGGTCTGCCATCCAGCGCGCTCGGCCGGACGGCAGACCTCCCACTTTTTTCGACGACGCCTTTACCAGCCCATGCGAATTCCAGCGCGAGCACCGACCTTGCCGGTTGATGCGATGCCCACACCGGCGGAGAGGGCGGCATTGCTGCCGACACGGTAGCTGACACTGGCCGAGCCCGCAGTCTTGCCGTTCCACACGCCGAAGCCACCCGAGACGGCGACCGTCTCGCCCGGCATCAGCGTGGGCGTGTCCATCGCCAGCGCCAGCGCGACACCGGCATTGGCTTCGCGCACTTCCCTGCGGTTGTGATTGGCGAGGTCGAACAGGGCCGAAACCTGGCCCTGCAGCGTCCCGATCGCCGCCGTGTGGGCATCAAGCGTGTCCTGCATGCCCGCAATAGCGACCGACTGCGCCTTCTGCTGGCTACCGAGCGTCTGACGTGCTCCCCAAAGCTCTACCAGTCATAACTGGAGTCCGGGGTTGGTATGGTGCCCCTCGGGGCGGTGTTGCACAACCCGCTTGGCAGCATCGGCGGGCGTCAGCCCGCCAACACCGCTATGCGGCCGCACATGGTTGTAGTCGTCGCGCCAGAGCCGCAGTACCGAGCGGGCATGGCCGAGCGACACGAACAGCGTCTCGTTGAGGCATTCGTCATGCAGTCGGCCGTTGAAGCTCTCGACGTAGCCGTTCTGCTGCGGCTTGCCGGGTGCAATGTAGTGCCACTCGACCGGTCGTTCCTGCGTCCATCTCAGGACCGCCAGACTGGTCAGCTCGGTGCCATTGTCGCTGACGATCATCAGCGGCGGTACGCCCCTGGCAGCGATGATGGCGTCGAGCTCTCGAGCGACGCGTGCGCCTGACAGCGAGGTGTCGACCACCAGCGCCAGGCATTCCCGCGTGAAGTCGTCGACTACCGCCAGGATACGGATGCGCCGGCCGCTGATCAGCGTGTCGCTAACGAAGTCGAGGCTCCAGCGCTGGTTCGGTCCCTGTGGCAGCGTCATGGGTGCTCGGGTGCCCATCGCTCGCTTCCGTCCGCGACGGCGCCTGACCCGCAGGTTCTCCTCGCGGTACAGCCGCAGCAGCTTCTTGTGGTTCATGACCAGCCCCTCGCGGGCCAGCATGATCCCCAGTCGCCGGTAGCCGAAGCGCCGACGTTCCGCCGCGATCTCACGCAGCCGCGACCGCAGGTCGCCATCATCACTATGCCGGGGCGCGTAGCGCACCGACGTTCGATCTACGCCGAAGATGGTACACGCCCGACGCTCGCTGATGCCGAACAGCTGCCGAGCATGCTCGACAGCCTTCCGCTGAGCGGCAGGCCTCACCAGTTTTTTGCCGCGACTTCCTTCAGCACGGCATTGTCGAGCATGGCGTCAGCCAGCAGCCGTTTGAGCCGGCCGTTCTCCTCCTCGAGCACCTTCAGCTTGCGCGCCTGCGACACGTCCATGCCGCCGTACTTCGCCTTCCACGCGTACAGCGTCGCGCTGCTGATCCCGTGCTTGCGACACACATCGGCGGTCTTCATCCCGCCCTCCTGCTCGCGCAGCACCGCGATGATCTGCTCCTCGCTGAACCTGGTCTTCTTCACGTCCGTCTCCTCACGAAGGCGGACTCTAGCTCAAACTGGCAGAGTTTCAGGGGAGCACGTCAGCGGAGAGCCAGGAGGTGGATGCCGAGATCATCCGGACGCGTCGCCCGCACGTCCGCGAGAGCGAGTTCCAGACTCCCGACAATCTCTACAGCGCATTGACCATCCGCTTTCCCGTCTTCGACGAGCATGGCGAACTCAGCCACATCGGCGGGGTCATTCTCGACACCTCGGCGCAGCGCGAGGCCGAAGCGGAGCTGCAGCGCAGCCGCGAAGCCCTGATGCAGTCCGAGAAAATGAATGCGCTCGGCTCGCTGCTTGCCGGCGTCAGCCACGAGCTCAACAATCCGCTCGCGATCGTGGTCGGGGAAGCGGTGCTGCTGCAGGAAGAGGCGGAGGGCACCGAGTACGCCGAGTCCGCCACGCGCATCCAGCGAGCCGCGGAACGCTGCAGCCGAATCGTCCAGACGTTTCTTGCAATGGCGCGGCAGAAGGCGCCCGAACGGCGCTCGAAGGACCTCGCAAAGCTGGTGAAGGCAACGCTCGAACTGGCTGACTATGGCTTGCGCTCGAACGGGGTGGAGGTCGCCTTCACGGCCGCTGAAGACCTGCCGCCCGTATTCGTCGATCCGGACCAGGTCACCCAGATCCTGCTGAACCTGATCGTGAATGCACAGCAGGCCTTGCAGAACCAACTCCTCCCGTCGGGCTCGCCTTGCGAGTCGAGGCGACCGGTGCAGACAAGGTTGCGCTAAAGATCAGCGACAATGGGCCCGGGGTCCCTGACTCCATCGCCCGGCGCATTTTCGATCCTTTCTTCACGACCAAGCCACAGGGGACGGGTACCGGTATCGGGCTGAGCTTCAGCCAGGGCATCGCCGAAGCGCACGGGGGCTCGCTCGCGCTGCTGCCGTCGGAAGCCGGCGCTTTATTCCGGCTTGAGCTTCCGGTGGCCCTGACCTGCAGTGCCACCCGACCGGGGGTTGACAGCGCGATCCCGGTCCAGCCGCGTCATGTCCTCATCGTCGATGACGAGCCCGAACTGGCCGAAACCATGGCCCGCCTGCTCCGCCGCCAAGGTCTGAAAGCCGACGTCGCGGTCGGCGGCCTCGCGGGCCAGGAACGGCTGCGCGCCTTCGATTACGATCTGATTTTCTTTGACTTGCGAATGCCGGACTTCGACGGTCCGGCACTCTATCGCTGGCTCCTCGCGGAGCGGCCGTATCTCGCCGAGCGGATTGCCTTCGTCACCGGCGACACCCTTGGTCCGGCGGCCGTCCGGTTCCTCGAAGAAAGTGGCCGGCCTGCGCTCGAAAAGCCATTTACCCGTGAGACGGTGAATGATCTCCTCGCCCGAATAGCCAGCATGCCAACCAAATAGGCCCGGACAGCACGCCCGCTGGACGCGCGATCGTTCAGTTCGTCAAATCAAGACCCTGTTGCGTCAATTGTTACGGACGTGCATCGTTGGCTTCATGACGGTGCACATAGCAGTGGTGGACGACGAGCCCGACCTGCGTGCGGTGGTGCAGAGCTACCTGACGCGGCACGGCTTTGCGGTTACGGCGGTTGATGGTGGCGGCGCATTGCGCGCGCTGATGGCGGAGCGACCCGTCGACCTTGCGATCCTCGACATCAACATGCCAGGTGAAGATGGGCTGTCGATCGCGCGAGACCTGCGGCGGCTCGGACCGATCGGCATCATCATGTTGACGGCCAACAGCGACCGTGTCGACAAAGTCGTTGGCCTGGAGGTCGGGGCCGACGATTACGTCACCAAACCCTTTGATCCCCGCGAACTGCTCGCGCGGGTGCGAACGGTGCTTCGACGCAGTTCGGGACATCGCGGGGAAGGCTCGCCGGCCACGCTTGGCAGTGAAGTTCAAGTTGGCCGTTGCCGGCTGAACATCGACAGCCGCAAGCTTTTCGCGCTCGACGGCCGGGAAGTCCCACTCACCGCCGGCGAGTTCGACCTCCTGCGGACGTTCGTTGAGCGCCCCGACCGCGTCATGAGCCGGGACCAGCTGCTCGAGCTTGCTCATCGCAAGGAAGCTGACGTCTTCGATCGCTCGGTCGATACCCGTATCGCGCGAATCCGCCAGAAAGTTGAAGTTGACCCAAAGCACCCTGCAGCGATCAAGACCGTGCGCAGCGCCGGCTATGTATTTGTCCCATCAAGACAAGAACTCGCCTGAAGTTTCGCAGCAACAAAGTTCTGTAAGTTCGGTTCTTGCCGGGTCACCTCATCGAAGTCTCCTCAGCCACCTTGTCGTTCGGCTTGAGCCACGGACAAACTGTGCTTGGCGCGTCGAAGCTGTCGGCCGGCCTCACTTCCGATGCAAAATCTCGTATGGGCGTGTTTACAACGTGTGACTGACAGGAAGCGGGACAGCCATCTCCCGGTGCGTCAAGATAGAGGCTTTGTCCTAGTCGAAACTCGGCCGCAGATCAGCCGAATGCTAGGCCGCTTGAATGCTCGCCAGCGACGCTAGGCGTTTGCCGGCTCCACATGAACGAGCGTCTGCAATGCGCGCTATCAACCCGAAAGCGGACCGATCGCTTCCCAGCCGGCCTTGACCGTCAACTCTACATAGGTTGAAAAGGACCTCATGGGCCGAACCCGCCGCCCCTCCCGCCAGATGCTGCTCGTGCTCGAGGGGCTGACCGCCAACGGGCGGCAGTGGCGCCACGGCTATGACCTGATGAAGGAGACCGGCCTCCTCTCCGGAACGCTCTATCCCATGCTGATGCGGATGACCGAGCAGGGACTTGTTGAGGCAAAGTGGCAGGCTCCGGACAAGCCCGGCCGGCCCGCGCGCCACGCCTACCGGCTGACCGCCGCGGGGGCCGCGTTCGCGCTCGATCTCACCGGAGCCCAGCCGTCGACGCCGTTCGGCAAGGGAGCCACCACATGATCGATCTCGCCGGCGCCCTGCTGGTTCTGGCGAGACGCTCGCTCGGACCCAGCCGCGCCGACTGGTCCGCCGCCATGGAGATCGAATTCTCCTTTGCTCGGGCGGACGGCCGTGCCCTCGCCTTCGCCGCCGGTTGCCTGCTCGCCGCGTGGCGCGAGCTGCCGCAGCAAGAACCGGGCCGCTTCACTATCCTCAATCATCTTTGGGCGCTCGGCTTCCTCATCCCCGCCGCCGTGTATGAGTTCGCCTGCGTGACCCGCTTCCCGTTCCTCCCGATCGGGGACGTCCGCATCTTCGCGGCGTTGCTCCCGGGAAGCGCCCAGCAACTCTATTTCGGCCCAGCGTGCAACGCCGCCGTCCCGGCGATGATCGCCTCCCGGCTGGCACTCGGCCTTCTCCAGCTGCGCCTCGCATGGGCATTGGTCGAGTGCGACTGGGCAAGCGTCACCAAGCTCACCGCGCTCATTCTTTCGATCGCCGCGACGCTGTCGATCTTCACCGGCGTGCTGCTGCTCGGCGATCCGGGCATCGTCCAGCAGGCAACCCTGCTCGCCGCAGAGCTGACCGGCATCGTCCTGCTCGCGCGTTGGCACGACCGGCTCCCCGGGCTCGGCGCCTGAGCGCCCTCCTCTCCCGCCGTCTGAACACCGCCGACTGGCAGCTGCGGCGCACCCGCGTGCAATGGCTTGACTCTTAAGTCTACATATATTGTTCTAAGCACATGAGGCGGGTCGCCGACCTGCCCGGTGCTGGAGTTCAAGTCATGAGCGTCACTGTCCTCGCTTGGCTGCTGAGTATCGCGCCGGTTCCGCCGGCCGCGCCCCCCACCGCGCCGACATCCGCCGCTTCCCGGCCGATCTCTGCCGCCGGCAGCCACGCTGTTGATGGCGCGGTGCCGGCTCGCTCAGCGGCCGCGCGGCAGCGGGCGAAGGTCAATGAGCCCGCATCGAGCGGCGCTGGCCAGGCCGTGCCCGGGGCGATTGCCACCGAGGTTCGCATTTCATCCGAGCCGGGTGTCGTCCTGGCGGGAACGCTGTACCTGCCGGGAGGGCACGGCAAGGGTCCCTATCCGCTGGCCGTACTGATCAAGGGGCAGGGACGCTATGGGCGCGGCGGCTACTCCGAGATCATCAAACGATTGACCGCCGACGGCATAGCTGCCCTGGAATATGACAAGCGCGGGGTCGGTCAGTCGACGGGCACTTATGAGGAGGATCCCGAGCGGCTGACCGCGGACGCCGCCGCTGCCGTCGCGGCCATGCGCCGTCGCCCGGAGATCGTCGGCAGCCGCATTGCGTTGGTCGGCCACAGCGGGGGCGGAGTGATCGCGCCCGCGGCCGCGGCTGCCGATCCCCACATCGTGGCCGTGGTGACGCTGGCGGGCAATGTCGGCGACGGGCTGCCTTACGTCCGCAAGGGGATTTACAGGCAGATGATGAAGATGATCGTCGGCGGCAGCGACACCTTGGTCGGCCCGGCGGCGGATGCGGCCGTGACGTTGCTTCAGGCTCGCGTTGACAGCAGAGATGCGGAAACGATCGCCCGCCTTCGTGCGAACGCTGTCGCCCGGTTCGAGGCAGCGGGTTTCCCGCGCCCGCAGGCGGAACAAGCGCTCGCGATGATCGACGTTCCGGAGGCCTGGAACGCGAACAAGTTCCACTCGGCCTCCGATCTCAAGACCCTGCACATACCCGTTCTGGCGGTCTACGGGACCATGGATCCGATGGCGCTGGATGACGCACCGGCGGCACGGGCTGCTTTGGCGAGCAATCGCCGCGCTCGGATCGTGATGCTCGATGGTCTCGGCCACTCGTTTCAGGAAGGCGAGGTCACAGGCACACCAGACGGGGCGTCGAACCTGGGCCCGTATCTCGGATCGCCTCGCCTCCTGACACTCGTTGGCGACTGGCTCCGAGATACGCTGTCTGAAGGTGGCAAAGAGATGGGACAAGTGCGCTGACGCGCGTTCGGCTAGCCCCAAAAGACTAGCCGACTGCCGCTTGCAGACGCCGGTTCTAACCTCTTATGGCGCTTTGCGGAGCTAAGTCGCCGTCCGCCTCACATTGAGCGATCGTCGGCTATGTGCCCGTGTCTTCGGATTCAACGCCTGCAATTCATGAGACGAGCGCCGCAAACCGGCGACGAGGATGACGATGCTGACGAGAGTTTCCGTGGCGGCGGCCATGATGGCAGCTTCGGCACCCGCCTCGCCGCCTGCAACCCACCCGATCAGCCTGGCAGCATTCAAGGCTCTGCCGAGACCCACCCCGACGGCGGAACTCTCCTTTGGCCGGAACGAGCCCCAGAAGGTCGACATATTCCTGCCGAACGGCGCGGGTCCTTACCCCGTGGTCGTGCTGATCCATGGCGGCTGCTGGTCTAAGACGACGGCCGGGCGCCAGCAATTGCGACACCTTGGCGCTGAACTGGCAGCGCAGGGCATCGCCGCATGGAGCATCGGCTATCGTCGTGCCGACGAGTACGGGGGTGGCTTCCCGGGAACCTTCGATGATGTTGCGCGAGCCATCGACCTTCTCGAGGACGAGGCGCCAAGGTACCAACTAGACCTTCGACGCGTGGCCTTCGTCGGTCACTCCGCCGGCGGGCACCTGGCGTTGTGGGCCGCCTCACGAGCGACGAGCCGAGGCGGAGACGCGATTGAACATCCGGTGAGGGTCAAACCCGTTCTGGTCATCAGCCTTGCCGGGATCACGGACCTGCACAGCTTCGCCCCGACCATTCCCAGCCTCTGCGGCCCCGGCGTGCTTGAAGCCTTGACCGGTACCAGTACCGGTCGGGCGAGCGCCACCACACTGGCCCGGATCTCCCCTGCTCACATGCCCCTTCCCGACACGCGGGTCGTGCTGGTGAGTGGCGGCATGGACCAAGTTGTGCCGGCCTCTCAGGCGACGGACTATGTAAATGCGCACCACGAGCGTCGCAGCTCAATCGAGCAGCTCAACCTTCCGGAAACGGGTCACTTCGACCTGGTCACCCCGGGGACCAGCGCTTGGCGTCGCGTCAGCAAACTTCTGCTCGAAGCGCTGCAGCCAAAGTGATCTTTGGGAAAGACATGACCGAAATTGCGTAAGAAAATCCCGACGTCAGCAAGACGCGATAATCGACCGGGTCCACGTCGAAGGCATGATGAAGAGGCGCTCGGGTCAGCGCGCCTCGGTGCTGGCTATGAGATCCATCAGGTTCCTGGCGGCATCCCGCTCGGCTTCATCCTTGAAGGTGACGTCGAGATCTGGAGCCTGCCCCAACATGTAAAGCAACGACCAGAGAGCAAACCGCTTGGCCGGATCCGTCTCCAGCCCAAGGTCCACCTGCATGCGATCAATACCAGCTTCCTTCGCGGCCGACGACGCTTGAGAGAGATCGTCCGTGCCAAAATACTGGTACAAAAGACTATCGAGATCCATCCTGCCGACATCCGCTCTTAATAGACGTCGCGCAACCTTCTCGTGCCACCTCCAAGTTGCGCCATTCACCGCCAGCCAGGTGCCGTCAGAACGGCCACTAATCTGATGAACTTCGCGAGCGGTCAGGCACATCAGCCTAGCTTGCTTGGCCGGCGCTCACCGCCTGCCGCTTGCGTGGTGCGCACAGTCGGGTGCGAGCGACTTGAAGACCGGCTCAGGCGTGAGGCGGCCGGCGGGTCGGCCAGCGGTTCCTTGAACATGTGCGGCGCTCCTGCACCATGAGCGAAGCGTGGCCGCATTAACCACGACCAGAAGTCCGGCGTTCACCGATGCGGGAATAATCGAGTATCTTCATCAGCTTGCTCGAGGCTTTCCGATGGCAAAGCATAGTTATTCCGACGATGCAGAGGACTGCCGCCGCTTTGCCGAGGAGGTCGGCGGCGAAGCCGACAAGGCCATGCTCCACCGCATCGCGCGTGAGTTCGAGCGGCTGGCCGAGGAGGTCCGCCACGCAGACCGCCCCTACTACGTCGCCCGGGCCACTCAGGAAGTCACGGCGGCGGTGAAGGCGGTCCATCCGCAAGCTCGCCTGGCTCACCTGACGATGGCCCGACACTATGAGGCGCTCACCCATCTGCCTTCGATTGCCGTCCGCTAGAAAGTTTCCCGTCCCTCTGGGCTGTGCACCGGTTCGACACAGGTGAGACCAGCCGGCTGGACCGCACCGGCCGATGCGGGTTGCTGGTCGGGTCGCCGGCTTGGCGACGCGTAACCGAGGAGACCGGCGATGGATGTCACCTTCCCCGAGTATCAGTAAGCTTCTCGAGGGGCTCGGCCGGGGTTACCCGGCCGAGCTGGCTTGCGTCTTTCAACGGGTGCAGCTTGAATTGGGAAAATGGCTCTCCGGCTGTTTGCCCGGAACCGCGCATGCTCGTACGTTAGCGATCGACCGGAGTTGAGGCGGATCATGATCGCAGGGCTGACCCGCCGAACCGCACTCAAATCGGCGGTCGCCGCGTTGTCCTGTTCGGTCCTGCCTGCAGCCTGCGCGACAAAGCCTGCCCATCCATCGACACCACGCTTGAACCAACTCGGCTTTCGTCCAGCTTCAACAAAGCATTTCGTGCTGGCTACCGATACGCGTGACCCGTTGAATGCATCTTTCGTGGTAGAGACTCTCAGCGGCCGTCGCGTGTTTGAGGCTCCGCTTCGTACCGCCCTATGTGACCTGACGGTCACCACCGGGGAGCACGTTCGTACCGGTGACTTCTCCAGGTTCAACGAACCGGGGTGCTACCGTTTGTGCGTGGGGACTAGGCGGTCGCATCCGTTCGAGATCAGCGAAGGCGTTTACGTCCCGCTGGTCCGCGATGCTGCCCGTGCGTTTCACTTGATTCGGGCGAACACTGCCGTCGACGATCCCGTCACCGGTCTTAAATTTGCCGCCGGGCACCTGAGCGAGACGACGCTACAGGTCGATGGCCGGTCACACCGATCCGCGGTGAGTCACTCGCCATGCGATGAGGAAGTGCCCGGCTCCGAATAGTCCATTCCCGCCAGATCGCTGAGCAGGTCCGGGCCTTTCGGCTCCCAGCCCAGCCGTTCGCACGTCCAGGCGCTGGAGGCTGCCATGTCGAGCGTCGCGAAGGCCGCCATCCAGCCGAAGTAGCGCTCGACCTCGTCGGCCTTGATCGAACGGACCGGCAGTCCCGAACTGCTGCCGATCGCCTCGGCAATTGCCCGCGCCGTCACGCCGTCCTCCACAGATGCATGGTAGCGCGCTCCGGGCTCGCCCCTCTCCAGCGCCAGAACATAAACCTTGGCAACTTCGCTGACGTGCGCGGCGGACCAGCGGGTCTGCCCCTCGCCGACATAGGCTACCGCCCCGGCTCGTCGCGCCTCGGCGATCAACGGCGTGATCAGCCCTGCCTTGCTGGTGTCATGGACCTGCGGGAGGCGGACGGTGCGGACATCGATCCGGCGCGCCAGCAGCGTTGCACCGGCGAGTTCGGTCGCAATGCGAGGGTTGGCGTGTCGGGGGTTGAGCACATCTTCCCGTGCCAGGCCGCCGTCGAGCGGCGTCCCAATGCCGACGCCAGAGGTGATCAGGATGGGCTTCTGCGACCCCTCCAGCGCCGCTCCCATCGCGGCGATGTTGCGCTCGTCCTTCCTGGTATTCTCGGAGAAGGTCTCGAAATTGTGATCGAAGGCGCAGTGGATCACCGCATCGGCGGCAGCCGCACCGCTGGCGAGCGTTTCCGGTTGTTCGAGATCGCCCCGGTGCACCTGCGCTCCAGCAGCCTCGAGCCGACGGGCACCCGCCTCGGAGCGGGTGAGCCCCAGCACCTCATGACCACGGGCACGAAGTTCGGGGATGATGTGCGAGCCGATGAACCCGGTCGCACCGGTCAGGAATACGCGCATGAAAGCAACCTCCGGTCTGCCGGTCAGATCGCGATCGTGCCTGAAATATCAACTCACGCGAGCGGCTCCGGCCGGATCGGGGTGCGTGCCCGGGCCGTCATCCAGCACCTGGATCGCGGCGATGCGGCGCTGGCCCTGGACTCGCTCGAGTTGCACGACCACGTCGATCATCAGCCGGGCATAGGCGATCGTGTCGGCGCGGCTGAGGCCGAGGCCGGCCTGCATGACCATCAGCGCCAGCTGCTCCAGTGCGCCCGATGGGCTGTTGGCGTGGATGCTCGTGAGGGAGCCCGGATGGCCGGTGTTGATCGCGCGGAGGAAGCTGACGGCCTCGCGGCCGCGCAGCTCGCCGAGGACGATCCGGTCGGGGCGGAGTCGAAGCGCCGCCTGCAACAGGTCCTCGACCGTGACCCGCGCCTCGCCCGTGTCGCCCTTGACCGCCACCAGCCCGAGCCCGTTGGCCGAGCGGAGGCGGATCTCGGGCGTGTCCTCGACGAGGATGATCCGCTCCTGTTCGGGCACTTCGCGAAGTAGCGAGTTGAGGAAGGTGGTCTTGCCGGTCGAGGTGCCGCCGCTGACGATGATCGTCTTGCGCGAGCGGACCGCGTGGCGGAGGAACTCGATCGGCTCGACAATGGGATCGGGGGCGCGTTCGGACTGGCCCAGGCTCAGGGGCCCATGGTCGTAATCGGACAGCGGCAGGTCGATGACCCGGTGGCGGCGAATCGCCATCGCCCAATGGTCGCGGGTCGCGGACGGCGCGACGAACTGCACCCGCGCCCCGTCGGGCAGGGTCGCGGCGAGTAGCGGTTCCTGCCGGTTGATGCCCTGGTGGCTGACCCGGGCGATCTGCTCGGCGAGCCGACCGATGTGACGATCGTCGACCTTTGGCAGCGCGATCCGCTGCAGACCGGCACCGCCCGAGGCCTCGATCCACAGCTCGCCCGGACGATTGACGAGGATCTCGGTGACGTCCTCCTGCTCCAGCCACGGGCGGAACGGCTCCAGGTAGGACTGGAGGAAGACCGAGTCGTCGATCGCCCGGAGGCTGGCGCTCATCGCGCCGCGACCAGCCGGGGCACCGAGGAGAAATCGAGGTCCTTGGCGGTGAAGATCCGGATCGGCTCGCCCTGAGCGACGCGGATCGTCGGTGCGATCGAGCCGTTCTGGCCCGCCGCCACGGACGCGGCGCTCTGCCCGCCGCCACCGACGATCACGCTCGCCCCGCCCGAGCCCATGGTGCTCAGTCCACCGATCACCGACAGCAGCAGCGCGGAGCCGAACCGCTTCATGAAGTGCGAGTTGACCTTCCCCGCGAGCCCCGCCGTCCCGGCGTCGTCCACCGCCGGGGAGTCGAGCGCGACCGAGACCCCGTCGGGACGGATCAGGCGGGTCCAGATGACGTAGGCGCGGGTCTGGCCCGCGGCGAGCCCCGACTTGTACTGGCCAATCAGCCGCGACGAGCGCGGGATGAGAACCTGCGACCCGTCGAACGACCGCACGTCGCGGCTTACCAGTGCGCGGACATAGCCCGGCAGGTCGGTGTTGATGCCGGTCTCAAGCACCGCGCCGATCAGCGTCCCCTGCGCCACGGTCGAGGCGGGATTGCTGAGCTGCTCGGCGACCGCCACCTGCTCCGAGCCGACGCCCATCCGGTCGGCGAACCGCTCGTCGCCGGTCAGCTCACCGCCGGCGGCGCTGCGCCGCGGTGCGGAGCCGAAGCCTGGCGGAACCGCCGGCAGCGGGGATCCGCCGGCGCCGGCGGTGTCGGGCAGCGGCACCCCGCTGCTGTCGTAGACCATCAGCGGCGCGCGCACCCGCTCGCCGGCGCCGGCAACGGGTGCGGGCACGATCTGGCCCCATGGCTGGGTATGCGGGAGGATCAGCCCGCCCGGCGCCGGCTGCGCCGTGACGGGGACGAGCGCAACGGACGGTGCCGGCGCAACAGACGGCGGGGGCAGCGGCGCCACCGCGGCCGGTCGGCTGACCGGCGCCGCGCGGTGGCCGCTCATCGACAGGAAGGTCAGCAAACCCAGCGTGACCGCGATACCGCCGCCGGCAAGCAGCCCGAAGGAATCGCGCTTGGGACGGTTGGCGGCGACCAGCGGATAGGCGTTGCGGTTGGCCTCGATCAGCGCGCCGCCATCCATCGTCTCACGCGGGTCGAAGTCTCGAAGCGGATGGAGGATCAGCGTCGACGACGATGGTTCGCGATAGTCGCTCATGGCTTTGCCTCGGCATCATGGGATCGGACCGGTTCGGCCGATGCCGTCGTGGTCGGAGGTAGCGGGCGACGAGGCGCAGGCGTCAGGGTCGCGAAATGCTTGCCGCTCCGAAGCACCAGCTGTGCCGGCACCCCGTCGACAACGATGTAATCGCCTTTGACCGTGTAGTTGACCGGCCCTTCCACCCCGTTGGTCCCGCGCGCGAGAATGGCGGGCAGCGCATCGCCCTGCTCCCACCGCAGGAAGGTCGACCGGCCATCGTCGAACAGGCTGGCCGGAAGCAGCCGCTTCTCGCCCTTGCTGGCCCAGGCAAAATTGAGCAGCGTGGGATCGGGCTGCGGTGCGGGCGCCGTAACGCTCGCCACCTCCGCCGCCGCGATCGGCGTCGACGATGGTTTCGCCGCCGGTTTGAGCCCGTCGGGATAGCTGAACCGCATCATGTACACCGCCCCGCCCGCGGCGCCGCTCACCAGGTCGAACAGATAGGTGCGCTGGTCGGTGACAACCGTCATGTTGGTCCGTGCCCGGCTGCTGGTCGGCTTCACGAAGATGAGATTGGCGCGCTTGTTCGGGGTGACCTGCCACGCCACCGAGTCGCCGACCGCGATGTTCTCGACCCGCTCGTCGGGCGCGAAGGCGATGGTCGACTCGATCCCCGGTCCGCCGCGCAGGACGGTGATCTCGCTGGGACGATAGACGCGCTCGGCGACGCGCGGATCGGCCAGCGCGGCGCTTCCCGCCCCTGTTGCGGCGAGCGCGAGAGCCCCCAGCGCGAGTTGGCGCCAGCTCATGCGATCCTCTCCTTGACACGATGATCGACCGCCGGGCCGAAGCGCCGCCCGACGTCCGCGGAGCGCGGGTCGCTTCGCGACGGTAGCGCCGAAACCGGGGCAGCGATCGGAACGACCGGTGGCCTACGCTGGTACTGCCCCCCGCCGTGAACCGGGCCACTGCTAGCCGCGGGCGCGGTCGGGAAGGCCGAGACGATCCCCGCGATCCGCTCGTCGCGCGGAAGTACGGTAACGACTCCGCCCGATACCGGGGCCGCGATTGCGGAGGCGGTCGCTCCGATCTGCCGCTCGCTACTCCGCTGCTCGCCGTCGCGCGTGGATTGGTCCCGGCCCCAGGGGAGCCGCCAGCCAGTGACGATCGTGCTCGCCATTTTGATCGCCATGACCATCAGCGACACGAACACGGCCGAGCCGAGGAACAGGGTTCCGACCGCGCGGCCCGACGGCTCACCGCCGGACATGGCGATGTCGCGCGCGATCGGCTGCAGCGCACCGATTGCCCCGCCGCCGATCAGCACGGCGAACAGCGGCACGACGGCCATCAGCACCACCGCCTTCAGCCATCCCTCGAACAGGCCGCGGGTGCCGGCGAACATCGCCATGACGATGAAGATGGGCCCCAGCGCGAGCATGGCCGCGAGCGCGATCTTGGCGGTCACCAGCACGCCGACCGACCCTAGCAGCAGCATCAGCGCCGCCAGCCAGAGCACGGTGGAGGCGGTGAACCCGCCGACCATCGGGGTCGCCGGTGTGATCCCAGTGGCGGTGGGCGGAGCCGGCTTGCTTGCCCGGTCGGCGCTGTCGGCGACCGCCGTGAACAGCGTGTCGAGGCGATCGGCGAAGGCGGTGGTGGCGGATCCCTGCGAGCCCGAGACGACACTGGCGATCTCGTCCGGAGCGCCGACCGCTAAGGTCCAGACGACGTTCTGGTAGGCGACCCACGACGTGGTGAAGGTCAGGACCAGACCGAGGGTCGTCATCCGCGGAAGGAAGGAGGCGATGCCGAGCCGCGACCGCCCGGTCAGCAGCCCGATCGCGAACAGCGCGACATAGATGGTCAGGAGGATCGTCAGCGCGCCGACCAGATGCCCGTTCGCCCCGAACAGCCGCCCGAACGCGGCCGAGGTCGCTTCTCCCGTCTGGCAGTCGAGCGAACGGAGGGCCGCGGCCAGCGAACCCGACGCGGCAACGGTGGGACAGGCGCTCATTCCGCCGCCTCGACCCAGGGCTCGTCGCTGCCGGGCAGCGCCCGCCCGGCGAACCGCACGAACCATTGCGCCGGCGCATCGCCGAGCTCGGCGCGCAGCTTGTCGAGCAGCCGGACGCTGGTCTCGCGCCCGGACAGGACGGCGAGCAGGTCGGGAAGCCCCGAGAGGTCGAGCCGCACGACTACCGAATGATTGGCGTGCCGGACGAGGAAGCAGCGGCTGTGCGCCGGGAGCGCACGGATCAGCTCGAGCTCATGTTCGGACAGACCGAAACCGCGGCAATAATCCTCCTCGCGAGCCTTGGCGTTGGGGGTGAAGATCATGGTCGCGGTCTGTTCGACCAGCGCCGCCGCGATCTGGCTCTCCAGCGCGTCGCGCGCCGACTGGGTGGCGAAGCCGACGATCGCGTTGCGCTTGCGCAGCGTCTTAAGCCAGTCGCGAATACGCGCCGCGAAGACGGGATCGTCGAGCGCCTTCCAGCCCTCGTCGATGAGGATCATCGCCGGGCTGCCGTCGAGCCGCTCGTCGACCCGATGGAACAGGTACATCATCGCCGGCGTGCGCAGGCGCGGGTTGTCGAGCAGCGCCGTCATGTCGAAGCCGACCGTCACCGCATCGAGGTCGAGCCGGTCCTCGGCATTGTCGAACAGCCAGCCATGCTCGCCGCCGACCCACGGGTCGAGCCGCGAGGCTAGGTCGCCGGGCTGCGGGCGCCGGGCGCCGCCCAGCAGCTCGCGGAAATAGCGCAACCGGCGGAAGGCCGGGTCGGCATCGAAGCAGGCGTCGACCGCGCTGGCGATAACCGCCTCCTCCTCGGGCCCGTTCGCTTCGAGCAGGACGCCGAGCCAGTCGCGCAAGAACGACCGGTTAACCGGGCTATCGGGGAGCTGCAGCGGGTTGAGCCCGCTAGGTTCGCCCGGGAGCAGCCGGCTGTAGCGGCCGCCGGCAGCGCGGATGAAGATCTCCGAACCACGGTCCTTGTCGAACAATACCGTGCGCGGGTTGAACCGCTGCGCCTGGCTGGCGAGAAAGTTCAGGACCACCGTCTTGCCCGACCCCGACGGCCCGATCACCGTGAAGTGGCCGAGGTCGCCCTCGTGGAAGTTGAAGAAATAGGGCGTCGAGGCGGTCGTCTCGAGCACCGTGACAGCTTCGCCCCAATGATTTCCGCTGGCGCGCCCCATCGGCAAGCCGTGCAGCGAGAGGAACCCCGCGGCATTGGCGGTGGAGATCAGCGCGCGGCGGACGACGTAGTCCTCGTTCCCGGGGAACTGGCCCCAGAAGCAGGGCTCGAGATTGATGTCCTCGCGCACCGCGACCGCCCCGATGTCGCTGAGCGCCGCTGCCGCCTGGGCGATCGCCGGGTCCAGGCTCTCGAGCGTCTCTGCCCGCACCAGCAGCGACAAATGATGATCGCCGAACCCGGTCTGGCCCGCGCCGAGCGCGTCCCGCGCCGCGAGCATCTCGCCGCGCTCGGCGCCCGCCTCTTCATCTGCGGAGCGGAGCCGACGGATGGCGAGGTCGATGCGCTCGCGCGCGATCTGCCGGTCGGTCGGAGCGAAGCTCTCGGTCAGCACCAGCTCGTTTGGCAGCCGCAGAAGATTGTCGATCAGTCCGGCGCGCGTGGCATCCGGATATTCCTTGACCGACAGCATAGCGCCGAAGCTGCGGCTGGCCGGATTGCGCGTCTCCAGCGCGTCGAGCCCGAAGCTCACCCGGCTGTATGGCAGGTGCTGGCCGAGATCGACGCCACCCTCGGGCAGCATCGCCGGACGAAGCTCGCCATTGTAGATCGCGGAAAGAATCTCGAGCGGCTCCGAGCACAGCGCCTGCCCGCGTTCGTAGGTGCCGAGCTGGCGGGCACCATAGGCTTCCAGCGCGACCCCCATCGAGGTCGCCGCGGCATCCAGTTCGCGCAGAGCCCGCGAATGGTCCTGCTCGGAGCGGGCCGAACGGCGCTGCCACTTCTCCAGCCACCCGGTTTTTCCGCGCGGGGGACGCCGGACCAGCGTGACCACCTGCTCGTTGACGAACAGCCGGCGCTCGTCGAGCCGCTCCTGCCAGCGCTCGTTGACCAGCCGCGCGAAAGGATCGTCCGACGTGTCGGTCAGCGCGATCGTGACCTGCCGACGGATGACGTGATGATAGAGGACGAAGCGGGCGTCGAGCACGCTGCGGAGCATCGTCTCGCGGACGCCGAGATGATGGTCGAGCACCATGCTCTCGTCGGTCTCGAACGGCAGTCCGGGCACCCGGATCATCCGCATCAGCGAACCGTCGCGGAGCAGCAGCGTGCGGCTGTCGAGGTGCCGCGCATAGGGGAGACGGTCGCCGGCCCGGCTCTCCTTCCGGCCCCAGGCGGCGGCGCCGCCCCATTTCGTGAGGGAGGTCTTGCCGGTCATGGCGCGTAGCTGTTGCATCCCCAATGCTTCCAGTTCGGAACCCGCGGGCAGCGGCGCACCTTGGTCATCCACAGGTCGAAGATGCGCGGCTCGCGCAGGCAGGCGAGATAGCCGGCGCCATGCACGACCAGCGCCACGGGCAGCGCAAGGAAGCTGCGGCTGATAAGGAATGCCTCGGTGGTGATCGCCGCGTTCAGCACGAAATAGCTGTACGTCACCCCGGCGAACATCTGCGGCCGGGTGAGCGCTCGGAACACGGGCGAGCGCGCGAGCATCTACCGCGCTACCATCGAGGTGGCCTGGATGCCCGAGACGATGGCGGCCGAGCCGAACAGCACGAAGCAGCCGACGATCACCGTCGCGCCGAACCGCCAGTTTAGCCGCCCGGTCAGCATCATGAAACCGACCATCGCGACCGCGATGACCGCGACCGCTGTCGCGACATTGCCGAGCAGCGTGCCCTGAAGCCAACCGAGCGCCGCGACGATCGGCCCGGAGCCCTGCGGATCCGCTCCGGTCGCCTGCGCCAGGGCGGCACCCGGCATCATCAGCAGACCCAGCCCGAGCGCGGCGAGTTTCTTCATCGGTCGTTCCTTCCTGCAAGATCGATCGGCTCGCCGAGCCGGTCGATGATCGTCGAGACGTAGGCGCGGGTCTCGGCAATGGCGGGTATTCCGGCGGCGCGGATCACCCGGCCCGGACCCGAATTGTATGCCGCCAGCGCACGCTCCACGTCGCCATCGAAGCGGTCCAGCATCTGCCGGAGATAGCGGGCGCCGCCGTCGAGATTGGCGGCAGGATCGCGCGCGTCGACCGCCAGCGCCCTTGCCGTCGCCGGCATCAGCTGGGTCAGCCCGATCGCCCCGCGCGGCGAGATCGCCGTCGCCCGCCAGCCGCTCTCCTGCCGGGTCAGCGCGGCGAGCAGCGAGGGGCTGACGGAATAGCGATCCGCCGCGCTGTGCAGCGAGGCACGATAAGTCGCCGGCACGACCGGCTCCGCGACCAGGGTCATCGCCGCGGCCGGAAAGACTGGGGCGAGTTCGGACACGTCCTCGCCCGCCGCGGCGTCGGTCTCCGCCACTGACTGACCACCGACGCGCTGGTGAAGCGAGCCGTCGGCAGCGATCTCGTAGACCGTTGCCGCGGCTGGCGTTGCGATCGACAGGACGGCGGCCGCCAGGGCGGCCAGCGCTGGCAGCATCGTTGCAGTTGTTCCCCGCAGCCGTCCCATCGCACCCTCGCACGCAGGAGATCGGCGAGCGCTCGCCGGGCCGGTCAGCCCGACGTGCTCGCGTTGATCGTCCCGTTGACCCCGTTCGGAAAGAAACCGCCCTTGGTGGCCGTCGCCGCCGTCAGATAGACGATGTTGAGAACATCGCCGGTCGAGCGGCTGTAGGCGATCCCGTCGGCATCGGTCGGAACGATGTTCGACGCACCGTTCGATCCGCGCACGCCTTGGTCGTCGTCGACCGCATTGTCGAGCGTGTCCCGGGCGGCCGAGATCTTCTCGGTCGCGTCGATCAGCGTCGGCGCGGCGATGCCCTTGGCATAGAGCACCGTGCGGACGAGCCCGGCATGATAGGCTTCCGCCGCCAGGATCCCCGCTGCCGCCGAGAGGAAGGTCGAGCTCTGGAGGAGCGGCGATGCGCCCTTGTAGGCGGTCACGCCGACGTCCTCGAAGATGAACGCCCCGAGCAGGAAGTTCTCGTCGCTGGCATAAGGGTCGAACGACTGGCCGGCACCGATCAGCCCGGCCGCGCGAGCTGCGCTCGAGAAGGCACCGTTGGGATCGGTCCCGATGTCGATCGCCGGCTGCGCCACCGCCACCGAGCCGAGCGCCGAGCGGAGGAACGCCACGTGCGCCCTCTCATCGCCGGCGATCTCGTTCGCATATTGGCGCACAACGGGGTCGGTAAAGGTCACCCCTCGTCCGCCGGTCACCGCGCCCTGGGTTCCGGTCCCCGTCAGCAGGTTCGCCGGGAGCCCCGCGCCCGTCGCCGCGAAGCTGTAGAACTGTGCCTCGAGGTATTCGAGATTGAGCGCAAAATTCAGGATATCGCCGTCGGAGAGACCCGACTGCGGCGGCGCGGTATTGACGTCGTTGGTGGTGCCGAAGCCGCTTCCGCCGCCCCCGCCGCACCCGCTGAGCGCTGCGGTTCCGGCCACCGCGGCGGCGGAGGCACCGGCGAACTTGAGGAACGCTCGCCGCTCCTCCCGCCGGCGAGCCTGGCGCTCGAAGACTTCCGCAATCAGTTCATGCTGGTTCATGACAATCGCTTTCTACTCGAGCTCAGCCTGCGCTGCTCATGGTGATGGCGCCGTTGACGCCGTTCGGGAAAAAGCCGCCCTTCGAGACAGCGCCGGAGTTCAGGTAGACGATGTTGAGCACGTCGCCGGTCGTGCGGCCGTAGGCGAGGCCATTGGCATCGAGCGGAACGATGTTGCTGGCGTTGCCGATGGGGGCGATGCCCTGATCATCGTCGGTCGCATTGTCGAGCGTGTCGCGTGCGTTCGAGATCTTCTCGGTCGCATCGATCAGCGAGGGCGTTTGAATGCCCTTGCGGTACAGGGTCGTGCGCACCAGGCTCGCATGATAGGCCTCGACCGCCAGGATGCCGGCAGCGGCCTCCGTGTAGGTCTTGTTGGCGAGCAACGGCGCCGCGCCCTTGTAAGCGGTGACGCCAACATCCTCGAAGATGAAAGCGCCGAGCAGGAAATTCTCGTCGCTGGCATAAGGATCGAAGGATTGTCCCGCACCGATCAGCCCGGCAGCCCGGGCAGCGGTCGAGAAGGCGCCGTTCGGATCGGTGCCGATGTCGATCGCCGGCTGGGCAACCGCGGCGGTTCCGAGCGCGCGGCGGAGGAAAGCGACGTGCGCCGCCTCATCCTGCGCAATCTCCTTGGCATATTGCGCAACCACCGGATCGGTGAAGGTCACCTGCTTGCCCGGCGTGACTGCGCCCTGTGTTCCCGTGCCGGACAAGCTGCTGTTGGGCAGCCCAGCGCCAGTCACCGCATAGGTGTAGAACTGCGCCTCGAGATATTCGAGGTTGAGCGCGAAGTTGAGGATGTCGGCGTCGGACACGGTCTGCGCGACCGCCCGCCCGCTGAACGATGCCGCGGCGGCAACGCCGCCCAATGCATAGGCGCCAAGAGTTCGGACGAATGCTCGACGATCCTCCCGCCGCTTGGCTCGAGATTCCAACGCCTCGAGCATTACTTCCTGGTCGGCCATGTGATCGCCTCCGCCTATTAACCATCGGGGATTGAGCCGGTTTTTCGAGCTTTTCGGGGGTCTGCCAAGCCCTGTTTGCGCCCGGTACGGCCCCGTACGCGCGCATCAATCCTAGGTTAGTGGCGGGGATTGGTTCCGCTGTTAACCAAAGATTTGTCGGCCCTGCATCCAACTTCAAGGTAGGCCCGTATCTTCCTCAGGGAGGTGGCTTTTGTTCGATTGTTCAGCGTCCGGGAGCGAGTTGGTCGATCCGCAAACTCCTTCTGCCAATCTCCTTTTTCGTCGCTTCTCGCTCCGCGACCGGGCGGCGTTAGCCACGCACATCGTCCCGATCTCCGGTGCCCGCGGCGACCGGTTGGTCCCGCCCGCCTCAGGCGGCTCCTACGTCTATTTGTCAGACGGTCCGCTGATCTCGCTCGAACAGCGCAACGGGATTGAGGTCGCGCTGATCGGACGCGAGGGGATCGTCGGCTGGCCGGCGCTGGTCGGATCCCTGCACGCCCCGTTCGGCTTGGTAATCCGGGGCCGCGAAGGGATGATCTACCGGATCGAAGCCAGCGTGCTGATCAAGATCGCTGCGGCCAACCCGACGATCGCGATCATGCTCAACCGCTTCGTCGTGTCGATCAGCATGCAGATGGCGGAGACGATCGCGGCTTATGCCGCGCACCGGATCGAAATGCGCCTCGCGCGCTGGATGCTGTTGCGGCACGATCGTGCCGGCGGAGACGAGCTCCTCGCGCAGCATGACGAGATCGCGATGAACCTCGGCACCCGCCGCGCCAGCATCACCGACTGCCTGCACGTCATCGAAGGTGAAGGAGTGGTGCGCTGCCGGCGGGGCAAGCTGATGATCCGCGATCGCGCGAGATTGGAGAGCCTGGCGGGCGGCTGCTACGGCTCGGCCGAGGCCTTCTACGCCGACATGATCGGCCCGTTCGGCAAGAGCGCCGAGACGCTACGGTCCGCCTCGTCCATGACGACGGACCTGAGCCTCTAGCCGCCCCTTTGGCCGCGCTCGCGGCGGTCCGACCGCGTTGCATTGACAGGCTCGCACTGCATCGCTGCAGCGCGAGCCCGAAGTTGCCGGATCAGCCGCGCTCTGGTGCGGGCGGCGGGGGTGGAGGCGGCGGTGGCGGCGGAGGTGCCGGGCACACGGCCGTCACGTCGATCGTCGACCCGTCCGGACAGGTCTGCGTCGCCGGTGCGGGTGGCGGAGGCGGCGGCGGAGGGGGCGGCGGCGGAGGCGGCGGCGGTGCCGCTTCGGCGCCACCGAAGTTGAAGATTAGGCTGGCCATCACCGAGTGGCTGCGAAAGCGCTGGTCGAGGTTGGTGAATAGCGCGGCGCTAGTGGTCTGGTCGACGATTGTCGGATTGGTCGGATCGACCACGAAGCGGTTGGCATTGCCCGACAGGGCCACGGCGTTGCTTTCGCGCAGGTGCAGCCGGGCCGTCTGGAAGTAGCGGTACTTCAGGCCGAAATCCACGTTGCGGGTGAGCGCGTAGCGGGCGCCGGCGATAAGCTGGAACGCCCAGGCATTGTCCTTGGCGCTGGCGAACTTGACCCGGGCTCGGCCGGCGCCGCCGCCGGCGTAGAAGGACAGCCCGTCGTTGTTGCCGAAGTCGACGAGGCCGTTGACCATCCCCGACCAGACCCGCGTCCGGGCATCGAGGGTGAAGTTGCTGGCGACGAGCGGCGCCAGCCCCGGCGCGCCCGGATCCGGCACAGCGGAAGGACGGTTCAGCGCGGTGTTGACCGCGGTGATGAAGTTGGGATCGACGTCGAACCGTTTCACCCGCGACCGCTTGTAGCCGAGCTCGCCCTCGAGCCGGAAGAAGCCGAAGTCATAGCCGGCGATCGCGTCGACGTCGTAGCCCCGCTTGTACTTGATCCTGAGCGCGTCCGTGTAGGTCGTGCTAGCTGCCCCGGCCGGCGCGGCCGGGCTGGCCGGCGTCTGGGTGGTGGTATAGACCGCGTCCACGTTGACGTTGGACGAGCGGGGAAAAAGAACTCCGCCCTCGATCCCGACATAGGGTTGGCCGTCGCGCGCCGCAGCCGGTGCGGCGAGGACCATGACCGTTGCCGCCGTTACAATCACATAACGCATGTCCAGCCTCCTGTTCGGTCCTGCGCTCAGGCCCGCGACTCGCCCTACGTGAAGAGCTGGTTGATGGGAACGAGCCCATGCAAGGTGCACAACGGCAGGTACGGTAGCGCGCAAATCACACCGCGGAAAAAGGCGCTCGTCATGAAAGTTCCGGCAGAACAACCACAGGTCTAGCGAGTTCGGCGCACAGCGAGATCGTCAGTTGAGAACGGCGGACCCCGCCATCGAATTGTAGCGGAGCCGGCGCTACGAAGACGAGCGGGTCACGTCGTAACTTTCTCCGTCGCTAGTTCGCACGTGGAGCTTGGCGGACCAGCGGCTCGCCGCGGCTCCGCTGAGCGCAACGTCGAGCAGGTGCGGCTCGCCGCCCTTTGCCAAATGCGCTTGCCCGCGCTGCACCGAGCGGTTTGCTCCCCCTGTCCCGCTCCACACCTCCAATTCGTAGCTCGCGACACAGTCCCGGGCGCCGGTCCCGAGGACATGAAAGCGCGCGGTGCCGCCCGTCTGCTCGACCATCAGCTTCACCGGTGCCGGCGCGATGGGAGACGATGGTGAACCTCCGCCTACTGTCCCTAGGAGAGCCGCGGCAAGACTCGAAATCAGGATATAAGGGGGCATCGGCTACTCTCCTGACAGGCTCGGCGCATCATGGCCTCGGATTGGCCAAGCCGTTAGCGACGGCATCGACGATCGCCGCCGCCTCGCTCGCCAGCACATCGTTTTTCTCGGGAGCCGGTTTGGGCGGAACAGGCGGCTGGAGAACGACGGATGCAATCCCCTGCGCCGCCAGCGAGTCCGCGGCGCGGCCACTGTCCGCAAGAGCCCGCGCTGCCGCATCGTAGCCCAACGCGAGGTCAGCTTGCTGTTCTCCCAGCAGGAGTCGCTGCTCGGGCGTCAGAGAAGGTGCTGCCGGCACAAGAGTGGCGGCCTGCTTGACCAGCCGATTGCAGTCGATGTCTGCCCGCGACCGCGCGGGCTGGTTCGCGTCGCAGCGGTCCCGGCCGGGCACATGCTCGGTCCCGACGTTGCGGCTGTCACTCCTGCTGCTCAAGGCCGCGGGATCACGCGCGGGGCCACCGCTCTTGCTGAGTTGCGGGACTTGCGGCCGACGTCCTAAATGGTCCGCAACCTGGCTGGCCGACGCCGTTGGACGGCGAGTGGACGGCACCTGCCGGGGCACAAGGCCATGGTCGTCCGGAGCGCTGATCTGGGGCAGCGCGGGGCCCGCGGACTGGGCCTCTTGGCCGAACCCACTGCTCTGCGCGAGCGCGAGACTGCACCAGCCGCCACAGCCCATCGCGGCAAGCAAGCGGAGCATGGTCCCACGACTGGTCCGCCGCTGCATCGTTCCGCTCCTAATGGCCGGCGCCGGTCTGGATAATGGACAGCTGTCCAAGCGTCACCGAGCCACCGCTCTGGACGACGTTGAGGTCAGCCAGATTGTTCCCCTTCTGGGCCCACATCAGGCGGTTACCGTCTCCGTTCTGGGTGGCGGTCATGCCGTTGCCACTGCCCTCCTGGGTGAGGACGGCCCGGTTGTCGGATCCGTTCTGCGCAAGGCTCAGGTCGTTGTCGTTGCCACTCTGGCTGAGCTTCGCGCCGTTGAACAGCACGCCGGTGGCGTTCTGGCTTGCGAAGGCCCAGTTGTTCGCGCCCGACTGAGTTAGAACAAGGAGATTGTCGCCGCTGCCGCTCTGCGCCAGTCGAGCGAAGTTTCCGCTCCCGGCCTGAGTCGCGGTAAGGGCGGCGTTTCCGCTGCCCGCTTGGCGCACGTCGGCCTCATTGTGCGTGCCCGACTGGGTCACGGACGCGGTGGCGTTCGGCGCTTCCTGAACGATGGTCACAACCTGTGAATCGCCGACCTGGTCGACATAGGCTGTGCGTCCGGCCACGGACGGCATGGTCATCTCGATGGACAACGGACCGTTGCTGATGCGGGCGTGCCCGTGCGCATTACCGACAGATCCAAGGTTGCCGTTGTTGCCATTGCACGGATTGCCATTGTTCTTGGAACAGGGCTGTCCAGGCGGCACGGCATTGGTGTCGGCGAACGCCGAGCCTGCGCCCAGCGCCATCGAAAGGACAAGCGCAAACCGAACCGGCATCAGTCCTCGCATGATCACCTCCGCAAAAGTACCGGCGCGCGGAGAACCGCGCGCCGGCTGTTGCATCACTTCTTAGTGACCCTGTGTCACAGTGGCCAAGTTTGCGGTGCCCGACTGATTGATCGAAGACGAGTTCCCGTTGCTGCCCTGCACGACATAGGCGCTGTTGTATGACCCCGACTGGGTCAGATCCGACAGATTGTTGTCGCCGCTCTGCCTGACGTTTCCGTAGTTCCCGTAGCCCGCCTGCGAGACATGCGACGTGTTCATGTCACCCGACTGGTTGACGATCAGGTTATGATGCTCGCCGGACTGCAGAACGTCGGAGCGGTTCCCGCCACCGGTCTGCGTAACGTGCGCGGTCTGGTAATAGCCCGTCTGGGTGAGGTTCGAGCTGTTATTCGAACCAATCTGATCGACAAAGGCCCACTGGTCGCGGCCGGTCTGAACAGCTGCCGAGGCGTTGGCCGTTCCGCTCTGCATCACCTGAGCATAGGTGCTATTCGAGTTGGAATACTTGTTCGTGCCGGACGCAGTCTGGGTAACCGACGAATTATTGCCTGCGCCGCTCTGCGTAACAGAGGCGCTCACATTCATTCCTGCCTGTAGAATGTTGGAGGCCTGACTGTTTCCGTTCTGCTTGACAGTCGCGTCGGCATTGTCGGCACCCATCACCTGGGTTGCACTCGACGAATGACCATTGCCGTTTTGATCGACGGTAACCGTACCGTTCTTCGCCGCTTGGTATACGTTGGACGAAGATGCCTGGCCGCCGTGCTGCGTCACGGTCGCCGAGTTCATGTAGCCACTCTGGCCGACCTGGCTCGAACCGTAGATGCCGGTCTGGCTTACGGTCGCCGTGTGCGAACCGTCACCGGACTGAATGACGTCGGAGTGGTTCCCCCAGGAGTTGTCGCCGACGGCGAGAGCGCTGTCGCCCTGCTTGACGCTGGCGGTGTTGTTGCTGCTCGTCTGAGCCACCGTCGAGTGCTGGTTATCGTCGACCTGAGTGATCGACGCGATGTTGGAATTTCCGCCCTGATACACCGACGACTCCGTCAGAGCCTGAGCGGTCGAAGTCTTCTGGACGACAGTTGCGCTGTTCGAATTTCCGTCCTGGCGGACCGCCGAGGTGTTGATCGGACGACCATGGCCGTAAACGTCCGAACCATCGTCGGACTGCGTAACATCCGCCAGGTTGGCGTTGCCGGTCTGCACAATGGCAGAGCTGACGCCGAGCGTTGATCCGTTCTGGTTGACGATCGCCTTGTCGGCACGACCGCTCTGATCGATCGACGAGGCGGCGTTTCCACCATCCTGCGATACCGTGGCGAGACTGATCGTTCCGCTCTGGTTGACCGCCGAGCTGTTGTTCCCGGCAGCGATCGCCGGGGCGGCCGCGAAAAGTGCGAGCGCGGAAACGGTCGTCATAATTGCGCGTTTCATGATTGTCTTTCCTCCGTGTGGGGGAGATAATCATGTCGCCCGAAGGGGTGACATGATCAGGCCCCGAGCCTAGCCATGTCGCGCGCGTCGGAGCTGCAACTCCGGCGCGCGCATTCAGTCCGACGCCGAGCGGAGCTGCAACTCCGCTCGCCGACTCCGGTGTCGCTTCGGCTGGCGTCGCCGGACCTTCGCCAGCCACTCGGTCACCCGGCCGAACCGGATGCCCGGAATGGGTCAGTGCACTCCCTGAGCGCTCCCTCCGTCCTTGTTCCTTACCGGATCCGGCTGCACCTTCATCGGTGTCGCCCGGCGATCCCGTTCCACCGCGGTTGCGACGTCCCGCGCGCTAAAAACCCCGTCGCGCTCCTGCCGGTAGCGCCACAGCGTTGGCCAGCCGGCGCGCGGATCGGCGAAATTCCACAGCTTGAGGTCGACGCCCTCGAGAACCATCTCGTAGACCGCCTTCTCAATCGCCTGTTGCAACGCGAGGTGACCGGGCTCGTTGGTGGTGATCCCGGCTTCCGCCTCGAGCAACTGCTTAAAGGCGACATATTTGAACGCGCTGGCGCTGATCGCCTTTGAGGCAATCGTCTTCGAAGCCGTGACGCTGGTCAGCACTTCGCCCGTCCGGACCGACACCGCACGCAGATAGACAGTGACGGTGTCCTGCCGATATTCGGTATGACCGCCGATCCCGAGGAAGGAAGCGCCGACACCGCCGGTGACGGTGTTGACGTCGTAGCTGACCACCCCGCCCTCGAGCAGGACGCCGGCAAACAGCAGCGAAGGCAAGGCCTGTGGGTTGGGCCCGTTCTCGCCGAGGTAGCGCGAGCGCATCTCGGTGATGATCTGCCGCTCGTTGAGGAGATTGCGCAGCGATTCCCGTTCCACGATGGTGAACCACTGGCGGTTGCCGGCATCCTGCAGCGCCTTGACTAGGATCGCGCCGCCGCCCTGGCTCACCGCCCGCGACAGGGTCTGGCCGTTGTCGCTCGGCTTGAACTGGCCGGTCTGGTCGCCGAACCCATATACTGCGACCGCGATCGGACGCTGCGGCGGCGGGATCGACGCTAGCAGGTTTTGGGTTTGGGTCGTCTGCGGGATGGTCGCAAGCGAGCTCATCTCCGGGATTTCCGATCGTCCGTCACGACCGAGGGTCGTGCAGCCGGAGAGAGCGGCGCAGGCAGCGCCGAGCAGCAGCAACTGACGCATGTCAGTTGACCTGGAGGAAGGTGGGAACGACGATCGTTGTAATGTCGCCGCCCGACCCGGTGATCGTCAGCGTGACGCTGTCCAGGTTGCGGTTGAAGTCGATCGTCTGATCGCCGAATTTGATCGTCCCGTGCTGCTGCGGATTCGGACCGAAAATTGCGTCCACAATCTGCGAAGACAATGCGGAGAGTAGCCTTGACTGGAGCTGTTGCGCAAAGATCTGCGCCTGGCTTCCGGTCGCTTGCGTACTCGGATCCTTGAAATTGTTCTGGGCATTCGCAATCCCGAGAAGATGCGAAGAGTTGAAAGGATTTCCGCCGAAGCTCGGATTAATTGGCGTGTACGTTAACGCACTTGCCCCCGCTTGAGCGGGTACCAAAACGCTTGTCGCGGCAACTGCCACGCGCAACACAAACTTGTACATGTACGCCCCTTCGCACATCCCGAATCATCGGATTGCCTCTGTGCTGAACGTTTTATTAATCCGGATTGGGTTTCTCGCAAGAGGGCTACGCTTAAAGAAAATTTAGCGCTCCAAAGTGGCACAGTATCGACAAAACTCGTGCATGTTTTCCACGGATTTGTACCGTCAACGGCAGCACTCCGGCGCCGGGAGATTCCAGCCTTGAACGCGGCTCATCGCTCCATCCGGTACTGCAATGTCAGCGTCACGCCGGTCTCGATCTGTCCCGGCGCGATCGCGCCGTCGCGCTCGGGCGCGGGTGGGGGCGGAGGTGGTGGAGGCGCAGCAGCGGGCACGCGGCTGCCCGTGACAATGATGTCGTCCGAACGATAGGACACGCCCTCCTGCACCGTCAGCAGCCGCACGCGCGCGAACCCGGCGTTGCGCGCATATTCGCCCGCTTCCGCCTCGCCGCGCACCATCGCCCGGCGCCGCGCCTCGCTGCGGATCGGAAGCGGGTTGGCGATGTCGAAACTCGGTCCATAGATGCCCGTCGCGCCAGCCGCGGTCAGCGTGTCCAGCAATCCGCTGAGCCGATCGAGCTCGCGCGTCTTGATGCGCACCGTGTTGCGCGCGACATAGCCAATGAAGCGTTGGCTGCCGACGCCGTTCACCTGTTCGAAGCGATAGTCGGCACCGAGGCTGATGCCTTCCGTCTGCACATCCTTGTCGCCGATCCCTGCCTTGCGGATGGCGACGAGCAGCGCCTGCGTCTTCCCCTTGTTGGCGGCGAGCGCAGCTGTCGCGGTCGGCGCGCGGCTCTCGGTGGACATGCTGATCGTCGCCTGATCGGGCGGGGAGCGGAGCTGCTCGCTGATCTGGACGGTTACGACCGGCCCGCCGGCGAGCTGGTCGGGTGTAGCGGCGATCTGCGCCGCTGCGGGAACAGCCACCGCGGCGAGGAGCCCGCCAGCGAGTACGCGAACAATCATCAGCCGATCTCCCTCGTGATCCGCCAGACTGCCCAACCCGACCGTGGTCGGCAAGTGAGTGTCTTCTTTGCGACAGAACCGCTCGATCACCCGGGCGGCGCCTCCGCAGGATCGTAGCGCGCGCCAGGGTCGCGCCGAGCTATTCGATTGGCCCTACCGGCTCAGATCTTCTAGCCTGGTCGCATGCTTGTAGGCGTTGACCCGCTGCTCGGCTCCGAGCTTCCGTTTCCGTCTCGATCGCCCCGGGGCGCGAGAACGTTTACGCGCGGGCGCACAGAAGCTTCGCCGTCGTCGCGAGCCGGCGCTTGGGTGATCGGGACTTGAGCGAGGCGGGTTCGCGCATCGACGCGCACCAGCATTTCTGGACCCTCGCGCGCGGCGACTATCACTGGCTCGGGCCCGAGCTTGCGATCCATCGCGACTATGGTCCCGCCGATCTCGCCCCGCACCTCTCTCGCCACAATATCGGCCGGACCATCCTGGTCCAGGCCGCTCCGACTCTGGCAGAGACCCGCTTCCTGCTCGATCTCGCCCGCGCGACACCGTTCGTCGCCGGCGTGGTCGGCTGGTTCGATTTCGAGGCGCCGGACGCGAGCGAGCAGTTGACCCGACTGGCGACCGATCCGCTGCTCCGCGGCGTGCGCCCGATGCTGCAGGACATTGCCGACGAAGGCTGGATCCTCCGGCCGGCCTTCGAATCCCTCCTCCGCAAACTGGCGCGCCGCGACCTTGCCTTCGACGCGCTGATCACCCCGCGGCACCTCACAATCCTGCCCAAGCTGCTCGACCGCCATCCCGGGCTCCGGATCGTCATCGATCATGGCGCGAAGCCCGCGATCGAAAACGGCGGACTCGGCACCTGGGCGAGCGGAATGCGTGCCCTCGCCGATTATCCGGAGCTTCGGGTCAAGCTGTCCGGCCTCGTCACTGAAGCCGGCCCCGACTGGAATGTCGAGCGGCTCCGCCCCTATGTCGATGTGCTGCTCGACTGCTTCGGCCCGAACCGGCTGATGTGGGGGAGCGACTGGCCGGTGCTCGAGCTCGCCGCCTCCTACGATCGCTGGTGCGAGGCGACCGACCGGCTGCTCGATCCGCTCGCGACAGCCGAGCGCACGGCCATCCTCGGAGGCACTGCCGAACGCTTTTACCGGCTGCCCTGAAACCGGCCTCTCATGGCGACCCCAAGGAAGTCAGCGGCCCGGAACTGGTCGTGCTGCTGACGCGGGCGGATGGCACTCGATCGCGCAAACAACGGCCGCAAAGCCCCTCGCAGTTCGTTTCCATATGAAAAAACTACGGGCTCTCCGCGCTTTCGAACTCGATATCCAACGCCGCCGCCGCCTACTTCGCTGACCTCTTCCCGCGCCGCCCGGCTTTCCGGCGCGTCCACGAGGTCAGGTTATGAAATCGCTTCTTCTTCCAGCTGCCGTCCTTGTCGCTGTCGTGCCCGCCGCACCGGCATTCGCACAAACGGAACCGTCGAACACGGCCAGCGGAGTACCCACCACTCCCGCCGAGCCCCCGACGACGTCGAATTCACCGTTCATGATCAGCGGCAGCGCCGCGCTCGTGTCGCAGTACCGCTTCCGCGGCATCTCCCAGTCCGACAACAAGCCCGTGGTGCAGGGCAGCTTCACCCTGGCGCACCGCTCCGGCTTCTACGCCTCGGTGTGGGGTTCGAGTGCCAATGCGAACGACGCGGTGAACATCGGCGGGACCGAGATCGACGTCTACGGCGGCTACTCCCATGGCCTCGGCCAGTCGGGCGTCACCGTTGACGCGGGCGTCTACGGCTATCTTTACCCGGGCAGCCGACGGGCAGTCGGCATTAGCGAGAATTACTACGAGCTCTACGCCTCGCTCGCCCGGAGCCTTGGTCCGGTCACGGCCAAGGCAGGCGTCTACTGGGCGCCCAGCCAGTCCTACTTCCGCCGGTTCGACACAGCCACCCGCTACAACCTCTACGAATATGCCGAGCTTGGCACCGCGCTGCCGGGCATCCCGCTCCTCCTCCACGCGCATGTCGGGCACAGTGGCGGCGGCTTCGACTATGCCGGCCACGACTATGTCGATTACACGCTCGGCGCGTCGGCCAAGTGGAAGGCGCTGACCGCGGACCTGTCGCTGGTCGGGACGAACCTCAGCCGCCACGACACCAGCGCCGCCGACCTCGCGCTCGGCACCCATGATTTCCATCGCTCGGCCAAGCCGGTCCTCGTCGGATCGCTGACCGCCAGCTTCTAACGAAAGGATCGACCATGCAGGATCTCCTCTGGATCGCGTGTCTGCTCGGGCTGGTGGCGGCGACGCTCGCTTATGTCCGCCTGTGCGACCAAGCCTGAGGCCACCGCGATGACTCTCGACCTCTGGCTCGCCGCGCTCACCGCGCTTGGTCTCCTCCTCTACCTCGTCGCGGTCCTCGTCCGCCCCGAGCGCTTCTAAGAAAGGGCGCGGTCCGATGACCCTGCAAGGCTGGTTGCTGATCCTGGCGTTCGTCGCCATCCTGCTCGCGCTTACCAGGCCGATCGGGACCTGGCTGTTCGCTCTCTACGAAGGGCGGCGCACCCCGCTCCACCTCCTGCTCGGCCCAATCGAGCGCGGCTTCTACCGGCTGGCCGGGATCGACCCGGAAGAGGAGATGAGCTGGCGCCGTTACGCGGTGCACATGCTGCTGTTCAACGCGGTGCTGACGCTTTTCACCTACGCCGTGCTGCGGCTGCAGGGCGCGCTGCCGTTCAACCCGCAGGGGCTTGCCGGACTGTCGCAGCATCTCTCGTTCAACACGGCGGTCAGCTTCGCGACTAACACCAACTGGCAAAGCTACGCGGGGGAGTCGACCCTGTCGAACCTCAGCCAGATGCTCGGCCTCACCATCCACAACTTCCTCAGCGCGGCGACCGGCATCGCGCTGGCCTTCGCCCTGTTCCGCGGCTTCGCGCGGCGGCAGGCATCGACGATCGGCAACTTCTGGGCCGACTGCACCCGGGTCACGCTCTACCTGCTGCTCCCGCTCTGCATCCTCTACGCGCTGTTCCTGATCCTCAGCGGAGTCCCGCAGAGCCTCGCGGCGACGATCGACGTCAACACGCTGGAAGGCGCGCGCCAGACGCTGGCGACCGGACCGGTCGCGAGCCAGGAAGCGATCAAGATGCTCGGCACCAACGGCGGCGGCTTCTTCAACGCCAACTCCGCCCACCCGTTCGAGAACCCCACCGCGCTGACCAACTTCGTCCAGATGCTGTCGATCTTCGCGATCGGGTTCGGGCTCACCTGGACCTTCGGCAAGGCGGTCGGCAACACCCGCCAGGGCTGGGCGATCCTGTCCGCCATGACCATCCTGTTCCTGGCCGGGGTGACGGTCGCCTACTGGGCGGAAAGCGCCGGCAACCCGGTGCTCCACCAGCTCGGGGTCGCCGGCGCGAACATGGAAGGCAAGGAGGTCCGCTTCGGCACCGCCGCCTCGGCCCTGTTTGCCGTTGTCACCACCGCCGCGTCGTGCGGCGCGGTGAATGCCATGCACGACAGCTTCACCGCGCTCGGCGGAATGGTCCCGCTGTTCAACATCCAGCTCGGCGAAGTCGTGGTCGGCGGGGTCGGCGCGGGCATCTACGGTTTCCTCCTGTTCGCCATTCTCGCCGTGTTCGTCGCCGGGCTGATGGTCGGCCGCACGCCGGAATATGTCGGCAAGAAGATCGAAGCGCGCGAGGTCAAGCTCGCGGTACTGGCAATCGCCGTCCTGCCGCTGATCATTCTCGGCTTCACCGCCCTGTCGTCGGTGCTTCAGCAGGGTCTCGCCGGACCGCTCAACAAGGGCCCGCACGGATTTTCGGAGATCCTCTACGCCTTCACCAGCGCGGTCGGGAACAACGGTTCCGCCTTCGCCGGGCTGACCGCCAACACGCCCTATTACGACGGGCTGCTGGGGGTTGCGATGTGGATCGGCCGCTTCTTCATCATTGTCCCGATGCTCGCCATCGCCGGCAATTTGGCGGCCAAGAAGCACACGCCGGAAAGCCCCGGCTCCTTCCCGACCACCGGCGGCCTGTGGGTCGGCCTGCTCGTCGGGATCGTGCTGGTGCTCGGCGGCCTAACCTTCCTGCCGAGCCTCGCGCTCGGCCCCATCGCCGATCATCTCGCGATGATCAGCGGCCAACTCTCCTGATTGGAGGCGCACCCGTGGCACGCGCAGAAAGCAAGTCCCTCTTCACCGCCGACCTTATCGTCCCGGCGCTCGGCGATGCCGTCCGCAAGCTCGACCCGCGCGAGCTTGTCCGTAACCCGGTGATGTTCACCACTGCCTGCGTGGCGCTTCTGCTCACCATCCTCCTGGTGGTCGGGCAAGACGCGCTGGCCACCGGCTTCAAGCTCCAGCTCGTCGTCTGGCTCTGGCTGACCGTCCTCTTCGGCACTTTCGCCGAGGCGTTGGCGGAAGGCCGCGGCAAGGCGCAGGCGGCGTCGCTGCGGGCGACCAAGGCCGAGCTCACCGCCCGTCGGATCCGCAACGGCGGGACGGAGAATGTCGCCGCCTCGCAGCTCCGCGCCGGCGACATCGTCCTCGTTGAGACCGGCGACCTCATCCCAGCCGACGGCGAAGTCGTCGAAGGGGTTGCCTCGGTCAACGAAGCCGCGATCACCGGCGAGAGCGCGCCCGTGATCCGCGAGGCTGGCGGCGACCGCTCGGCCGTCACGGCGGGGACCCGGGTCATCTCCGACCAGATCAAGGTCCGCGTCACCGTCGACCCCGGTCAGGGCTTCCTCGACCGAATGATCGCCCTCGTCGAGGGCGCCGAGCGGCAGAAGACCCCGAACGAGATCGCGCTCACCATTCTGCTGGTCGGTTTGACCATCATCTTCCTGATCGCGGTCGGGACCGTGCCGGCCTTCGCGCATTATGCTGGCGGCAGCGTGCCGGTGGTGATCCTCTCCGCGCTGCTCATCACCCTGATCCCGACCACCATCGCCGCGCTGCTGTCGGCGATCGGGATCGCCGGCATGGACCGGCTGGTGCGCTTCAACGTCCTCGCCAAGAGCGGCCGCGCGGTGGAAGCGGCGGGCGACGTCGACGTGCTCCTGCTCGACAAGACCGGCACCATCACCGTCGGCGACCGGCAGGCGACCGAGTTCCGGCCGGTTTCTGGCGTCCATGTCACGGAGCTGGCCGAGGCGGCGCTGGTCGCCAGCCTCGCCGACGAAACTCCCGAGGGCCGCTCGGTCGTCGCCCTCGCGCGCGAGCGGTTCGACGTCCGCCAGGACGCGCTCCCCGCCGGCGCGGAGATCATCCCCTTCACCGCGCAGACCCGGATCTCGGGCGTCGAGATCGAGGGATCGGTGATCCAGAAGGGCGCGGTCGACTCCGTCCTCAAGGTCAACCCGACCGCGAGTGAGACGGCGGCCGCGACCGAGCTGCGCCGGATGACCGACGAGATCGCCCGCGCCGGGATGACACCGCTCGCGGTAGCGCGGGACGGAAGGTTGCTCGGGACGATCGCCCTCAAGGACATCGTCAAGGCAGGCATCCGCGAGCGCTTTGGCGAGCTTCGCCAGATGGGCATCCGGACGGTGATGATCACCGGCGACAATCCGCTGACCGCCGCCGCCATCGCCGCCGAGGCCGGGGTCGACGATTTCCTCGCCCAGGCGACCCCTGAGGACAAGCTCGAACTCATCCGCAAGGAGCAGACTGGCGGCCGCCTCGTCGCCATGTGCGGCGACGGCACCAACGATGCGCCTGCCCTCGCCCAGGCCGACGTCGGGGTCGCCATGAACACCGGCACCCAGGCCGCGCGCGAGGCCGGCAACATGGTGGACCTCGACAGCGACCCTACCAAGCTGATCGAGGTCGTCGGCCTCGGCAAGCAGCTGCTGATGACCCGCGGCGCGCTCACCACCTTCTCCGTCGCCAACGACGTCGCCAAATATTTCGCGATCATCCCGGCGATGTTCGTCGCACTCTATCCCGGCCTCAGGCTGCTCAACATCATGGGGCTGGCAACACCGCAGAGCGCGATCCTCTCGGCGATCATCTTCAACGCGCTGATCATCCCGGCGCTCGTCCCGCTCGCGCTCAAGGGCGTACGCTACCGGCCGATTGGTGCCGGGCCGCTGCTCGCGCGCAACCTCGCCGTCTACGGCGCGGGCGGGCTCGTCGCGCCGTTCATCGGCATCAAAGTCATCGACCTTGCCGTCAACGGCCTCGGTCTGGTCTAAGGAGCCTCAGCCATGGGCAGTGATTTCGCCTCCTCCCTCCGTCCCGCCGTCGTCATGACGATCCTGTTCGCGCTTCTGCTCGGGATCCTCTATCCGCTCGCCATGACCGGTCTCGGCCAAGCCTTGATGCCGCACCAGGCAAACGGAAGCCTCGTCCGCGATGCTTCGGGCAAGGTCATCGGCTCGGAAGTGGTCGGCCAGGCCTTCGTCTCGCCGCGCTACTTCCAGACGCGCCCGTCCGCGGCGGGCAATGGCTATGATGGGCTGGCTTCCTCCGGCTCCAATCTCGGACCGGCCTCGCAGGCGCTGACGGACCGGGTGCGGACTGACATCGCCGCGCGCCGCGCCGAAGGCATCGTCGGCGCCGTCCCGATCGATCTCGTGACTGCCAGCGGATCGGGGCTCGACCCGGATCTCAGCCCCGCGGCCACGCTCGCCCAGGTGCCGCGCATCGCCCGCCAGCGCGGCATCGGCGAGGACCGGCTGCGCGCGCTTGTCCAACAGAACGTCCGCCGCTCGCTCCTGGGCGATCCGCACGTCAACCTGCTGGCGCTCAACCTGCAGCTGGATCGGCTCGGCGCCGCGCGTTGACCGACTTGCCGCGGCCCGCCCCCGACGCCCTGCTGCGCCAGGCGGCACAGGAGGGGCGCGGCCGCCTCAAGATCTTCCTCGGTGCCGCACCCGGTGTCGGCAAGACCTTCGAGATGCTGTCGGAGGGCGCGGCGCGGCTCAGCGCCGGCACTGACGTCGTGGTCGGAGTGGTCGAGACCCACGGCCGCGCCGAGACGGAGGCGCTGACCCGAGGTCTCGAGATCCTGCCCCGGCGTTCGATTGATTATCAGGGGCGCACGCTCGCCGAGATGGATCTCGATGCCTTGCTCGAGCGGCGCCCGCAACTCGCACTGGTCGACGAACTGGCGCACAGCAACGCGCCGGGCAGCCGCCACCCGAAGCGCTACCAGGACGTCGAAGAGCTGCTCGCGGTCGGGATCGACGTCTATTCGACGATCAACGTCCAGCACATCGAGAGCCTCAACGACGTGGTAGCGTCCTTCACCCGGGTGCGCGTGCGCGAGACGATCCCCGATTCGATCCTCGAGCAGGCCGAGATCGAGATCGTCGACATCCCGCCCGACGAGCTGATCGAGCGGTTAAGGGAGGGCAAGGTCTACCTTCCCGCCGAGGCCACCCGAGCGCTCGACCACTTCTTCTCCAAATCCAATCTTTCCGCGCTCCGCGAGCTGGCGCTCCGCCGCGCCGCGCAGACGGTCGACGCGCAGATGCTCGATCATGTCCGCGCCCATGCGCTGGGCGGCAACTGGGCGGCGGGCGAGCGGCTGGTCGTCGCGGTCAGCGAGCTGCCCGGCGCCGACGGGCTGGTTCGCGCCGCCAAGCGGATCGCCGGCGCGCTCCACGCGCCTTGGACCGCGGTCCATGTCGAGACTCCTCGCAGCCGCCAGCTCGACGCCGAGGCGCTGCAGCGGATCGCTGCGGTGCTGGCACTCGCGACCCGGCTCGGCGGCGCGGTCGCGACCGTTCCCGCGACCGATGTCGTCACCGGGCTCAAGGGCTTCGTCGAGGATGCCCGCGCCACGCAGCTCATCGTCGGCAAGTCCGCGCGCTCCTGGCTGTTCGAGTTTCGCCACGGCTCGGTGGTTGACCAGCTGGTGCGCGGGACCCCAGGCGTCGCCGTGCATGTCCTGCCGATGGAAAACGCCTTTCCCGGCAAGGCTGCCATCGGCGCCCGCCACAAGGCACGCGGCGGCAGTTGGGGATCGGCCTGGGGATACGCCGCCACCAGCGGCATGGTGGCGGTCGTCACCGCCTTCGCCAGCGCGCTCGCGCACATTCTCGACCTCGGCAATATCGCGCTTCTCTACCTGCTTCCGGTGATGGCCGCTGCCAGCCTCTACGGGCTGCGTACCGGCCTCGTCGCCGGGCTTCTCTCCAGCCTCGCGTACAACTTCTTCTTCCTTCCGCCGGTCGGCACGCTGACCATCAGCAACCCCGAGAACATCGTGTCCATCGTGGTCCTGCTCGGGGTGGCGTTCGTCACCAGCCAGCTAACCTCGCGCGTGCAGGTCCAGGCCGAACTGGCGACCAGGAGCGCGCGCACCAATGCCGCGCTTGCCGGCTATCTTCGGCAGCTCACAGCACTCAAGACGCTCGACGAGGTCGCCGCTGCCGCCTGCGCCGAGATCGCCCGCCTGCTCGGCGTTCGCACCGTCCTGCTGCAGCCGACGCCGCAGGGGCTCGCCATCCAGGCCGCGAGCGCTCCCGGCACCGAACTGCTGGTGATGGAGATGGCGGCGGCGCAGTGGGTCGCCGACACTGGGCAGGACGCCGGCCAGGGCACCGGCACGCTGACCGCCGCCGACTGGCAGTTCCGGCCGCTCACCGCGGGCGAGCGCGTGCTCGCGGTGCTCGGCCTCGCTCGGGACGACGGCCGAGAGCCCGTGCGCTCCGACCAGCTGGCGCTGCTCACCAGCCTGATCGAACAGACTGCCCTCACCCTCGAGCGGCTGCGCCTCGAAGCCGAGATGATCGACGTGCAGACGGTCCGCGAACGCGACCGACTTCGCTCGGCATTGCTCTCGTCCGTCAGCCACGACCTGCGCACCCCGCTGACGTCGATCCTGGCCGCCGCTGCCGAGCTCCGCCGCGACCATGACGATCCGCTGATCGACACGGTGGAGGGCGAGGCGCTTCGCCTCAACCGCTTTGTCGCCAACCTGCTCGACATGACCCGGGTCGAAGCCGGCGCGCTCAAGCTCAACGTCGAGCCGCTCGACCTCACCGACGCGGTCGGCGCTGCGGTCCACGACACCCGCCGCTCGCTGGAAGGTCATCCGATCCGGCTCGAGGTGGCACCCGACCTGCCGTTCGTCCGCGTCGACCCGCAGCTCTTCCACCACTGCCTCCTCAACCTCCTCGACAACGCCGGCCGCTATGGGCTTCCGGGAACGCCGATCACGATCCGGGCAGCTCGCCAGCGGCACGAACTCACCCTATCGGTCCTAGACGAGGGGCCCGGCCTCCCGCCCGGCCGCGAGCAGGAAGTGTTCGAGACCTTCCGCCGGCTGGAAGGATCGGATCGCTCGGTCAGCGGGACCGGGCTGGGGCTCGCCATCGTGAAGGGGTTTGCAGAGGCCATGGGGATGACGGTCGAGGCTTCCAGCCGGCAGGACCTGTCCGGTGCCTGCTTCAGCCTTCGCTTCCCCGACACGCTGCTGGTGCGCGGCTCGGACCGGGAGGCCGCGTGGTGAGCGGGCTCAAGGTCATGGTGGTCGACGACGACCTCCACATTCGGCGGCTGCTGCATGCCACGCTGGTGCGCGGCGGCTACCAGCCAGTCGAAGCAGTCAGCGCGGCGCAGGCCCTGTCCCACGTCCGCAGCGAGCAGCCCGACGCGATCCTCCTCGATCTCGGCCTGCCCGATCGCGACGGACTAGAAATCATCGGCCTGCTGCGCGAGCAGAGCGCCGCGCCGATCCTCGTCGTGTCGGCGCGCGAGGCGACGGACGAGAAGGTCGCGGCGCTTGATCTCGGTGCCGACGACTATGTCACCAAGCCGTTCGACAGCGAGGAGGTGCTCGCCCGCATTCGCGCCGCGCTCCGCCACAAGCTGCTCGCGCAAGGCTCCGCGCCAGTGGTACAGGCCGGCGCCGTCGCCATCGACCTCGTCAACCGCATCATCACCCGCGACGGTGTGGAGGTCCATCTCACCCGCAAGGAGTACGACGTGCTGGCGCAGCTTGCCGCCAGTCCCGGGCGGGTGGTGACCCACCAGCGCGTGCTCCAGGCCGCCTGGCCGTTCGAGCACGACCGCCGCATCGACTATCTGCGGATCGTCGTCCGCAACCTTCGCCAGAAGCTGGAAGCCGATCCCGCGCGGCCGGCCCTGATCGTCAACGAGATGGGCGTGGGCTACCGGCTGATGAGCGACGCCTGATCGGCTGGCGCCGGCAACAGCATCAACTTCGCCGCAGTCCCGCCCCCGCTCCTCAGCGCGCGACCACGCCGGGCTGCGGCGCCTGGACCCGCACCAGGCCGGCGGCATCCTGACCGGTCGGTAGCCGTCCGCTGCTGGTGAGCCGGCGGGCGCGGTCGTCCCAGCGCAGCACCGCCGTCCGCCCCCCGCTCTGGCGGTAAGCGTTGGTGGTGCCGTCGTCGTCATACAGCGTGAAGCTGGCGTCGCGGCCGGGATAGACCCGGATGCTGTCGAGCCGCTGCGCCGTCGCGGTGCTCGGCACCGGGGCACCGACCGGGATGATCGAGCCCGCCCGGACGAACAGCGGAATCCGCTCGATCGGCGCCGCCGCGCTGATCGTCTGCCCGCCTGCGTAGCGCTGGTTGGTCCAATAGTCGTACCAGTCGCTCCCCGCCGGCAGGTAGACACTGCGGCTGGTCCGTCCCTGCTCGGTCACCGGCGCCACCAGGAAGGCTGGCCCGAACATATATTCGTCGCCCAGGTTCACAACGTTGGGATCGTTGGGGAAGTCCATCCACAGCGCGCGCATGAACGGCGCGCCGCTCGCGTAGGTCTGGTGTGCCAGCGAGTAAATGTATGGAATGAGCGAATAGCGCAGCCGGAGAAAGCTTGCGATGATCGGCTCGGCCGCCGCGCCATATTGCCAGATCGCCGTCGCGGGTCTCTGCCCATGGATCCGCAGCGTCGGCGTGAAGCTGTTGTACTGGAACCAGCGGACGAACAGCTCGGGATAGTCGGTGTAGCCTGGCGCCATCGCGGTCGCGCCGGCGGGGTCGACCAGCGGGGCGCGCTGCGCCTTGGGCCCGTTGGGCCACTGCCAGCCCCCCGTGTCGCTGCCCCAGTACGCTAGGCCGGTGGCGGTGAAGTCCAGCCCCGTCGGCACCTGCCGCTTCAGCGCCTCCCAGGTCGACTGCACGTCCGACGACCAGAACAGCGCCCCGTTGCGCTGCGCCCCGAGATAGGCGGCACGCGCGAGGATCAGGTTGCGCATCCCGGGCCGGTCACGCGCCGAACCCTCGGCCACGCTCTGTGTGTGCACCAGCGGGAAGAGGTTGTGATAGCGGTCGCCCGAGCCGATCGAGTAGAAGGCGCCGTCGGGAACGAGGTCGGGCTCTGTCTCGTCCAGCCACAGCCAGTCGAAACCCTGCGACGTGATGTTGTCGCGAATCCGGTCCCAGTACCAAGCGCGCGCCTGCGGGTTGGTGCTGTCGATCAGCGCGCCAGCGCGGTCGGAGCGGATCGCAAGACCGTCGATCGGATTGCCGTCCTTGTCGTGGAGCAGCCAGCCCTTCGCAGCGAGCATGTCGTAGTAGCGCGATTCCCGCTCGAAACGCGGCCACACGCTGATGATCGAGCGCATCCCCATCTGTTTCAGCCGGGCGTTCATGCCCTGCGGATCGGGGAAGAAGGTCCGGTCGATGTCGATCTGGCCCATCCGCGTCCAATAGAACCAGTCGAGCACCATGACGTCGAGCGGGTAGCCACGGCGGCGGTAGCCGTCGGCGATGTCGAGCAGCTCCTGCTGGCTCTCGTAGCGCGCCTTGGACTGGATCAGCCCGAACGCCGCCTTGGGCGGCAGCGGGGTGCGGCCGGTCAGCCGCGCATAGCCGGCGTAGAGCTCGTCGGCATTGGTGCCGGTGATGACGAAGAAGGACACCCGCTCGCCGACGTTCGACTGGAAGTGGGTCGAGTTGAACAGACCGGGCGAGACGGTCGTCGCGGACGGATTGTCCCAGACGATGCCATAGCCCTTGTTGGTGACAAGGAAGGGCACGCAGACCGTCTCGCCCGCCGGCGCATCATAGTTGTGGCGGCAATCGATCGTCCGCCCGCGCAGGTCGAGGATGCCTTCCTGGTTCTGCCCGAGCCCATAGTAATGCGTGTCGGGCGTGTCGCTGAAGCTCGCCCCGGTGCGGAAGGTCCGCTCCCCATTGACCGTGTGCGGCGCGAGTTCCCAGCCGTTCATCTGCACGCTCTGGCCGCTGGCGCCGGTGAACTGCACCGACACCGGCGGCAGCGACGGCGCGAAATAGCGTTCCATCTGCGACGGTGCCTTGGGCCAGGGCTGCGCATTGACCGTGACCGACAGGGCGCCCGACGCGAACCGGTCGCCGTTCGCGGTCGTGCTGTGGCTCCAGCCGGCGGCGTCCGGCTGCCCGTCGATCCCGTAGCCGGGCGCGGAATCGGCAAGCGAGCGGTCCAACGCGATGGTGACCCGGACGATGTTGGGCGCATAGGGCTCGATCGCTATAAGGCTGCCGTTGCGATCCATGGTGGCGAGCGGGGCCGAAGCCGCGGGTGTGGCCAGCGCGGCGAGGCTCGACACGCCGGCAAGGACCATGGCGCGCGCCCAGCGCTTCGACGTGCTGCTCATCAGGGGATCCTCTTCTCCGGTGCCGGGCCCCAAAACGCCGCCCGATCGATACAGTGTTCAAGTATGAGCAAGCCGTTCACTTATGCAAGCAGCCATTCGCCGGCGCACCCACCCTCTCGGATCGGCGCTGGACGTCGAGGCGGCAGCGTAGCACCCCGGGTCGGCAAGGCGCAGCGACAAAGCGCGTGACAAGGCCGCTCGGATGGGCATGACGTTCTTCCATGAATATGTTTTTCACTGGTGAGGTGGTGTGCAGGCGTCTGCACCTTGCCGCCGCCCTGCTCCTGTTCAGCGCCGTCGCCGGCCCGGCTGGCGCATCGGCGAGCGGCGCTGCCTCGGTTCCCTACGATTGGCGCAGCGTGCGGGTCGGCGGCGGCGGGTTCGCGCCGGGGATCGTCTTCAGCACCGCCGAGCGCGGCCTTGCCTATCTCCGCACCGACATGGGCGGCGCCTATCGTTGGAGCGCGCGGGACGGACGCTGGATCCCGCTCGAGGATTCGGTCGCGGAGCCGAGCTACATGGGTGTCGAGAGCATCGCGCCCGACCCGCTCGACCCCGACCTCGTCTACCTGGCGGCCGGCATGGGCGCGCGGATGAAGGCGGCGATCTTCCGCTCGGCCGACCGCGGCACCCACTGGCGGATCACGCCGGTCCCCTTCGCCATGGGCGGCAACGAGGACGGGCGCGGCCTTGGCGAGCGGCTGGCGATCGATCCCTACCACCGTTCGACCCTCTTCTTCGGCTCGCGCCACCAGGGCCTGTGGCGAAGCGACGACGGCGCGGCGCACTGGGCCAGGGTCACCAGCTTCCCGCGGCCCGGTCTCGGCCTGCCGACCGCGCGCCGGCAGACTCACGGCGGGCTGAGCTTCGTCCTGTTCGATCCCGCCCGTCCTGGCCGGGTGGTGGTCGGCAGCGCCGACGGCGGCTCGCCCAGCCTGTTCCGCTCGGACGACGGCGGACGGCACTGGCGCGCGGTTCCCGGCGGACCCGCGGCGGACCTGCTCCCGGTCAAGGCGGTGATCGGCCGCGACGGGGTGCTGACGATCACCTATGCGAATGGCATCGGTCCCAACGGGATCACCCGCGGCGCGGTCTGGCGCCACGATCTCGAGCGCGGCCGCTGGACCGACGTCACCCCCGACCGGAGCCCCGACGCGCCCGCCGGCGGGTACATGGGCGTGGCGGTATCGGCGCGCGACCCGCGGATCATCGCAGTGAGCACGGTCGACCGCTACCACCCGGTCGACACCGTCTGGCGCTCGACCGACGCCGGCGCCCACTGGGACGAGCTGTGGCGGCGCAGCAGCCGCGACGTCTCGGCGACCCCCTTCCTCAAGCTGGACGGAAGCGAGGCCAATTTCGGGCATTGGATCGCCGGGCTCGCGATCGACCCGTTCGACGACACCCACGCCGCCTACGTGACCGGCGCGACCCTCTACGCGACGAGCGGCTTTGCGGCGGCGGGTCCGATGCGCTGGCAGCCCTGGACCGAGGGGATCGAGCAGACGGCGATCATTACCGCGATTAGCCCGACCGGCGGTGCGCCCTTGGTATCCGGCTTCGGCGACATTGCCGGCTTCCGCCACGCCGACCTGTCGTCCTCCCCCGCCCACCTCCACCGCGACCCGTTCCTCAGCAACACGAACAACCTCGATTATGCCGGTCTCGCCCCGGCGATTATGGTGCGGAGCGGGAGCACGCACGAGCGGATCGTCGATGGACCGACGCTCGCCTGGTCCGCCGACGGCGGGGAGAGCTGGCAGCCGCTGACCCCGCCCGCGATCTCGTCGCCGACTCCGTTCCCGGGTCCCTCGCCCGTCCGCACCGGTGACGCGCCGATCGTCGTCTCCGCAGACGGCCGGACCTTCCTCGCCGCGACGGTCATGCCGCTGCTGACCCGCGACCGCGGCGACCACTGGCAGGCGGTCGCCGGGCTCCCGGTGCGCACCCGGGTCACCGCCGACAAGGTCGATCCCGCCCACTTCTACGCCGTCGACGCCGCCCGCTCGGGGTTGGTCCGCAGCGATGACGGCGGCGCGCACTTCCACCCCGTCGCCGCCCGCGGCCTCCCCGCCGACCTGGGAAGCGCGGCGCCGCCGTCGCGCGAGGCGCAGAACCCGCTGGTCGCGGTGCCGGGCCGCGCCGGCTCGCTCTGGCTGCTGGTCGATCGCGCGCTCTACCGCTCGACCGACTATGGCGAGCACTGGACCCGCGCTCCGGGCCCGCTCCGGCCGACCCAGTTCGGGCTCGGCAAGGCAGCCCCCGGCGCGTTCTGGCCCGCGCTCTACGCCATCGCCGGGACCGGCCCCTCATCGGCGCTTTGGCGCTCGCTCGACGGCGGCACCCGCTGGGCACGGATCAGCGACGAGCGCCACCGCTGGGGCTCCCGCTTCCGCTTCATCATCGGCGATCCCCGCCGCTTCGGGCGGGTCTATGTCGGCACGGACGGCCGTGGCATCCTCTACGGCGACGCCCGCTAGGCGATCCGCGTCCCTTCCAGCTCGTGGCTGATCGTCTCGGCCGTCCGGCACAGCAGGTCGGTCGCCGCCGCCTCGTCGATCTTCACCCCCGCGCCGCGCATGAACGGCACCGTCAGCGCGGCCACCGCGAAGTCGTGGACGAGGATCGGCGCCGACAGGTCGACCACCGCGTTCACCACCTCGCTTTCACGCACCAGATGGCCTTGCGCGCGGATCGGGGCGAGCAGCTTCTCGAGCGGCTTGCGCCCGACCGTCTCGCCCGCCCGCTTCATGTCGCCGACCATCTGCTCGAGCACCGGCTCCGGCTGGAAGGCGGCGATCACCTGCCCCGACGCCGACAGGTGCAGCGGCCGGCGATAGCCGACGCGCACCGCGAAGCCGAGCATGCCCGGCGCTTCGACCCGCGCGATTACCACCATCTCGCTGCCCGATGCCACGCCGAGGTGACACGACTGGTCGAGCGCCTCGGACAGGCGATGCATGTGCGGCAGCGCATGGTCGAGCAGGTCGCGCACCGGCGGCTGCTGCATCCCCAGCGCGAAAAGCCGGTTGGTCAGCGTGTAGCCCCCCGCCGTGTCCTTGGTGATATAGTGCATGTCCTCGAGCACCTGGAGCATGCGGAAGATCTCGTTGCGCGACCGCGACAGCGCCGACGAAATGTCGGACATGCTCATCGGCTCCTGGGAATGAGCGAGCGTCTCGAGGATGGCGAGCCCCTTCTGCAGCGCCGGCGCGCGATACTTCGGTGGCTCCTCCATGGCGATCGTCGTTCCTCCCTGTTCGTCCGGTTCGCTTTAGCTCCGCAGAGCAGGGCTGCGAAGTGCTAACAGGATTTCAGGAGTAAATGCCACGACCATACTTGAACAAGGTGGATGGTCGCGTGCATGAGAGTGGGGCTCGACAAGCGGCTCGTGCCCGGCCGACAAGAAGTTCGGCGGCCCGGCGTGGCATCGCACAGGAAAGGAACTGCGGTTGCGTTATTCCCTCGGCGCGCTGGCGCTGCTGGCCCTCGCGCTGCCGGCTGCGGCATTCGCCCAGTCCGCCGCCATCCCGCATCTCGAGAGCCGCGGCGGCAAGCACGCGCTGATCGTCGACGGCGCGCCCTTCCTGATGCTCGGGGCGCAGGTCAACAACAGCAGCAACTACCCGGCCGCCCTCCCCGAGGTGTGGCCGATGCTCGACCGGATCGGCGCCAACACGGTCGAGGTGCCGGTCGCCTGGCAGCAGGTCGAGCCGGTCGAGGGCCGGTTCGACTTCTCCTTCGTGCAGACGCTGCTCGACGGTTCGCGCACCCACGACAAGCGGCTTGTCCTCCTCTGGTTCGGGACCTGGAAGAACACCTCGCCCGGCTACACGCCCGACTGGGTCAAGCTCGACAACCGCCGCTTTCCGCGCATGAAGACCAAGGACGGCAAGGACCATTATGTCCATACGCCGCTCGCCCGCTCGACGCTGGAGGCCGACAAGCGCGCCTTCGTCCGGCTGATCGAATATCTGCGCGATCACGACTCGGACCACCGGGTCATCCTCGTCCAGGTTGAGAACGAGACCGGCAGCTACGGCAGCCCGCGCGACTATTCGGCGGAAGCCGACCGGCTGTTCCGCGGCCCGGTACCCGCGGCGCTGGCGCGCGCGCTGCACAAGCAACCGGGAACCTGGACCCAGCTGTTCGGCGAGCAGGCCGACCGCGCCTTCAACACCTGGTACACCGCCCGCTACGTCGGCGAGATCGCCGCCGCGGGCAAGGCGGTGAAGCCGTTGCCGATGTACGTCAACGCCTCGCTTGGCGACCCCTTCAAGATCCCCGCTCCGACCGCGGTCGCGAGCGGCGGCCCGCAGCAAGACGTCATCGACATCTGGAAGGCCGCGGCGCCCGCGATCGATTATGCGGCGCCCGACATCTACGACCGCAAGAACGCGGACGTGACGGCCTATCTCGACGCTTACGCCCGCCCCGACAATGCGCTTGCCGTGCCGGAGATGGGGAACGCGCTCGAATATGCGCGCTACTTCTACGCCGCCGTCGGGCGCGGGGCGATCGGCTTCAGTCCGTTCGGCATGGATGACACCGGCTATTCCAACTATCCGCTCGGCGCCAAGCAGCTCGACGTCGAGACGCTGAACGCGTTCGCGCAGAAGTACCGCCTGTTCGCCAAGGCGAACCGCGACTGGGCCCGGATCGCCTTCGAGCGTCCAACTTGGGGCGTCGCAAAGCCCGATGACGGTCAGCCGCAGTCGACCACTATGGGCGACTGGACGATCAAGGCGAGCTACGGTGAGTGGCAGTTCGGTCATCGCACCGACACCTGGATCAAGTCCGAACCGCCGCCGTGGGACAAGCAGCCGGTTGGCGGCGCGGTCGTTGCCCAGCTTTCCCCCAACGAGTTCCTGCTGACCGGCGACCATGTCCGGCTGGACTTTGGCACCCGCCCGGGCGGTCCTGCCCACGGCATGGTGGTGCGCGTCGAGGAAGGCCATTTCGCGGCCGGCAAATGGGTGGTCGACCGGCTGTGGAACGGCGACCAGACCGACTATGGCATCAACCTCGTCGACCGGCCGGTGTGGCTGAAGGTGGTGATGGGCAGCTACCGCTAGGCGGCCGCCGGCGCGCGGCAATGCTCGGCGATGAAGCGCTCGTGGGGCGGCATCGCCGTCACCGCGGCGGCGATGGTCCCGCGGATCCGCGGCAGCAGTTCGGCCAGGCGCTCGGCATGGACCGCCGCCAGCGGGTCCGGGGCCGCGGGTCGGACTCCCTGCCCTTCCATCACCGCCACCCAGCTCGGCTCGAGAAACAGGTCGAACTCGGCGGGGAAGAAACGTCCGCGGCTGCGATAGAGGTCGAGCCGCTCGCGCAGCGTGTCGGGGATCGCCATCGCCCGGCAATGTTCCCAGAAGGCAGAGTCGCGCCGCTCGGTCGCGTGATAGTGAAGCACCAAGAAGTCGCGGATGCGCTCATATTCGCGCGCGGTCGCGTGGTTGTAATAGGCCAGGTCGGCGGGCGCGAAGCCGCGATCGGGGAACAGCGCCAGCAGCCGCGTGATCGCCGACTGGACGAGATGGATGCTGGTGGACTCCAGCGGTTCGAGGAACCCCGCCGCCAGACCGACGGCCAGCACGTTGCGGTTCCAGGCCACCCGCCGACGCCCGGTGGTGAAGCGGAGCCGCTTCGCTTCGGCGAGCGGTCGCCCCGCCACCGATGACCGCAGCTGCGCCTCCGCCTCGTCTGCCGAAAGGAAGGCGCTGCAGAAGACATGCCCGTTGCCTGTCCGGTGCTGCAATGGGATCCGCCACTGCCAGCCGGCCGGCCCGGCAATCGACCGCGTGTAGGGGCGTGGCGGCTCGTGCGCGCTGGTCGGCAGGGCGATCGCGCTGTCGCACGGAAGCCAGTGCCGCCAGTCCTCGTAGCCGGTCTTCAGCGCCTCCTCGATCAGCAGGCCGCGGAAACCCGAGGCGTCGATGAAGAAGTCGGCGTCAAGCGTCCGCCCGTCGCTCAGCACGACGGCCTCGATGGCCCCGTCGGCGGTCATCCGGGTCGCCACTGCGCGACCTTCGACGCGCTCCACTCCACCACCCTCCGCCACGCTCCGCAGGAAGCGGGCGTAGAGGCTGGCGTCGAAATGGAAGGCATAGCTGATGTTCGACAGCGCATTTCGCGGGTCGGGGCTTGGTCGGCAGAACCGCCCCGCGGCGGCGGCCATGCCAGGCAGGCTGTAGGCGAGCAGCGGTCCAGCCCGGTCCGCGTCGCGGCGACTCAGCTCGTGCCAGTAGCTCTGGAACGGCAGCGTGCCGAGCGAGGCTCCGAACCGCCCGAACGGATGGAAGTAGCGCTCGCCGACCGAGTGCCAGTCCTCGAACGCGATGCCGAGCTTGAAGCTCGCCTGGGTCGCCCGGACGAACGCATCCTCGTCGATCCCGAGCATCGCGTTCAGTTCGCGGATCGGCGGGATGGTCGCCTCGCCCACCCCGACGGTCCCAATCTCCTCCGACTCCAGCAGCGTGATGCGAACCCGGTCGCGGGGCAGGCTGCGGGCAAGCATGGCCGCCGCGATCCAGCCGGCAGTGCCGCCACCGACGATCAGGATGGAACGAACAGGGTCGAAGGACGCGGGACCGGACACCGCTATCCCCTAGCACGACAAGCTTCCGGGTGGAGCCCTGAGTTGCTTCATATCTAAAATTGTTACTCACTATTGAACATTCTCATTGACCGGTTTTCGTGCCGCGATTAGCAATCGCGTTCGTCAGACCTCCCCGGCACCGGCTCGGTGGACGCGAAGGGAGGCTGCGCCAGGCGAGGATAATCCGGGCACGGCCGCGCCCGGCTCCCGCACCATCAATCATCCGCCCAAGGTCACGGGCGCAGCGTTCCGGGAGAGTAGGCATGACGGCATGGTTCGGCGTTCACGGGGAAGGTCTCGGCAGGTCGCTGCTGGTCAGCGCGTCGGTGCTCGCGCTCGCCGCGGTCGGCGCGCCCGTTGCCGCGCTTGCGCAGCAAGCCCAGCCCGACCCGCAGGCTCAGGCCGACGCCAACCAGGGCGACACGCCGCCCAAGTCGACCACCGACCCCACCGCCACGCCGACGCCCGAGAACGGCTCGGTACCCCGCGACTCCACCAACCAGGCGGCTGCGGTCGCGCCGGCCGACGCGGGCGGCGAGATCGTCGTCACCGGTCTCCGCCACAGCGTCGAGACCGCGCAGGCGCTCAAGTACAACTCGGACCAGTTCGTCGACTCGATCACCGCGACCGACATCGGCAAGCTGCCCGACCGCAACGTCGCCGAGGCACTGCAGCGAATCTCGGGCGTGCAGATCAGCCGCAACTATGGCGAAGGCTCCGGCATCGCCATCCGCGGCCTGACCCAGGTCAAGACGGAGCTGAACGGCCGCGACGTGTTCGGCGGCAGCGGCGGGCGCGCGCTCGGCTTTGAGGACGTGCCGTCGGAGCTGCTCGCCGGGGTCGACGTCTACAAGGATCCGTCCGCCAAGGAGATTGAGGGCGGCATCGGCGGCCTCGTCAACCTGCGCACGCGCATGCCCTTCGACCAAAAGGGTTTCCTCGTCGCGGCAAGCATCGGCGCCAACTATTTCGACCTGTCGAAGAAGACCCGTCCAAACGGCTCGCTCCTTCTCAGCAAGATCTGGAACAACACCTCGATCGGCGACTTCGGCCTGCTCGTCGACCTGTCGTACTACGACGCTGCCTTCCGCCGCGACCAGGCAACCATCGAGCCCTATGTCCCGTCGACCACCATCCCCGGCCATGTCGGCGAGACGCTCTACCTTCCGGACGGTGCCGGCATCCAGGTCACCGAGGGCAAGCGCAAGCGGCGCGGGCTCTACGCGGCGGCGCAGTGGGATCCTGCCAGCAATCTTCACTTCTACGGGACCTTCTTCCAGTCCCGCTACAAGATCTATACTCCCAACTACTCGAGCTTCGTCACCAACAGCACGAGCAGCGACTATCTGAACTACATGCAGCCGAACAGCAGCGGCTTCAGCTTCGCCCCGGACGGGACGTTCGTGTCGGGCGGCTACAACGGCTTCGTTCCCGCCTATTCGGCGCCGCCCTACGTCAACACTGCGCTCAACGTGCTAGACAATACGCAGGTGGCCTTCTCCAAGACGGTGACCACCGACTGGGCCGGCGGCGTCAAGTGGCAGCCGACCCAGCGCCTGCACGCCGACCTCGATCTCCAGTACGAGCGGGCAACCGCGCAGACCCAGAGCTACACCGCCTTCACCCAGAAGGATCTCGCCGGCTACAATGTCGACCTCAGCGGCGGCCTCCCCTCGATCACCTTCCAGGCCCCACCCGGCGGCGCTTCCATCTACGACCTCGTGGCCTATCGCTTCACCGCGATCATGGACCATCTGGAGGACAGCGTGGCGACCCAAAAGGCCGCGCGTCTCGACCTCCAGTGGGACTTCGACGGCATCCTGACCTCGATCCAGGGCGGCCTTCGCTACACCGACCGCGAGGCGATCAACCGCAGCACGCCCTACAACTGGACTAGCGCGACCCCGACCAACGCCGACGGCAGCCCGCTTAACCTCGCCAACCCGATCTCGCAGGGCGTTCCCGCGCCCTACGGTGCGCTGTTCGGGGGCGCCGGGGCGGACATCATCGGTCCCGTGCCCTACGCCTCGGCCCATCTGTTCGACGATCCGGCGGCCGCGTTCCAGACCATCGGTGGGCGGGCGATCACCACCTTCGGTCCGCTCGACATCAACACGCAGCGCGAGAAGACCTACGCGGGCTATCTCGCCGCCTACTTCAAGTTCGACGCGGCGGTGCCGATCGACGGCAACATCGCCGTGCGGGTCGTCAAGACGGACAACAATGCGACCGGCTCGACCCGGCTCAACTATCGCCCGGACCTGCTGCCCACCACTAGCCAGGTCACCGTCGACCAGCCCTATTCGGCCTCGCAGTCCTATACGAAGCTGCTTCCGAGCATCAATTTGCGGGCGCATCTCACGCCGCAACTGCAGCTTCGCGCCGCCGCCTCCAAGGGGCTGGCGCGACCCGAGTTCTACCAGCTGAACGCCAATCGCACGCTGTCGATCGGCTACAACCAGGTGCTGAACGGAACGGTCGTCACCGGCTATGTCCCGAGCGGCACCAACACCGGTGGCGGCGGCAACCCCTATCTGAAGCCGCTCACCGTCGACCAGACCGACCTTGCGCTGGAATGGAACGCCTCGCGCTCTACCTTCCTGTACGGCACGCTGTTCTACAAGAAGCTCAAGAACTTCATCCAGGGCGTAACGTCCAACCAGCAGGTCGACGTGCCCGGCAACGGCACCCAGACCTTCCTGTACAGCGGCTACGCCAACGGAACCCGCGGCACGGTCAAAGGCGCGGAGCTCGGCGGAAACACCTTCTTCGACTTCCTGCCCGGCGCCCTCTCCGGGCTCGGGGCGCAGGCCAACGTCACCTATGTCGACAGCAGCGCCCCGGGTGCAACCGGCACGCTGGCGAACGGCCAGCAGGTCCCGACGCAGCTGCAGGGCCTGTCCAAGTGGAGCTACAACATCGTCGGGCTTTACGAGAAGTTCGGGATCAGCGCCCGCGTCGCCTACAACTGGCGCAGCAGCTACCTCGCGGATTCGGCCGGCAACGGCACCGGCGGCATCCCGATCTACAACCATGCCTACGGCCAGCTCGATGCCTCGCTGACCTACAACGTCACGCCCAAGGCCTCGATCACCGTCGACGCGACGAACCTCACCAAGGAACGCTACGACAGCTATCAATATTATCCGCAGAACCCGCGCAACTTCGAGCTTAACGATCGGCGCTTCGGGGTCACCCTCCGCCTCCGCAACTAGCGCCCGTCGATCGGCCGCCCCCTCACGAGCCCCTCACTGTCCCCGTCCGGGTACCGGCCAGCCGGTCCCGGCCGGGGACTTTTTTATGTGCCGGCCGCGCTCAGGGCTGCTCGTCGAGGGAGAAGATGCGGCGAGCTTCGATCCACTTGGTCCCGGGTTCGCTCCACGGCAGCGCCTGCTGGAACCCGTCCATCAGCCGCTCCCAGGCGACGACATCCGGGTCGTCAAGGTCGGCGGCCGCCTTCGCGGCGGGATCGAAGGCGGGGCTCGTTTCCACGATCATCGCCAGCCGGGTTCCGCAACGGAAGATCTCCATGCCGACGATCCCGGCCGCGCGGATGCTGCGGACGACGGCGGCCGGCACCGCCCCCGGTTCATGCCAGCGCTCGTAGGCGGCGATCAGCGCCGCGTCGTCCTTGAGATCGAGCAGCAACAGCCGGCGCCCGGGTTCGCCCATCAATCGGCAACGACCTGCTGGCGCTGTTCGCCCAGCTTCTCGATGCCGAGCGTCATCACGTCGCCTGCCTTCAGGTAGACCGGGGGCTTCTGCCCCATGCCGACGCCGGGCGGCGTCCCGGTCGAAATGAGGTCGCCCGGGTGAAGGGTCATGAACTGGCTCAGGTAGCTGACGAGGAACGCCGGCTTGTAGACCATCGTCGCGGTCGAGCCGTCCTGGAAGCGACGACCGTTCACCGCCAGCCACATGGCGAGCGCGGTGGGATCGCCAACCTCGTCGGCGGTCACCAGCCAGGGTCCGACCGGCCCGAACGTGTCGCAGCCCTTGCCCTTGTCCCAGGTGCCATGCCGCTCGAGCTGATACGCGCGTTCGGACACATCGTTGATGAGGCAGTATCCGGCGATGTGCTGCGGCGCCTCGTCTTCCGAAACATATTTCGCGGCGGTGCCGATCACGATGCCGAGCTCGACCTCCCAGTCGGTCTTGGTCGAGCCGCGCGGGATGCGGACCGTGTCGTTCGGTCCGATGATCGCGCTCGTCGCCTTGGTGAACAGCACAGGTTCGGGCGGAACGCTGGCCCCGGTCTCGGCCGCATGGTCAGAATAGTTGAGGCCGATGCAGAGGAACTTGCCGACCTGCCCTACGCACGGCCCCAGCCGCGGCGAACCGTCGACCGCCGGCAGCGTCTGCGAATCCAGCGCGGCCAGCCGCTCCAGCGTCGCCGGCGCGAGCGTCGCCCCCGTGACGTCCGGGATCACGCCCGACAGGTCGCGCAGCACGCCCGCGGCGTCGATCAAGCCCGGGCGCTCGCGACCCGCTTCTCCATGGCGTACCAGTTTCATGTCTCGTCCTTAGTTGATCCAGCCGCCATCCACGATGTGGGTCTGTCCGGTCGTGAAGCTCGACTCGTCGCTTGCGAGATAAAGCGCGAGCGCCGCCACCTCCGCGGGTCGGCCGAGCCGGTTCATCGGCTGGCGTGCCTCGAAATCACGGCGGGCATGCGCATAGTCGCCGGTGTCGTGCAGCCGCTGCTGCAGCGACGGCGAGTCCACCGTGCCCGGGCAGATCGCATTGCAGCGGATGCCCTGCGCGACGAAGTCGGCCGCGACCGATTTGGTCAGCCCGATCACCGCCGCCTTGGTCGTGCCGTAGGCGAAGCGGTTGGGAATGCCCTTGATCGAGCTGGCGATCGACGCGACGTTGACGATGCTGCCCCCGCCCGCCGCCAGCATGGCGGGGAGATAGGCGCGGATCGTCCGGTACATCGCGGTGACGTTGAGTTCGTTCGACAGCGCCCAGCTATCCTCGTCGCAGTCGAGCAGGCTGCCGTGGTGAACGAAGCCGGCGCAGTTCAGCAGCACGTCGACCGGCCCGGTCCGCTCGGGCATGGCGGCGATCGCCCGTGCATCGCGGACATCGAGTTTCATGGTGGTGCAGTCGAGCCCAACCAGCTTGGCCGCATCGACGTCGGTGGCGAACAGCTGCGCACCTTCGGCGATGAACAGCTCGGCGCTGGCACGACCGATCCCCTGCCCCGCCGCGGTGATGAGGACGCGCTTGCCGGCCAGCCGCCCGCTCACGACATGGATCTCGCCGGCATGCAGGCGGGACCGCTCGGCTCGAAGCTCTTGTAGGTGAGGATGAATTCCTGATGCCCGAGCGCCTCCGACGCGCTGCGCTCGCCGCTCGCGACCGCCAGCGTCCGCTCGTAGATCTCGGCGCCGACCTCCTCGATGCTCGCCGCACCTTCGAGGATCCGGCCCGCGTTGACGTCCATGTCGTCGGCCAGCCGCCGGGCGGTCTCCGGATTGGCGAAGATCTTGATGACGGGGGCGATCGCCGAGCCGACCACCGACCCGCGGCCGGTGGTGAACAGGTTCACATGCGCGCCGCAGGCCATCAGCTCGACGATCTCCGCATTGTCCGAGATGTTGGGGAAGCCGAAGCGCGGCTCGCCGTCGGGAACGACGTCGAGCATGTAGAGTCCGCCTGGCGGGGGGACGTCGCCCGGCTTGACGATGCCGGAGATGGGCGAGCTGCCGGACTTGGAATAGGCGCCCATCGACTTCTCCTCCTGGGTCGTCAGCCCGCCCTCGGCATTGCCGGGCGCGAAGCTGCCGAAGCCCATGATCGTGTAGTAGCGCTCCGCCTTGGCGACGCTCGCCATCAGCTCCTGCCCGAGCTCGGATGTCACCGCCCGCTCGGCCATCACCGCCTCGCAGCCGACGAGCTCGCCCGTCTCCTCGAAGATGCAGGTCGCGCCCTCGGCGACGAGGCGGTCGAACGCGCGACCGACCGCCGGGTTGGCGGAGATGCCGCTGGTCCCGTCGGACCCGCCGCAGATGGTGCCGACCACCAGTTCGCCGACGTCCATCGTTCCGCGGGTCGCGAGGTCGGCCGCGGCCTTGACGCGCCGCACCGCCTCCAGCCCGGCGGCGATCGTCGCCGCGGTGCCGCCGACCTCCTGGATCACGAGCGTCTCGACCGGTCGGCCGCTCGCGGCCACCGTCGCGGCCAGGGACTCGCGGTTGAAGCTTTCGCAGCCGAGCGAGACGATCACCAGCCCACCGACATTCGGGTGGGTCGCGATCGCCTTCATCACCTTGTCGGCATAGCTGTTGGGATAGCAGCCCGGGAATCCGATCAGGTGGACATCGAGGTCGTCGGCCTTGTCGACGATGCGACGCGCGACATGGTGCGCGCACTCGACCAGATAGGCGACCGCGACGACATTGCGGATGCCCTTGCGACCGTCCGCGCGAAGCCAGGCGGGGATCATGGATGCGTGCTCCGTTCGAGCGTGTCGCGCGCATGGCTCGCGATATAGTCGCTCTTCATATTGTGCAGGTGAACATGCGCGCCGCGCTCGGCGGCGACCGTCATGGACCCGATCGACACGCCATATTTGACGACCTTCTCGCCGGCGCTCAGCGGGCGGCGCGCCAGCTTGTGACCGACGTCGATGGCCTCGGCCGCGGGGACCGCTTCACCGTCCAGCAGGATCGGCTCGCCGGGGCCGATCGGCGCGATGGCGACCAGGATGTTGTCGGCCGGGTGGAGCAGGATGGCGTTCACAGCGCGGGCTCGGCGGACAGGGCAAGCGCGGCGGCGCGCCAGAAGTCGGCCGGGATCGCCGCCGCCTCATAGTCCAGCGTCGCCTCGACCTGCGCTCGGCCGACCAGCCCGGGGATGACCGACGCCACCTGCGGATGGCGCAACGGGAACTGCAGCGCCGCGGCAGGGAGCGCGATCCCGAACTCGCGCGCCACGGTCTCCAGCCGCCCGGTCGCCGCGACCACCGGCAACGGCGCCGTGCCATAGTCGAAATGCGCCGTCCGGGAACGACTGCCCTCGACGAGGATGCCGCTATTGTACGGGCCGCCGATGATGACCCGCGTGCCGGTGTCGGCACAGCGGTCGAGCAGCGGCAGCGCCCGGTCCGGCTCCAGCAATGTGTAGCGGCCAGCGAGCAGGATGACGTCCAGCGGCACGCGGTCGAGCAGTTCGTGGCATACCGCCAGCTCGTTGACGCCGATGCCGATCGCGCCGACCGCCCCGTCGGCCTTGAGGTCCGACAGGGCGCGATAGCCGCCGTCGAGAAAGGTCGTCAGCTGGCGCTGGTGATCGGCGCCGTGGGTCAGCGCTCCGAGGTCGTGGGCGAGCAGCACGTCGATCCGCTCGCGCCGGAGACGGCGGCGGCTCTCCTCCACGCTGCGGAGCACGCCGTCGTGCGAATAGTCGAACCGCGGTTCGAACCCGGGCGCATCCACGAAGCCGTGCCGCTCGGCCGCCCGGCTGTCCGTCGGATCGAGCAGCCGGCCGACCTTGGTCGCGACGATCGCCCGCTGGTCGGGATTGTGGAGCGCCAGCGCGCGGCCGAGACGGTCCTCGGCCATGCCGAAGCCGTAGTGCGGCGCCACGTCGAAATAGCCGATCCCGCCCTCGAGCGCCGCCGCGACCGTATCCTCTGCGACCGCGTCGGCAACCGCTCGATAGAGATTGCCGATCCCGGCACAGCCCATCCCGAGACGCGGGAGCGCGATCATGGCCGAAGCCTTCCCGCCAGCAGGCCGAACAGCGCCACGACCGTAAAGCAGAGCGCTGGCACGACCATCGCCCGGATCATCGAGCCCGCCGCGTCGGACACCAGCCCCATAATCGCCGGGAACACCGCCCCGCCGACGATCGCCATGACCAGCAGCGCGGCCGCCGACTTGGTCCGCGCGCCGAGGCCGCTGACCGCCTCCGCGAAGATGGTCGGGTACATGACCGACATGAGGAAGCTGCTGGCGACCAGCGCGGCGATGCCGGCTCCGCCGCCGACCAGCGCCGCCATCAGGCAGCACAGCGCCGCCGCGCCGGCGAAGCCGCTCAGCAGCGGCAGGGGGCGGACCCTGCTCATCAGCGCCGCTCCCGCGAAGCGGCCAACCATGAACAGGACGAGCGAGGCGGTGAGATAGTCCGCGGCGGTGCGCTCGGCGGTGCCGGGGACCGCCTGCTGCGAATAGCGGATGAGAAAGCTCCAGACGCCGACCTGCGCGCCGACATAGAAGAATTGCGCGGCGACCCCGGCGAGCAGCCGCGGGGCGCGCAGCAGCGAGCGGAAGTCGGCCCAGGCGCCGACGCCCTCGTCCACGTCGCTGCGCGTGGCGACGTCCGGAAAGGGCGTCAGCCGGATCAGCACCGCCCAGCCGAGCACCGCGAGCGCGATCGCCAGATAGGGAAGCTGGACCGCTGCCGCCTCGCTGGCGCGGGTGGCGGCCAGCGGCTCCGCCGTCGGGGGGGCGCCCGACAGGATGAAGCTGCGCCCGATCAGAACGCCGGTGATCGAGCCGAGCGGGTTGAAGGCCTGCGCGAGGTTGAGCCGCTGCGAGGCCCGCTCGGGGTCGCCGAGCCGGGCGATCAGGGGGTTGGCCGAGGTCTCGAGGAAGCCCAGCCCGCTGGCGATCACGAACAGGGCGAGCAGGAAGAAGGGATAGCTCTGCGCGCCCGCCGCCGGCCAGAACAGCAGCGCGCCCGCGCCGTAGAGCAGCAGCCCGACCAGCACCGCGGCGCGGTAGCCGTTGGCGCGCATGAACAAGGCGGCGGGGATCGCGAGGCAGAAATAGCCGAGGTAGAAGGCCGACTGAACCAGCCCCGCCTGGAAGTCGCTGAGGGTGAACAGCCGCTTGAAATGGGCGATAAGGACATCGTTGAGGTTATTCGCCACCCCCCACAAGAAAAACAGCGCAACAATCAGCACGAATGGCAGCACGCGCCGGCCGGCGTACGTCGAGGCGACGCTGCTCATGCCAGTCCGCGCCCGTCCAGCCGTACCGCCGGCACGAACCCGCCACGAGTGTTCGTCGGGAAGTCGAGATGGAGCCCCGCTTCATCCTGCCGGTGCGGGATCGGGCCGCCGCCAAGCAGCGTCACCCGTTCGATCGTCCCGGGCACCTGCCCGCGCCCCAGCGACATGATCGTCGCCGCACCCGACGGCCACTTCAGGAACAGCGCGTAGAGCGCCCCCCGGTTGGTGGTGAAGCGGATGTCCTGCGCCGTGAATGGCTTGGCCGCGCCCTCGTTCTGCATGCCCGCGGCGGGCGTCGTCGGCCCCTCCCCGAACCGCCGCCATGGCCGCGAACCGAAGATCGCCTCTCCGTTCACCGCCACCCACGCGCTCATGCCGTCGAGGATTTTCTCCTCCTCGCTGTCGATTGCGCCATGACCCGGCAGCGGGATGGACAGGAGCAGGTTGCCGTTCTTCGACACGACATCGGCCAGCCGCTGCATGACCTCTTCGGCGGTCTTGTAGCTTCGATCGGTCAGCCGCCCGCGATTGTAGAACCAGTCACCAATGCAGGTGTCGGTCTGCCATGGCTCTTCCCACAGATGATCGGTAAAACCCCGCTCGACGTCCTGAACAAGTGCGAACCGCTCGTTCGGCTTGAGCTGCTTGGCCGTCAGCACCACGTCGATCTTGCCATGCCACTGGATAGAGCGATTGTAATAATCGGCGGCTGCCTCCAGCCCGACGGGTCCGAACGGCAATTCGTAATCGTCGAAGTAGCAGAGGTCCGGCTTGTAGCGCGCGATCAGATCGGTTTGGCGGAGCAGCCATTTGGCGACATAGCTGCGGCCGCGTGCGCCGGGCGGTGCGGTTTCCACCCACTGCCCATCGTGCTGGTCGTGCCACTTGTTCATCGCCTCGGTGCTGGCGAGACCCGGCGGCGCAACGGCATAGGGGCCGTTGTAGAGTTCCTGCGGATCTAGCCCGTTCCACCAGCGGCCATGTCCGTCGGTCTTGCGCAGGCGGAACGCGTCGTAGCGCTGTCCCTTGTGCGAGCCGACCGGATCATAGCCGTAGGCGGTCTGGTACCAGTGCCAGCTGTGGGCCGCATGATTGGACACGCCAAACTTCAGTCCCGCGCGCCGCGCCGCCTTTTCCCAAGTACCGACCACGTCGCGCCGCGGCCCGACCCGGAGGCTGTTCCAGGCGTGATAGCGGCTGTCATAGCAGTCTAGATTGTCGTGGTGGCAGGCCAGCGCGACGAAGTATTTCGCGCCGGCGCGGACGTAGCGCGCGATCAGCACATCGGGGTCCCACCGCTCCGCCTTCCAGCGGTTCTGGATGTCCTTCATCCCCTCGACCGTCGGATGCCCGTAGGTCCGGCGGTGATGGTCGTACATATAGTGGCCCTGCTGGTACATGAAGCGCCCGTACCAGTCGCCCATCTCCGGGACCGACTGGGGACCCCAGTGCGCCCACAACCCGAGCTTCGCGTCGCGGAACCAGTCGGGATAGCGATAATGATCGACCAGCGACGGCCATTCCGGCCGGACAGGGCCGACGGCGGTCCCCATCGGGCTCGCGGCCCGAACCGCCTGCGCGGCGGCCAGCGCCGCGCCAGCCGCGAGCAGGGTCCGACGGTCGACCTCGTGCATCAGCGCCCGCCCAGAGTCTGGCGGATCGCCGCGCGGGCGAGCGGCGCCATGATCGCGTAGCCGGCCGCGGTCGGATGGACCCCGTCGCTCGAGAGCCCCGGTCGCATCCCGCGATCGGATCCGGCCAACGCGGAAAAATAATCTAGGTAGGTGAACCGGTTCGTGCGCGCGTAGGATTTCAGCCAGGCGTTGATGGCCGCGATCTGCGGCACCGGCTGTTTGTCCGGGCTCCACGGGAAGGCCGCGGCCGGCGGAACGGAGGCGAGGATGACCTTGATCCCGTGCGCCCGGGCCAGTTCGGCCATGCTGGCGATATTCCCCTCGACCGTCGCGATCGTCGCTGCGCCGGTATTGCCGGCGATGTCGTTGGTTCCCGCCATGATGTGGACCGCCGCGGGATGCAGTTCGAGCACGTCGCGATGGAACCGGACCAGCATCTGAGGGGTGGTCTGCCCGCTGATCCCGCGGTCGACCAACCCGTCGACGAAGAAGCCCTTGTCGAGATTGATCCAGTTGTCGGTGATCGAGTCGCCCATGAAGACGACCCGCACCTTCTGCGCGCCGAGCGTGGCATTCTGGGCGGCGTAGCGGCACAGCTGCCCGAAGTCGCGAGTCAGCATGTGCAGGTTCCACATCTGCCAGCCGCCGCCGCTCGGTGCCGGGTGCTGGGGACAGGGATCGGCGACGATGCCGACCGGATCATCCGCATAGGGGTCGCCTGGGACCTTCGTCTGCGCGAGCGCAGGGCCGGCCAGCACCAGGCTGACAGCCAACGCCATCCAGCCGGTCGATTGCACTGTCCTGCCCGACACGATCATTCTCCTCAACCGAAGCGCCGACAACGTCCCAGCGCCGCATTTCGCCTGATGCCGACGCGACACGGCGAACAAGACTGGTTAAGCAGAGCAAGGCTCATTAAGCAACGGATGTGAAAGCCGTTTTCATATTTGAACGCATTGAAATCCGGCCAGCCGAGTGGTTGTGAGGAGTGACATCGATGATGGATCATGCGAGCAGGCGCGACCTGCTACGGGGAGCCGCCATTCTCGGCGCCATTGGTTCCACGGGCCCGGCCTGGGGTCAGACACTCCCGACTGACGAGGTCCTGCCGCTCTGGCCCAACGTCATCCCCGGCGATCTCCACCGCCACCCGCCGCGCAAGGTCGACGATCAGTCTCATGGCAAAGGCGCGCCCGATCGCTGGGTCGAAGGTATCTCTCAGCCCATGCTGGTGGTCCGCCGTCCCGCTCGCCCGACCGGCGCCGGCGTGCTCGTCATTCCCGGCGGCGGCTATGGCTTCCTGTCCTACGACAATGAGGGCACCAGTCAGGCCGCCTGGCTCAACGCGCGCGGCATTACCGCCTTCATCCTCCTCTATCGGCTACCGGCCGAAGGCTGGTCGCAGCGCCAGCTCGTTCCGCTGCAGGACGCGCAACGGGCAATGCGCCTGATCCGCTCGCGCTCAGCGTCGCTGCAGGTATCGCCGTCGCGGCTCGCGGTACTGGGTTTCTCCGCCGGCGGCCATCTCGCCGGCTCGCTCGCAACCCGTTTCTCCGAGCCGACCTACGCGCCGGTCGATGCGGCCGACCGCCTCTCGGCCCGGCCGGATCTCGCCGCCCTCGTCTACCCCGTCGTCAGCATGGCAGCGCCGTTCACCCATGGCGGGTCGCGCGACAATCTGCTCGGGCCGGATGCCGCCACCGACCTCCGACAGGCCGCCTCGGTGGAGACCCGCGTCACTGGGGACACGCCGCCAAGCTTCCTGGTCCATGCCGGCGATGACGGACTCGTCCCGGTGGCCAACAGCATCGCGCTCTACAATGCGCTGCTGGCCGCGCGCCGGCCCGCCGAGCTGAACCTGTTCGACGAGGGCGGACATGGCTTCGGGACCCGCCTGCCCGCCGCGATGCCCGGTGCGGACTGGCCGCAGCTGCTGCACCGTTTCGCCGTTCGCAAGGGCGTCTTCACCGCCTGACGCCGCGGCGTCAGCTCCCGGCGACGAACTCCGCCACGAAGGGGGAGGCTGGACTGGCGACGATGGCCTCGGGCCGGTCGAACTGCTCGAGCCGACCCTCGTGGAGCACCGCGACCCGGTCGGCGAGCGCGAACGCCTCTTCCTGGTCATGGGTGACGAAGACACTGGTGAGCTTCAGCTCGTCGTGGATCTGGCGGAGCGCACCGCGCAGTTCGCGGCGAACCTTGGCATCGAGCGCGCCGAACGGCTCGTCGAGCAGCAGGATGCGCGGCCGGCGGGCAAGCGCCCGGGCCAGAGCCACCCGCTGCCGCTGCCCGCCCGACAGTTGCGCGGGGAAGCGCTGCTCGAGCCCGGGCAGGCGGACCAGCTCGAGCAGTTCGGCCACCCGCTCGCGGATCGCCGCCCGCCCCGGACGCTCACTCCGGGGCAGGACTGACAGGCCGAATGCGATGTTGTCGGCCACCGTCATGTGCCCGAACAGCGCATAATGCTGGAACACGAAGCCGATCCCGCGCCTCGCCGCGCGCACCCGGGTCATGTCGGTTTGGCCGAACCGGATCCGCCCCGCATCGGGCACCTCGAGTCCGGCGAGGATCCGCAGCAGGGTCGTCTTGCCCGAACCCGACGGCCCGAGCAGCGCGACGAACTCCCCGTCCTCGATGCCGAGGCTTACTCCGCCCAGCGCGGGATAGTCGCTGAACCGCTTGGCGATCTCGTCGATGCGAATGCCCATCTCAGCGCCGGACGGCGAGCTCGTCGCGGTGTCGCCACTCGAGGAGCCCGCGAAGAGCAAGGGTGACGAGGGCGAGGAGCGCGAGGAGGCTGGCGACGGCGAAGGCACCGACAAAGTCGTAGTCATTGTAGAGCACCTCGACATGGAGCGGCATCGTGTTGGTTTCGCCGCGGATATGACCGGACACAACGCTCACCGCCCCGAATTCGCCCATCGCCCGGGCATTGCACAACAGGACGCCGTAGAGCAGCGCGAAGCGGATGTTGGGGAGCGTAATGCGGCGGAACGCCTGCCAGCCCGACGCACCGAGGGTCAGCGCCGCCTCTTCCTCCGCTCGACCCTGGGTGGCCATCAGGGGGATGAGCTGGCGGGCGATGTAGGGGAAAGTCACGAATACGGTGGCGAGGATCAGACCGGGAAGCGCGAAGACGATCTGGACGCCGCGGTCCTGGAGGAACGGACCAAACCAGCCACTCGCCCCAAACAGCATCACGAAGACCAGCCCCGACACGACCGGCGAGACCGAGAACGGAAGCTCGATGAGCGTAACCAGCAACTGCTTGCCGGGGAAACGATATTTGGCGATCGCCCAGGCCGCCGCGATGCCGAACACCATGTTCAGCGGCACGCTGATCGCCGCCACCAGCAAGGTCAGCCGGATCGCCGCGAGCGCGTCGGGTTGGCGAACCGCGGACGCCCAAGCCGCAACGCCTTGTCGAAACGCCTCGAACAGCACGGTGCCCAACGGCAGCAGCAGCATCAACCCCAGATAGAGCAGCGCTACCGCGAGCAGGGCCGCCCGGACTGGTGCGGGCTCGCGAAGGTGCGGCGCGGTCATGACGAGCGGCCGCGTTGCCAGCGCTGCAGCAGGTTGAGCAGCAGCAGCAGGACGAAGCTCACTGCCAGCATCACCGTCGCGATCGCCGCGGCCCCGGCATAATCATATTCCTCGAGCCGGGTGACGATCAGCAGGGGCGAGATCTCGGACTTGTAGGGCATGTTGCCGGCGATGAAGATGACCGATCCATATTCCCCGGCCCCGCGCGCGAAGGCGAGCGCGAAGCCGGTGGCGAGCGCGGGGAAGAGCGTGGGGAGGATGATCCGCCGGAAGGTCTGCCAGCGGGTCGCCCCCAGCGTCAGGGCCGCCTCCTCCTGCTCGGACGAGACTTCGGCGAGCACTGGCTCAAGCGTCCGGACGATGAACGGCAACCCGATGAACAGCAGCGCGACGAAAATGCCGAGCGGCGTGTAGGCGACCCGGATGCCGTGCGCGGCGAGCGGCGCGCCGAGCAGCCCGGTATCGGCGTAAAGCGTCGTCAGCGCGATCCCGGCCACCGCGGTCGGGAGTGCGAACGGCAGGTCGATCATGGCCCCGAACAGCCGCTTGCCGGGAAAGGAGTAGCGGACCAGCACCCAGGTAACGAGCAGTCCGAACAAGGCGTTCACCGCGGCCGCCAGTAGCGCCGTCCCAAAGGTCAGCCGGTACGAGGCGAGCGCCCGCGGATTGAACGCCGCGCCGGCGAAATGCGCCCAGCCCTCCCCCGCGCTGCGCGCCATCAGCGTCGACAGCGGCAGCAGCACAATCAACCCAAGCCAGAACAGGGTGACCCCGATTGCCAGCGGAAACCCGGGCAGTGGATCGCGTAGTCGCGCTAAAGGCAGCAGCATTCCGGGCATGGGCTAGAAGTCCAGGTGAAGCCGAGTCGCCAGAACATCGCCCTTGGTCACATTGCCGACCGGATCAAGCGGCGTGTTGTCGCCCCAGAAGTGAATGACGTTGGTCATCAGCTTCAGATAGGGGTTCAAGTACCAGTTGAGGCCCAGCGTCAGGCTGCGTGCTCGGTTGCCTGCGCGGGCCCCAACTGGCGTGCCGGCAAGGTCGAGCCAGTCGTACCTTGCCGCCACTTCAAACGCCCCCAACCCGTCCTTGCCGAGCTCGTGAGCGGGGCGAACCCGATCGAAGTTGCCGCTCTTGAACGGGCGCGTCTCGCCGGTCAGGAGATAGCTCAGCGCGGCATAGGCACCCGTGAAATGCGCGTCGCCAAGCGTGGGCCGCTTGGCCCACAGGCGGCCGGCCTCCCCGAACGCCGTGAACGGTCCGAACACCGCCGCCGCTTCTGCGCCCGCGTAGGTCAGGTCGCGAACCCCGGTGATCACGCCACTGTCGGCAATGTTGCCGTTGTCGATCCGGATGTTCGGCCGCTCGGTTAGACGAACCGCGTCCGCCGTATCACCGCTCTTAAGGCTCCGGCGATAATAGCTTGCGACTCCCAGGTGGATGATCCGCCCGCTGTCGAACAGCGGCTCCCAGGTGGCACGACCATTGAACCCCCAACTCTCGTCGGGCGTGTTGGTGACCGATGTCGCGGTCGAGCGGCCGACGCTTTCATTGTCGCCGAACACGCCGCCGGCGACGTTGATCGTCTCGCGCGGCGCCCAAGCGGCCGACACACCAATCCGCCGTTCGGCCCCGGCGTTGCCGAACGCGTTGGTGAACATGCCGCGCTCGAGGAAGAGATTGTAATTGTCGCTATTGTTCGACTCCAGCCCGAACGGCGCCTTGTGCTGGCCGACCGTCAGCAGCAGCTTGGGTATCTTGCTGTACTGGACATAGGCGTCGGTCAGGGTCACCACGTTGCCGGCGAAATCGACCTCGAGCCGGTAGTTGAACCACTTGAAGGCGGTACCCTCGAAGCCGAGCCTTGCACGGCGGAAGCCGGTGCCATCGTTGTAGTCGTAGCCGCCCCGCCGCTCATCGAAATGGGCAAAGTCGGCATCGATCACGCCACGCGGCTTGAAGGTGAAGTTGCCGGCGGTGTCGCTGGTGCTCGGCGCCCATCCCCATTGCGACTGCTTGGCCGAGCGGGTCTCGACCGTCTGCAGCCGATCCTGGTTGAGTTCGGCCTGCTGCTCGAGCTGTGCGTTGCGCGCTTCCAGCTGCCTGACCCGGGTCTCGAGCGCGTTGAGGCGGTCGAGTACCGGGTTGCCCGTCGGCGCGAGAGCCGGTGCGGGCGCGGTCGCCTCGTTGTCGGCCGGAACCAGCGTATCGAGCCCGCTGCCATCGCTTCCGAACGAGGGAGCGGAGGTCGGAGGCACGGTGGGCTGGTCGTTGGGCGACGGGGCTTCCGCGACCGGCGGCCGAGAGGCCGGCTGGGCAAGCGCTTGGTTGGCGAGGACGAGCGCCGAGGCGCCCGCCAGGAGCAGGTTGTTCATCATGTGATCCCCTTGGTTCGGCGTCTGCCGGCGTCAGCGGCGCGAGGCTTCCAGCACCTGGTCGAACATGCCGCCGTCGTTGAAGTGGAACTTCTGCGCGTTGGTCCAGCCGCCGAAGTTTCGATCGATGGTGAACAGCTTCATGTTCGGGAACCGGCTTTTGTACTTGGCGGCAACTGCCGGATTGCGCGGGCGGAAGCCGTGGCGGGCGATGATCTCCTGCGCCTCGGGCGTGTAGAGGAACTGGAGATACGCCTCGGCGAGCTTGCGCGTGCCCTTGCGGTCGACGTTGCGGTCGACCAGCGAGACCGGCGGTTCGGCAAGGATGGAGTAGCTTGGGACGACCATCTGGAACTTGCCGCGGCCGATCTGGTCGACCGCGAGCCGGGCCTCGTTCTCCCACGCGATCAGCACGTCGCCCTGGCCGCGCTCGACGAAGGTGGTGGTCGCCCCACGCGCGCCGCTGTCGAGCACCGGCACGTTGTGGAACAGCCGGGTCATGAACTCTTTCGCCTTGGCCGGCGTGCCATATTTGGCGCGCGCATAGCCCCAGCCGGCGAGATAGTTCCAGCGCGCCCCGCCACTGGTCTTCGGATTGGGCGTGATGACCTTGACGTCGGGCCTGACGAGGTCGTTCCAGTCTTGGATCTTCTTGGGGTTGCCGGCGCGGACCACGAACACGATCGTCGAGTAATAAGGGGTCGAGTTCAGCGGCAGCCGAGTCTGCCAGTTCGGGGCGATCAGTCCGCGGCGGGCGATCTCGTCGATGTCGTAGGCGAGCGCGAGGGTGACGACGTCGGCGGGGAGCCCGTCGATGACCGAGCGGGCCTGCTTGCCTGAGCCGCCATGGCTCATCCGGACGTTGACCGGGCGCCCCAGCCGCCGCGTGAAGGCGGCATTGAGATCCTGATAAAGCTCGCGCGTAGGATCGTAGGAAACATTCAGAAGCTGGGCCGTTTGAGCCCGCGCAGGATACGAGCCGATCGCGGCTCCCGCGATGGCCAGGCCGAGGATCAGCTGACGGGCGATAGGCATTCGGCGACTCCCCTGATGACCCGATAATCTTTATTGTCCTGTACTCTACTAGACAACTAGGGTTATCTCTGTTCGGCTCCTCTCGACAACATTTCACCGAGACGGATCGACCTTGCGGCAGGCTTGCCTCGAGGTGGATGGACTCGGCTTCTTCCGCCAGGGCCCCGCCGACTAGTTACGAAACCACCAACGAACCACCGTTCCGGGTCTGATGATAAGAGTGGTTTTACGGTTAACTTCGCATTTTACGCCCATCGCGGTGCAGTTGCCCGCGAGGGGGTGAGGCGACGTCGTGGTGAAGAGTAACGCACAGCTGCAGACGATCCCGGGCGATGCCCCGGCCGACATGATCGTCGGTCAGAGCCACGCCATGGCGAATCTCCGGCAGATGGTCCGCCGGGTCGCCGCCTCGAACGCCAGCGTGATGATCACCGGGCCGTCTGGCGCCGGCAAGGAAGTACTGGCCCGCGCCATCCACGAGGAAAGCAGCCGCGCCGGAAAGCCGTTCGTCGCGATCAACTGCGGCGCCATTCCGCCCGAACTCATCGAGTCCGAGCTGTTCGGCCACGAGCGCGGCGCCTTCACCGGCGCGCACAGCCGGCGGATCGGCCGCTTCGAGGAAGCGGACGGCGGCACTTTGTTTCTCGACGAGATTGGCGACATGCGCTTCGACATGCAGGTCAAGCTGCTGCGCGTGCTGGAAGACCGGCTCGTTACCCGGGTCGGCGCCAGCGGCGCGGTCAAGGTCGACGTGCGGATCATCTCCGCCACTCACCAGGACATTCGCGCGGCCGTCGCCGAAAACCGCTTCCGCCAGGATCTGCAGTTCCGGCTGGGCGTGCTGCCGATCCAGGTCCCCGCCCTCGCCGCGCACGCCGAGGACGTGCCCTTGCTGGTCGAGCATTTCCAGCGGCCGCTCGACGCGGACCAGCGGGTTCATTTCTCCCGCGCCGCGTTCGACCGGCTGGAGCAATATGACTGGCCGGGCAACGTCCGCGAGCTGCGCAACGTGGTCGAGCGCGCCAACGTGCTGTTCGGCGGAACCATGATCGGGCGCCACGAGGTCGACGAACTGCTCGGGCTGAGCGACGTCCAGCTCGCGCCATCCGTTCGCGAGCCGGCGCTTCCGTGCCCCGCCAACGACGAGCCGCTCGCCCAGTGGACCGAGCGAACCCCGATCAACCTCAAGGAAATGCTCGAGACGCTCGAGCTCGATCGCATCCAGACCGCGCTCGACATGGCCGACGGGGTCGTCACCGAGGCGGCCCGGCTGCTGACGCTCAAGCGCACCACGTTGATCGAGAAGATGCGCAAATATTCGCTCGAACGCGGCGCCTGACCGCAGTCCTTTCTGCTTCTCGGCTCAGGCTCCCGCCCGCGGCTCCCCCGCGCCTGTCTTCGCGCCGTCAGCGCTCGTCCATCCCAGCGTGATCGAGATCCGCCGGTTGACCGGGTCGTACGGGTCGGCCGGGTTGTAAGGCTCGCGGTCCGCCACGCCCTCGATCCGCAGGAAGCGCGCCGAGGGCAATCCGTCCAGCATCAGCTGCTGCCGGGTAGCGTCCGCCCGCGAGGTGGACAAGGTCCAGTTGTTGCGCCCGCCGGCCGAGAAGGGCGCCGCGTCGGTATGGCCGCGCACCCGGATGTCGTTGGGCATGTCGGCGATCGACTGGGCCACCACTGGCAGCAGCCGCTGCGCTTCCGGGGTGAGCACGCTGGTTCCGACCAGGAACATCGAAAAATTCGCATCATCGACCAAATCGAGTCGCAGACCGTCCTCGGTTTCGGTGAAGCGCATGCTGCGGGCGATGCGCTTGAGCGCGGGGTCGCGCGCCAGCTTGTAGCGGAGGATCTGCCGAAGTGCCGCGAAGCGCTGCGCGTCGGCCGCCTTCCCCTTCTGCTGGCCGCCGACCTTGGCAGTCGGGATCACGATCGAGCGCTCGCCGATCCCGCCGGCGCGGCTCGGGTAATTCTCCTTGGCGACGATCGCGTCGCCGCCGAGCAGTCCGTCGGCGCCCGCGCTCTGCTCCTTCTTCTCGACGATGGTCGGCGCGAAATAGTCGGCGAGCGCCTTGCGCTGCTTCTCCGTCGTCGCGCCGAGCAGCCACATCAGCAGAAAGAAGGCCATCATGGCGGTGACGAAGTCGGCATAGGCGACCTTCCAGGCGCCGCCGTGATGCCCGGCATGCGCGTGGACGATCGACTTCTTGACGATGATCGGGGTGACCGGCTCGAGCGTCTCGGACATGTCAGCGGGCCGCCCGCATGCCGTCGAACACCTCGGCGAAGCTCGGCTGGTTGCTGTGCTCGATGCCCGACCGTGCCGCCTCGATGACCAGCGGGATCGGGTGGTTGTAGAGCGAGGCGACGATGATCTGCTTGACCGTCTGGTACATGGCGAGATCGGCTTCGATCACCTGCTTGGCGCGGTTCGCGAACGGACCGACCAGCCCGTAGGCGAGCAGCACGCCGAGGAAGGTGCCGACCAGCGCCGAGCCGATCATCCCGCCGAGGATCTCCGGCGGCTTGTCGATCGACCCCATCGTCTTCACCACGCCGAGCACCGCGGCGACGATCCCCAGCGCGGGCAGCGCGTCGCCCAGGCTCTGCAGGCTCTCGGCCGGCTTGAGCGAATGATGGCTGCAATTCTTGATGCTGTTGTCCATCACCTCCTCGACCGCGTGCGGAGCGAGCGTGCCCGAGGAGACGACCACCAGCCGGATCGTGTCGGTGATGAGGTGGACCAGAGTCTGGTCCTTCAGCAGCCGGGGATATTCCTGGAAGAGCGGCGAGTCCGCCGGCGCCTCGATGTGCGGCTCGAGCGCCACCGGCCCGTCGGTGCGCAGCATCTTCATCAACTTGATGACGAGGAAGATGCAGTCGAGGAAGTCCTGCCGCTTGAACTTGGGACCCTTGAAGACCTTGCCGAGCCCGGATCCGAGCGCCTTCAGCTCCTTGGTCGAATTGCCGATAATCAGCGAGCCGACCCCCGCCCCGCCGATGATTAGCATCTCGTGCGGCAGCGCGTGCAGCACCGGTCCAAGGTTGCCGCCGGTGAAGACGAACCCCCCGAAGACCATCGCGATCAGGACCACGATCCCGACAATCTGAAACATGCGGTCAAACTCCCCGGAGCGTGCCGCCCCTGGCTGGGGCAGCCCGGTCCGGCTCAAAGAAGGTCAGGACAGGAGGTCGATCAGCGACCGGCGGTTGATCCGGGCGAAGGCCGACTGGGCGGCTTCGAGGGTCAGCTGCTGGGCGTTGAGGCTGGCGATGGCGGTGGTGAGGTCGGTATCCTCGAGGCTCGACCGTTCGCTCGCGAGGTCGATCGCCCGCGCAGCGTGGGTGTCGGTCAGCCGGTCGAGCCGCGATGCCGCATTGCCGATCGCCGAGGCGGCATCGGCGCCGTGCCGGACCAGCGTGTCGGTGGTGGTGAGCGCGGCGCCGAGCTGCGCGGGATCGCCGCCCTGCACCGCCGCCGCGACCGTCTCGAGCTGCTGCCCCATCGGCACGCCGCCCGGCGCGAACACCTCGGCCTGGCCCGGCACCGGGGCGAAGACCACCCCGTCGGCGAAGCGCATGCTGCGTGGCGTTCCGGCGCTGAACAGCGGCTGGCCGAGCGACGACTGGCTGGCCGACAGGCTGTCGACCTCCTCCGCAATCGAGCGGATCTCGGCGGCGATCGCGTCGCGGCTGCTCTGCGGGAGGGTAGTGCTGCCGCCCTGGACGGCGAGCTCCTGCACCCGGGCGAGCCGGTCGTTGAGTGATTTCAGAACGCTGTCGGCCTGCCCGGTCAGGGACTTGCCGAGCTCGACCGTCCGGCTCCACACCGTCTCGTCGGACTGGGTCTGGCGAAGGCTGGCGATGCGCGCCGCGGCGGCGGGATCGTCCGACGCCGTCTGGATCCGCTTGCCGGTGGAGATGGTGACCTGGCTCTGCTCGACCGCCTTGGCCAGCTGGGTCTGGCGGGCGATCTCGAAGGTCAGGCGGTTGCCGGTGGCATTGATCACGGCCATTCCCCTCAGAAGGCGCTCAGGATGGACTGGAAGGTCTCGCGCGCGACCTGGATGACCCGCGCCGAGCCCTCATAGGCCTGCTGGAAGCGCAGCAGCTCGGCCGCCTCGTGATCGAGGTCGACAGACGTGAGCTCGCTGCGAGCCGCGTTGGCGCCGTCGCGGCGGGTCGAGGCGGCGGCGTCCTCGGCCTTCGCGGCGGCCACGGCCTGCGCCTGCGAGGAGACCATCTGCGCCCAGCCCTGCTCGGTGCCGTTGGCGCCGCGGAGCGAGCCGAACGCCAGCATGTTGCCGTTGTCGCCGCTCGAATCCGCCGCCGCGACCTGGTCGGCGGTGAGCGCGACCGCGGTCAGCGTGTCGGCGGTGCCCCCGAAACTGACCAGCGCCCCGCCGGCCGCGCCGTTGGCGTCAGTGCCCTTCTGGTGCGCCGCGTTGACCTCGCTCGCGAACTGGCCGGCGAGTTGGTCGAGCGAGGTCCGCTGCGCTGCGACCGTCGCCGCCGCCGAGGCCAGCCCCGACAGACTGCCCGAGGCCGGCGCAATGGCCGTGCCCGAAACGCTGAAGCCGATCGTCCCACCGGCAGCGACGCTCACCGCGAGCTGGCCCACGCTGCTTCCGTCGAGCAGCACCGGGCCGCCGCTTCCCCCGACCCGCACGCTTGCCGCGCCCTGGTCGTTGAAGCTGACGGTGACCGGAAGCGCGCCCGACAGCGAGTCGAGCAGCCGGTCGCGCTCGTCCATCAGCGAGGCCTGGCCGGTCGAGCCCGGCCGGGCACGGAGCAGCCCGTCGTTGACCCGCTGCAGCGCCGCCACGTCGCGATTGACCTGGTCGACCCCGGCCTGCGCCGCGGTGGTGATCCCGGAGCCGACCGAGGCGAGCTGGCCGGCGGTGCGCTGGAAGGCGTCGACGGTGGTGGCGACCGACTGGAGGAAGGCCTGGCGGTTGGCCGTGCTCGCGGGGTCCGACGCCAGCGTGTCGGCGGCGTTGAACATGCCGGTCAGCGACTGGCCAACGCCCGCCGCGCCGTCGTCGATCCCGCGCTCGCCCGCCTGCAGCCAGGCGAGCCGCGCGGCCGAGCGCTCGGCACCGCCGGCGGAGCTGCGCGCATCCTCGACCAGCCACTGGTCGACCGAGCGCTGCACGCCACCGACCATCACCCCGCCGGGCGTCGTCGAGCCGCTGTAGAAGCGGACGTCGCCGCCGGCCGGCGCATCCGACAGCTGGAGCGTGCGACGGACGTAGCCGGGGCTCTGCGCGTTGGCGATATTGTCGCTGGTGGTGCCGAGCGCGTCGCGATAGGCGCGCAGCCCCGACGCGCCGATCGACATGAGGTCGGTCATTTCGCCCCTCCCTTTCCGGCGAGCTGGCGCTCGATCAGCTGCGCGATCCCGAATTGGCCCATCGCGGCGAGATTGTCCGCCGTGCGCGCGTCGGCCATCTCGCGGAAGTCGTCGGTGGCGCTCGAGCCGAACGCGTCGTCGGCCAGCTTCGCCTGCCGCATCGAGCCAATCATCTGGCGCAGGAACACCGCCTCGAACTGCTGCGCGACCTTCTTGAGCGCAGGATCGACCGCGGGCTTCGCCGCCGGGCCGGCGATGGGCGTGACGACGCTCACTGGATCACCAGCTCCGCCTTGAGCGCGCCGGCCTGCTTCAGCGCGCCGAGGATTGCAACCAAGTCGCCGGGCGAGGCGCCGAGATGATTGATGCTCTCGACGATGTCGGCAAGCCTGGCCCCGCGCGGCATCAGGTACATCGGGCTGCCGCGCTCCTCGACGCGGATGTTGCTGGACGGGGTGACCACCGTCTGGCCGCCGCTCAGGGGGGCCGGCTGCGACACCTGCGGCTCCTCGTCGATCTTGACCGTCAACTTGCCGTGGCTGACCGCGGCCGGGCCGACCCGCACCGCGCCGTTCATCACCACCGTGCCGGTGCGGGCATTGACGATGACCCGCGCCGGCGCCTCGGCCGGAGTGACCTCGATATTCTCGATCCGGCTCATCAGCGCGACCCGCGCCTCTGCGCCGGCCGGCGCGGCGATGCGGATCGAGGTGCCATCGACCGCGCGCGCGATGCTCATCCCCATGCCGCGGTTGATAGCGTCGGCGACCCGCTGCGCGTTGGTGAGGTCGTAGTCGGTGAGGTTGAAGGCGAGGTCCGGGCGCGAGGCGAAGCCAGTATCGACCGCCCGCTCGACCGACGCACCGCCCTCGATCCGGCCGGCGGCGGGGTCGTTGACGATCGTCTTGGAGCCGTCGGCGGCGTCGACCCCGAGCCCGCCGATGACGAGATTGCCCTGCGCCATCGCGTAGATCTGCCCGTCGGCGCCGAGCAGCGGGGCGAGCACCAGCGTCCCGCCGCGCAGCGACTTGGCCTTGCCGATCGCCGAGACGGTGATGTCGAGCCGCTGGCCGGGCTTGGCGAAAGGCGGCAGCTCGGCGGTGATCATCACCGCCGCGGCGTTCTTGAGCGAGGGATTGATCCCCGCCGGCAGGTTGAGCCCGAAGCGCGACACCGCGCCCTTCACGCCCAACGTCGAGTAATCCAGGCTGTCATCGCCGGTTCCGGCGAGCCCGACCACCACGCCGTAGCCGGTCAGCTGGTTTTGCCGCAGCCCCTCGAACTGGCCGAGATCCTTGATTCGCTCCGCCGCCGCCGGCGCGGCGAGCGCAAGGGCGGCGCCGAGCAGGAGCAGCGCGCGGACGATAAGCCGCGCCATCAGAAGGGGCTGATCACGGAGAAGAAGCGCTGCAGCCAGCCCTGGCGCGACGCCCGGGCGATCTCGCCCTTGCCGGTGTAGAGGATGCGCGCGTCGGCGACCCGGGTCGAGACCACGCGATTGTCGGCGCTGATGTCGGCAGCGCGAACGATCCCGGAGAATTGCACCCGCTCGTCGCCGCGGTTGAGCGTCAGCAGCTTCTCGCCGCGCACCAGCATGGTCCCGTTGGGATAGACTTCGGCGATCGTCACGCTCAACTGCCCCGACAACTGGTTCGACTGGGCGGCGCTGCCCTCTCCCTTGAACGACTGCGAGCCGCCGGCATTTATATCCGTGGAGGTGAAAAAGCTGAGTGGGCCCGTCACCGGCGGGCTCAGCCCGATGCTGCCGTCGCGCCCCGTCTTGGCCGAAGTCGCCTTTTGCGCGCTGGTCCGCTCGACGAGGTCGATGGTGAGGAGGTCGCCGCGGTTGCCGGCCCGGTTGCCCGAGGTCAGCGGGGTGAAGCTGCCCTGGAAGATGGCGCCTGTCGCGGCTTGTGGCGGCAGGGGCGCGGCATAGGTCGGCGCATAGTCGGGCTGCACCGCCCTACCGCGCGCCTCGGCGCCCGTCGCGACGAGCGCGGCGGCGAGCAGCGCGAGCGCGCCGGCGATCCGGTCAGAACTGCTGGTTGGCATTCTTCATCATCTCGTCGGAGGCCTGGATCATCTTCGAGTTGACCTCGTAGGCGCGCTGGGTCTCGATCATGTCGACGAGTTCCTCGACGACGTTGACGTTGGACGCCTCGAGCGCACCCGAGTGGATTGACCCCCGCCCGTCCTCGCCCGGCGCACCGGCCTGCGGCGCACCCGAGGCGGCGGTCTCGACCAGGAGGTTGTTGCCGAGCGCCTGGAGCCCGGCCGGATTGACGAAACGCGCGGTCTGGATCTTGCCGAGCTCGGTCGGGGCGCTCTGCCCCGCGACCACCGCCGACACCGTGCCGTCGGCGCCAACGGTCAGCGAGGTGGCGCCCTGCGGCACCTGGATCTGCGGCTGCACCGGCATCCCCTCGCCGGTCACGATCGTGCCCTCGGCGGACAGGCTGAAGTTGCCGGCGCGGGTGTAACCGGTGCGCCCGTCGGGCATCTGCACCTGGAAATAGCCGCCGCCGTCGATCGCCATGTCGAGCGCGTTGCCCGTCGTGTTCATCGTGCCCTGCGTGTCGATCCGCTCGGTGCCGGTCATCTCGACGCCGGTCCCGAGGTTGAGCCCCGTGGCATATTTGTTGTCGGCCGAGGACGCCGCGCCGGCGGCGACCATCTGCTGGTAGGCGAGCGTCTCGAAGCTCGCGCGGTCGCGCTTGAACGCGGTGGTGTTCACGTTGGCGAGATTGTTCGCGATCACCTGCATCCGGCGGTTCTGCGCGTCGAGCCCCGAGCGGGCGACCTGGAGGGCCTGGTTGGTCATGGTAGTGGTTCCTTATTCCGGCAGCCGCATGAGGTCGGCCGACGCGCCGTCGAGGTCGCGGGCCGAGGTAACGAGCTTCAGCTGCATGTCCCACGCGCGACCCGCGTCGATCATGTCGACCAGCGCCTGGGTGGCGCTGACGTTGGAGGCTTCGAGCTGGCCGCTGGCGACCCGCGCATCGGGATCGGCCGGGAGCGCGCCCCCGCCCTGCACCCGGAACAGCCCGTCGAGCCCCTTGGCGATGGCGCTTCCGGTTGGGCTCACCAGCTTCAGCCGGTCGACCTCCTGCGGCTGCGAGGGGTCGCCGCCGGACGGCACGATCATCACCTTGCCGTCTTGGCTGATCGACACCTTGTCGGCCGCCGGGATGGTGATCGGACCGCCATCGCCGAGCACCGGCCGACCGTCGCCGGTGGTGAGCAGCCCGCTCGCCGCGATCTGCAGGTCGCCGCGCCGCGTATAGGCTTCCTCGCCTTCCGCCGACTGGACGGAGAGCAGCGAGTCGCCCGACAGCGCGACGTCGAGGTCGCGGCCGGTTGAAGTGACCGAGCCCGGCTTCATGTCGGCATTGATCACCGACTCCGCCGCCATCGCGCGGTCCTGCACGCTCTGGCCCTCGAGCCAGCGCGCCTGCGCTTCGGCGACGTCGGCGCGGAAGCCCGGCGTGCTGGCGTTGGCGAGATTGTTCGCCGTCGCCTGCTGCCGCGCCATCGCCCCGCGCATTGCCGAAAGGCTGGTGTAGATGAGCCGGTCCATCGCTCAGCTCAATTGATGTTGAGGACCGCCTGGGTCATGTTCTTGTCGGTCTCGATCGCCTTGGCGTTGGCCTGGAAGTTGCGCTGCGCCGAGATGAGCAGGACCAGTTCCTCGGTGACGTCGACGTTGGCCCGTTCGAGCGCGCCCGAGCGGATGCTGCCGAGCGGCCCGTTGGTCGCGGTGTTGACCTGGGGAAGCCCGCTGTCGCCGGTCGACTGCCAGTGAGCGTCACCGACCGGGCGGAGACCCTCGACCGCCTTGAAGCTCGCCATCGCGATCTTGCCCAGCTTCTGCGACGATCCGTCGGCGAAGGTCGCGGTGACCAGCCCGTCGTCGCCGATCGAGACATTGGCGATCGAGACGTTGGGGTCGGTCGGCGAGGCGGTGGGGATCACCATGTCGTAGGTGTCCGACAGCGAGGTCGAGGTGGCGTTGCCGTTGGCGTCGACCGGCAGCAGCTGGAGCTTGGAGCCGGTGGTGTCGACCACTTCACCGCTGGCGTTGGCGCTGAAGCTGCCGTTGCGGGTGTAGGTGGTCGCCTGCCGCGGCGGCGCGCCCTGAACGACGAAGAAGCCGTCACCGGCGATGCCGAGATCGAGTGTCTTGTCGCTCGCCTCGAGCGTGCCCTGCGTGAACTGCTGCACCACTCCGCTCAGCCGGACGCCCTGCCCGGTGGTCATCTTGGTCGACTGGGTCGGCGAACTTGCGAACAGGTCGCCGAACTGCGCCCGGCTCCGCTTGAAGCCGGTCGAGCCGACGTTGGCGAGGTTGTTCGACACGGTGCCGAGATCGGTTTGCGCGGCCTTGAGGCCGGACAGCGAGGTGTAGAAGGACATGGTCTGGCCTTTCCGTTCAGAGCGAGGAAGTGCTGGTGGAGGCCGGCGTCGCGGCCTTGATGTCGGTCAGCAGCTTGGTCTGGGCACCGATCTGATCGGCGATCGACTTCAGCGTGTCGTTCATCTGGCTGATCCCCGACAGGCTCGAGAACTGCGCCATCTGCGCGATCATCTGCTGGTTATCGACCGGCTCAAACGGGTCCTGCTGCTTGAGCTGGGTCGTCATCAGCGACAGGAAATCGCTTTCGCCGAGCTGCTTCTGCGCGCTGCCCTTGGGCTGCACGACGATGTTGGCGCCGTTGACGGCCGTGATGCTGGTCATTGTCCCATCCTCAAGGTTTCGCTGATCAGGCCCTTCGCGGTCTGCAGGACCTGGACGTTGTTCTGGTACTGGCGGGCGGTCTCGAGCATCTCGACCAGCTCGGCCGGGCTATCCACGCTGGCTTCCCACACGTCGCCGTTCTTGTCGGCGAGCGGGTGCGAGGGATCGTGCTTCCTGGTCGGGTTGGCGCCGGCTGTCGCAATGCGGTCGATTTCGACCGTGGCGCGGCCCTGCCCGTCCATGACGGTGCGGAATACCGGCTTCATGGTCCGGTAGGCGCCCGCCTCGCTGCCGCTGACCGACCCGGCGTTGGCGAGGTTGGAGGCGGTGGTATTGAGCCGGACGAGCTGCGCCGACATGGCGCGCCCGCTGATGTCGAAGAGCGAGAGAGGTCCGCTCATGCTCATTCTCCCTTGAGCGCGCGGCTGACGGTCGCGATGCGTGACTGCAGGAACGAGAGGCTGGTGCGATAGCCGAGCGCATTCTCGGCGAAGGCGGTCTGCTCGGTCGACAGCTCGACCGTGTTGCCGTCGAGCGAGGGCTGGACCGGAACGCGGTACTTGACCGCCGAGTCCGTCGATCCGCCCTGCTCGACCGAGTGGAGCGCGGCACCGAAGTCGAGGTCGCGCGCCTTGTAGTTGGGTGTCGCGGCGTTCGCGATGTTGGACGCGAGCATGGCCATCCGCTGCTCCCGCAGCTTCAGCGCCGTCGCATGAATTCCGAACAGGCTGTCCGCCATCGTCGTCTCCCGCTCGCCATCGAGCCGCAGCAGGTTACGCAACGATCGTGCCAGTTTCCGGAAAAGGCCCCGAAACGAAGGCGTTGCGAGCGGGCCCGGGCATCGGTGCGAAGCCGCGGAAGGAGGAGCGTCAATTTGCCGACGGGCAAGGCGGCGACCGGCGCGGCGCCGCTCCTTCGCATCGCTGCTGGCATCATCCTTGCACCGTTCGGCCCAATTCATGACGAGGACCCGATGACAACCAGGCCGATCACCGCCGCCCTGCTGCTCCTGCTGCCTGCCCCGGCGCTGGCCGCCGGCTTCCAGGATCTCGACGCGCTCGACGCGCGCATCGCCGCGTCGCTGACGGGTTCGGCCAGCGCGACGCCGATCGATCGGCGGATCCGGCTCGCCGCCTGCCCGCAGGACCCGGAGATCGCTCCCGCGGCCGGCGGCGCCCTGACGGTGCGCTGCGCCGCGCTCGGCTGGCGGATCCGCGTCATGGTGACCGGCGCCGCGAGCCCGGCGGCAATTGCCCCGGCCACGCTCCTCGTTCACCGCGGCGACGCGATCGAGCTGGTCGCGCGCGGCAGCGGCTATTCCGCCAGTGCGGTCGGCACCGCCGTCGATGAAGGCGGCGCGGGCGCCAGCATCCGAGTCAAGTTCCCGACATCCCCCATGCCGCTGACCGCAGTGGTGGCGAAGGCAGGCCAGGCGGTAATCGGCGACTAAAGCTTTCCCGCGCGCTGCCGTTTCTTCCCATGACCGGGTCGGCCCCAGCCGCCCGCCGATGAAGGAACGAGACGATGGTTGAGCTTCCGGGCACCTCTCCCCTGCGCGGCATCGCCGGCGCCCAGCGCGTGGCTCCGGCCCTGACCGGCCACCGCCCCGCCTCGGCCCCCGCCGACGAGCTGACCGCCAAGAGCCTTCCCCAGCTCGTCAGCCTCGCCAAGCAGGTCGCGCAGGAAGGCCCCCCGGTCGACAGCGCGAAGATCGCCCGGATCCGCGACGCGATCAGCACCGGCTCCTACCGCGCGGATGCCGACGCGATCGCCAAGGCGCTGCTCGGAGGCGCGGAATGACCTTTGCCCTCGAACGCGTGATCGACTGCCAGGAGCGGCTGATCGAGGCGCTCGACCAGCGCGACGTGTCGGCCATCTCGATCGCCAGCACCGACCTTGCCGGCGCCCTCGAGACGCTGAGCGGATCCGACGCGCTCGACCGGGCCGACGAGGCGCGGCTCGATCGCGCCGTGCGCCAGGCGGAGGCGGCGCGGATCCGCGTCAATGTCCTGTCGCACTGGACCCGCCAGCGGCTCGAGCGGCTCGGGGAGATCCGCGGCCAGGCGACGCTGCGCTACGGAAACCGGGCAGTTCTGGCGCTCGCCACCTGATTGGCACGCTGCTTGCTCTTCCACCGTCGCAATGACGGACGGAGAAGCAGGTTGGCGGTGACTGGAGCCGGACGGATGGGACCGAGCACGGAGGTGCTCCGCTCCATCGCCGCCGCGTCGCGGCAGAGCGGCGTGTCCTTCGACTATCTGATGAACCAGGCGCGGATGGAGAGCGGGTTTAACCCCGCTGCCAAGGCGCCAACGTCGACCGCCTCGGGGCTTTACCAGTTCACCCAGCAGACCTGGCTCGCCACACTCGAGGCGCATGGCGCCGAGCATGGGCTGGGCTGGACGGCCGACGCCATCGCCCACAGTCCGGGCGGCGGCTACAGCGTCGGCGACCCGGCCGCACGCCAGGCCATCCTCGACCTGCGCAACGATCCCGACGTCGCCGCCAGCATGGCCGCCGAGCTGGCCTCGGACAATGGCGCGGTCCTCTCGCAGCAGCTGGGCCGCGCCGCGTCGCCGGCCGACCTCGCGCTCGCCCATTTCCTCGGCTCGGCCGGGGCCGTCAAATTCCTGTCGGCGCTCGACTCCGCGCCGGACGCGTCGGCGGCGCCGCTGTTCCCCGAAGCGGCAGCGGCCAACCGCAACATCTTCTACGACCGGAGCGGCGCGCCGCGCAGCCTGGCCGAGATCCGCGACCGCTTCGCCGCCAAGGTCGGCGCACCGGTCCCGGCCTTCGCCGGCGCACCGGCGCTTGCGTCGGTCACCACGACCAGCCGCCAGCAGTTCCGCGACGAAGCGCACGGGTCCGGCGCCACTGCCAGGCTCGCCGAGATCGAGCCGATGCCGGCGCATCTTTCCCTGTCGTTCGCGCAGGCCGCCTACAAGCGCCTCTCCGCGCTCGGAGGTGACGCATGAGCGGCGGGCGACTCCCCTGGCTGCAGGCCGCGCGCGGCGGGGTGCTGCCGATCGCGATCCTGATGCTGGTCGTACTGATGATCGTGCCGGTGCCCTCGTTCGTGCTGGACATCGGCTTCGTCGGCAACATCATGATCTCGCTCGCGGTGCTGATGGTGTCGCTGAACGCCGCGCGCCCGCTCGACTTCTCCGCGTTCCCCACTGTCCTCCTGCTCGCGACGCTGTTCCGGCTCGCGCTCAATGTCGCCTCGACCCGGGTCGTGCTGGTCAACGGCCACCAGGGCGAGGCCGCGGCGGGCCACATCATCGAGGCGTTCGGCAGCTTCATCATCGGTGGCAACTACATCGTCGGCATCTTCGTCTTCGCGGTGCTGATGATCATCAACCTGGTCGTTATCACAAAGGGCGCGGGGCGCGTGTCCGAGGTGTCCGCCCGCTTCACCCTCGACGCGCTGCCGGGCAAGCAGATGGCGATCGACGCCGATTTGAACGCCGGGCTGATCGTGCCGGAGGAAGCCAAGCTCCGCCGTGCCGAGGTGGCGACCGAGGCCGACTTCTACGGCTCGATGGACGGCGCGTCCAAGTTCGTGAAGGGCGACGCGGTCGCCGGCGTGCTGATCCTCGTCGTCAACATCGTCGGCGGGCTGCTGCTCGGCACGATCAGCCACGGGCTCGGCATCGGCGAGGCGGCGCGCACCTATGTCCAGCTGGCGATCGGCGACGCGCTCGTCGCACAGGTCCCGGCACTGCTGCTGTCGATTGCCGCCGCCGCGATCGTCACTCGGGTCAACTCGCCGCTCGACCTGTCCGGGCAGATCGCCAGCCAGTTCGCGCAGCGCGCCGCCTGGGCGCCGGTCGCGGTGATCCTCGCCGTGCTCGGGCTTCTCCCCGGCATGCCGCACCTGCTGCTGCTGTCGGCCGCCGCGATCGCCGGGGGCACCTGCTGGCGGCTCGGCCGCAAGGCGGCAATCGAACAGTCGGCGCCGACCGAAATACTCCCCGATGCGCCGCCGGCGATCAGCTGGGCGGACGTCAGCGACAGCGTGCCCATCACGATCGAGCTCGGCTACAAGCTCATCGAGCTGGTCGACGAGCGCAAGGGCGCGCCGCTGATGGGCCGCATCACCGGCATCCGCAAGCAGCTCTCGCGAGAGCTCGGGTTCGTCTTGCCGCTGGTGCGGGTCAAGGACGACCTGGCGCTGCCCGGCAACCGCTACCGGATCGTGATCGCCGGCGTCGCGCTGGGCGAGGACGACGCCTTTCCCGGCGAGCTGCTGGCGCTGGCCGCCGGCGACTTCCCCGACCCGATCGACGGACGGCTGGTCAAGGATCCGAGCTTCGGGCTCGACGCGATCTGGATCGACGAGGCCCGCCGTGCCGACGCGATCGTCGCCGGCTACACGGTGGTCGACGCGCCGACCGTGTTGGCGACCCACCTCAACAACCTCGTCACCGCCAACGCGACCAGCCTGTTCGGCCTCGACGAGGGCCAGGCGCTGCTCGACAATCTCAAGGAACATTATCCGCAACTGGCCGGGGCGCTCTGCCCCCAGCCCTATTCGCTGGCGACGCTCACCGCGGTGTGCCGCGCGCTGCTCGCCGAGCGGATTCCCCTGCGCGACTTCCGCCGGATCACCGAGGCGATGGTCACGCTCGCGCCGCGCGGGCTCGACGTCGCCGGGCTGGTCGAGGCGGTTCGGCAGGAGATCGGTCCGCTGATCCTGCAGGCGATCGTCCCAGCCAAGCTGGCGCTTCCCGTGATCACCTTCGACGCCGAGCTGGAGCGGCTGCTCGCCCAGTCGATCGCCGCCGGCCCCAATGCCGCCTGGCCGTTCGAGCCCGAGCTCGCGCGGCGGATCGTCGCTTCGGTCAGCGAGGCGGTGCAGCCGCTGATGATGGCGGCGCGCAGCTTCGCGGTGGTGACCTCCCCGGTGTGCCGCCCGGCCGTGTCGCGCCTGCTGCGCGCGCACCTGCCGGACGTCGCCGTCCTGTCCTTCCTCGAAATCCCCGAGACCAAGGCCGTCGAGGTACTCGCCGTTGTCGGCGGGACGCCCAGCCTCGCCGCCGCCCCCGCCTCCCACTCCGTCGCTACCGGAGAGCTTTGATGTCGCAAGCTGCCGTCCGCCAGGACGCGTTCACCTACACCCGCGGGCCGGTCCGGCTCGACGCCGACGCGCTGGTTCGCGAGCATCGCGAGCTGGTCCGCCGGATCGCCTGGCACGTCCATTCGGGCGTCTCCTCTCGGATTGAACTGGAGGACCTCGTGCAGATCGGGCTGGTCGCGCTGGTCGAGGCCGCGCGCGGGTTCGAGGAGCGCGGCGCCGCCTTCCGGCCCTATGCCGCCACCCGCGTGCGCGGCGCGATGATCGACCATCTTCGCCGCGAGGCGCGCCTGTCGCGCGGCGGCATGGTCAATCGCCGCAAGCTCGCCGCCGCCCGCGCCGAACTGGAGAGCCGGATCGGCCGTCACGCCAGTGACGCCGAACTGGCCGAGGCGCTGGGTCTCGCGCCCGACGAGTATCACGCGCTGGTCGCCTCGACCCAGGCGCTCGAGCAGGACTCGATTGACGAGGTCTATGCCGACGACCAGCCCTGGTTCGCCGACCTCGGCGAGCGGGTCGACGAGCGGATGGAGCGCGAGCAGCTGCTCGCCGGCATGGCGGCGGCGATCGGCCGGCTTCCTGAACGCGAGGCGATGGTGCTGCAGCTCTACTTCGTCGAGGAGCTGAACCTTAACGAGATCGGCGAGGTGCTGAACGTCGGCGCCGCCCGCGTGTGCCAGCTCAAGAAAGCCGCGCTCGACAAGCTGCGGCGGACCCTCGAAGCCCGCGACTGAGCGGCGGCGAGCGGTGCGCCGCGGCCGCTCAGGCGGCCTGGCGCACCGCGATCTGGACCCAAGCCCCGAGCAGATCGCCGACGCCCTTGCGGACGGCTTCCAGCCGCTCCGCGCGCGGCTCGTTGCCGAACGCCGCAAGTTCCTTCTGCATCGAGCGGTAGATCCGCCCCAGGCTCGGCGCGAGGGTGCCGCCACGCTCGAAGTCGAGGCTCGCCTCGAGCGCGATCAGGATCGACGAGGCCCGCTCGCGTCCCTGGCGGAGCGCCTCCGGCTTGCCCTGCAGCAGCGCCGCGCGGGTGACGTCGAGCGCGCGCAGCAGCTCCTCATAGAGGATTGCGACCAGCTCGTGCGGTCCCGCCGCCTCGATCCGGCTCGCCACCGACAATGTCTGATACGTCTTTCGTGCCGCGTACATCACTGGTTACCCGTCCAGACCTTCACCTGCTGCTCGAGATAGCTCTGCGTCGCCTTGAGCGACGACATCCTCGAATCCAGCGTCCCGAACTGTTGCTCGAGCCGCGCCTTGTAGGCCGCCTCGCGCTCTTCCATCTTGGCCTGGTCGCTGGTGATCGAGGCCGACTCCTTGCTCAGCCGGCTGCTCAGTCCGGCGAGCAGCCCGTTGCTGGCGGTCGCACTGTCGTTGAGCTGCTGGATCGCCTTGGCGATGCCGAGATTGGCCGGGTCCGTCCCGGGCGAGAACAGCGCCCCGACCGCGTCGGGATGGCTCTTCAGCGCCGCCTCGAGCTTGGCCGTGTCCAGGCTGACCGTCCCGTCGCGGGTGGTCGCGAGGCCGATGTCGCCGAGCGTGCGAATGGTCGGGTCGCTGGTCAGGGTCGTGGCCAGCAGCCCCGACAGCTGCGCGTTGAACGAGCGCAGCGCGCCATCGCCGCCGGTAGCGGTTGTCGCCGACGCAACGTCCTTCTTGAGCGTGTTATAGACCGACACGAAGTCCTGCACCGTCTGCCGCAACGCGTCGGTCGGGCGCGTGCTGGTGATCGCTACCGGCGTTCCCGGCGCTGCCTTGCGGAGCGTCAGGGTCACCCCCGCCAAGACGTCGGAGACGCTGTTGGCGGGGCGCGCATAGGCCACCCCGTCGAGCGTGAACTCGGCGTCCTGCGCTGCCTGGCCCAAGGTCATCGCGCCGGTGGTGAAGCCCTGCAGCCCGCTGTCCGAAGAGGTGAGCGTGAAGGCGTTCGCCGCGCCGCTCTGCCCGCGCAGCACCAGCCGAGCGCCTTTGGTGTCGCTGAGCACGCTGGCGGTCACCCCGGCGCCGCTCGCGTTGATCGCGGCGGCGAGCCCGTTGAGGCTGTCGTTCGACGCATCGAGGGTGATCGCATGGTCGGTCCCGCCGACGGTCAGCGTCATGCTGCCCTGGCCGAGCGACGCGGTCGCGTCCGCGACATAGGCCGAATAGCTGGTCTGCGCGCGCGCCAGCTGCCCGATTACGATCTCGCTCGACAAGGCCCCGACCGGCGCCCCCGGCGCAGCGACCGCCGACAGCGCGGCGGGATCGGACGGGGTGGGCTGAGTCTGCAGCGTGCCGCCGGCGGCGAGACCGGTCAGCGAGGTGGCGAAGCTCTCGAGATCGGAGCGGGCCTGCGCGACCGCGCTGATCTTCGACTGCACGGCCTGCAGCCGCTGGGTGAACATCTGCGCCTTGGGCGTGCGCGAGGCGCTGGCGAGGTCGTCGACCAGCTTGGCGACGTCGAGACCCGACCCGCCTCCCAGGCTGCTGACGATGGACGTAACCATGGGCGTTTCCCTTCCCTCAGTGAAACGGCAGCGGCGGCGCTTTCTTAAGCGCCGAGCGGCCGGCCATTCTCGTCGAAGCGCCTGTTCTCGGGGACCAGCACCGAGGGCTGCTCGATGCCGTCGGCGAGCGACTGCTCGAGGCGGAAGACGAAGGCGAGCACGGTAGCGATTGCGAGGTAAAGGTCCTCCGCCACCACCTGTCCCGCGCGCGAGGTGAAGTAGATGGCGCGGGTGAGCTGCGGATATTCGAGGATGGGGACCGACCCGTCCTTGGCCAGCGAGCGGATTGCCAGCGCCGTCTCGCCCCGCCCGCGCGCGACGACCAGCGGCGCGGCATCCTTCGTCGGGTCGTAGCGCAGCGCGATTGCGAAATGGGTCGGGTTGGTCAGCACCACTGTCGCCTCGCGCACCGACTTGCGGGCCGATCCGCTCAGAACCTCGTGCTGGCGCTGGCGGACCATCCGCTTGAGTTCGGGCGAGCCTTCCGTCTGGCGGTGGTCCTCGCGGACCTCCTCCTTGGTCATCCGCAGCCGCCGGTTGCGCTGGAAGATTTCGGCCGGGACGTCGATCAGCGCGATCGCCAGCAGCCCGCCGGTGAGCGCCACCAGCGCGGTCCGGAACAGCAGTCCGATGCTCGCGGTCGAGCTGGCGATGTCGAGCGAGCCCAGACCGAACAGCGCGCGGACATGGTGGGCGATGAGCCAGTAGCCGATCCCGCCGAGCAGCCCGACCTTCGCCAGCGACTTGACCAGTTCGATCAGTCCCTGAGCGCTGAAGATCCGCTTCGCGCCCGCGAGCGGGTTGAGTCGGCTCGGCTTGAAGGCGAAGGCGCCGGCACGGAAGCCGAACGAGCCCATCAGCAGCGGCCCGGCCGCGGCGGCCGCCAGGCACAGCGCGAACAGGGCCGCGAGCGGAAGCGCGACCGGCACCAGCAGCCCGGCCAGCGAGCGAGCGGGATCGAAGTCGAGCAGCTCGGCCCGGCGGAAAGTAAGGCCGCGGGTCAAGAGGTCGCGGCAGCCGCCGACGAACAGCGGCCCCGCCAGCCACGCCCAGCCGGCACCGGCGGCGACCACCAGCGCGGTACCCAGCTCCTTGGACTTAAGGAGGTCGCCCTGCTTGACCGCCTCCTGCTTGCGCCGGGGGGTTGCGGCCTCGGTCTTCTCGCCCTCACCCGCCATGAGCGATCCGGGCGGCCTCGGCGAGCCCCTGGTTGACCGCGGCGAGCGTCGCGTCGGCCATCAGCGGCGCGGTCATCGCGAGCAGGATCATGCCGGCGACCATCGCCGCGGGCATGCCGACGCTGAACAGGTTGAGCGACGGTGCCGAGCGGCCGAGGATCCCCATGATCAGCTGGACCAGCACCAGCGCGGCGGTGACGGGGAGCGCGATCGTCAGCCCGGCGGCGAAGATCAGCCCGCCCAGGTTCGAAAGGCCGCCGAGCAGCTGCAGCGGCACCGGGCCGCCGGGCGGAAAGGCGGCGTAGCTCTCGATCACGATGCGAGCGAACAGCAGGTGCCCGTCGCTGGCCAGGAAGAGGAAGGTCGCGACCAGCGTCAGCAGGTGGCCGATCGCCGAGCTCGATTGCCCGCTCATCGGGTTGACCATCGAGGCGAAGCCGATCCCCATCGCATTGCTGATCGCCTCGCCCGCCACCAGCGCGGCGGCGAAGCCGAGCTGCACCGCGAAGCCCATCCCCAGCCCGATCACGATCTCGCCCAGCGCGAGGAACAGGCCGGGGAGCGACAGCAGCCCCTCCGCCGGCAGGTGCAGCCCGGACAGCTGCACCGCGGGGATTCCGATCGCCAGCGAGATCACCAGCCGCAGCTGCATCGGCACTTGCGGCGATCCCGTCAGCGGCGCCGCGAAGAAGGCCGCGCCGGGCCTCAGCATCGCCACCAGCCACAGCAGCAGCTGCGGCTCGAGCGCCGCGAACGATGCCGGCATCAGCGCGCCACGTCGGGGATCCGGGCGAACATCTCCCGCGTGAAGTCGGTCAGAAGCACCATGATGCTGCCTCCGAACAGCGCGAGGCAGACCGCAACGACGATCAGCTTGGGAATGAAGCTCAGCGTCTGCTCGTTGATCGACGTCGCGGCCTGGACCATGCCGAGCAGCACGCCGGCGACCAGCGCCGGGATGAGGATCGGCGCGCTCGCCAGCGCGAGGATCCATAGCGCGTGCTGGGCGATCCCGATATATTCGTCCGCGCCCATGGTCAGCTTCCTGCGAAGGAGGCCGCGAGCGACCCCATGGTCAGCGCCCAGCCGTCGACCAGGACGAACAGCAGCAGCTTGAACGGCATCGACACGATGGTCGGGGAGAGCATCATCATGCCCAGCGACATCAGCGCCGAGGCGACGATCAGGTCGATGATCAGGAACGGCAGGAAGATGAGGAAGCCGATCTGGAACGCCGTCTTGAGCTCGCTGGTCGCATAGGCCGGAAGCAGGATCGAGAAGGGCACGTCGGCCGGCGCGTTGAACTTGGGCGCCTTGGCGATGTCGGCGAACATCGCGAGGTCGGCCTTGCGGGTCTGCGCCATCATGAAGGCGTGCAGCGGCACCCCGGCGCGCTGGATCGCCGCGTCGACCGCGATCTCCTTGCGGCTGTAGGGCTCGACCGCGGTCTTGTTGATGGTCGAGAGCACCGGCTGCATCACGAACAGGGTCAGGAACAGGCTGAGGCCGACCAGCACCTGATTGGGCGGGGTCTGCTGCAGCCCGAGCGCTTGGCGAAGGATCGACAGGACGATGATGATCCGCGTGAAGCTGGTCATCATCAGCACCAGCGACGGCAGCACCGTCAGCAGGCTCATCAGCAACAGGAGCTGCAGCGGAAGCGCCAGCCCCTGGCTCCCGGCGGCGCCGTTCAGAAGCTCACCCATCGATGAATTCCGCGCGCGCTTCCGTCAGCAGCGTGACCTGCCCGCGAGTGACCGCGACGAGCAGCTCGCGGTCGTCGAAGCTGACTACCGCTAGCTTGCTCCCGGTGCCCAGCGGGACCGCGTCGATCAGCCGCACCGGGCGCTCCTGGACTCGGCCGACCGGCAGGCCGAGCTGGACCCGCTTCCACAGCCACAGGCTTGCCCAGGCCAGTCCGCCGACCAGCGGCAGGAGGATTACCAGCTTCAGAAAATAGATACCCATGTCAGGCGGCGCGCCGGTCCGGGGTGCCGCGATCGGCCGAGCGGCGGTCCGCGCCGCTCCGCGCATCGACGATCTCGGCGATCCGGATGCCGTAGCGCCCGTCCACCGCAACCACCTCGCCGCGCGCGATCAGCTTGCCGTTGGCGAGGATGTCGAGCAGCGCGTCGGCCTCGCGGTCGAGCTCGACCACGCTGCCCTTGGTCAGCCCGAGCAGATCGGTCAGCGTCAGCGAGGCCGATCCGACCTCGACGGTGATGCGCAGGCTGACGTCCGCCAGCAATTCGAAATTCTGCTCGCGGGCACCCGCCTGCGGCTCGAGGTCGGTCGTGCCCGGCACGATCGTGACGTCGCTCATGTCCTGGTCCTTGTTCAGAATTGGTCGATGCAGATGGCGGCGCGGTCATTCGACTCCCCCGCGCTGCCGCGGGCGAGGCGAAGGCCTACGACCTCGAGGTCGATCTGCGCGGGAAGGCTGACCGGGATGATGTCGCCCGGCTTGAGGCTCATCAGCCGAGTCAGCGCCAGCTCGGGACGGGCGAAGACGGCACGGACGCTGAACGGCACGGCGAGCGCCCGCTCGGTCAGGCGGGCCTGCCACTCGGCGTCGCCGTCGCTCTCCCCGGCATCGGCGCCCGCCACCGACGGTAGCGCCGCGAGCAGCGCCAGAGGATAGTGTAGCGCCAGCTCGACACTCGCGCCCTCGCCCCAGCCGATGGTGAAGGCCTGCACCGCCGCGGGTCCGTCGCTCGCCGCGCCCGTCTCGTCGAGCGCCGCGCCCGTCAGTCCCAGCGGCAGCCACGCGGCGGGCAACAGCTCGGCAAGCGCCGCAGCGATTCGAGTGACGAAGCGGTTCTCGGCCGCCGACAGCTGGTCGCGGCCCGCGTCGGACTCGCCGTCGCCGCCATAGTGGAGGTCGACCAGCCGGACGACCGTCCCGCGCGCCAGCGCGATCGCGATCGTCCCGCCGAGCGCGTCGACCCGGACGTGCCGGAGCACCGCGTCGGCATCGACGCGGCCGCCCTCGCTGCGCAGCGGAGCGGCGGTGACAGTGGCCGAAGTCCCGATCAGCCCGCCGAACAGCTCAGCAAGACCGCGTGTCAGCCGCTCGCCGACCCGGTCGAGCCCGGCATGACCCGCTTCAGGCGCCGCGGGCGCGCTGCGGATCAGGCTGGCGGGAACGACGGTCCGGTGCGCGGCGACGAGGCTCACTGGATCACCAGGCTGGTAAAGTAGACATTGTCGATGCCGCCGAACCCTTCCTTGTCGCGCAGCACCTTGTTGGTCGACTGGGTCAGCTCGCGCTGCAGCGCCTGCTTGCCGCGTCCGGTGGCGAGCACATTGGGGTCCTGCTCGGCGAGCACCATCAACGCGGCGGAGCGGATCGCCACCGTCTGGCGCTTCAGGTTCTCGACCACGCGATGGTCGTAGTAGGTGGCGAAGCTCAGCCCGACCTGGATGATCCCGCCGTTGGCGAGGTTGGCGGTGAACGGCTGCTCTAGCGGAACGTAGGTCACGTCATATTTGCGCGGATCGACCGGCACATTGTCGCTGGTGACCGAGACGGTGCCGATCTTGGGCGCGGGTTCCTTGCTCTCACCGCCCTCGCCTTCCGAGCTGGCCTCGGGCACGTCGCCGCGAACCACCAGCTTGGGCCGGTTCGGGTCCTCGGCCGGTCCCGCGGGCGACATCAGGCGCGAGGCATAGACCCCCGCTCCCGCGCCGCCGCCGAGCAGCACGAACGCACCGCCGCCGATCAGCAGCATCTTCATCTTGCCGCGCTTCTTGGGCGGGGTCGTCTCGGGGGTCTTCTTGCTGGACATGGTGGCTTCCTTGGCAGTCAGGCGTAGCGGCCGGCGGGCCGCTGCTGGTCGGTGTCGCGCTCGGGGTTGGCGCCGGGCACGGCGACCTCGATGCGGACGGGCGGCGGCGAAGCGGCGCGCTCCTGGCGCTGCCGGTCGGTCCCTCCCTGCTCGAGCATCACCGAGGTCGCGGCGACCTTGAGGCCGCTCGCGCGCAGGTCGTCGCCGAGCTGCTGCTGCGCCTGGGCAACGGTCGAATGGCTCTGCGCCGTCTCGGTCTTGATGCTGACCGACATGCCGGCCTCGCCCGCGTGCAGCCGCACCTCGAGCGGGCCGAGCTGATCGGCGGCGAGGCGGAACGCGGCCCGGCCGCTCGCGCCCGAAATCTCGGCGATGTCGCGCACCAGAGCGTCGAGCTGGTGGAGCGCGGTGCCGTTCTCGGCGAGCGCCTTGTCGACCTGGACGGGCAGCGGCACCGCGGCGGGCGCCGCGACCTTGTCCGCCGCCGGCGCCGGCACCGGCGCGTCGGGCGGGAGCAGCGGCGCGAGATCGGTCGCGGGCAGCAGGTGCGATAGCGGGTGGCTGCCGAGCGGGGCAACGGCACCTTTCTCCTCGCCGCCGGCCGCGTCCGAGGTCGCGCGCGCCGGTCGGGCGGTCGGCAGCATGGCCGACGCCTGCTGGGCAGCCATCGCCGGCAGCGTGGGCGCGGTCGCGATCGGCGTGGAGCCAGGAGCTGGCGCCTCGGCAGTCGGCGAAGCCGCGGGAGTGGGTTTCGGCGATGCGGCGAACGCCCCCACCGCAGCCAGCGTCTGCTGGAGCGTCAGCAATGCCGCCGGGCTTGGCTGCGCGGCCGCCGAAGCTTCTTCGTCGGAGCGGGAGACGGCCGAGCGGGCGAGGCGGACAGGCCGGCTCGCTGCGAGGGTGAAGCTCGTCCGTCCCCTGATCGCCACCAGTGCCGCTCCGGCAGGTGCGCTCGCATCGGGGTTGCTCGGAGCACCAGACTGTTCGACTGGCTGCCGCAACGCCTCTGGGGTGACCGGAGCGCCGGCAACCGGGGCGGCGGTCACGGCCGGCTGACCGGTTGCGGTCGCAACAGAAGCCGTGGCTTCCGGGAAGGTCGCGGCCGCTGCCGCAGCGTCGACGGGCGCGGCCGCGTTGATCGCCGGGCTCGCCGCGTCCGGCGCAGCCGCCGCCACGGTCGCTACCATGTCGCCAAGCACGGGCGCAGGCGCGCCGGCCTGGGTGGCCGCAGGCGCGACCGCCGACAGCAGCGCCGAGAAGTCGACGCCCGAAGCCGCCGCGCCGCCGGCAGAACCGGTCGCGACGGTCGCCGGGTCCAGCGCGCTCGTCGCCGCAAGCGAGATCATGCGCGCCTCCGCTTGACGAACCTGGCAGGACGGTCGGCGTCGGCACGCAGCGCCGCCGCGCTCTCCTCGCCCGCCGCGGCCTTGTCGCGCAGCCGCTCGGCCCCATCCTCGCGGGTGCGCGCCGCCAGCCGCGCCGCGGCGGCCTGCTCGTGGTGCGCCTCGGCGTCTCGTATCGGGTGGCTGAGCTCGCGCTCGGCCCGGACCAGCCGCGCCTTCATCTCGGCCATCGCGCGGAGCGACTGGCCGCTGCTCGTCCCCACCACCGGGTCGAGCCCGGCACGCAGGTCCTCAAGCCGCCGCGCGACCCCGAGCAGCTCGGCGATCCGGCGCTCGGCGGCAAGCTGCCGGACGGTGGCGACCCGATGCTCGACTGCGCGGACCCGGAGCACCCTGGCGCAGCGCTGCGACAGCCGGCTCATGCGCCGAACCCATTGACCAGCGCGGCACGCGCGGCGTCCAGCGTCGCTCGCTCGGCGGGGCTCTGGCGGAGGAAGCCGAGCATCGCCTCGCGCCGCGCGATCGCCTCGTCGAGCACCGGGTCGTTGCCAGGCGCGTAAGCACCCATCAGCAGCAGGTCGCGGTTCTCCTCGTAGCTCGACCAGAGGCGGCGGAAGCGGACCGCGGCGACCAGGTGGGCGGTGTCGGTCACATCGGGCATGGTGCGCGACAGCGAGCGGGCGATGTCGATTGCCGGGAACACGCCCTGCTCGGCCAGCGCACGCGACAGGATGATGTGCCCGTCGACGATCGCCCGAGCGGCGTCCACCACCGGGTCCTCGGTATCGCCGCCGTCGGCCAGTACCGTGTAGACCGCCGTGATCGAGCCCCCGCTCTCGCGGTCGGCGCCCGCGCGCTCGACCAGCCGCGGGATCAGCCCCAGCGCCGAGGGCGGATAGCCCTTCATGGTCGGCGGCTCGCCCAGCCCCAGCCCGATCTCGCGCTGCGCATGGGCGACGCGGGTCAGGCTGTCGAGCAGCAGGAAGACGCGCTTGCCCTCCGACCGGAACTGCTCGGCGATGGCGGTCGCGCGCATCGCCGCGCGAATGCGGAGCAGCGGCGAATGATCGGCGGGAACCGCGACGACCACGCTCCGCTCGCGCAGCGCGCCGTTGATCTTGGTTTCGACGAAGTCGCTGACCTCGCGGCTGCGCTCGCCGATCAGCCCGACGACAACCACGTCGGCGTCGACCCCGGCGAGCATCTGCCCCATCAGCACCGACTTGCCGACGCCCGACCCGGCGATGATCGCCACACGCTGGCCCACCCCGACGGTCAGCAGCGCGTTGACGGCGCGGACGCCGACATCGAGCGGGCGGGTGACCCGGCTGCGGATCAGCGGATTGACCCGGCGACCGGCGAGCGGCCAGCTCGAGCGGCTGACGATCGGCCCGCGGCCGTCGAGCGGGTGGCCGTGCGCGTCGATGATCCGGCCGAGCAGCGCCGGTCCGCACTGGGCCTGTCCGCCGTGGCCGTCGGGCTCGACCCGGCTGCCGGCGGAAACCGGCGCGTCTGTGTCGAACGGGAGGATCAGGCTGCGCTCGCCATGGAAGCCGACGACCTCGCCGCGCAGCAGGCTCTGGCCCGCGCCGCGGACCAGCACCGCGGTCCCGAGCGGATGCGCGAAGCCCTCCGCCTCGAGCATCGATCCTTCGTGCGCGACCAGCCGGCCGACGCGCCGCGGCGGCACCGCGAAGAGGGTCGCGGGATCGAGCACGGTGCGTGCCGACTGGACCAGGCGGCCGCTCACAGCCCGCGCTCCTTGAGGCCCAGTTCCTCGGTCAGCGCGTCGAGCATCACATCGGTACCGTCCTCGACCCAACCGGTCGCGGTCTCGATCCGCAGCGAGCCGGGCGCGATCTCGGGATCGGCGAGGATCGGCAGCGGAAAGGCCGCGGCGTCGATCAGCGGAACGTCGTCGGGATGGAGGAAAAGCGTCCGCGCCTGGTCGGCGGCGGCGATAGCGGCGGCCGCGCGCTCGGCCCGCGCCAGCAGCGTGACGGGATCAACGGCGACCTCGCCGACAATCTTGCGGACCAGCCGCTCGACCGTTTCCGCGATCAGCACTGCCAGTCCTTCGCTCGGCTCGGGCTGGAAGGCCTCGCAGGCGGCGAGCAGCGCGCGGGTGCGGAGTCGCTCGACCGCGAAGCGCTGCTCCGCCTCGCGCGCACCCTCGGCATAGCCGCGCGCGAACGCGTCCGCCGCCGGCTCGACCGGCTCGGGAACGATGATCGGCTGGAGCCCCGGCCGCCACGACGGGCGGAAGCCGCCGATCGGCCGCGCATCGGCCAGCCGGATGGTGGTCATGTCAGACATAGTCATCCTCTCCGCCGCCCATCTGGATCTCGCCCGCATCCGCGAGCTTGCGCGCGGTCAGCAGGATGCTGCGCTGCGCTTCCTCGACCTCGGCACGCTTGACCGGCTGGCTTTCCGCCATCTCGTCGCGGATCGTCTGCGCCGCGCGGGTCGACATGCAGCCGAGCATCTGCTCGAGCAGCGCCGGGGAGGCGCCGCGCAGCGCAAGGCTGAGCACCGGCCCGTCGATCGCCCGAAGCACCGCGCCGAGGCTCTTGCCATCGAGCGCCGCGAGATCGTCGAACACCAGCATCTCGCGCTCGATCGCGCTGCCCAGCGTCTCGTCGCTCTGCTTGATCGAATCGATCAGCTTCTGCCCGTCCGCCTTGCGCATCCGGTTGACGATTTGCGCCGCCTCCGACGTGCCGCCGAGCTTCAGGCCCGGGCTCGTCGTTCCGCCCTGCGCATAGTCGGCGAGCGCGATCTCAAGGTCCTCGATCGCCTCGCGGCGGACCTTGGTCAGCCGCGCGGCGCGGGCGAGCAGATCGGCCTGGACCGACCCGTCGAACTCGGCGAGCGCCTTGGCCGCAGTTTCGGGGGTCAGCACCGCGATCACCAGCGCACCGACCTGGGCATGCTCGCGGCGGAGAATGGTGGCGATCGTCTCGACCTCCATCCAGCGCAGCCGCTCGAGCGTGGCGGCGCTGCTGCGCGGCGCGATCTGGGTCAGGATATTGTCGGCACGGACGTTGCCGAGCGCATGGGTCAGCACCGAGCGGACCCGCGGCTCGACCCCGACGGCCAATGACGACACCGAGCGACAGCGCTCGACGAACAGGTCGAGCGCGGCCTCGACGGTCGCCTCGTCGGCGCTCGACACCTTGAACATGCTCTCGCCAATGCGCCGCACGCTGGCGGGATCGAGCGTCTTGACGATCTCGCCCGCGTCCTCCTCCGACAACAGCATCAGCAGGATGGCGGCAGCGGTGGCGCCGTCGACCTCGGGGCGACCAGCCTGCTCGGGGTCGCGCTCGATCAGCGTCTCGGCGCTCATCAGCGAGTCTCGACCATCTGCTTGACGACCAGCGAGGCCTTCTCGCGGTCCTGCCGGACGAAGTTGCGGACGAGGTCGGCGCGCGCCTCGTAGCTGGGCGCGGTCTCGATCATGTCGAGCGTCACCGGCGGCGGGGGCAGCGTGGCGCCGGCAGCGCCGGTCAGCGCGGCGGTTTCGGCAGCGTCCCCGGCAGCCGCCTTCTTGTCACCCTTCAGCGCCTTCATCAGCGGCCGCCCGACGAACAGGAAGGCGAGCAGTGCGGCGAGCAGCGCTCCGAGCTGGCGGGCCAGCGGCATGAACCAGGGCTTGTCCCAGAAGCTGGTGGCGGTGACCTCGACGGGCGCGAACGGCCGCGAGGTCACGACGACGATGTCGCCGCGGCCCTGGTCGAACCCGACCGCGCCCTTCACCAGCCCCTCGATCGCGGCGACGTCCGCCGGCGAGCGCTTCTTGCCCGTCTCGTTGATCGCCACCGCGACGCTGATCCGGTGCAGCCGACCCTCGGGATTGTGGGTGACCGAGATTTCCCGGCCCACGTCGAAGCTGCGCGAATAGGTCTCGGTCGAGTCCCCATCCGCCTTGGCGGCGGGCGCCGCCGGCGTCTGCGCGGGGGCCTGGCTGGCGAGCTGGGTCGGCGGCGGCGGCTGGTTCGACAGCGCGCCGGGAATGCCGACCGCCGGCGCGTTGGTGGTCGCGCTGGTCGTCTTGTTCCCCTCCTCGCTGCGCAGCGCGCGGTCGTTCTGGGGGTAGCTCTCGCGGGTCGACTGGCTCTCCGACGGGTCGATATCGGCATGTACCTCGGCGGTGAAGTTGCCGTCGCCGAGCATCGGCGTCAGCAGCGTCGTCAGGGCCTGACGGAAGCGGTTCTCGGCCTGAAGCTGGAGCTGGAAATTCTTGTCGTCCGCCGAGGCGCCCTGCCCCGACAGCAGTGCGCCCGACTGGTCGACCACCGACACCTGGTCGGCGGCAAGCCCGCTGACCGAGGAGGCAACCAGCTGCTGGATCGCGCGGACCTGCGCTTCCGACAGGGCGCGGCCGCTCTGAATCGTCAGCATGACCGAAGCCGCCGGCGGCCGCTGGTCGCGGACGAACGGGCTGGGGTCGGGCATGGCGAGGTGGACCTTGGCGGTCTTGACGCTGTCGATCGCCTCGATCGTGCGGGCAAGGTCGGTCTCGTGCGCGGAGCGCAAAGTCTCGCCCTCGACCGCACGGCTCGAGCCGAGCGGCAGGTTGGCGATCAGTGCGTCGCCGGCCGGGGCGGCCTTGGGCAGCCCCTGCCCCGCCAGCAGGATGCGCGCGCGCTGCAGGTCGCCGTCGCCGACTTGGACCGCGCCGCTGTCCGGGTTGAGCGTATAGCTGATGCCCGACGCCTGGAGTGCGGTGACCACCGCCGACTTGTCGGCGTCGCTCAGCCCCTCGAACAGGCTGCGCTGCGGCGGGGTCTGGAACGACCACCAGGCGAGCGCGGCGAGGCCGAGCGCGCCGGCGGTGCCGATCGCCGGCAGGCTGCGCCTCACCGCGGGTTGCTCGGCGAGCGCGCGTAGTGGCCCGGTGAGCGCGGTCATGGGCGAACCCGCGAGCCGGATCGGCTTGGCGGGAATGGTGATGGCGGTCGCTTCGGCGACGAGTTCCTGGCCGGCCATCGGGTCAGACCGGCATGTTCATGATGTCGCGGTAGGCGGACAGGAGCTTGTTACGCACCTGCAGCGTGGCCTCGAAGCCGAGCGAGGCCTTCTGCCGCTCGACCATCACCTGAACGATGTCGCTGGTGTCGCCGCGCTCGTAGGACTCGGACAGCGCGCTGGCCTTGGACTGCTGGTCGTTGACCGCGCTCACCGCGTCCATCAGCGTCTTGCCGAACGAGCTCTCGCCCGGAGCAGCGGCCGCACCCGCGCCGCCGACACCGTCGTGCCCAGCGGCGCGCTGCAGCGCCTGGTTCTGGTTGAGGATGGCCGACCGCATCTGCAGCAGCCGTCCTGGTTCGATCGCCGTCATGTGCCCCCAATGGCTCCTTCGCGTGGGCCCGGGCGGGCCGCGGCTTGGTTAATGCAATGGGCGTGCCACTCCGGCTTTGCGGCGGTTTCCCGGCTTTCCTGCGCGGGCATGGGCGGCGGCGGGAGCGGCGGCAGTCGACATTCCGACGGGCCCGCTAAAGCTTTCGCGCCGGCCGCCGTTTCCTTGGCTGTGCCGCCCCGCAACCGCCGGGCAGCCGCACCGGCAAACCGCCACCAAGGGGACTAGAAGCCATGACCGTGATCAACACCAACGTCTCGGCGCTGCGCGCCCAGAACAGCTCGCGCCTCGCCAACAAGTCGCTGGGCGAAGCGATGGACCGCCTGTCGAGCGGCAAGCGCATCAACAGCGCCAAGGACGACGCCGCCGGCCTCGCCATCGCCACCCGCATGGACGCCAAGGTGCGTGGCCTCAACCAGGCCGTCCGCAACGCCAACGACGGCATCTCGCTGGCGCAGACCGCCGAGGGCGCGATGGGCGAAGTCTCCAACATCCTGGTCCGGATGCGCGAGCTGTCGGTGCAGGCCGCCAACGGCACCGCCGCCACCTCCGACCGCACCGCGATCCAGACCGAGGTCACCCAGCTGGTCGGCCAGATCGACGACATCGCCGGCCGCACCGACTTCAACGGCACCAACCTGTTTGACGCCGCGACCACCTTCAAGATCCAGACCGGCGTGAACAGCGGCGAGACCGTCGACATCACCTTCGCCAGCATGAACTCGACCGGCCTTGGCCTCGGCGCGGTGGACATGTCGACCGCCGCCGGCGCATCGACCGCGATGGGCCTCATCAGCACCGCGATTGACACGGTCGCGACGCAGCGCGCCAACGCCGGCGCCTCGCAGAGCCGGCTCGACGCGACCGTCAATAATCTGACGTCGACCGCCACCAATCTGACGGAAGCCAAGTCGCGCATCGAGGACACCGACTTCTCGGCGGAGTCGACCAAGCTCGCCTCGGCGCAGATCCTCTCGCAGGCCTCGACGGCGATGCTGGCCCAGGCCAACCAGAGCCAGCAGGGCGTGATGAACCTGCTCCGCTAAGAGGCGGCGCAGCGACCGGAGGGGCGGTCCCGGCAACCACGCCGGGGCCGCCTCTCGGTGTTGCCGCGACCGCTAGAGCAGCTTGTCGAGCGTGATCGGCAAGTCGCGGATCCGCTTGCCGGTCGCGTTGAAGATGGCGTTGGCGACCGCCGCGCCGACCCCGGTGATCCCGATCTCCCCGACCCCGCGCGCGCCCATTGGTGCATGCGGGTCGGCGATCCCGGTCCAGATCACCTCGATCTCCGGCACGTCCATGTGCACCGGCACATGATATTCAGCGAGGCTCGGGTTCATGATCCGCCCGTTGCGCTCGTCGACCTGGGTCTCCTCCATCAGCGCGAGCCCGAGCCCCATGATGATCCCGCCGCGAAACTGGCTCCCGGCGGTCTTGGGATTGAGGATCCGACCGCAGTCGAACGAGCCGAGGAAGCGGCTGACCCGCACCTCCCCGGTCACCGCATTGACCCGCACCTCGCAGAACATCGCCGCGTGCGAGTGCATCGACCAGTGCATCGTCTCGAGCGGCGGCGGCGCTTCCGCCTCGACCGACAGTTCGGCCCGCTGGGCTCGCGCGAGGATGTCGGCGTAGCGCTCGTGCCGCGTGGGATCCTCGAGGCTGGCGAGGCCGCCGTCGAACCCGCCGACCTCCTCGACCGACAAGCCCGCCAGCGGCGAGCTGTTGCCGGCGAGCTTGAGCAGTTCCTTGACCAGCTCGCGGTGCGCGGCGACCACTGCGGCGCCGATCGCCGCGGTCTGCTGCGACCCGCCGGCCAGCACCGTCCCGGGAAGGCTGCTGTCGCCGTAGCGAAACTCGACCTGCTCCATCGCCAGCCCGAGCCGGTCGGCGGCGACCTGGGTCTGCGCGGTGGCGGTGCCCATCCCCATGTCGTGCGCGGCGATGTCGACCTGCGCGCTGTTGTCGGCCTTGAGCGTGATCCGGGCCGCGCCGCCGGGCATCCGGTAATAGGGATAGGTCCCGGTCGCGACGCCCATGCCGACCAGCCATTCGCCCTCGCGCCGGCTGCCCGGCGCCTGCCGCTTCGACCAGCCGAACTTCTCCGCCCCGGCGCGATACGCCTCCTCGATGTGGCGGGCCGAGAAGGGCGCGCCGGTCGACGGGTCCTTGTCGGGCTCGTTGACCAGCCGCAGCTCGACCGGATCCGTGTCCATCGCGGTCGCCAGCTCGTCGATCGCGCTCTCCAGCGCGAAGGTCCCGACCGCCTCGCCCGGCGCGCGCATGAAGGTGTTGGCGAGCAGGTCCATCTTCACGACGTCGATGTTGAGCAGCACGTTCTCCGCCGCATAGGCGCTGCGCGCGGGCAGGATGAACGGCTCGGGCATCTCGTTGTGCGGAGTCATCGCGGTCAGCCCGGTGTGGATGAGCGCGGTGAACCGTCCGCCCTCTGCCGCGCCGAGCGCGACCCGCTGCTCGGTTACCGTCCGGCCGCCGACGATCCGGTACACGCCCTCGCGCGACAGGGTCAGCCGGACCGGCCGGCCCGCCAGCTTGGCCGCCGCCGCCGCGAGCACCTGGTGCCACCACAGGCACTTGCCGCCGAAGCCGCCGCCGACGAACGGCGAGGTGACGTGCACCTGCCCCTCGTCCAGCCCGAACACCTGCGCCAGCGACCAGGCGGTGTGCGCCACCAGCTGCGAGGCATCGTGGACCCGCAGCCGCTCGCCTTCCCACGCGACAGTCACGGCATGAAGCTCGATCGCGTTGTGGCTATGCCGCGGCGTCGAATAGCATTGGTCGACCTTGAACCGCGCCGCCGCCAGCGCGTCCTCGGCATGGCCGACCTCGGCGCGAAGCGGCTGGCCCATGAACATCGCCGGCTCGCTGCCGTTGGCCTTCGCCGCCGCGAGCGAGGTGACCGCTACGTCCTCCTCGTAGCGCACCAGGATCAGCGCCTTGGCATGGTCCGCCTGCTCCTGGCTGTCCGCCAGCACCAGCGCGACCGGCTGCCCGTTCCACCAGATCGCGTCGTCCTGCAGGATCGGCAGGTCGATCCCGCCCGCCGCCTTGGCCGAGCTCATGAACAGCGGCATCTTGGCGAGCCGCGGCGCATTGCGGTGGGTCATGACGAGGTGAACGCCCTCGGCGGCCTCCGCCTCCCCGGTGTGGATCTCGGCGATCCGGCCCTTGGCCACCGTGCTGAACAGCACCGCGGCGTAGAGCAGCCCGTCGAGCGGGAACTCGGCCGCATAGCGCGCCCCGCCGCGAACCTTGAGCGGCCCGTCGAGGCGGGACACGGGCTGGCCGACATGGCCGTGCTGCTCGCGGATCAGCGGGTCGGGCCGCCCGCCCGGCATCCAGCCGTCGGGCGCCAGCTGGATCGCCTTCTGCATCGCGCCCTGGACGGCGCCCTGCACCGCCTGCTTGCCCTTTTCGACGATGCTCATGCCTCGACTCCCGCCAGCTCGCCGAGCACCGCGGCGATGGTCCGCTTGGCCAGCTCGATCTTGAATCCATTGTCGCGGAGCGGCACCGCGTCCGCGAGCTCCGCCTCCGCCGCCGCGCGGAACGTCTCCGCGGTTGCCGGCCGCCCGCGCAGCGCGCCCTCAGCCAGTTGCGCTCGCCAGGGCTTGTGCGCGACTCCGCCGAGCGCGAGCCGCGCATCGGCGATCTCGCCGCTGCTCACCTCCAGCACCGCCGCCACCGACACCAGCGCGAAGGCGTAGCTCGCCCGGTCGCGCACCTTGCGGTAGGTCGAGCGTGCCGCCGCGGAGAGCGCCGGCAGCTCGATCGCGGTGACCAGCTCGCCCGGCTCCAGCACCGTCTCCACCTCGGGATGCTCGCCCGGCAGATGGTGGAAGTCGGTCAGCGCCACGCTCCGCGACCCCTGCGCCGACTGGAGGTGCACCGTCGCGTCGAGCGCGGCGAGCGCGACGCACATGTCCGACGGGTGCGTCGCGACGCAGGCCGGCGAGGCGCCGAGGATCGCATGATTGCGGTTGAACCCATGGATCGCATCGCAGCCCTGCCCCGGCTGGCGCTTGTTGCAGCGGCTACCATCGGTGTCGTAGAAATAGGTGCAGCGCGTCCGCTGCAGCAGGTTGCCGCCGACCGTCGCCATGTTGCGGATTTGCGCGCTCGCCCCGGCGAGCAGCGCGCGCGCCAGCACCGGAAAGCGCTCGCGCACTGCGCGGTGCCCGGCGAGGCTCGAGTTGCGCACCGCCGCGCCGATCATCAGCCCGCCGCCGTCAGTCTCCTCGATCGCGTCCGACAGGCCGGTCACGTCGACCAGTCCGCGCGGATGCTCGACCGTCTCGCGCATGAGATCGACGAGGTTGGTCCCGCCGCCCAGATATTTGATCGCCGGAGCGCTCGCCAGCCGAAGCGCGTCGCCCTCGTCGACGGCGCGGGCGAAGGTGAAGGGGGTCATCGCGCCGCCTCCCCATAGGTCTCGAGGATGGCTTCGACGATCCCGTTGTGCGCGCCGCAGCGGCACAGGTTGCCGCTCATTCGCTCGCGTAGCTCCTCGCGGTCGAGCGCGAACTCCTGCGCCATCAGGTCGCCGCTGACATGGCTCGGCAACCCGCGCTCCAGCTCCGCCGCCATGCCAATCGCCGAGCAGATCTGCCCGGGGGTGCAATAGCCGCACTGGAAGCCGTCATGCTCGACAAACGCCGCCTGCAGCGGGTGCAGCGCACCGTCTTCCGCCAGCCCCTCCACGGTGGTCACCGCGCGCCCGTCATACTGGACCGCGAGCGCGAGGCACGACAGGATCCGCTCGCCGTCGACCAGCACGGTGCAGGCGCCGCACGCGCCCTGGTTGCAGCCCTTCTTGGTCCCGAACAGGTGAAGCTGCTCGCGGACGAGGTCGAGCAGCGACGTGCGGGCATCGTCCGGGACTTGGACCGGCGAACCGTTTATCTGGATCGGCATGGGCGCCCTTTCGGCAAGGCTGTTCGAGATCCCGGCGAGTCGACGCCGGGCCTCGCTTCCAACGCCCTTTCTTAAGCCATGATCCGCCCTCGGCAAGCGGCCGGTCGACCGCCTGTCTCGCCCGGCCCCGCAGGGCAGGATCAGTGTGGTGGCAGCTGAGCCGATGACATGGCCGCAGAGCCGGCGGCTCAGCCGCTGCTCCCCCGCGCCGCGCTGTCGTGAAGCGAGGCCAGATCGGCTCGCCCGATCACCCGGCTGAACCCTTCCCTCTTGCGCCCGTTGGTGGCCGCGCCCATGCGCAGCCGCAATCATCCAAACTGAAGGGCATGACCATGCTGCGTAGCATCGACCATTTCATCGGCGGCTCGTCGTTCGCGTCCGGCGACCGGCAGGGCGAGGTGTTCAATCCTTCCCAAGGCGAGATCCAGGCGACCGTCCGCCTCGGCACAACCGCCGACCTCCAGAAGGCGATCGACGCCGCCAAGGCCGCGCAGCCCGCCTGGGCCGCGACCAACCCCCAGCGCCGCGCCCGCGTCATGTTCAACTACAAGGCGCTGGTCGAAGCCAATATGGAGGAGCTCGCCGAGCTGCTCGCGTCCGAGCATGGCAAGGTCATCGCCGACGCGAAGGGCGACATCCAGCGCGGGCTCGAGGTGATCGAGTTCGCCTGCGGCATCCCCCACGCTCTGAAGGGCGAATATACCCAGGGCGCCGGCCCGGGCATCGACGTCTACTCGATGCGTCAGCCGCTCGGCATCGGCGCCGGGATCACCCCGTTCAACTTTCCCGCCATGATCCCGATGTGGATGTTCGGAGTCGCCATCGCCTGCGGCAACGCCTTCATCCTCAAGCCCTCGGAGCGCGATCCGTCGGTGCCGGTCCGCCTCGCCGAGCTGATGAAGGAAGCCGGCCTTCCCGACGGCATCCTCAACGTCGTCCACGGCGACAAGGAGATGGTCGACGCCATCCTCGACCATCCGGACATCGCCGCGATCAGCTTTGTCGGCTCCTCCGACATCGCCCAGTACATCTTTTCGCGCGGCACCGCGCTCAACAAGCGGGTGCAGGCGTTCGGCGGGGCCAAGAACCACGGCATCGTCATGCCCGATGCCGACCTCGACCAGGTCGTCAACGACCTCTCCGGCGCCGCCTTCGGCTCGGCCGGCGAACGCTGCATGGCGCTTCCGGTCGTGGTCCCGGTCGGCGACAAGACCGCGGACGCGCTTCGCGAAAAGCTCATTCCCGCGATCAACGCGCTCAAGGTCGGCGTCTCGACCGACCCCGAGGCGCACTACGGCCCGGTCGTCAACGAGGCCCACAAGCAGCGCGTCGAACAGTGGATCCAGACCTGCGCCGACGAGGGCGGCGAGCTGGTCGTCGACGGCCGCGGCTTCACGCTCCAGGGGCACGAGAAGGGCTTCTTCGTCGGCCCGACCTTCTTCGACCATGTGAAGCCGACTTTCCGCTCCTACCAGGAGGAGATCTTCGGCCCCGTGCTGCAAATGGTCCGGGCGCAGAGCTTCGAGGAGGCGGTCCGTCTCCCCTCCGAGCACCAGTATGGCAACGGCGTCGCCATCTTCACCCGCAACGGCCACGCCGCGCGCGAGTTCGCGGCGCGGGTCAATGTCGGCATGGTCGGGATCAATGTGCCGATCCCTGTTCCGGTCGCCTACCACACCTTCGGTGGCTGGAAACGCTCGGGCTTCGGCGACCTCGACCAGCACGGCCCGGAGGGCGTCAAGTTCTGGACCAAGGTCAAGAAGATCACCCAGCGCTGGCCCGACGGCTCGGCCGGCGGCGAGAACGCCTTCGTCATTCCGACCATGGGCTGACGCGCTGCGGGGCGGCCGCCGAGGCCCGGCCGCCCTGCCGCACGCCCTCGACAAGCCGCCCTACAGTTCTCATGTCCGACAATTACGACGAGATGTCGCTCACTGATGAAATCGTAGTGCTTGATCGATGATGTTCATACCGTGAGTAGATTAGGTCGGTTACTTGCAACTTATCTATGTTAGTCCTATACTTACGGATAGGCTCAGTTGATGGTGGCGGTCGGCCGTGAACAGTCTGGCGGGTGAGAGTTCAGCGACTTGGATCTATGTCGTTGATGATGATGAGGATTTTCGAGACTCACTGATCGCCCTGATCGTCTCGCGCGACTACCAGGGCGACGGTTTCGCTTCCGCCGCGGCCTTCGTCGCCGCCGAACCGTCGCTTCACCCGGGCGTCCTCCTGCTCGACCTCCGCATGCCGATGCGCGGCGGCCTCGACCTGCTCGAGAGCGGCGACATCCCGCTCGACCGCTTCGCGGTCATCGTTCTCACCGGCCATGGCGACGTCAACAATGCGGTGCGCTCGCTCAAGGCCGGCGCGGTCGACTTCATCGAGAAGCCGTTCGCCTCCGACGCGCTGCTGGATGCGATCGGCACCGCCCAGTCGCTCCTCGGCAATCGCCGCGCCGCCGACGAGACCCGCCGTCGCGCCGAGCTCCAGATCAAGCGCCTCTCCCCGCGCGAGCGCGACGTGCTGAAGCAGCTCGCCGCGGGCGAGAGCAATAAGCGGATCGCGGCCAACCTCGGGCTCAGCCCGCGCACGGTCGAGATGCACCGCGCCAACATGATGGACAAGCTGAACGTCCGCTCGGCATCCGAGGCGGTGCACATCGCGGTGGTGGCCGGGATCCTCGGCGATCCCGGTCGCGACGAACTCGGCTAGTCCGCCGCCCCGTCCGCCCGCGGCGGCGCGGCCGCCGGCAGGCTGATCACGAAGCAGGCTCCGCCATCACCCGGTTCCTCGACGCTGATCCGGCCGTCGTGCGCCTCGATGATCGTCCGGCACAGCGACAGGCCCAGCCCCATTCCCCTCGACGAATCCGAGCGAAACGGTTCGAACAGATGCTCGACCGCGTCGTCGCTCAGCCCCGGCCCGTTGTCGGAGAAGCGCAGCACGACGTTGGCTCCGCGGGTCGCCAGCGCGATCCGGATCTCGCCGTCGGCGCGCTCGCGCAGCGCCTCGGCCGAGTTGCGGATGAGGTTGGCGAGCACCTGGCCGAGCTGGGTCCGGTCCGCCATCACGAACAGGGGCCGCGTATCGACCTTGAACTGCAGCGCGCTCCCCCACGGGTGCAGCCGCGCGTCCGCCACCGCGTCCAGCGCGATGTCGGTCAAGTTCTCGCGCGTTCGGACGACCTCGCCTTCCATGGTGAAGCCACGGATCCGGCGGATGATCTCGCCCGCCTTCTGGCAGCTCCGGCTCGCCTTCTCGACATAGCCGGCAAGCGCCGCTGCCTGCTCGTCCGCCAGCCGTTCCAGCCCCCGTTCGACCACCGCGAGATAGTTGGCGCAGGCGGCGAGCGGCTGGTTGATCTCGTGCGCCAGGGTCGAGGCCATTGCCCCCATCGCGCTCAGCCGCGAGATGCGCAGCAGGTCGGACTGCGCCCGCGCCGCCTCCGACTGCGCCAGCTTGCGATCCGACTGGTCGAGGAACAGCGCCGCGAACTGTCCCGGCTGGGTGCGATAGGCGCGAACCTCGAACCAGCGCTTGCTGCCCGGCAGGTGCAGCTCGAAATTCTCCGGCTGGTCCGCGAAGGCGGCGCGGCACAGCCGCCGGATCCACGGCACCCCTTCATCCTCCCACAGCTCGCTGATCCGCCGCCCCGCCAGCTCGCCGCCTTCCATGCCGAACTGCCGGACCCACTCGGGGTTGGCGGAACGAATGACGAAGTCGCCCGCGCCGCTCTCGCCGCCGATCACCTCGCCCGACAAAAACCCCTCATAAAGCGACTCGAACAGGTCGCGCAGCCGCTGCTCGCTGACCAGCAGCCGCTCCTGGTCGGTCCGCTCGGCGGTGATGTCGCGGACGATGCCGACGCTGCGCACCGCGCGCCGATCCTCGCCCTCGCCGGCGAAGAAGGTCTTGGATTCGTGGTGGACCCACATCAGCCGGCCGTCCGCCCGGCGGTAGCGATGGTCATCGAACGACAGGCCCGATCCGCCCGGCTGCCGCGCCGCGCCGATCGCGGCGAGGAACTTGGCGCGGTCGCGCTCGTCGACCGAGGCGGCATATTCCTCCAGCGACACTTCCTCCCGCTGCAACCCGAGCAGGTCGCGGGCCTCGCGCGAGACGAACAGCGCACCGGTCTCGAGGTCGCGGTCGAACACCCCCATCCGCGCCACGCCCAGCGCCTGCTGGAGGATTTCCTCGTGCACCCGCAGCGCGTCCTCGCGGCGGCTCTGCTCGCTGACGTCGGTGCAGCTCCCGAACCAGCGGATGACTTGTCCGCCATGGTCGCGGATCGGGATGCCGCGGGTCAGGAAGGGGCGGAAGCTCCCGTCCGCCCCGCGCAGCGGGAAGGTCATATCGAACGGTTCGCCATGTTCGAGCGAATAGATCCAGCGCTGCTTCACCAGCGGCAGGAAGTCCGGATGATGCGCCGCTTCCCAGCCCCAGCCCTCGAGCTCCTCGGGGGTGAAGCCGGTATATTCGTACCAGCGCCGGTTGTACCAGAAGACATGCCCGTCGCCCTCGGCCATCCACACCAGCGCCGGCATGTTGTCGGCCAGGCCATAGACCTCGTCGCGTTTGCGGCTGATCACCGCCTCGCGGCGCTGGCGCTCGCTGTCGTCGAACAGCAGCCCGACCATTGCGGATGCCTCTCCGCCAGCGCCGGGCTCGACGGCGCCGCCGTCGCGGACATGGGCGTAGCTGCCGTCGCGCCGGACCAGCCGATATTCGCACTGCCACGCAGCATCGGCTTCGGCGAGCGCCGCCGCCAGCGTATCCAGCACGCGCTCGCGGTCGTCGGGATGGAGCCGCTCGCGCCACCAGCCCGCGGTATCGGTCCCGTCCGGCGGCTCGCTGCCGATGATCGCGGCGAGTCCCGGGCCCCAGCTCAGCCGGCCGCTCGCCGGCTCCCGCCGCCAGAACACGCCGCCGCTGGCGCTCACGGCCCGCTGCAGTAGCGCCGCATCGGGCCTCACTGCTCCGTCCGTTCCGCCGGACGCCTGTGCCGAGGCGCTGATTGTCGCCACGCCCACCTCGCCTTCACCTGGTCGCGCCGCCCGCCGGCGGCCTCCGCCGTGAGGCTACACCATCTCCCCGTGCCCGCGAAGGCTCGCTCAGATGAGGCCCAGTTGCTGGCCGATCAGCACCGCATGGGTGCGGTTGCGGGCATCGAGCTTGCGGCACAGGTTCTTGACGTGGAGCTTGGCGGTCACCTCCTGGAGACCGAGCCGCTCGGCGATCTCGCGGTTGGTCAGCCCACCGTTCAGCAGGCCCAGCACCTGCTCCTCGCGCCGGCTGAGCGCCACCCCCGGCTCGACCGGCGCGCGTTCCGGCTTCCATTCCGGGTCCGGGGTGAAGCGCGCGCCGCCGATCATCGTCCGGATCGCCGCCACCAGTTCGCGCGCGGCGAGCGTCTTGGGGATGAACCCGGCGGCGCCTCGCTCCAGCGCGCGCTCGCCGAGCATGGGGTTGAGCGCGCCCGACATCACCGCCACCGGAGTTCCCGGGCTCGCCGCGAGCATCGCGCCCAGCCCGTCGAAGCCGTTCATTCCCGGCATCGAATAGTCGAGCAGGACGAGGTCGAACCGCCCGCCCGCTCGCGCCATGCGCAACGCAGAGCCGAGGTCCGCCGCCTCGCTCACCCGGAACTCGCCGTCGCTGTTGAGAAAGGCCGCGAGCGAGTCCCGCAGCAGGTCATGATCGTCGGCGATCAGGACATGGACGCCGCCGCGCTCGCCGGGCTGCCCGTCGGTTGCGTGGCCCGCCCCTGCGCTCTGCTGCAGCTTTGCCCGCGGCTCACGGGCGAAATGCTGGTCGTCGTCCGAACCGGCGTGCCATCGAGGCCTGGCTTGTTCCATCGACCCTTGCGCTCGGAAGAACCCTGCGGGGGTCGGCCAGCCGGGCGAGCGAACTCGCCACGGCGGCCTCCCTGCGCCCCCTGCAGAGTGTTGGTCCGGCACGGCTGGCAGATGCCCCTCCCGTATGCTGTTCGCATCCCTCATCTGCCGGCCGTGCCGTGTCGTCGCGTAACGATGACGCCTTCCTAGCCGATCGAACTCCGGCGGCTAACCTCGGAATAATGCGGGGTTTCATTCCTCGCGGGCCCTGCTCGCATCCGGTCTCGAGGTGCGATCGCGCTTGCGTCTCGCCGCCGCCCACCGCAGAGCGCTTTGCCAGCACGGGGGGCGGCCGGATTGAGCGACTTCAACCCACTTTATTCGCTGGCCGGCTTCCTGGTCGGCGCGCTGGTCGGGCTGACCGGAGTCGGCGGGGGATCGCTGATGACCCCGCTGCTCGTCCTCCTGTTCGGCTTCCACCCGGCCACCGCGGTCGGCACCGACCTCCTCTACGCCTCCGTGACCAAGAGCGTCGGGACGGCGGTCCATGGCCGCCGCAAGACGGTCGACTGGCGGCTGGTCGGCCTGCTCGCCAGCGGCAGCGTGCCCGCCTCGCTCGTCACCCTCCTCGCCCTCTCCCGCTACGGCAAGCTCGACAGCCACTTCTCGGCGCTCCTCGGCTACACGCTGGGCACCGCGCTGGTGCTGACCGGGATCGCCGTGCTGTTCCAGCTCCGGATCGTGCGCTGGGCCCGCCCCGCCTTCGAGCGCGCCGACGAACGCCAGATCGCCATGCTGACGGTGGCGCTCGGAGTCGTGCTCGGCGTGCTCGTCTCGCTGACCTCGGTCGGCGCCGGCGCGCTCGGCGTCACCGCGCTGCTGATCCTCTACCCGCACCTGCCCGTCGCGCGGATCGCCGGGAGCGACATCGCCCATGCCGTCCCGCTCACCCTCATCGCCGGGCTCGGCCATGTCTGGCTCGGCGACGTCGATTTCTCGCTGATGCTGAACCTGCTGTCGGGATCGATCCCGGGGATCATCCTCGGCAGCCTGTTCGGCAGCCGCTCGCCCGATCATGTCCTCCGCCCGATTCTCGCGGTCACCCTGCTGATCGTGGGCGGCCGGCTCCTGCTCGCCTGACCGCCGCTCAGACCCGCCCGACTACCGGTCCTTCGCCGCTGCGCAGCATCAGTTCGGCCAGTGCCCAGACCATCGCGTCGGCATGGTCCGGGCTGCGACCCGGCCCGCAATAGGCCTGCCCCGGAAGCATGCCGACCAGCTCGTCCTCCAGCGCGTCGAACCGCCCCGCGAGCCGAACCTGTCCGCGCTCGAACAGGTGCGAGATCGGCTCGGCGCGCTTGCCCTTGGCCTCGGTCGCGTGGCGCAGCTTCACCGGCAGCGCCGGGTCGTCGAGCCGAAGCACGGTCATCACCATCGCCCCGCCCTGGTTCGCCTCGGCGATCACTCGGTCGGCCTGCCAACGACTCGCCGCCTCGCACACCCGGCGCCCCCAACCGTTCGGGCTCAGCCCGGCGACGCTGGCGTCCTCGAGCACCCAGCCGGTCCCCTCGCGGTCCAGCCCGCAGACGAGGATCCCGCACGCGTCGCCCTCGACGCCTGCGGGAGGATCGACCCCGACCACCACCCGCCTCAGCGCTTCGCGCGGCGGCGGCGCCCGGCGGCTCGCCTCGATCAGCGCGCGGCTCCACAGCGCGCCCTCGGCCTCTTCGCTGTAAACGCCCTCCAGCTCCTGCCGGCCCAGGCTGGTCCCGCCGTACAGCCGCTCCACCTCGGCGGTGAAGGCCTTCGACAGGTTGCGGTTCTGTGCCGTCTTGCCCTGGCTGAGCATGGTTCCCGGCTCGTCCAGGATCGACCGGATCAGCCGGATCGGCCGCGGTGTGGTGGTGATCACCAGCTGCGGCCGCTCGCCCAGCCGCAGCCCGAGCCGCAGATTGTCGTAGCTCGCCCGGTGCTGCTTCCACTTCGCCAGTTCGTCGCACCAGGCGAAGTGGAACTGCGGCCCGCGCAGCCGCTCCGGCCGCTCGCCCGAGAAGACATTGGCCCGCGCCCCGCTCGCGAAGATGAGCTCGCCGCGGTTCGGGAACCAGCGCGTCGGCTCGGCCGGGCGGGCAGTGGCGAGCAGCCCGCTCTCCCCCTCGACCATCACCTGCGCCGCTTCGCACGCCGACCCGCCGACCAGCGCGATCCGCGCCTCGGGGTGAAGCCGTGCCCGCGCGTGCACCCACTCCGCGCCCGCCCGCGTCTTGCCGAACCCGCGCCCGGCCAGGATCAGCCAGCGCGACCAGTCGCCCTTCGGCTCGCGCTGGCCGCGATGCGCCTGCCACGACCAGTCGGCGAGCAGCCCCTCGAGCACCTCCTTCGGCAGCATGGCGATGAGCTTCGCCAGCCGCGCGGGGTCGAGCAGCGCCATCGCGCGAAGCCATCCCGGCACCCGCGCCACGCTCAGGCGTCCCCCTCCTCGATCCGCACCCGCAGTACCTTGAGTGCGCGGGTGACCGCGGCCGCGACCTCGGCGAAGCTGCGCTCCCGTCGCTCGCCCGCGCCGCGCCCGGTCCGCTCGCCGAAGTGGCGATGCGCCTTGAGCAGCTTGAAGGCGAGTTCGCGGTCGAGCGGCGCCGGCTTGCCCGCCGCCGCCGACCCGTCGCCGTCGGCCGGCTCGATCACCTCGGGCGCGCTCTCTGCCAGCAGCCGCAGCTCGACCCGATCGTAGCCAAGCTCGACCGCCTTGCGCCAATGCTCGCGGAACCAGCTGTCGCTATCCCGCTTGCGATAGACGGCGCTGTAGCAGATGCCGGCTGCGCGCGCCGAGGCCTTCACGTTGCAGGTCGCCGCCAGGTGCGCGAGAAAGTCGCGCTGCCGCTCCCGCCCGAACCGCGCCGGAACACCTCTATTCTCTACCAGCTGGCGCCCCCCGCCCTCACGTGGCACCACGCGAACCTCGCGCGGCTCGCTCGCCGGCGCTCCGGTCCTACCCGCGGACCTTCCCGCTCGAGGCGCCTTGCTCCCAGCCCGCGACTTGCGTCCCGCCGCCGCCTTGCCCCCGGCCCCCAGCTTGGCCCTTGCCGATGCCTTGGCCCCGACTGGGGCCTTGATCCCCGCCGACGCCCTCTTTGCGCCACCCGTCGCCCGCGTCCCCCGCCTCCTGCCGGTCCCCGAAGTGCCCCCCGTCCCGGCCCGCGCCCGCTCCTTGTCCAACCGCTCCTCCCACGAAAAAGGCCGGAGCATCTCTGCCCCGGCCACCAAGATCCAGCTTGCCCAGTGTGTACCGTATCAGCGTGACAATGTCAAGATGTGTTAACCTATCTGGAACAGCAAAGGGTTTGTCTAGCCGTGGTCCCGCCAATTTGTGGACAAGCGGATCTACCCCTTACTCCCTCTCAGCTATCGCTCTTCACCGCCGACAAGCCGATGCAGCGCGTTGATCTTTCGCCTGCGCCGACTAGGGTTCGCCCCAGCAACGGGCCGACACGAATTGCGCATCCTCATCCTGCTTGAAACGCTGACCATCGGCGGTGCCGAAATCTTCGGCCTGCGGCTCGCCAATGCGCTTGCCGCGCGGCACGAGGTCATGCTCGCGGTCATGCATGGCGAGCGGGTCGAACCCGGCCTGCGCGCGCAGCTCGCTCCCGGGATCCGCTTCGCCAGCCTCCGCCTCCCCGCCAAGCGCAACTGGCACCGCTTGGACACTCTGCTCCGCCGGTTGGGGATCGACCGCTCGCCGCAGCGCGCGATGCAGCGCCGCTGGCTCCTCGGCCTGATCCGCTCCTTCCGCCCCGACGCGATCCATTCCCACCTGCTCAAGGCCGACCGCCTCGTCGCCGACGCGCGCGAGGGCGCTGGCCACCCAGTCCGGCACGTGCTGACGATGCACGGCGATTACGCGCCCTACCTCGCGGGCCACGCCGACCCGCAGATGATCGGCGTCGAGCAGGTCGCGAGCCGGATCATGGGGTCGGCCGATGCGATCGTCGCCATCTGCGACGAGCACCGCGACTTTCTTCTCGCGCGCTACCCGGCGGTCGCGCCGAGGCTGCACCAGATCCGCAACGGCTATGTGCCCTCCAGCCGCGACGATGCGCCGCCGCTCGACACCAGGGAGTTCCGCTTCGGCATGCTGTCGCGCGGGGTAAGGCTCAAGGGCTGGGAAGTCGCGATCGCCGCCTTCGAGAAAGTGGGTCGGCCGGACACGCGCCTGGTCCTGGTCGGCGACGGCCCGTTCCTCGACGAGCTCCGCTCCAGGCCGCAGCCGCCCGGAGTCGAGTTCCGCGGCGCGACCACCGATCCCTTGTCCGAGATCCGCCGTTTCGACGTGGCGCTCCTGCCGACGCTCTTTCCGCACGAGAGCCTGCCGACGGTGATCATCGAGTATCTGGTCAGCGGCAAGCCCGTCATCGCCACCGACGTCGGCGCCATCCGCGAGATGATCACGGCGCCCGACGGAAGCCTCGCCGGGCGGCTGCTCCGCCGCGACGGCGGCCAGGTCTCACCCGACGAGCTCGCGCGCCACATGGCCGAGTTGCTCGACGATCCCGGACTGCGCCAGGCGATGCAGATTTCGGCGATGGCGGCGGCGGGCAAGTTCGACATGGCCACCTGCATGGCGGCCAACGAACGGCTCTATTCCTGAGCCTTCCGAGGCGGGTTACCGACGCCGCCACCCGCCCTCACCCATTAAGACAGGTGATTCTGTCCGTTTCTTAATGTAAGTAGCTGTCTCGGTTCGGCGAGTAGCCGGCGGGTTTTGGCCTCCGCCCGGCGTGTGCCCTTCCAGCGTCCCGGCCGGCGAGAGCTTCGGCTCTCCGTGATGAAAGGGGTGCGGCATGGAAAGGGGCTCGCCGCTGCGCGGTCGCCGCCTGCTCGTCGTCGAGGACGCCTATCTGCTCGCCCGCGACTATTGCGACTGGCTTGAGGGAGCGGGCGCCTCGGTGATCGGGCCCGAGCCGACCAGCGAGACGGCGCTCGCGCTGCTCGCCGGGGAGCCCGGCTGCTGCGACGCCGCGCTGATCGACATCGACCTCGGGCAGGGCCCCCGCTTCGACCTCGTCCGGGCGCTCGCCGGGGCGGGCATCCCGACCCTCATCGCGACCGGCTACGACCTGCTCGCCATCCCGCCCGAGTTCGCCGCGGTGCCGCGGCTGCAGAAGCCGTTTCGCGCCGACCAGCTGCTCGCCGCGCTGGCCGCGCTGCCGGCGCCCGCCGCTGCCGCGCCGCCGCGCTCCGCCGCCCCGCCCTCCCATGGTCCGGACAGCAGGGCGGCCGGTCACGAATAGCTATGCGGCGCCCTTGCCGCCCCGGGTCCTGCCCCCCATGACCGCCTCCATGGCGACGACGATCGAGCAGATCCCCGACATCCGCTTCCTCGGCCGGCTTCTCGGCGACGTCATCCGCGAGTTCGGCGGCGAGGAGCTGTTCCGCCGCACCGAGGAGATCCGCTCCGCCTCGGTCGATCGCCACCGCGGGCTGGCCGACGCCGTTGCGGGCGACCTCGGCCTCGGCGCGCTCAGCCTTGACGACACGCTCGCCTTCACCCGCGGCTTCATGCTCTTCTCGCTCCTCGCCAACCTCGCCGAGGACCGCCAGGGGATGGCGGCCGAGCCGGGCGCGACGATGGCCGAGGTGCTCGCCGAGCTGGACGGCGCGGGGATCGGGCGCGACTCGGTGCTCCAGCTGCTCGCGGGCGGGCTCGCGGTGCCGGTGCTGACCGCCCACCCGACCGAGGTCCGGCGCAAGTCGATCCTCGACCACCGCAACCGCATCGCCCAGCTGCTCCGCCTGCGCGACCGCGGGATCGAGGAGACCGCCGAGGGCGAGCCGGTCGAGGGCGAGATCCGGCGCCAGATCGCGCTGCTATGGCAGACCCGGCCGCTGCGCCACGAACGGCTCTATGTCGCCGACGAGGTCGAGAACGCGCTGTCCTATTTCCGCGACGTCTTCCTCGACGCGCTGCCCGCCCTCTACGCCCGCTGGGAGCGCGAGCTCGGCGCGCGCCCGGCGAGCTTCGTCCGGCTCGGCAGCTGGATCGGCGGCGACCGCGACGGAAACCCGTTCGTCACCGCCGAGAGCCTCCGGCTCGCGCTCAGCCGGAACGCCGAGGCGGTGCTCGCCTGGTATCTCGAGCGGGTCCATGCGCTCGGCGCCGAGCTGTCGATCAGCAGCGAGCTCGCCCCGGTCACCACCGAGCTGCTCGCGCTCGCCGATCATGGCGACCACGGCCCGACCCGCGCCGACGAGCCCTACCGCCGCGCACTGGTGTGGATCTACGCCCGCCTCGCCGCCACCTACGCCGCGATCGTCGGCCATCCGCCGCCCCGCCCCGCCTCGCTGGAGGCCGAGCGCTACGCCGCCGCCGACGAGTTCGCCGCAGACCTCCGCGCGGTCGCCCGCTCGCTGACCCAGGGCGGCCACGGCGAACTCGCGGCGGGCAAGCTCGAGGCGCTGCTGCGGGGAATCGAGACCTTCGGCTTCCACCTCGCGACGCTCGACCTGCGCCAGAACGCCGACGTCCACGAGCGGGTCGTCGCCGAGCTGCTGAAGACCGCCGGCCTCGAACCCGACTATCTCGCCCTCGCGGAGGACGACCGCGCCGCGCTGCTCCGCCGCGAGCTGGCCAGCCCGCGCCTCCTCTCCACCCCCTTCGCCGGCTACAGCGACGAGACCCGCGGCGAGCTCGCCATCGTCCACGCCGCGGCCGAGGCGCACGCCCGCTATGGCCCGGGCTGCATCAACGCCTATCTCATCTCCAAGGCGAACAGCGTGTCCGACCTGCTCGAGGTCTTCACCCTGCTCAAGGAGGCCGGCCTGTGGCACGGCGGCGGCAGCCCGATCGAGGCGATCCCGCTGTTCGAGACCATCGCCGACCTCGAGCGCGCCGAGACGGTCATGCGCGCCTGGCTCACCTCGCCCGAGGGCAGCGCGATCGCCGCCGCGCACCGCTACCAGGAAGTCATGGTCGGCTACTCCGACAGCAACAAGGACGGCGGCTATTTCACCAGCGTGTGGAGCCTCCACCGCACCAGCCAGCAGCTGGCGTCTCTGTTCGCGGAGCAGCGGGTCACCCTCCAGCTGTTCCACGGCCGCGGCGGCGCGGTCGGGCGCGGCGGCGGCTCGGCCTTCGCCGCGATCACCGCCCAGCCCGCCGGCACTGTCCAGGGCCGCATCCGGATCACCGAGCAGGGCGAGGTCATCGCCGCCAAATACGGCACCCGCGACAGCGCCCTCCTCAACCTCGAGGCGATGGCCTCGGCGACCGTGCTCGCCTCGCTCAAGCCCCGCTCGCTCTCCACTCGCGAGCGCTACTCGGCCGCCGCGGCGACGATCAGCGACGCGGCCTTCCGCGCCTATCGCGGGCTCGTCTACGATACCGAGGGCTTCAAGACCTTCTTCCGCCAGATGACCCCGATCACCGAGATCGCCGACCTGAAGATCGGCTCGCGCCCGGCGAGCCGGACCAAGAGCGACCGGATCGAGGACCTGCGGGCGATCCCGTGGGTGTTCAGCTGGGCGCAGGCCCGCGTCATGCTGCCCGGCTGGTTCGGTGTCGGCAGCGCGCTCGCCGCCTTCGACGATCTCGAGCTGCTGCGCGAGATGGACCAGCGCTGGCCCTTCTTCCGGGTCACCCTCGACAATCTCGAGATGGTGCTCGCCAAGTCCGACCTGCGGATCGCCGAGCGCTACGCCGGGCTGGTCGAGGACCGCGCGCTCGCCGACGCGCTGTTCGGCCGCATCCGCGACGAATGGCAGCGGACCCACGACCGCCTGCTCGAAATCACCGGCCAGTCCGCGCTGCTCGAGAAGAGCCCCGCGCTCGACGCCTCGATCCGCCTCCGCCTCCCCTACATCGAGCCGCTCAACCTCCTCCAGCTCGAACTGCTGAAGCGCCACCGCGCGGGCGAGACCGACCCGCGCATCACCGACGGCATCCAGCTCTCGATCAACGCCATCGCCACCGCCCTCCGCAACTCGGGCTGAACGGCGGGAGTGGGTCTCCCGGGATGGCCGGCGAACGTCCGCTAAGGATGGAAGCGGATCGACCCCCAAGGCTGGAAACCGTACGTATCTCCGCTAAGCTGGACAAATGAACGACGGTGAAGCTGGCTATGCAAAGACAGACACGGTCGGGCGGTATGATCGGTTTTTCTCGATCCTCTATTTAGCAGGCATTGCGGCAGTTGCCGCCCTGTTTGTCGCGAATACTCACATCGGAGAGCACTACGTTCCGCCTCAGCCCTTCGCTGGGTGTTACGAGACCGATGGCATCAGCCCGCTTGAACTCACGCCGTCTGGGATCCTGCGCAGCGCGCAAACAGACGTGGGCAGGTTCAAAGTTGTCGCACCGGTCGGCGGCAAACACGGCACGCTAATTGAGGCGACGGCGGTAGACGTCGTGGAGCGGCGCGGAAGAGCCTTCTTCGTTAAGGGCGCGGGCGGCTTTCTATGGCCGATAAACGGCGCGACATTGAACGTGACCTACGCGCCCGATGGGCAAATGCAACTTGCGAGGCGACCCATGGCGGCCTGCAACTAACGTCCGCACGGGTGGAAAGCGGACGTTAGCTCCAAGGGCAACCGCCATATCCATCCAGACAGTAGGCCGTAGCGAAAAAAAGGTCCCAAATGGTCGGCGAACCAAGCCAGGCGGCAAGGACGAACAGCACGGCGAGAGCCGCGCAGCCAACGCTGATGTTCCTCAACTTACGCGCCACAAAGGCAAGCCTATGCCGCACCTGCTGATGTCCACAATGGGTCGCAAGCCGTCAGTTGCTGGCCCGTCACCCCGGGCTTGACCCGGGGTCCCGCTTCTACTCAGGCCAGCCCGTCAAACAGACCGGCCCAGTCGGGATCAGCCTGCTCGTTCAACGCGATCCTCCACTCGCGCCGCCACATCGTGAGCCTCTTTTCGTGGGCGATGCACTCGCTGCTGTCGCCGCGCCCAGCCCAGACCAGGCGGCGGAGGCCGCAGCCGCGGCAGAAGCCCGACCCCGCGCCGGTTCGATGCTGCAAAATCCGGGACGCGAGACGGGCCGTCACACCGACGCCAAGCGTGCCGCGGTACCGATCGGCCATCATCCAGGCCCACCCGCCGTTCCCCACGCCGGAGCAAGCAGAAAGAAGCGGGACCCCGGGTCAGGCCCGGGGTGACGGGAAAGTCCGCAAAGGGTGGTAACGCAATATTCGCGCAGATACCCTGGTGAGCATGCGTCTGCACCTTCTCACCGTGGCCTGCCTGTTCGCGCTTTCAAGTTGTGGAAGTGCCGCGCCCCCTGCTCCACAGCGTCCTGCTCTTGCGGCGATCCTGAGGGAAACGAAGTTCACCCCTCACGGTGACTACACCGGAGCCGACACGCCGGAAGATCGCGAACCCCTACAAGATGCAGTGGACTCTGCGATCAGGGACATCGGTCGCCTTCCCGAACCGTTGACAGAGAACGCAGTGCGCAGCCGCCTGTCGATGCTGCTCGACCATACCGACCTCTACGCCACCGAGGACCGAGACGAAGTAGGTCGCTACGCTGTCCGCATTTGGCGTGCAGCCGGTTTCAAATCGGAAAGTAGGCTGTTCCCGGTTGGTGACGAGCGAGCATTAGCTCAGCCCTGATGGATGTCTGCATTGGGTGATGGGGTGGACGCCCCCCGACGGCATCGATGTGCCAGAGTGGAGGTGTTGATCACCACTGAGGGAGGCGTCCGTGTCGGAAGTTATCACCATCGGGCTGGATATCGCCAAGCATGTTTTTCACGCGCACGGTGCGGATGCGACGGGCCGAGCGGTGTTCAGCCGTCGGCTCACGCGAGGCAAGCTGCTCGACTTCTTCGCCGCACACCCGCGCTGCCGGGTAGCACTGGAGGCCTGCGGCGGCGCGCATCATTGGGCGCGCGAGCTGCGGGCGATGGGCCACGATGTCCGGCTGATCCCACCGGCCTACGTGAAGCCCTATGTGAAGCGGCACAAGAATGATGCGATCGATGCCGAGGCGATCTGCGAGGCGGCACAGCGGCCGGCCATGCGGTTCGTGGCGGTGAAGAGCGAGGAGCAGCAGGCGGCAGCACTGGTGTTTCGCACGCGCGACCTGGCGGTGAAGCAGCGCACCCAGATCGCCAACGCGATCCGCGGGCACCTCGCCGAATATGGCTGGGTCGCGCCCAAGGGTGCGGCGCACCTGGGGTTGCTGGCGGATCTGCTGGAGGACGGCGAGATCGGTGACACGCTGCCGCAAGCGGCACGGCCGATGTTCGCGATGATGGTCGACATGCTGGCTGATCTCGATCGACGGATCGCCGTGCTGGACAAGGAGATCGCCCGGCGAGCCCGCGAGGATGAGGTGGCGCGCCGGCTGATAACGATCCCCGGTATCGGTCCGATTACCGCCACGGCGATCGCCGCGATCGCACCGCCGGCCGAGACCTTTGCCAAGGGCCGCGACTTTGCCGCCTGGCTCGGGCTGGTGCCCAGGCAGGCTTCGACCGGCGGCAAGCAGAAGCTCGGTGCGATCTCGCGGATGGGCGAGCGAACACTGCGGCGGCTGCTCATCATCGGCAGCAGCGCCGTCGTGCTCCACGCGAGTAGGCGCGGCGCGCCGGCAGGCTCATGGCTCGAAGGGATGCTCGCCAGAAAACCGCGGATGCTGGTCACGGTCGCGCTCGCCAACAAAATGGCGCGCACCGTCTGGGCCTTGCTGGTGAAGCAGGAGGATTACAGGGCTCCGGTCCCGATCGCGGCGTAAGCCAAGGCGGGCCAGAGGCGTCGGAGGGCGCAAGGCGGATCGAAGGAGAGTATGGCACAACAGTCGGCGAGACGGGGCTGGAAGAACCAGGGCTTTCCACCGTGCCGCGAGCACGCTGTTGGTGACGTGGTTCCGGTCCGCGAACTCCCATACGGGCCAGCAGCTCAGCGCTGCATCAGAGGCCGGACAGATGGCAGCATCCGACTTCGAGCCAGAACTTCAAAATCCCACTTGCATCCGAAGGGGCGTCCACAGATGGAAAGCAGACATCAGCGCGATCAGGTTAGCGATCAGAGACGAACGTCAATTCGGCCTGAGCCGATGCCATAGGCTTCAACTGTGTAGGTGTGGCCGCTTCTTGTTGTAAGCGGAACAACTTCCTTCCAGCCCTCAGGCACCGCACCAACAGTTACCGACGGCAAGTCTAGACACTGAACCGTTTGGTTTTGCTCAATCGCCCAAGCAGCCTTGGAACGGTCGAAAACTCCCGGCGCGTGGATGCTAATCTCGCCAACGCACGGAACTCGTTTGCTGCTGAATACAAAACCCCAATCCTGTGACAGGCGCAAGAGCAACTGTCCGCCCACCTTCTCAGCCACAATGTCAATGGGAGGAGGTGAGCACGAGGAAAGGCACGCTGCAGCACCGACGACTAACAAGGGCCTGAAACTCGCGCTCACTCAATCAACTTACAGCCGGTCGCAATGTCCGCAATGGGTCGTAAGCGGACGGTCCCCGCCCCATTTTGCCGATTTTGTTTCAGCACCCATCCGCGCGACGTGGCTGCCTCCACCATGCCCCTCCCGAAGCAGGCTCAAGGTGCCGAACAGCTCTGCGTCCGCGCATGTCTCGGGTTGCCAGCCGACCCACTGCCCCTCTCCCCGGCGGGGAGAGGGAGGGGCCCGCCGCGGAAGCGGTGGGAGGGTGAGGGCGGGGCCGCTCGCGGTCGCGCGGCGTGCCGGTGCCGCTCCCCTCGCCCGGCGTTCGGGCCAGCTTCGCCCGACGGGGAGGAGGATGCGCGGATCGCATCCGCATCCCGGCAGGCGCGCCAACGAAAAAGGGCGGCCCCGAACCGGGACCGCCCTCTCCTGATCGCTCCTGACGAAGCGAAAAAGCTTACTTGAGCTCGACGGTGCCGCCGGCATCCTCGATCTGCTTCTTGATCTTCTCGGCCTCGTCCTTGTTGACGCCTTCCTTGACCGGCTTCGGCGCACCCTCGACGAGGGCCTTCGCCTCACCCAGGCCCAGGCCGGTGATCGCGCGGACTTCCTTGATGACGTTGATCTTCTTGCCACCGTCGCCGGTGAGGATCACGTCGAACTCGGTCTTCTCCTCGGCGGCCGGGGCGGCGGCGCCACCGGCGGCCGGGCCGGCAACCGCTACGGCCGCGGCGGCCGAGACGCCCCACTTCTCCTCGAGCGCCTTGGCGAGGTCGGCGGCCTCGAGAACGGTCAGCGCCGAGAGCTGGTCGACCAGCGAATTGATGTCAGCCATTGTCTACTCCTGTGCGGGACGGACGGTCCCAATGTCGTGCGTTGAAAAATCGAGGACTTATGCCGCTTCCTTGCTGGCATAAGCCTGGAAGATCCGGGCCAGCTGCGCGCCGGGCTCGCTGACGACGCGGGCGATCTTGGTCGCCGGCGCCTGGATGAGCCCGATGAGGGTGCCACGGAGCTGATCGAGGCTCGGGAGTTCGGCGAGTGCCTGTATCCCTGCCACGTCCAGCAGCGTGTCGCCCATCGCTCCGCCGACGATCTCGAACTTGTCGGTCGTCTTGGCGAAGTCCACCGCAACCTTGGCGGCTGCGACGGGATCGACGGAGGTCGCCAGCGCGGTCGGGCCCTTGAGAAGGTCACCGATCGGGCTGTACTGCGTTCCGTCGAGCGCGATCAGGGCCAGCCGGTTCTTCGCAACTTTGAACTGGGCGCCGGCGTCGCGCATCTTCAGCCTGAGGTCGGTGGACTGGGCCACCGTCAGTCCGAGATTGCGGGTGATCACCACCACGCTGGTCTCGGCGAAGACGCTCTTCAGCTCGGCAACCAGATCGGCTTTCTGCGAACGATCCATGCCAACTCCAAACAAATCGGCCCCGGGCGAACCCCGGGCCGGGCTTCAATGACCCCGCGACGACGGCCGAAAGCCGGCGCCGCGAGCGTGATTGTCCGTGGGGTTGGGGGTCCAAGGCGCTGCAAGCCGCAACGCACGACGGAACCGCTGTCCCCGCTGTGGCGGGCGGCGGCGGCGCCGTTGAATTCCTTCCCCGTCTAGCGCTGGCTGGTGGATTAAGGGGCAAGCCCCGCCAACGGTCTCGGACGGATGCCCCGGAGGACCGGGACGGCGACCCCCTAGCACAATCCCCCCAAACCTCAACCCCCGGCGACGGGTGCGACTGTGTCGTGCAACCGACCCTTAACCCTTTGCGAGCTAACAAGCGAAGCGTGGAGCGGGGACTCCGCATCCGACACGTCGACTCGGGGGAGACTGACGGTGAGTTGCGTGCAGTTGCAGCGGAGGGATCGCTTTCCCGTGCGGGTCAGTGCGACCGTCGCGGTGGACGACCGCGACCCGGTGCCCTGCGTCATGCTCAACATCTCGCAGGACGGCTGCCGCATCGAGACCGACCAAACCCTGCCGATCGGCTCCATGGTGATCATTCACGAGCCCCGGCTGGGAACGCTGCGCGGGACCGTTCGCTGGTCGCTGCTCGGCTCGTCGGGCTGCCGCTTCTCCGACTAGCGGCGAGCAAAGGCGGATCCCGAACCGCTTTTTCGCGTTTTCCGCCGCTTGCCCCTTCACTTGCGCGCCCGATGCGCTATATGGGGCTCATCCAACACATATCGGCCTCGCCGCACCATTCCGTGCGTCCGGGGCTTTCCTGCCCTCTCCGGGCCACAGCCTGACCGCGCACCGGGCTGAACGAATGGAGAGGGGCTGACAGGACAGCGCTACGAACTTGAAGCAGGGTTCGGGCCGGCGACGGCGCGTGCCCGCAAAGCGCAGGGAATCCCATGGCCACCAAGGCGATCGACGCACCTCATAACAGCTCCAGCGGACGCCGGAACAACAGCCGCCGCATCCGCAAGATCTTCGGCAACATCCACGAGATCAGCGACATGCCGAACCTCATCGAGGTTCAGCGCGAGAGCTATGAGCAGTTCCTCCGTTCCAATCCCTCGACCGGCTATGTCTCGGGGCTCGAGAAGACCCTTCGCTCGGTCTTCCCGATCCAGGATTTCGCGGGCACCGCGCACCTCGACTTCGACCGCTACGAGCTGGAAGAGCCCAAGTTCGACGTCGACGAGTGCCGCCAGCGCGGTCTGACCTTTGCCGCTCCGATGCGCGTGACCCTGCGCCTCACCACCTTCGAGATCGATCCCGACACTGAGGCTAAGTCGGTCATCGATATTAAGGAGCAGGACGTCTACATGGGCGACATGCCGCTCATGACGATGAACGGCACCTTCATCATCAACGGGACCGAGCGCGTGATCGTCTCGCAGATGCACCGCTCGCCGGGTGTCCTGTTCGACCATGACCGCGGCAAGACCCATGCCTCGGGCAAGTATCTCTTCGCCGCCCGCGTCATCCCTTACCGCGGCTCATGGCTCGACTTCGAGTTCGACGCCAAGGACATCGTCAACGTCCGAATCGACCGCAAGCGCAAGCTGCCGGTCACCGCGCTGCTGCACGCGCTCGGCCTGTCGAGCGAGGAGGTGCTCAACACCTTCTACAACACCGTGACCTACGTTCGCGGCGCCAATGGCTGGCAGATCCCCTACGTCGCCGAGGCGTGGCGCGGCCAGAAGCCGACCTTCGACATCGCCAATGCCGACACCGGCGAGGTCGTGTTCAAGGCGGGCGAGAAGATCACCCCGCGCCGGGCCAACCAGGCCGGCAAGGAAGGCCTCGCCAACCTCGTCGTTCCGACCGAGGAGATCTTCGGCCGCTTCTCGGCGTTCGACCTGATCAACGAGGGCACCGGCGAGATCTACATCGAGGCCGGCGACGAGGTCGGTCCCGAGGCGCTGGAGAAGCTCGACAAGGCCGGCGTCGACCGGCTCGAGCTGCTCGACATCGACTATGTCAACACCGGCCCGTGGATCCGCAACACGCTCAAGGCCGACAAGGCCGAGGACGGCGACCAGGCGCTGTCGGACATCTACCGCGTCATGCGCCCCGGCGAACCGCCGACCCGCGAGACTGCCGACGCGCTGTTCTACGGCCTGTTCTTCGATCCCGAGCGTTACGACCTTTCCGCCGTCGGCCGAGTCAAGCTCAACATGCGCCTCGGCCTCGACGCCGAGGACACGGTCACCACGCTGCGCGCCGAGGACATCATCGCGGTCGTCAAGGAGCTGGTGAACCTCAAGGACGGCAAGGGCGAGATCGACGACATCGACAATCTTGCCAACCGCCGAGTGCGCTCGGTCGGAGAACTTCTCGAGAACCAGTATCGCGTCGGCCTGCTCCGCATGGAGCGCGCGGTGAAGGAGCGGATGAGCAGCGTCGACGTGTCGACGGTGATGCCGAACGACCTCATCAACGCCAAGCCGGCGGTCGCCGCGGTGCGCGAGTTCTTCGGTTCCTCGCAGCTCTCGCAGTTCATGGACCAGACCAATCCGCTCTCCGAAGTGACGCACAAGCGGCGCGTTTCGGCGCTCGGGCCGGGCGGCCTCACCCGCGAGCGCGCTGGCTTCGAGGTCCGCGACGTCCACCCCACCCACTACGGCCGGATCTGCCCGATCGAGACCCCGGAAGGGCCAAACATCGGCCTGATCAACTCGCTTGCGAGCTTCAGCCGAGTCAACAAGTACGGGTTCATCGAGACCCCGTACCGCCGGGTGATCGATGGCAAGGTCAGCGACGAGGTTGTCTATCTCTCCGCGATGGAGGAGGCGAAGCACACGATCGCGCAGGCCAATGCGGAGATCAATCCGGACGGCACCTTCGCCGAGGAGATCATCTCCTCGCGTCGGGCCGGCGACTTCCTGATCGCTCCGCGCGAGCAGATCACGCTGATGGACGTCAGCCCCAAGCAGCTCGTGTCGGTGGCGGCCTCGCTCATTCCGTTTCTCGAGAATGACGACGCCAACCGCGCGCTGATGGGTTCGAACATGCAGCGCCAGGCGGTGCCGCTAATCCAGGCCGACGCCCCGCTAGTCGGGACCGGGATGGAGGAGACGGTCGCCCGCGACTCCGGCGCCGCCATCGCCGCCCGCCGCCCGGGCATTGTCGACCAAGTCGACGCGACCCGTATCGTGGTCCGGGTGACCGGCGAGCTCCGCCCCGGCGAGAGCGGCGTCGACATCTACACGCTGATGAAGTTCCAGCGCTCGAACCAGAACACCTGCATCAACCAGCGCCCGCTGGTGAAGGTGGGTGACGAGGTCGTGGCCGGCGAGATCATCGCCGACGGCCCCTCGACCCAGTTCGGCGAGCTGGCGCTCGGCCGCAACGTCCTCGTCGCGTTCATGCCGTGGAACGGCTACAACTATGAGGACTCAATCCTGATCTCCGAGCGGATCGTGAAGGACGATGTCTTCACCTCGATCCACATCGAGGAGTTCGAGGTCATGGCCCGCGACACCAAGCTTGGGCCGGAAGACATCACCCGCGACATCCCGAACGTCGGCGAGGAAGCGCTCCGCAACCTCGACGAGGCGGGCATCGTCTACATCGGTGCCGAGGTCGAGCCGGGCGACATCCTGTGCGGCAAGATCACGCCTAAGGGCGAAAGCCCGATGACCCCGGAGGAGAAGCTCCTCCGCGCCATCTTCGGCGAGAAGGCGTCCGACGTCCGCGACACCTCGCTCCGGCTTCCGCCGGGCGTGGCCGGTACTGTCGTTGAGGTGCGGGTGTTCAACCGCCACGGCATAGACATCGACGACCGTACCCGCGCCATCCAGACTGAGGAGAAGGACCGGCTCAAGAAGGACGCCGACGACGAGCGCGCGATCCTCAACCGCGCCACCTTCGCCCGTCTTCGCGAGATGCTCCTCGGCCAGGTCGCCACGGCCGTTCCAAAGGGCATGAAGAAGGGCGCCACGCTCGACGACGAGACGCTTGAGAGCATCGACCGTCACGACTGGTGGAAGATCGCGGTCAAGGACGACAGCCGCCAGGCCGACGTCGAGGCCTTGAAGGCGCAGTATGACGACGCCGTCGGCGTCATCAACCGCAAGTTCGAGGATCGGGTCCAAAAGGTCGAGGCGGGTGACGAGCTCGCCCCGGGCGTGCTCAAGATGGTCAAGGTGTTCGTCGCGGTGAAGCGCAAGCTTCAGCCGGGCGACAAGATGGCCGGCCGTCACGGAAACAAGGGCGTCATCAGCCGCATCCTGCCCAACGAGGACATGCCGTTCCTCGAGGACGGAACCCCGGTCGACATCGTCCTCAATCCGCTGGGCGTGCCGTCGCGCATGAACGTCGGGCAGATCTTCGAGACCCACCTCGGCTGGGCTGCCCGCGGCCTCGGCCAGCAGGTCCAGCAGATGCTCGAGAGCATGCACGAGCGCGGCAAGGAGCTCGCCGACGGCAACGTCGCCGAAGTCCGCACCAAGCTCAAGCAGATGTACGGCGACGACTATGCTGCCGACATCGATGCCAAGAGTGACAATGGCGTCATGGAGCTGGCGCAGAACCTTGTTGGCGGCCTGCCGATGGGGACTCCGGTGTTCGACGGTGCCCGCGAGGCGGACGTATCGGCGATGCTGGAGAAGGCGGGTCTCGATCCGTCCGGTCAGGTCACGCTGTTCGACGGCCGCACCGGCGACCCGTTCGACCGCAAGGTGACCGTGGGCTACATCTATATGCTGAAGCTCCACCACCTGGTCGACGACAAGATTCACGCTCGTTCGATCGGCCCCTACTCGCTCGTCACCCAGCAGCCACTGGGCGGCAAGGCGCAGTTCGGCGGCCAGCGCTTCGGCGAGATGGAGGTCTGGGCGCTCCAAGCCTATGGCGCCGCCTACACGCTGCAGGAAATGCTGACCGTGAAGTCGGACGACGTGATCGGCCGGACCAAGGTCTACGAGGCGATCGTCAAGGGCGACGACACGTTCGAGGCGGGCATCCCGGAGAGCTTCAACGTGCTCGCCAAGGAAATCCGCAGCCTGGGCCTCAGCTTCGAGCTCGACAGCATCGAGGATCCGGACGCCGAGCCGCCGGCGCTCGCGGCCGAGTAAGGACGACGACCCTCCCCTCCCGTGCGCGGGAGGGGACAGCTTTCCCACCCCGGCCCCTCCTGCATTTCGGAGGGGAGTGAGGACAAGAAACGATGAACGAACTCACCAATTTCGCCAATCCGGTCCAGAAGCCGGAGACCTTCGACCAGATCCGCATCGGTATCGCCTCGCCGGAGAAGATCCGCAGCTGGTCGTTCGGCGAGATCAAGAAGCCCGAGACCATCAACTATCGCACGTTCAAGCCCGAGCGTGATGGCCTGTTCTGCGCGCGCATTTTCGGTCCGATCAAGGACTATGAGTGCCTGTGCGGCAAGTACAAGCGGATGAAGTACAAGGGCATCGTCTGCGAGAAGTGCGGCGTCGAGGTCACCGTCTCGAAGGTTCGCCGCGAGCGGATGGGCCATATCGAGCTCGCCGCCCCGGTCGCGCACATCTGGTTCTTGAAGTCGCTGCCCTCGCGCATCGGCCTTCTGCTCGACATGCAGCTCAAGCAGCTCGAGCGGATTCTCTATTTCGAGAGCTATGTGGTGATCGAGCCGGGCCTAACCCCGCTCGAGAAGTACCAGCTGCTCACCGAGGACGAGCTGCTCGCCGCTCAGGACGATTATGGCGAGGATGCGTTTAGCGCCGGGATCGGCGCCGAGGCGGTCAAGATCATGCTCATGGACCTCGACCTCGAGGGCGAGAAGACGGAGCTGCTCAAGGAGCTGGCCGAGACCAAGTCGGAGCTGAAGCCCAAGAAGATCATCAAGCGGCTGAAGGTCGTCGAGAGCTTCCTCGAGTCGGGCAACCGGCCGGAGTGGATGATCCTCGACGTCGTTCCGGTTATCCCGCCGGAGCTCCGCCCGTTGGTCCCGCTGGACGGCGGCCGCTTTGCGACGTCGGACCTCAATGACCTTTATCGGCGGGTTATCAATCGTAACAACCGCCTTAAGCGCCTTATCGAGCTGCGTGCGCCGGACATCATCGTCCGCAACGAGAAGCGCATGTTGCAGGAGGCGGTGGACGCGCTGTTCGACAACGGCCGCCGCGGCCGGACGATCACCGGCGCCAACAAGCGTCCGCTGAAGTCCTTGAGCGACATGCTCAAGGGCAAGCAGGGCCGCTTCCGCCAGAACCTGCTCGGCAAGCGCGTCGACTATTCGGGCCGTTCGGTCATCGTCACCGGTCCGGAGCTCAAGCTGCACCAGTGCGGCCTGCCCAAGAAGATGGCGCTCGAGCTGTTCAAGCCGTTCATCTACTCGCGTCTCGACGCCAAGGGTCTGTCGATGACCCTGAAGCAGGCGAAGAAGTGGGTCGAGAAGGAGCGCAAGGAAGTCTGGGACATCCTCGACGAGGTGATCCGCGAGCATCCGGTGCTGCTGAACCGCGCCCCGACGCTCCACCGCCTCGGCATCCAGGCGTTCGAGCCGGTGCTGATCGAGGGCAAGGCGATCCAGCTCCACCCGCTGGTCTGCGCCGCGTTCAACGCCGACTTCGACGGCGACCAGATGGCCGTGCACGTCCCGCTGAGTCTCGAGGCCCAGCTGGAAGCGCGCGTGCTGATGATGTCGACCAACAACATCCTCTCGCCCGCCAACGGCAAGCCGATCATCGTGCCGTCGCAGGACATGGTGCTGGGTCTCTACTATCTTTCGATGGAGAAGGATGGTGAGCCGGGCCAGGGCTCGATGCTGGCCGACATGGCCGAGGTCCACCAGGCTCTCGCCGCCGGCGCCGTCACCCTGCACACCAAGATCGTCAGCCGCGTTCCGCAGACCGACGAGCAGGGCCAGACCTACATGAAGCGGTTCGAGACGACCCCGGGCCGCATGCTCCTCGGCGAGACCCTGCCGAAGACGCACAAGGTCCCGTTCGAGACGGTCAACCGCCTGCTGACCAAGAAGGAGATCGGCGACGTCATCGACATCGTCTATCGCCACACCGGCCAGAAGGAGACGGTGCTGTTCGCCGACGCCATCATGGCGCTGGGCTTCCGCCACGCGTTCCGTGCCGGCATCTCGTTCGGCAAGGACGACATGGTCATCCCACAGGCGAAGGAGCCCCTCGTCGAGGAGACCCGGACCCTCGTGAAGGACTATGAGCAGCAGTATCAGGACGGCCTGATCACGCAGCAGGAGAAGTACAACAAGGTGATCGACGCCTGGTCGCGCTGCGGCGACCGCGTGGCGCAGGAGATGATGAAGGAAATCTCCGCGACCCCGAAGGGCGACGACGGCCGCGAGAAGCCGATCAACGCCATCTACATGATGGCCCACTCGGGTGCCCGTGGTTCGCAGGCGCAGATCAAGCAGCTCGCCGGCATGCGCGGCCTCATGGCCAAGCCGTCGGGCGAGATCATCGAGACGCCAATCATCTCGAACTTCAAGGAAGGCCTGACGGTCCTCGAGTATTTCAACTCGACGCACGGCGCCCGCAAGGGCCTCGCCGACACGGCGCTCAAGACGGCGAACTCGGGTTACCTGACCCGCCGTCTCGTCGACGTGTCGCAGGACGCCGTGATCATCGAGGAGGACTGCGGTACCGACCGGGCCCTCGAGATGCGCGCCATCGTCCAGGGCGGCGCGGTCATCGCCTCGCTCGGCGAGCGCGTCCTTGGCCGCACCACGGCGGAGGACATCGTCGACCCGAAGAGCAACGAGCTGTCCATCCCGGAAGGCACGCTGCTCGACGAACCGATGGTCGCCAAGCTGGAGTCGCTCGGCCTGCAGGGCATCAAGATCCGCTCGCCGCTGGTCTGCGCCTCCAAGCAGGGCGTCTGCGCCAAGTGCTATGGGCGTGACCTCGCGCGCGGTACGCCGGTCAACATCGGCGAGGCGGTCGGCGTCATCGCCGCCCAGTCGATCGGTGAGCCGGGCACCCAGCTGACGATGCGGACCTTCCACATCGGCGGCGCGGCGCAGCTCAACGAGCAGTCCAACCTCGAAGCGCCGGTCGACGGCACGATCGAGCTCCGCAACATGCCGACGATCACCGACCCGCGCGGCCGGCACGTCAGCCTGTCGCGGTCGGGCGAAATCGCGATCCTCGACATGGACGGCCGCGAGCTGTCGACCCACCGGCTGCCGTACGGCGCGCATCTCCTCTGCGAGAGCGGGCACATCGTCAGCCGCGGCGATCGCATCGCCGAGTGGGATCCGAGCTTCAGCCCGGTGATTACCGAGCGCGCGGGCACGGTGAAGTACCAGGACCTCATCGAGAACCGCACCATGTCGGAGCAGACCGACGAATCGACCGGCATCTCGCAGCGCGTGGTGACCGACGACATGGCCCGTTCCAAGAAGGACGACCTTCGTCCGCGCCTCACCCTGCTTGGGGCGGACGCGTCGGAAGCCGGCGTCTACCGGCTGGCGGCGGGCGCGATCGTCGCGATCGAGGACGGGCAGTCGGTCGAGGCCGGCGAGGTGCTGGCGCGCATGCCGCGGGAAGCCGCGCGGACGCGTGACATCACCGGCGGTCTGCCGCGCGTCGCCGAGCTGTTCGAGGCGCGCAAGCCGAAGGAGAATGCGATCATCGCCAAGGTGTCCGGCAAGGTCACCTTCATGAAGGACTACAAGGCCAAGCGGAAGATCGCGATCATCCCCGAGGACGGTGGCGATCCGGTCGAGTATCTCGTGCCCAAGTCCAAGGTGATCGACGTCCAGGAAGGCGACTACGTCAAGCGCGGCGACAACCTGGTCGGCGGCTCGCCCGATCCGCACGACATCCTCGAGGTGCTCGGGGTCGAGGCGCTCGCCGAATATCTCGTCAGCGAGATCCAGGAAGTCTATCGACTCCAGGGCGTGAAGATCAACGACAAGCACATCGAGGTGATCGTTCGCCAGATGCTGCAGAAGGTCGAGATCACCGACGGCGGCGACACCACGCTGCTCGCCGGCGAGCAGGTCGATCGCGAGGAGATGGACGAGAACAACTCCAAGCTCGGCAAGAACGAGCGGCCGGCGGTCGGCAAGCCGATCCTGCTCGGGATCACCAAGGCGTCGCTGCAGACCCGCAGCTTCATCTCGGCGGCCTCGTTCCAGGAGACCACCCGGGTGCTCACCGAGGCCTCCGTCCAAGGCAAGATCGACAGCCTCAACGGCCTCAAGGAGAATGTCATCGTCGGCCGCCTCATCCCGGCGGGTACCGGCGCGGGCATGAACCGGCTGCGGGTGGCGGCAACCAGCCGCGACGCCGCGATCCGCGCCACCCAGCGCCGGATCGAGGAGTCGCTCATCCTCCCGAACTCGGCCGAGGAAGAGCATCAGGCCGAGCTCGCCCGCTCCCCGCGCGACAGCACGGGCGCGGGTCCGGATCCGCTCGCCGAGGTGGTGGTGTCGGGCACCGGCACCGACGCCGACGCGGGCGACTATCTCCAGGACTAAGCCAGGCCAGCCCTCCCGCTCCGTGCGGGAGGGCCCCTGAAACGAAAAAAGCCCCGCCGGAGACGATCCGGCGGGGCTTTTTGCTTTCGAGAGAAGCGAAAGCCTAGCGGCCGTTCATCGCGTTCTCGGTCGAGTTAGCGGCGGAGCTGACGTCCTCGCCCATTCCACGCACCGTATTGCAGGCCGCGACCAACATCGCGCTTGCCACCAGCACCACCGCAACCATCTTGCGAACCATCGGTCCCTCCCTTCTAAACTAAGCCTGACGACGAAGCGGGAGACTATGCCCCGCCCGCTTGTCGCCAGGATGAACGACGAGCCGGTCAGATGCGGGAAGTGCGGCCACGATGCAACGGCACCGATACGAAAAGCCCCGCCGGCAAGCGCCGACGGGGCCTTCCTGTGTTCGTAAGCCCGGAAGCTTACTTGATCGCGTTCTCGGTCGCGTTGGCGGCCGAGTTCACGTCACGGGCGGCGCCGCGCACGGTGTTGCAGGCCGCGGTCGCCAGACCGGCGCCGATGAGCACGAGGGTGACAGCCTTGCGGATCATGAAACTTCTCCCATTTGACCCGTTCGTAACGCCCCCGCGACGGAACGGGTCCATCCCGCTCGAATATGGTTAAAGCCGTGATCAGACCGCCACAGGCGCGGCGATGTGCGGATGCGGATCATAGGCCTCGAAGGTGAAATCCTCGGCCTCGTAGGAGAAGAGGTCCTGCCCACGATCCCGGACGACAAGCCGCGGGAGCGCGCGCGGCTCCCGCTCCAGTTGCCGCCGCGCCTGCTCGAGATGGTTGGAATAGAGATGCACGTCGCCGCCGGTCCAGACGAATGTCCCGGGCTCCAGCCCGCACTCGCGGGCCAGCAGGTGCGTCAGCAGCGCGTAGGAGGCGATGTTGAAGGGCACGCCGAGGAACAGGTCGGCGCTGCGCTGGTAGAGCTGGAGGTTGAGCCGCCCCGCCGCCACCTGGGTCTGGAACAGGCAGTGGCAGGGCGCCAGCGCCATTCGCGCCAGCTCGCCGGGGTTCCAGGCGGTGACGATCTGGCGACGCGAGGCGGGGTCGCGGCGGATCAGCTCCACCAGCTCGCGGATCTGATCGATGTGCCGTCCGTCCGCCGTCTCCCAGTCGCGCCACTGCTTCCCGTAGACCGGGCCGAGATCGCCCGCCGAGTCCGCCCACTCGTCCCAGATGCTGACCTTGCGCTCCTGCAGCCAGCGGACGTTGGTGTCGCCGTTCAGGAACCAGAGCAGCTCGACGATGATCGAGCGGGTGTGCAGCTTCTTGGTGGTGAGGAGCGGGAAGCCGCGCGACAGGTCGAAGCGCATCTGCGCACCGAAGATGGACAGCGTGCCGGTGCCGGTCCGGTCCTGCTGCTCCACGCCCTCGGCGAGGACCTGGCGCATGAGCTGGAGATAGGGTTGCATCCGCGCGACGATAGTCGAGCCGGCCGCAAAGAAAAGCGCCGCGCTCCTCTGGGGAAGGAGCGCGGCGCCGCCTGGTCCAAGGGGACCGTGCCTGCTTAGCTTCCGCTATCGTCGCGGTTGCTGTCGTTCGCCGCCTGGTCGGGGCTCATGTCGTTGGTCGCGCCGCGGCCCTGCTCGGCGAAGCCCGACTGGCTGTTCGAGTCCTGCTGCAGATAGTCGCTGCTGCTGTCGCCCTGGCCGGAGCCGACGAAGCCGCTGCTGCCGCCGCCCGACTGGCCCGAGGCGTTGCCGGTCATGCTGCCGCTGCCCGAGACGGCGTCGTCAGGACGGTTGCCGGTCATCTGGTCGGCGTTGCCGCTCGGCGCGTAGCCGCTCTGGTCGGATTGACCCTGGCTGTCCTGGCTGTTGCCGTAGCCGGTCTGCGACTCGCCCGAGCCCGAGTAGCCCTGGGTCATCGTCGTGCCCGAGCCGGTGCCGCTGTCGTTGCCGCCGATCGGCTGGCCGCCCATGCCGCCGCCGCTGCTGCCGGCATCGCCCGACATGCCGCCGCTGCTGCTCGAGCTGTCCATGTTGCCGGTGGTGATGCCCTGCTGCCCTTGGCCGGCGTTCTGGCCGCCCTGCTGCTGGCCGCCATATTCATTCTGCTGGCCCTGACCATATTCCCGGTCCTGGGACTGGTTGTTCTGGGCGTCCTGGTCGCGTTCGTTAGCCATGTCGGGATCCTCTCTCCGTACAAGCCCCATACTCTCTGCAACGGACAACCCGGAGCGGCGCGGGCGCGTTCCGGGGCGCAGGCGGGCAATGCGACGAACGACCGGTGGTGCGGTGAAACGAAAAGGGCCGCCGCGGTCTCCCGCGACGGCCCCGTTCCGTTGGTCCGGTCCTGGTGTCAGGCGGCGGCGGTGTCGCCCTCGCCCTCGCTCGCTGCCGGGGCCTCGGCCGTCGCGCCGGGCTCGGCGTTCGGGTCATAGTCCTCGGTGAAGCCGGCGTTGTCGCGCTCGAACATCTGCGCCATCACGTCGACGCCCTGGGCCTGGAGATCGGCCTCCTCGGGGCTGCGGGCGACGTTGACCTTGACGGTCACGCTGACCTCCGGGTGAAGCGCGATGCGCACCTCGTGCATGCCGATCGCCTTGATCGGGCGATCGAGCACGACCTGGCTCTTGACGACCTTGGCGCCGTCCGCCTCGAGCGCGTCGACGATGTCGCGGGCCGAGACCGAGCCGTAGAGCTGGCCGGTGTTCGACGCCTGACGGATCAGCTGGACCGTCTTGCCGTCGATCCCCTGCGCGCCCTTCTGCGCGTCCGTGCGCCGCTCGGCGTTTTCGGACTCGATGCGGGCCCGGTTGGCTTCGAACAGCTTGCGGTTGCTCTCGTTGGCGCGCAGCGCCTTCTTGCGCGGGAGAAGATAGTTGCGGGCGAACCCGTTCTTGACGGTGACGACATCGCCGATCCCGCCCAGCTTCTCGACGCGCTCCAGAAGAATGACATCCATAGGGGCGCTCCTTACTTCACGACGTAGGGAAGCAGGCCGAGGTGACGCGAGCGCTTGATCGCCTTCGCCAGCTCACGCTGCTTCTTGGAGGAGACGGCGGTGATCCGCGACGGCACGATCTTGCCGCGCTCGGACACGAAGCCCTGAAGCAGGCGCACGTCCTTGTAATCGATCTTCGGGGCATCCTTGCCCGAGAAGGGGCAGCTCTTGCGGCGGCGGAAAAATGCACGAGCCATGTCTTAAGCCTCCTGCTGCTGCTCGTCGCGGCGGCGCGGACCGCGCTCGCCACGATCGCCGCGGTCACCACGATCGCCGCGGTCACCGCGATCGCCCTTGCGCATCATCGCCGACGGACCCTTCTCATGGTCCTCGACCTTGATGGTCAGGAAGCGGATCACGTCCTCGTTGATGTTGGTCTGGCGCTCCAGCTCGGCGATCGCCGCCGGCGGGGCGTCGACGTCGAGCATGACGTAGTGCGCCTTGCGGTTCTTGGCGATGCGGTAAGCCAGGCTGCGCAGGCCCCAGGTCTCGGTCTTGGCGACCGAACCGCCATTGTCCTGGATGATCTTGGTGGCGTTTTCCGCGAGCGCGTCCACCTGGGCCTGGGCCAGGTCCTGACGCGCAAGGAAAACATGCTCGTAGAGCGGCATGTCGTTGCGTCCATGTTGGCCGATCGCTGACGGGAGCACCATGCACCCGCCCCTCCGGCTGTCGTCCAAAAGCGTAAGCGGGCGGCGGGACGGGCCCGTCGCCAGCGCCGCGCCTATGGCCGAACCGCCGCCGGTTGGCAAGCCGTCCGGCCGCCGCCCGCTAGCGGAACGCCGCGCAGGCGATCCGGTCGCCGCTGTTGCCCGCGGGGTCGGTCCGCTCGTCGTCCTGTCCCGTGTGAACGACCAGCGCCGCGCCGTCGGCATCGAGCAGCGGGCTGGCCCCGCCCCGAAGCATCGCCGCCGAGACCGTCCCGCCGGCCGTGAAGCGTCCGTCCGCCCCGACCGTGAAGTTGCCGAGGTCGCCCTGGTGAAAGCCGGCCGGGTTCTGGTGGCCGTGCTGGCGGGCCGTCGGGTTCCAGTGCCCGCCGGCGGAGGTGAACTTGGGGCCATCGCACAGGCCCACCGCGTGAAGGTGCCAGCCGTGGACTCCGGCCGGCAAGCCGCTGCCCATCAGCCGGACCTCGACCGCGTCGCCCCGGTCGACCAGGCTGACTTCGCCGACCCGCGTGCCGTCCGCCAGCATCAGCGGGGCCCGCACCGGCGCCGCGCCCGGAGTCATGGTCGCACATCCCGCCAGTAGCAGCGCCGCAACTCCGCCGCCGATCATCGCCGCTGTCTTCATGCCGACCTCCTCGCCCGTCCGGGCCAGAACGCCCGTCCGCTCACTCAACCGTGACGCTCTTGGCGAGGTTCCTTGGCTGGTCGACGTCGGTGCCCTTGAACACCGCGACATGGTAGGCGAGCAGCTGGACCGGCACCGCATAGACGAGCGGCGCGATCAGCGGGTGGACCTTGGGCATGGTGATGGTCGCCATGCAGCCCTCGCCCGCCTCGGCCACCCCGTCGGCGTCGCTGATCAGGACGATACGCCCACCGCGGGCGCGGACCTCCTGCATGTTGGAGACGGTCTTTTCGAACAGCGGGCCGGAGGGCGCGAGCACGATCACCGGCACCTGGTCGTCGATCAGCGCGATCGGCCCGTGCTTCATCTCGCCGGCGGCATAGCCCTCCGCATGGATGTAGCTGATCTCCTTGAGCTTGAGCGCGCCCTCAAGCGCCATCGGGAAGTCCGGCCCCCGCCCTAGGTAGAGGACGTCCCGCGCCGGGGCGACGAGGTGCGCCATCCCCTCGATCTCCTCGTCGGTCGCCAGCGCCGCGTTGAGCGCCGCCGGCGCCTCCTGCAGGTGGGCGACGATGTCGGCCTCGGCCGCCGCGTCGAGCCGTCCCTTGGCGCGCGCCAGGTTGGCCGCAAAGGCGGCGAGCACCGCCAGCTGGCAGGTGAAGGCCTTGGTCGAGGCGACGCCGATTTCTGGCCCGGCGTGGGTCGGCAGCAGCAGGTCCGCCTCGCGCGCCATCGAACTGGTCGGGACATTGACCACCACCGCGATGGTCTGGTCCTGCGACCGGGCGTGGCGGAGCGCCGCCAGCGTGTCCGCGGTCTCGCCGCTCTGCGAGATGAACAGCGCCAGGCCGCCCGGCTCGAGCACGGGATCGCGGTAGCGGAACTCGCTGGCGACATCGATGTCGACCGACACCCGGGCGAACTGCTCGAACCAGTATTTGGCGACCAGCCCGGCATAATAGCTGGTCCCGCAGGCGACGATGGTGATCCGCTTCACGCCCGCCAGGTCGAAGCCCATGTCGGGCAACGCCACCACGCCTTCGAACGGCCGCACATAGCTCTGCAGCGTCTGGGCGACGACGATCGGCTGCTCGAAGATCTCCTTCTGCATGTAGTGCCGGTAGTTGCCCTTCTCGATCGGCGCCGAGGTCGCGCCCGAGGTGACGATCTCGCGGCTGACCGGGCGGTTCTCCCGGTCGAAGATCTGCACACCTTCCCGCTTCGCCACGACCCAGTCGCCCTCGTCGAGATAGGCGATGCGCTGGGTGAGCGGGGCGAGCGCCAGCGCGTCGGAGCCGAGGTAATTCTCGCCCTCGCCATAGCCGACCGTCAGCGGCGCCCCCATCCGCGCGCCGATCACGAGGTCGGGATGGTCGCGGAACAGGAAGGCGATCGCGAAGGCCCCGATCAGCCGCGGCAGCACGCTCGCCACCGCCTCTTCCGGCCCGGCGCCGCGCTCGACCTCGCGGGCGACGAGGTGCGCCACCACCTCGCTGTCGGTCTCGCTGTTGAAGTGCCGCCCTTCCGCGATCAGCTCGTCGCGGAGCGGCTTGAAGTTCTCGATGATCCCGTTGTGGACCAGCGCCACCGGCCCGACGATGTGCGGGTGCGCATTACCGACCGTCGGTGCGCCGTGCGTCGCCCAGCGGGTGTGGGCGATGCCGATCTCGCCGGGCAGCGGGTGCGCCGTCAGCTCGCGCCCCAGGTTCTCGAGCTTGCCCTCGGCCCGCCGCCGGTCGAGCTCACCGTCATGGACGGTGCAGATCCCGGCCGAGTCATAACCCCGGTACTCGAGCCGCTTGAGCCCGTCGAACAGCCGCTGGGCGGCCGGCCGGTCACCGACGATCGCAACAATTCCACACATTCCGGCTGGCAACCTTGTTCGAGAGAGAAGGCGCGCGACACGCCCCGGGAAACGAGGCGGACATAACTGCTTCTCCCACAGATTCCAGCCGTTAACATGCTGGCCGACCATGCCGTGAAGGAGTTGTCATGAGCCTGTTGGTTGCTGCCGCCCTCCTCCTCTCCGATCCCGCTCCAACCGTCCCGCTGGCCGAGACCGCCAAGGCCGCCCGGACCCGCCTCGACCAGGCGGCCGCGCTGATCGGTTCGGGCAAGCCGGGCGACTGTGCAGATCCTCGATAGGCTGATCCGGGCCGAAACCCCGGCCAGGACCGACAAGCTCTATTTCTCACCCGGCTCGCTCCCGGAAACCCTGTTCTACGGAGCAATGGCGGCGAAGATGAAGAAGGAAGCGGTAATGCTCGACGGGAGTCTTGCCGAGGCGCATTGGCTGCGCGGCTTCGCGCTGGTCGACCTCGACCGCTCCGATGCAGCGAAAGGCGACCTCGACCGGGCGGTCCAGCTCGCGCCGCTCAACAGCCGCTATCTCGCCGAGCGCGGCGAATGGTACAAGAACCGCCGCGACTGGGAGCGGAGCTACGCGGACTTCGATCAGGCGGTGACCGCCGCCGGTCTTTCGTCCGGCGAGCGGACCGGCCGCGACAAGGCGCGCGCGCTCCGCGGCATGGCCTTCGCCCGGGTCGAGCAGGACCGCCTCGACGACGCCCGCAAGCTGCTCAACCAGGCGCTCGCCGCCGATCCGGGGAACGAGCGGACCAAGGCCGACCTTGCCGACCTCGCCGCGCGCAAGAAGCGCTAGCCGGCCTTCCGCCCGGTCATCCGCTCGCGGAACCGCTTGGCCCAGCCGGCGAGGCCGCGCTGCTCGCCACGCGCGACGGCAAGGCTGTCGACTTCGACGTCCCTGGTGATCACCGAGCCCGCCCCGACGATCGCGCCGGCGCCGATCCGGACCGGTGCGACGAGCGCGCTGTTGGAGCCGATGAAGGCGCCGGCGCCGATCTCCGTCCGGTACTTGCCGAACCCGTCATAGTTGCAGGTGATGGTGCCAGCGCCGATATTCGCCTTGGCTCCGACGCTCGCGTCGCCGATGTAGGTCAGGTGGTTGACCTTGGCGCCTGGTCCTAGCTCCGCCTTCTTCACCTCGCAGAAATTCCCGACCTTGCTCTTCTCGCCCAGCACCGCGCCCGGCCGCAGCCGGGCGAAGGGGCCGACCTCGGCGCCGCTCGCGATCGTCGCGCCCTCGAGATGCGAGAAGGCGCGGATCGCCACGCCGTCGCCGACGCTGACACCCGGTCCGAAGAAGACGTGCGGCTCGATCGTCACGTCGCGGCCGAGCACCGTGTCGTGCGCGAACCAGACGCTGTCGGGATCGATCAGCGTGACTCCGCCGTCCATTGCCTCCTGGCGGCGGCGGCGTTGCCATTCGAGCTCCAGCCCGGCCAGCTCGCGCCGGCTGTTGACCCCGCCGGTCTCGCCCGCGCCGGCCTCGATCGCCACCGCCGACCGGCCCTCGCGATCCGCGACCATCACCACGTCGGGCAAATAATATTCGCCCGCCGCATTGTCGTTGCCGACCGCGCCGAGCCAGCGGAACAGGTCGGCCGAGCGCACCGCCATCATGCCGGAGTTGCACAGGGTCACCGCGCGTTCCTCCGCGCTCGCGTCCTTATACTCGACCATCCGGGCGATCCGGTCGCCCTCGCCCAGGATCACCCGCCCGTAGGCGGCGGGATCGGGGGGCGTGAAGGCGAGCACCGCCACGCCCGGCGCATCCGGCTGCTCGAGCCGCGCCGCCATCCGCCGCAGCGTCTCGGTGCCGACGAACGGCGTGTCGCCGTAGAGGATGATGACGGTGCCCGCAAAGCCGGCGAGCGCCGCCTCCGCCATCTGCACCGCGTGCCCGGTGCCCTTCTGCTCCGCCTGCACCGCGATCGTCGCGCCATGCGCCGCAACCGCCGCCTCGACCTGCTCGCGCCCCTTGCCGACCACCACGACCTTGCGCTCGGCGCCCAGCTCGTCGACCGTGTCGAGCAGGTGCAGCAGCATGCCCCGGCCGGCGATCGGGTGGAGCACCTTGTGCGTGTCGGAGCGCATGCGGGTTCCCTGCCCGGCGGCAAGGATGACCACGGCAATCGGGGTTTCCGGCTTGTTCATCGAGCGCGCAATGACACGGGGCCTCCGCCCTTTCCAGTGACAAAGGGTTGAGCGGAAAGGCGGCGAGCCGCTAAAGCCCGCCGACCATGGATCCCAGCGACCTGCGCATCGCCCTCTTCTCGGGCAACTACAACTATGTGCGCGACGGCGCCAACCAGGCGCTCAACCGGCTGGTCGGCTACCTGCTGCGGCAGGGCTGCAAGGTCCGGGTCTATTCGCCGACGGTCGAGGAGCCCGCCTTCGCCCCGGTCGGCGACCTCGTCTCGCTGCCCGGCATGCCGATCCCCGGGCGGGGCGAATACCGCATCCCCTACGCGCTGCCGCGCGAGGTCCGCCGCGACCTCACCGACTTCGCGCCCAACATCGTCCATATCTCCAGCCCTGACCTCGCCGCCCGCAAGGCGGTCGGATGGGCCCGCGAGCGCGGCATTCCGGCGGTCGCCTCGGTCCATACCCGCTTCGAGACCTATCTCAGCTATTATCATCTGCAGCTGCTCGAGCCGGCGCTTCGGGCCATGCTGCGCAACCTCTACCGGCGCTGCGACGCGCTGCTCGTTCCCGCCCCCTCCACCGCCGCGGTGCTGCGTGCGCAGCGGATGAACAAGAATATCAACATCTGGACCCGCGGCGTCGACCGCGAGCAGTTCAACCCCGGCCGGCGCAGCCTCGAGTGGCGGCACGGCAAGGGCTTCGGCGACGAGGAGGTGGTCATCGCCTTCCTCGGCCGGCTGGTCCTGGAAAAGGGCCTCGACGTCTTTTCGGACGCCTGCGACGCGCTCTCCGCGCGCGGTGTGCCGCACAAGGTGCTGGTGATCGGCGAGGGGCCCGCCCGCCCGTGGTTCGCCAACCGGCTGCCGGATGCGGTCTTCACCGGCCAGCTGATCGGCGGGGAGCTCGCCACCGCCTTCGCCAGCGCCGACGTCTTCCTCAACCCGTCGGTGACGGAAGCTTTCGGCAATGTCACGCTGGAGGCGATGGCCTGCGGCCTGCCGGTGGTCGCCGCCGCGGCGACCGGCGCCTCCAACATCGTCCAGGACGGCGACACCGGGATCCTCTGCGAACCCGGCGAGGTCGACCAGTTCGCCGACGCGCTCGAGCGCTACGTGCGCGAGCCCGCCCTGCGTCGCGAGCATGGCGAGCATGGGCTAGCCTATGCCAAGACGCAGGACTGGGACGCGATCAACGCGGTCGTGCTCAACGTCTACCGGCGGGTGCTGGAACGCCGCGCCCGCCTCAACCGCCTGGGCTTCTAGCCGAGCCGCTCGATCCGCTGCGCCGCCTCGTCGAGGATGGCGGTGACCTCGTGAACCAGCTCGTCGTTCCAGCCGCCGTGGGCGACCCGGTTCTTGAGCGCATGCATGAGGTTGCCGACCGCGCGTCCGAGATTGGGATGGCCGTGTCGCTGCGGCTTGGCTTCCTCAAGCCGGGCGAACAGCGCCTCGACCTCGTCCTTGCTGGACTCCAGCTCGGCACGGCCATCGTCGGTGGTGGCATAGCGCTTGCGCGCACCCTCGGTCGCCTGCTCCTCGATCTGCCCCATGTCGAGCAGCATCGTCAGAGTCGGATAGACCACGCCCGGGCTCGGCGCATATTCACCTCCGGTCATCTCCTCCATCGCGCGGATGAGGTCGTAGCCGTGGCGCGGCTCGTCGGCGATCAGCTTGAGGAGGACGAGGCGAAGCTCGCCCGAGCCGAACATCCGACCGCGCCGGCCGCGTGGACCGCGCGGACCGCCCGGGCCGCGGCCACGGCCACCGCCCATCCCGCCGAACGGGAAGTCCTCGCCGAAATCGATGTGGATCCTTCCCGGGCTGAACTCAAATCCGCGTCCACCCATGCCGAAGCGGAAGCCCCGGCGTCCCATGCGGCCACAGTCGCCGCGTCCATGTTCATGATGATGCATATCATCTCCTTTCGATGTGTCTAAGATATATCTTCGATGCATCGTGTCAAGCAAGTGCGTGAAAAAAGCTGCGAGCGCGCTAGAGCGGGACCATGGCCGACCTCTTCGACGCCGATCCGCCCCCCGCCGACGCTCCCGAGTCAGGCGCGGAAGCCGCCCCGCTCGCCGATCGCCTGCGTCCCGCCCGGCTCGACGAAGTGGTCGGGCAGGAGCATCTCACCGGCCCCGAGGGCGCGATCGGGCGGATGGTCGCGGCGGGAAAGCTCTCCTCGCTGATCCTGTGGGGACCGCCGGGAACGGGGAAGACGAGCATCGCCCGGCTGCTTGCCGACGCCGTCGGCCTGCGCTTCGTCGCCCTGTCGGCGGTCTTCTCGGGGGTCGCCGACCTCAAGAAGATCTTCGCCGACGCCAAGACCGCCGCCCGCGCCGGTCAGCGCACGCTGCTGTTCGTTGACGAAATCCACCGCTTCAATCGCGCGCAGCAGGACGGCTTCCTGCCGTTCGTCGAAGACGGGACGGTGACGCTGGTCGGCGCGACCACCGAGAACCCCAGCTTCGAGCTTAATGCTGCGCTCCTTTCCCGCAGCCAGGTGCTGATCCTCCACCGCCTGGACAGCCGCGCGCTCGACACGCTGCTCGAGCGCGCCGAGGCGGTGATGGAGCGCCCCCTACCGCTCACCCCGCCGGCGCGGGAGGCACTGGTCGCGAGCGCCGACGGCGACGGCCGCTTCCTGCTCAACCAGGTCGAGACGCTGTTCGACGTTGAGCTGGAGGCGCCGCTCGACCCGGCCGGTCTCGCCGCCTTCCTGCAGCGCCGGGTCCCGGTCTACGACAAGGACCGCGAGGGGCACTACAATCTCATCTCCGCGCTCCACAAGACGATCCGAGGCTCCGACCCGCAGGCCGCCCTCTACTATCTGGCGCGGATGCTGGTGGCGGGCGAGGAGCCGCTCTACGTGCTGCGCCGGCTGACCCGGGCGGCGGTCGAGGACATCGGGCTTGCCGACCCCAACGCGCTGGTCCAGTGCCTCGCGGCGAAGGACTGCTACGACTTCCTCGGTTCCCCCGAGGGCGAGCTGGCGATCGCGCAGGCCTGTCTCTATCTCGCCACCGCGCCAAAGTCGAACGCCGCCTACATGGCGCAGAAGGCCGCCTGGCGGAGCGCGAAGGAGACGGGTTCGCTGATGCCGCCCGCGCATATCCTCAACGCGCCGACCAAGCTGATGCGCGATGCCGGCTACGGCCAGGGCTATTCATACGACCATGACTCGGACGGCGCCTTCTCCGGACAGGATTACTGGCCGAGTGAGATGAGCGCGCAGGACTTCTACCGACCGACCGACCGCGGCTTCGAGAAGCGGGTGCGCGAGCGGCTGGAATGGTGGGCGGAACGGCGGAAAAGCTTGGCAACCGACGCGCCGCCGGGCAGTTGATCGGCAACGAACAGGAGGAGGGCGTCATGTACCAGACCAACGCGACCGGTGCCTATTACCACGACCAGCTGCTGTTGTGGGGCCCGCGGGTCGTCATCGCGCTGCTGATCCTCGTCGCCACCTGGCTTGTCGCCCGTGCGGTCAAGTGGGGACTGCAGAAGACGATCGCGCGCACCCCCGCCCTCCAGAAGCACACACCGGGCGACCAGCACGAGACGGTCGGCCACCAGCTCGGCACCATCGCCAAGCTGATCATCTGGCTGGTCGGCATCATGGCCGCGCTGCGCTATCTCGGGATCGGCCAGATCCTGCAGCCGATCAACACGCTCACCAATGAGATCTTCGCCTTCCTGCCGCGCCTGCTCGGCGCCGGGCTGATCTTCTTCGTCGGGCTGATCGTCGCCCGCATCGTCCGCCGCCTGGTCGAGACGCTGCTGACCACCGCCAACGTCGACAACTGGATGGCGCGCGCCGGGATCGGCGACACGGTCGGCACCGTCCGCCAGGACGCGGTTCCGGTCGGGGCGACCGCTGGCGCCACCCGCGCCACGCTGGCCCGCGCCGCCGGAATCCTCGTCTTCGCGCTGATCATCATCCCGGTCGCGATCGCCGCGCTGCAGGTGCTCGGGATCGAGGCGATCAGCGGACCGGCGATCGCGATGCTGAACGAGATCAGCCTCGCCATCCCGCGTATCCTCACCGCCGCGCTGTGGATCGGCATCGCCTTCGTCGCCGCCCGCTTCGTCAAGACGATCATCGAGGGCATCCTGCCGCCGACCGGGTTCGACAATGCGATCCGCTCCACCGGCATGCTCCCGCCGGCGAGCAGCCCGAGCCGGATCGTCGCCAACATCGCGTTTGTCGCGATCATGCTCGCCGCGTCGATCGAGGCTGCCAAGCAGCTGGGCGGCGGCACCGTCGCCATCTTCCTGGCGCAGGTCACCGAGCTCGGCGGCAAGGTCATCTTCGGCTCGCTGATCATCGTCGCCGGCGTGTTCCTCGCCCGCGTCATCAGCGGGCTGGTCGGCTCCTCGACCGGCGACGGCGGCTATGCCCAGACGATCACCCGCTACGCGATCATCGCCCTGTTCAGCGCGATGGGGCTGACCTTCATGGGGCTCGCCGACCAGATCGTGATGCTGGCGTTCGGGCTGATCCTCGGCTCGGCCGCCGTCGCCTGCGCGCTGGCGTTCGGGCTCGGCGGCCGCGATGCCGCGGCGCGCTTCCTCGAGCGGCAGATGGACAATGGCACCATCCCCGCGCCGCGCCGTCCCGCGCCGCCGCGGATCAAGGGCATGGCCTCGCCGCCCAGCGACGACAGCCAACCCCCGCTGGTGTGACGAGCACACCCTTCCCGGCCGCGTGGGCCGGGAATGGGATCGCTCGCGATGCAGGTGGCGGAGGGCATGCTGGACGACCGAACGCCTTCCTCACCGCCTCAGGGTGAAGGCGGAAGCGCCAACCGGTTCAGCCGCTTCGTCGCGCTCGACTGGTCGGGCGCCAAGGGCCGCCGCCACAAGGGCATCGCCATCGCCGAGGCGCGGGCCGACGGATCCGCTCCGCGCCTCGTCCGCCCGCGCCATGTCTGGTCGCGCGCGGAGGTGCTGCGCTGGCTGCTGCGCGAGGCGGAGCGCACCCCTACCCTGTTCGGCTTCGACTTCAGCTTCGCCCCGCCGTTCGCCGAGCGCGGCGCCTATCTGCCGGGCGAGGTGGGCGTGCCCGAGACCGCCCGCGCGTTCTGGGCCTATGTCGACGATCGCGCTCCCGACGAGGACCTCGGCGCCGCCTCCTTCCTCGAGCAGGTCCACCGCCCGCATTTCTACTTCGGCATCGCTGACGGGGTGAAGGCCGACTTCGTCCGCTTCCGGCAGTGCGACGCCCGCCTCAATGCGCAGGGGGGCCGCAAGACTGCCAGCGCCTATGACGCGATCGGCGCCGCCCAAGTCGCCAAGGCGAGCTTCGCCGGGATGCGCCTCCTCCATCACCTCGACGGCCGGGTCGCCGTCTGGCCGATGGACCCGCTGCCGCCGCACGGAAGCGCGGTGGTCGAGATCTACACCCGCATCTACCTGCGCAATGCCGGGCTGCCGGGCACCAAGCTACGCACCCGCGCCGAGCTCGACCGCGCGCTCGCGGCGCTCGGCAGCCCGCCCGCCCGGCTCCGCTTCGAGCCGAGCGACCACCAGACCGACGCGCTGGTGACCGCCGCCGGCATGCGCGCCCACGCCCGCGAGCCGCGCGCCTTCGCGCCCGACGGGCTCACCCCCACGCTGGCGCGGACCGAAGGCTGGACGTTCGGGATCGTCTGACGCACAATCCCCGGGCGAACGCGGGAGAAGCGGCATGGATCGGGACGACGCGAAGGCGCTGATGACCAGGGCCTATGCCGCCCGCGCCGCCGGCGACCGCGAGGCCCTGTCCGAACTCTGGGCGGATGGCGCCGAGTTCCGGATCGCCGGCGACGCCAGCCTCCACGACCGGGTCCTGCTCAGCGGCGGCCACCCGATGCAGGCGATCGGCGAGCTCATCGACCGCTTCACCTTGTCCGAGATCGAGCTGGTCGACCTGGTCGTCGACGGGTCCGCCATCGTCGCTCACTGGCGTCTCCGCGCCGCCGCACCCGGCAAGGCGGCGGTCCCGACCGAGCTGCTCGACCTCGTCCGCGTGGACGACGACGGGCGCATCCGCTCGCTCGTCCAGTTCGCCGACACCGCGCTGATCCGCCATCTCGCGGGCTGACCTCCCGGGGCTGGACCTTCGCCATCGTCTGACGCAAGAGGCTGGACCAGGCCGGTTTAGCTCAGCTGGTAGAGCAGCGGTTTTGTAAACCGAAGGTCGCGGGTTCGATCCCTGCAACCGGCACCGTCGCCTCGGCGTCCCAGCGGGACCTCGTCCCGCATCCAGGGTACGGCAGGCGTCCGCAGCGTAGGGGACTGGCGTGAACTCGTGGATCGATCAGGGACTGGCTTTCATCGCCTCCCACGGGGCGTGGGCGGGTCCGCTCGTCGGCCTGCTGACCTTCGGCGAATCGCTGGCGATCATCGGCATGTTCATCCCGGCGACCGCTGCCATGCTCGCGGTCGGCGGCCTAATGGCGACGGGCGCGGTCGATCCCGTCTCGGTGATCGGTTTCGCCGCGCTCGGCGCCGCGCTCGGCGACTGGGTTTCCTATGAGCTCGGTCGCCGGATCGGCCCGCGCGCCTACCGCTTCCCGTTCGTGAAGCGGCACCGCACCGGCATCGCCATGACTCGCCTCCTGTTCCGCCGCTACGGCTTCCTGTCGATCATCTTCGGCCGCTTCCTCGGGCCCATCCGGGCGACCGTGCCGCTGGTCGCCGGCGTGCTGGAGATGAAGCGCCGGACCTTCCAGATCGCGAACTGGGGCTCGGCGATCTTCTGGGTTCTGGCGCTGTTCCTGCCCGGCTACGTCGGGATCAAGACGCTCGCCGCCTTCGAGGAGGAAATCGACGGGCTGATGCTGTGGGTCGGGATCGGCGCGGTCGTCGTGTCGCTCGTCGCGGTCGCGGCGATCGCCAAGTGGATCGGCAGCGGCGGCGGGGCCGGCCGGCGGCGGCGCGAGCGCCGGCTCGCCGCGGCGCAGCGCCAGGCGGGTTAGCCGGCCGCCAATTCCTTCAGCGGCGTGGCGGCGTCCGCCAGCCGCTCGGGCGCGATCCGGGCCTCGCTCACGACCAGCGCCCGCCCCTGCACATAGTCCCGGACCGCGTTGACGCAGTCCAGCGCCACGACCCGCCCGCCCTTGAGATAGATGATGGAAAAGCCGGCCGCCGCCGGGTCGCCGCGAACCACCGTCAAATCATGCCCAATGGACAGGCCGACAGTCTGCAGCCGAAGCTCATACTGGTTGGACCAGAACCAGGGTACCGCATCGTAGGGCGCCTCGACCCCGCACAGGTGCCTGGCCGCGGCGGTTGCCATGTCGTTGGCGTTCTGCACCGATTCGATCCGGCACCAGCCGCCCCCCGCGAAGCGGTTGCGGTGCGCCGCGCAATCGCCGACGGCGTAGACGTCGGGCAGGCTGGTCCGGCAGTATTGATCGACTCGCACCCCGTCCCCGCCGTCGGCGCCCGCCGCGAGCAGGGGCTCGACCGCCGGGACGATCCCAATCCCGACGATCACCAGCCCGGCCGGGATCCGATCCCCGTTCGCCAGCCGGACCGCCTCGACCTTGCCGTCGCCCTCGATGGCCGCCACCGCGGCGCCGAGCCGGACCTCGACTCCGTGCGCCCCGTGCTGCGCCTCGAAGAAACGGCTGAGCTCCGGCCCGGCAACCCGCGCCAGCACCCGCTCGAGCGCTTCCAGCAGGACCACCGACTTGCCCGCCTTGGCCAGCACCGCCGCCGCCTCGAGCCCGATGTAGCCGCCGCCGATCACCACCACCCGGTCGGTCGACGCGGCACCCGCCTTCATCGCGTCGGCATCGGCGCGGGTGCGCAGGCTCTGCACGCCGGGAAGCTCAGCGCCGGGCAGCGGCAGGCGCCGCGCATGACCACCGGCGGCCCACACCAGCTTGCCATAGCCGATCCGCTCGCCGTCCTCGGTGATCACCGCATGCGCCTCGAGCTCGACCGTGACGACCCGGCGGCCGGTCAGCAGCGTCACATCCCGCTCGGACCAGAAGGCCGGCGGGCGGATCAGCATCCGCTCGAACGTCTTCTCCCCCGCGAAATAATCCTTCGACAGCGGCGGCCGCTCGTAGGGGAGTTCCGGCTCCTCGCCGAGGACCGCGATCGAGCCGGTAAAGCCGTTCTGACGAAGCGCGATGGCGGCCTGCGCGCCGCCATGTCCCGCGCCCACCACCAGCACGTCGAAGCGCTCGCTCACTTTCCCTCCTCTCCCGACAGCAGTCGGCCCGGGTCAGCTGTCGCTGCCCGGGCCGCCATTGTCTAGGATCGCTCTGGAACCGGGTTCAAGCCGCCTCGGCAAGCTCCGGCTGTTCGGCCCGCGCCGGCACCTCGCCACGGCGCTCGGCCGCCAGCGTCACCGCGCCCGCGGAAGCCGTCTCGGGCACTTCGGCATGGACGTCGGGGAAGAGGAGCCGCGAGGCGAGGACCAGCACCGCCAGCCCGGCATAGATCGCCAGCGTCACGCCAAGGTTGACGATCAGCCCGACACCAAAGGCGAAGCGGATCAGCATCGGATTGATCCGGAAGTCGCGCCCGAGCGCTTCGCAAACCCCGAAGATCGGCTCCGGACCGCTCAAAAGACCACCCTGACGAGACTGCATCATTCCAACTCCCAATCGCGTGAACGATCCCCAGACCGTTGTCGCAATCATCTAAGCATCAACCGTGCCAAAGCAGCGGAAGGCTGAATTTCCGGTGTATATGGGGAATTGTTGCAGTGCAGCAAGGCCGAGGGTCGGCGAAATCCACCAACCGCTTGGGCTATTCTACCAACCGCTGGTCAGAGGTCGCCAGCCTTCACCTCGGCCAGGCGGATCCGCCTGCTACGGTCGGGCAGCGGATATTTGTTGCCGTTGGCGCAGTTGAACAGGACCGCGCGCTCCTCGCGCCGGACCAACCCGCTGGCAATTGCCTTGCGCCACGCGGCAAGCACCGCGCCCCCCTCTGGACAGAGGAGGAAGCCGTCGTCGCGCGCCGCATCTTCGACCGCGGCGGCGATCGCCGCCTCGTCGACCGCGATCGCGCTGCCGCCGCTCTCGCGCACCGCGCGGAGAATCAGGAAGTCGCCGACCGCCTTGGGAACGCGGATCCCGGTGGCCATCGTCGCCGCGCCTTCCCAGCGATCGGCGAACTCCTCGCCCGCCTCGAAGGCACGAACGATCGGGGCGCAGCCCGCCGCCTGAACCGCGATCATCCGCGGCCGCTCTGACCCGATCAGTCCCAGCTCCTCCAGCTCGCCGAACGCCTTCCACATGCCGATCAGCCCGGTGCCGCCGCCGGTCGGGTAGAAGATCACGTCGGGAAGCTTCCAGCCGAGCTGCTCGGCGAGCTCCAGCCCCATCGTCTTCTTGCCCTCGATCCGGTACGGCTCCTTGAGCGTCGAGCAGTCGAACCAGCGCCCTTCCGCCGCGCCCTCGCCCACCAGCCGACCGCACTCGTCGATCTGGCCGTCGGCGACATAGACGTCGGCCCCATAGGCGGCGGTCTCGCGGACGTTGATGTCGGGGGTCTCGGCCGGGCAGATCACCGTCGCCTTCATCGCCGCAGCAGCCGCATAGGCGGCGAGCGCCGCGCCGGCATTGCCGTTGGTCGGCATCGCGATGCGCTCGGTCCCGAAGTGCCGCGCCATGCTGACCGCCATGGCGATCCCGCGCGCCTTGAACGACCCGGTCGGCAGCCGCCCCTCGTCCTTGACGATCAGCTCGCGCGCGCCCTCCCGGGCCGCGGTGCGCGGCAGCACCACCAGCGGGGTCGCCACCTCGCCCAGGCTTACCGGCTCGACCCCGCGCGGCAGCGGCAGGATCTCGCGGCACTTCCACATGTCCGGCTGCCGCGAGGCGAGCACCGCCTTGTCGAGCCGCCGCTTCGCCGCCGCTAAGTCATAGCGGACCAGCAGCGGCTTGCCCACGCGCGACAGGTTGTGCGGGCGGTCGGCGTCGTAGCGCTCGCCGGTCAGCGAGCATTCGAGATGGGTGACGAACATGGATCAGAGAAACCCGTAGCGAGAGGCGAGAAGGGTGGTGAGCGAATACAGGATCATGGTCAGAACGCAGCCGGCCGCTAATGCGCTCCAGAACCCCCAGCCCCGCTCGAGCAGCCACGGAATGAGCAGGAACATCGGCAACGACGGGATGACGAACCAGAAGGTCCCCCGCGCGTGCAGCGCCATGTTCACCGGGTCGGGCTTGTCCCGCCACAGCCAGATCATTCCCAGCACCGACACCAGCGGCAGCGAGGCGATCAGGCCGCCCAGCCCGGGAAAGCGGCGCGCGATCTCCGACACGGCGGCGACGATCACGCCCGACAGCGCCGCCTTGATGAACAGGTAGAGCATCGCCTCAGCCCGAGGCGCGGGTCTCGAGGCGGCAGTCGGCGGCCCCGATCTCGACCTGGAAGGTGGCATGGCGGATCCGGAACTGTCGGTCCATCCCGTCGGCCGCGCGGTGGAGGAAGTCGTCGCCGGGATGGCCGGCGGGCATCACCAGGTGCGCGGTCAGCGCAGTCTCGGTGGTGCTGAGCGGCCAGACGTGGAGGTCGTGCACCGCGATCACCCCGGGCAATCCGGCGAGCGCGGCGTTCACCTCGTCGAGGTCAATCTGCTGGGGCACCCCGGCGAGCGTCATCCAGACCGATTCCTTGAGCAGCCCGAGACTTCCCCAAAGGATGATCAGCGCAACGACGATGCTGGTCAGCGGGTCGATCCACTCCTGCCCGGTCCGCAGGATCACCAGCCCGGCGATGACCACCCCGGCCGACACCACGGCATCCGCAGCCATGTGGAGGAAGGCGCCGCGAATATTGATGTCGTGCTCGCGGCCTCCGGCGAACAGCAGCGCGGTGATGCCGTTGACGACGATCCCCAGCGCCGCGACGATGATTACCGTCATGCCGTTCGAGGGCGACGGTTCGAACAGGCGCCGGACGCCCTCGGCGACGATCGCGCCGATCGCCCCCATCAGCAGCAGCGCATTGACCAGCGCAGCGAGGATGGAGGCTTTCTTCAGCCCGTAGGTAAAGCGCTTGGTCGGAAGGCGCCGGGCCATCAGCGCGCCGGCCCAGGCGACCACCAGCCCGAGCACGTCCGACAGATTGTGTCCGGCGTCGGCGATCAGGGCCACCGAGTTGGCCGAGAAGCCCGCGATCGTCTCGACGATCACGAAGGCGACGTTGAGCGAAATCCCGATCAGGAAGGCGCGGCCGTGATGGGCGGCATCCTGTCCGGCGCTGTCATGGGCGTGGGCATGGTCATGGCGCCCATGCGCCCCATGATGGTGGTGGTGGCCATGAGCGAACGCCATGCGCCCTCGGGTATGGGCCGCTCGTCGGCTTGGCAAGTCCGTTCGCCGAAGCTTGCCCGCTCGTAACTTGCGACATTGTATCATCACTTCTACCCGGCGCGGAAATCGACGCCTTCAGGTTGTGAGCCTCATGTCCCTTCCGCTTATGCTCTCCCTCCTCGCCGCGCCCGGAGTCATGGCTCCTGCCGCCCCCGCCGAGGCCGGCGGGACTGCCGCGGCCGCCACCAACGCGCCCCCGGTGCCCGGTTCCGCTCGCGACGCCCACCCTGATCCCGACAATGCGATCGTCGTGACGGCGGTCCGCCGCAACGGCAACGACCTCCTCGGCGGGGTCTCGGTGCTCGATCAGCAGGCGCTGACCCGCGACGCCCGGCCGAGCATCGGTGAGACCCTCGCCAAGCAGCCCGGCGTCAGCGCCTCGAGCTTCGGGCCGACCGCCTCGCGCCCGATCCTCCGCGGCCTCTCCGGCGACCGCATCCGCCTTCTCACCGACGGGATCGGCAGCCTCGACCTGTCCGACGCCGGCCCCGACCACGCGGTCGCGATCAACCCGCTCACCGCCGAGCGGATCGAGGTGCTCCGCGGGCCGACCGCCCTCCTCTACGGCTCATCGGCGATCGGCGGCGTGGTCAACGTCATCGACAACCGCATCCCGCGCCGTGTCCCGCCCAACGGGGTGGCGGACAACGCGCTCGCCGAACTGGGCTCCGCCGCCCGCGAGCGCTCGGTCAACACCGGAGTCGACGTCGGGCTCGGCGCTCACTGGGTCGCCCACGTCGACGGCAATTATGCCAAGTTCGACGACCTTCGGATCGGCGGCTACGTCCTCTCCGACCCGCTGCGCGCCGAAGCCGCCGCCAGCACCGATCCGGCGATCCGCGCGCTCGCCGACCTCAAGGGCAGGCTCCCCAACACCGCCGGACGGACCGACGGCGCCGCCGCCGGGCTCGCCTATGTGGACGGCGGCCTCAACATCGGCGGCTCGGTCAGCACCTACAACAGCCGCTACGGCGTCCCCGTCCGCTACTCGCTCGACCCCGGCGGCGAGAGCGAGCAGCCGACCATCGACGCCCACCAGCGCCGCGCCGACGTCCGTGCCACCGTTCCGCTCGGCGGCTTCTTCCAGAGCTTCAACCTGCGCGGCGGGATCGGCCGCTACCATCACGACGAGCTCAACGCGCAGGGTCAGGTCGGCACCAGTTTCTACAGCAACGGTGGCGAGATTCGCGCCGACCTCGCCCAGACCGAGCGCGGCGGCTGGGGGGGCACCACCGGCGTCCAGTATCTCGAGAAGAGCGCGCGCATCCGCGGCGACGAGAAGTTCCTCCCCGACAGCCGCCAGAAGCAGCTCGGCCTGTTCACCCTGCAGACCTTCGCCAGCGGCCCGGTCCGGATCGAGGGCGGCGCCCGGATCGAGTCCAGCAGCCTCTCCGCCGACGCGGACCCGCAGATCGGCACGCCGGACCTCAGCCGCAGCTTCACCACCGTCTCCGGCTCGCTCGGCGCCAGCTACGAGGTGGTGCCTGGCTGGCGCGCGGGTGTTTCGCTCGCCCGCTCCGAACGCGCGCCGGCGGTCGAGGAACTGTTCGCCAACGGTCCGCACGGCGGCAGCGAGACGTTCGAGCGGGGCGATCCCAACCTCCGCACCGAGCGCAGCCTGTCGGGCGAGCTCACGCTCCGCCATACGACCGGCCCGGTCCATGTCGAGGCGAACCTCTACTACAGCCGCTTCTCGAGCTTCATCTACCAGACGCCCACCGGCGAGACGCTCGACGACCTGCCGGTCTATGCCTTCCAGCAGGGCAAGGCCCGCTACTACGGCTTCGAGCTTCAGGGCGACGCGCGCCTCGGCCATGCGCTGGGGATCGACTGGGGCGGCGAACTCGTCTCCGACGCGGTCCGCGCGACGATCAGCGGCTTCGGCCCGGCGCCCTTCATTCCGCCGTTCCGCGTGCTCGGCGCACTGACCGGCTCGCGCGGGCCGTTCGACGGCAGGCTCGAGGTGGAGCGGACCAGCGCGCAAAACCGCACGGCGCCCAACGAGACCCGGACCGCCGGCTTCACGATGGTCAACGCCTCGCTCGACTGGCACCCGTTCAAGGCCAACCCGGCGCTCACCCTGTCGCTGCAGGGCAACAACCTGTTCGACGTCGACGCCCGCCGCGCCACCAGCCTGCTCAAGGACTATGCCCCGCTCGCCGGGCGGGACATCCGGCTCACGGCGCGGCTCGGCTTTTAGCGTACGGCGTGCCGTCCTTGACATAGTCGCCGGCGGGCGTGAACATCATGTCGATGTCCGAATAACCTCCGCCGGCGTCGCTCCCCGCGCTGACGCACAGGAAGCGGCACGGCGCGTCGCCCCGGTTGACGAGGTGATGGCCGTTGCGCACCCCCGCGGCCCAGGCGACGATGTCGCCTGCTCGCACCGGGGTCTCGCCCTCGTCTTCGATCAGCACCGCCTCACCTGCCAGCATGACCAGCAGTTCGTCCTCGCCCTCGTGCCAGTGGCGCTGGCTCGACCAGGCGCCGGGATCGAGCGTCACCTCGCGGGCGCCGAGCGCGGTCAGCCCCGCCGCCTGCCCCACCGCTCTCTGCCAGCGGCCGGCGACCGGCTGGTGGAACGGCGGTGGGTAGCCGGTGCGATTGCTGGGCGTGAGCCGGTCGAGCTCGACCTTGGGCATGGCCATCTCCTTTGCTAGGCGACACGGATGTCGATCAATCCCATCGCGCTGACGACCGCGCTGATCAACTGCCCCAGCATCACGCCCGCCAGCGGCGCGGTGTTCGACGTGCTCGAGCAGGCACTCCGGCCGCTCGGGTTCACTGTCCACCGCTTCGTGCTCGGCGAGGCACCCGACGGCCCGACCGAGAACATGGTCGCGATCCGCGACAGCGGTCCCGGCCCGCACTTCGGTTTCGCCGGACACCTCGACGTCGTCCCCGCCGGCGACGGGTGGGACGGCGACCCCTTCGCGACCCGCATCGAGAACGGCATCGTCACCGGTCGCGGCGCCGCCGACATGAAGGCCGCGATCGCCGCCTATGTCGCCGCCGTCTCGCGTGTCGAGCCACGCCCCGGCACCCTCTCGCTCCTCATCACCGGGGACGAGGAAGGCTACGCCACCTGGGGCACGCCGCGCATCATCGACTGGCTGAACGAACGGGCGATCCGCCCCGACATGATCCTGATCGGCGAGCCGACCTCGGTCGAGCGGCTCGGCGACACGGTCAAGATCGGCCGCCGCGGCTCGGTCAACTTGTGGATCGAGGTGCCGGGAACGCAGGGCCACGTCGCCTATCCCCACAACGCCGACAACCCGGTCCCGGCGCTCGCCCGGATCGTCGCCGCGCTCGACGCGCTCCACCTCGACGACGGGACCGAGGCCTTCCCGCCATCCAACCTCGAATTCACCGCTGTCTCGACCCCCACGCAGGCGAGCAACGTCATCCCCGGCAGCGCTACCGCGCAGCTCAACATCCGCTTCAACAATCTCCAGAAGGGCACCGACCTCGTCCGTCGGGTCGAGGAGATCGCGCGCCGCGAGGCCCCGAACGCGGTCGTCCGCTCGCGCATCTCGGGCGAGGCCTTCCTCACCCCCGCCGGGCCGCTCTACGATCTCGTCACCGCCGCGATCCGCGAGGAAACCGGGGTCGAGCCCGAGCTCTCCACCAGCGGCGGCACCAGCGACGGCCGCTTCCTTATCCAGCTCTGCCCGGTGGTCGACTTCGGGCTGCCAAACGGCAGCATGCACAAGGTCGGCGAGCATGCCGCGGTCGCAGATATCGAGGCGCTGAGCCGAATCTACGAACGGGTCCTGCGCAAGCTCGCCGCCTGACCCTTCACGGTCTCGCCGGTGGTACCGGCTTGCGGAATAGGGTTTCGACTGATCTGCTGCCCGGGCGTCAGCGCAGGCTCTTTCTCTTCCAAATCAGGCCCCAAGGCCGCGCCGGGTCACACCCGCAGATGAAAGCCGGGGGGGTGTGACCTTTGGGACCTTTCGCCGGCTGATCGGTCGCCGGACGGTGTGACCTTTGGGACCATTCACCGTCCACTGCCCGTTCGGCGGTGTGACCATTCAGACCTTTCGAACGCGAGCCCGGCACGGGCTAGGCCGCGCCGATCAGCTCCCGCCCGATCAGCATCCGGCGGATCTCGTTGGTCCCCGCGCCGATGTCGAGCAGCTTGGCGTCGCGCATGTAGCGCTCGACCGGCCAGTCTTTGGTGTAGCCCGCGCCCCCCAGCGCCTGGACCGCTTCGCCGGCGACCTTGAACGCGCTCTCGCTCGCCAGCAGGATCGCGCCCGCCGCGTCGAACCGCGTGGTCCGACCGGCGTCGCAGGCCTTGGCCACCTGGTAGACATAGGCGCGCGCCGAGTTGAGCGCGACATACATGTCGGCGACCTTGGCCTGCATCAGCTGGAATGCGCCGATCGGTTTCCCGAACTGCTTGCGCTCGCGCAAATAAGGGATGACCACGTCGAGGCAGGCCTGCATGATTCCGAGCTGGATCCCGGCGAGCACCGTCCGCTCATAGTCGAGCCCGCTCATCAGCACGCCGACCCCGCCGTTCTCCGGGCCCATGACGTTCTCGGCGGGGACGAAGCAATCGTCGAACACCAGCTCGCTGGTAGGCGAACCGCGCATTCCGACCTTGTCGATCTTCTGTCCGATCGAGAAGCCCTCCATGTCCTTCTCGATCAGGAAGGTGGTGATTCCGCGGCTGCCCTCGCCGGTCTTGGCATAGACGACCAGCGTGTCGGCATAGGCGCCGTTGGTGATCCAGAACTTGGTGCCGTTCAAACGCCAGCCGTTGCCGCTCTTCTCGGCCTTCAGCTTCATCGAGACGACGTCGCTGCCCGCCCCCGCCTCGCTCATCGCCAGCGCGCCGACATGCTCGCCGCTGATCAGCTTGGGCAGATATTTGCGCTTCTGCTCTTCGCTCGCCCAGCGGCGGATCTGGTTGATGCAGAGGTTCGAGTGGGCACCGTAGCTCAAGCCCACCGAGGCCGAGGCCCGCGCCACTTCCTCCTGCGCGACGACATGCTCGAGATAGCCGAGCCCGAGGCCGCCCCATTCCTCCTCGACGGTGATCCCGTGGAGCCCGAGCGCACCCATCTCAGGCCACAGGTCGATCGGAAAGCGGTCGTCTTCGTCGATCTCGACGGCGATCGGCGCAATTCGGTCGGCGGCGAAGCGCTGAGTCGAGTCGCGGATCGTGTCCGCCATCTCGCCAAGGTCGAATTCCAGCCCGGGCATCGTCATTGTAACTCTCTCCTCTTGAACAAGGCCGCTAGCAGAGCGGTGAAGATTTGAACAAGGCGCGCCGGGCGCTTATGTGCAGTGCAACAACGAACCGCTGGAGTATCCCATGGCTACCGATCCCGTCGTGATCCTCTCCACTGCGCGCACCCCGATGGGCGCCATGCAGGGCGCGCTTGCCGACGTCTCCGCGACCGATCTCGGCGCGACCGTCGTCAAGGCGGCGGTCGAACGGGCCGGGGTCGACGGTGGCGAGATCGACCGCATCTACATGGGCTGCGTCCTCCCCGCCGGGCTCGGCCAGGCTCCAGCGCGGCAGGCGGCGCTCAAGGCCGGCCTGCCCAAGTCGGTCCAAGCGACGACGGTGAACAAAGTCTGCGGTTCGGGCATGCAGACGGTGATCATGGGCGACGAGGCGATCCGCGTCGGCAACGCCGACATCATCGTCGCCGGCGGCATGGAGTCGATGACCAACGCGCCCTACCTGCTGAAGAAGCATCGCTCGGGCGCGCGCATCGGCCACGACAAGATCTACGACCACATGTTCCTCGACGGGCTCGAGGATGCCTATGAGGAAGGCCGCGCGATGGGCAGCTTCGCCCAGTGCACCGCCGACGAATATCAGCTGACCCGGCAGGACATGGACAGCTACGCGATCGAATCGCTCAGCCGCGCCAAGGCGGCGATCGACGGCGGCGCCTTCGCCGACGAGATCGTGCCGGTGACCATCAAGAGCCGCGCCGGCGAGACCGTCGTCGACACCGACGAGGCGCCGGGCCGCGGCCGTCCCGACAAGATCCCCCAACTGAAGCCCGCCTTTGCCAAGGAAGGCACGATCACCGCCGCGACCAGTTCCTCCATCTCCGACGGCGCCGCCGCGGTCGTCCTCGCCCGCGAATCGCTGGCAAGCGAGAAGGGCCTGACCCCGGTCGCCCGGATCGTCGCAACCGCCGCCCACGCGCAGGAGCCGGCGCAGTTCACCATTGCTCCCGTCGGCGCGATCGAGAAGCTGCTCAAGAAGGCTGGCTGGTCGGTCTCCGACGTCGACCTGTGGGAGGTCAACGAGGCGTTCGCCTGCGTCGCCATGTTCGCGATGAAGGACCTCGGCATCCCGCACGAGAAGATCAACGTCCATGGCGGCGCGACCGCGCTTGGTCACCCGATCGGCGCGAGTGGCACCCGGATCCTCGTGACGCTCGTCAATGCGCTCAAGCACAAGGGCCTGAAGCGCGGCGTCGCCTCGCTGTGCATCGGCGGCGGCGAGGCCACGGCGGTCGCGGTCGAGCTGGTCTAGATCGCCCGCAACTCTCGAAAACGCGCCATTGCTGCTATCGTCTCTCCCCTTGGAAACAAGGGAGAGAGATGATGCGCCTGCTGTTGATCGTGCCTGCCGCCACGCTCCTGTTCACGGCCCCTGCCGCGCTCGCCAAGTCGACTGAGTTCCAGCTGAACGAGACGTCCTGGACGTTCGTGCGCGACAAGTTAAAGATGCGCGAGACGATCGACGCCAAGGGCAACTACATTCAGAACCAGATGAGCGGCAAACATGTCGACCATGGCACCGCGGTGATGAAGGATGGCAAGGCCTGCTTTACCAGCGCGATGAATTCGGATGGCGAGCGGTGCTGGACGGTCAAGCCCGTCGCCATCGGGCACGCCATGACCGCGGTCAGCGACAAGGGCGAAAAGCTGGTCGTTACCCGTACCAAGTACATGCCTCTGAAGATGCCGAAGTAGAGGCCGCGCGGGGACCACGCCGGCTCCCCGCCTATTTTACGCTCTCGTTCTCGTCGGTGCCCCATACGTCCGACTGGCGGATATAGCCGCGCTTCTTGGCGATCTCGATCCGGCACCAGTCGCCGTCGCAGTCGCTGATCCGTCCGACCACGCCCGGCTCCGCCTCGTAGGAGACGTGGCTCGCGCTCGCCGGCTTGTCGTGGATCGCACGCCGCTCGCCCGCCTTGATCAGCGCCGTACGGCGGTCGCTGAGCAGCGTCACGAGCATCCATCCGAGCGTGCCGTCAGGATCCTGGATCCGCCGCCAGTTCTCGTACACCGCGACGACCTTCACCGGCAGGTCGCGCCGCTTGTACAGGAACAGCCCGGGATAGTTGCGCCCCGGCCCCGCGCGGGTCTGCGCTTCGCCGCTGGCGATCGACGCCCAGTAGGGCGGCTTCTTCATCTGCGCCGCTGCCGGCGTCGCCGCGACCTGCAGCAGGACAGCAGTGGCGATCGCCCCCCAAACGCGCATCACGCCCCCGCCAGGATCCGGTCGACCAGCTGCTTCACCGTGGGCACGAACCCGTTCGAATAGAACGGATCCTTCTTGAAGCGGAATGCTGCGTGGCCCGCGAATAGCAGGTTCTGCTCGACGTCGCCGCCGTGCGCGACATCCTGCAGGGTCTTCTGGATGCAAAAGCTGCGCGGATCGGCGAGCCGCCCAGTCGAGTTCTTCTCATTGTCCGCCCAGCTCGAAAAGGCGCATTGCGACAGGCAGCCCATGCAGTCGGCCTGGTCCTTGCGGATCACCTTCTTCTCGTCTGGCGTGACGAACACCAAAGTCTCGTCGGGCGTCTTCAGCGCTTCGGTGTAGCCGGCGCCGAACCACTCGCGGGCGTGCTGCAGGTCACCCTTGCTGACCCAGTAGCCCTTCTTGTTGCCGACGCCGACATCGAGCTCGAAGTGATGGTCGCCGAGGCTTTCCTTGGTGAAGGCAATCTGTCGCTCGCTGCGTCCCTCGAGGTTGCGCAGGAACGGGTTCTTGACCGCCGAAGAATAAAAGCCCGTCGGCGAGAAGCGATGGAGCAGCACGTCGCCCTCCTCCAGCGTCATCAGCCGCGCCTTCCACTCGGGCGGAATGGGGCTTTCCTGGGTCAGCAGCGGACGCGTGCCGAACTGAAAGACGATGCTTCCGAGCTCGGGATTGTCAATCCAATGCTCCCATTCGTCGAGCCGCCATACGCCGCCGGCCATGACGATCGGCACCGTGTCGGCGATCCCGCCTTCGCGCATCACCGCGCGCAGTTCGGCAACGCGCGGATAGGGATCCTGCGGCGCGCGCGGGTCCTCGGCGTTGCTCAGCCCGTTGTGCCCCCCGGCAAGCCACGGATCCTCGTAGACGACCGCGCTCAGCCACTCGGCCGCCTTGGAGTAGGCCCGCTTCCACAGCGCTCGAAAGGCACGACCGGAGGAGATGATCGGAAGATAGGTGACGCCGTGGCGGGCAGCGATCTCGCTCAGCTTGTACGGCATGCCTGCGCCGCAGGTCACGCCCGCGACCAGACCCTTGGTGCGCTCCAGCACACCCTCGAGCACGCGCTGCGCGCCGCCCATTTCCCACAGGACGTTGATGTTGATCGCGCCCTTGCCGCCGGCGATCTCGTAGGCCTTGCGGACCTGCGCGACCGCGCCTTCGATCGCATAGTTGACGAGCTCGTCATGGCGCTCGCGACGCGTCAGCGCGCGATAGACCTGCGGGATGATCCGCCCCTCGGGGTCATAGCTGTCGGCGTTGACGGCACTGACGGTTCCGATCCCGCCGGCCGCAGCCCAGGCTCCGCTGCTGGCATGGTTGGTCGCCGAGACTCCCTTGCCCCCCTCGACCAGCGGCCAGACCTCGCGGCCGCCGTACATGATGGGCTTCAGGCCCTTGAACAACTTCGCTCTCCCAACGGTTCGCGGCGCTATACAGCCAATATCGGGCTTGCACCGTAAATTTCTTCTCTACCGGGGAACACAACGAAAGAGGGCCGGGGATCGCTCCCCGGCCCTCCGTGCTCGACCGATCGCCTGAGGCTTAGCAGCTGCTCCTGCCGACCTGGCGACCGAGGAGCGCCCCGACGGCACCGCCGATGATGGCGCCGGTCGTGCCGCTGCCACGATGCCAGCCGTCACCACGTCCGACCTGGCTGCCGATCAGCGCGCCCGCCGCGCCGCCGACGATGGTTCCGGTGGTGCCGCTGCAACGGTGGTTGCGGTAGCCGTAGTAGCTGCGGCCATAGTAGCCGCGATCGGAATAGCCGCGGCCGTAGTACTGGTTGCCGTAATAGCCATTGCCGTAATAGTTGTTGTAGCGCGGAGCATAGCCGCGGCCGTAATAAGGCTGGCTGTAACCATAGCCCTGGTAATACTGCGCGTCGGCAGCGGCGGGCACCGCAACAGCGGCAACGGCGGAAGCGGCAAGAAGAGCCTTCTTGAACATCTCAAATCTCCCTCGAACCGGCGATCACTAAGCCGGCGGTCGAAGGCCTTTCTGGGCGATTCGCACTGACCGATGCCTGAACGTCATGTTTTCCCGTCAGACAGGTTGCAGCGCGAAGTCGAGCCCGATGTCGACGGCCGGAGCCGACTGCGTGATTCGGCCTACCGAGACGTAGGTGACGCCCGTTTCGGCAATGCCACGGATGGTCTCGAGGCGAACCCCGCCGGAGGCTTCGGTCGGCACCCGTCCTGCCACCAGCGTCACCGCGTCGCGAAGCACTGGGGGCGGCATGTTGTCGAGTAGCAGCCGGTCCGCGCCCGCGGCGAGCGCCGGCTCGATCTGGTCGATACGGTCGACCTCGACCTGCACCGGCAGCCCGCTGTCGGCAGCCTTGGCGCGGCGCACCGCTTCCGCAACCCCGCCGCAAACCGCAACATGATTGTCCTTGATCAGCAGCCCGTCGTCGAGCCGCAGCCGATGGTTGTGCGCACCGCCCATCCGCGCCGAATATTTCTCCAGCAGCCGCAGCCCGGGAATGGTCTTGCGGGTGTCGAGCAGGATGGCGCCCGTCCCAGCAATTGCGTCCGCATAGTCGCGGGTCATGGTGGCGATGCCCGACAGATGCTGGAGCGTGTTGAGCGCCGATCGCTCCGCCGACAGCATCGGCAGCGCGAGCCCGGCGAGACGCATCAGCACCGTACCGGCATCCACCTTGTCGCCGTCGCTGACCGGGGCGTCCACCCAGACCTCGGGATCGAGCCGGCGGAAAAAGGCTTCGGCAATCGCCAGCCCCGCGACACAGATCGGCTCGCGCGTACGCATTATCGCGCCGAAGCGCGCATCGGGTCCGATCGTCGCGCGGCTGGTGACATCGCCGCCGGAGCCCAAGTCCTCTGCAAGCGTGCGGGTAACAAAATCGTCGAGGTCGAAACCGGGCAGGTCGAAGCTGGTCATGCTTGCGCCTTGGCCGAGGCGCAGGGGCGCGGCAAGCTCAGGCGCTCGCCGCGACCTGCCGCGGCGCCCGCCAGCCATCGCCCTCGCGCACGAAGCGCGCCGGCACGCCGGGCTCGAACCGCTGCCCGTTCCAACGCAGCAGACCGACCGTCACCGTGTCGCTGCCGAGCTCGAGCAGGTTGAAGCTCTGCGGCTCGTCGCGGACCCGCACCGAGGTGGCGGTCCCGGCCTGGATAACGAGCGCCGGCCCGGCACGAGTGACGAGATCGCTCGCGCTGTGGGTCGAGGCGCGATGGTTGTGACCGGCCAGCAGCAGGTCGACGCCGGCCTCGACGATCGCGTCAAGGGCGAGCTCCTGTCGCCCGACCGCCTCGCCCAGCTCATGCTCACCGACCGGCAGCGCGAACAAAGGATGATGGGTGATCAGCACGCGCAAGCCCGGCGTCGCCTTGGCGAACGTGTCGCGGATCAGCTGGACCTGTTCTTCGTTGATCCGCCCGTCCTTGAAGGTCGCCGACCGCGCCGTGTTGATGCCCAGCACCGCTGCGCCCTTGATCTCGACGAAGGGGCAGAGCGTGTCGTCGATGTAGCGACGGTAGCGGGCCAGCGGCGACAGGAAGCGCCGCAGGACGTCATAGAGCGGAACGTCATGGTTCCCCGGCACCGCGATCACCTCGTGCCCGGCATCACGCAGCCGGGTCAGGAAGGCACAGGCCTCCTTGAATTGCTCGGTGCGCGCCCGCTGGGTGAAGTCGCCGCTCACCACCACCAGGTCGGGCTTGATCGAGTCGAGTTCGCTTTCGACCTCGGCGACGATCAGCGGGTCGTGAGCGCCGAAGTGGAGGTCGGACAGGTGGACGATGCGCGGCATGGTGGATCAACCGATCCGTCGCGACTTGTTTCCGCGCATCTCGGCGCGGCTCAGCTCAGTTCCAGGCGGCGCCGAGCAACAGCAGCAATTTGACGTCCATCGCGACGCCCAGCTCGCGGCGCTCCGCCACGAAGTCGGGCAGCCTCGCCCGCTCGACTAGGTGTACCGTGATGTCCTCGTGACCAGGGATGCCGCCGCCCTCCCCAACCCGGGTGAGACCCGTGGCCCGAACCAGCGTAAAACTCTCGCTCAGCATGCCGGGTGAAGCGTGGAACTCGCCCAGCTCCTCGATCGCCGCGGCCTCAAACCCGGTTTCCTCGACGAGCTCCTTGTGCGCGGTGTCGATGACGCCCGCCTGCTCGTCCTCGTCGCCGATCAGACCTGCCGGGAGCTCGAGGCAACGGCCGCCGACGGGAACGCGATACTGCTCGACCAGCACGATCTTGCCGTCAGCCTCGGCGAGAATGACGACTGCGCGGATGCCGCCAACACGGCCCGCATATTCCCATTTACCCTGCGTGACCGCCTGGACGAAGCGCCCCTGCCAGCGGATTTCCTTCGGCGCGTCGTAATCGTTGTTGTCGCTCACAATTCGATCAGCTTGTCCGGAAGTTCGTTGATGTCAGCGGCGGTTTTGGGGAAATGTTCCGCCAGCACGTCGCCGATCAGACCGACGGCCGCGGCGATCCCGTCCGCCGGACGTCCCTGCTTCACGTCGGCGAGCAGGATCGCCATCGCCTCGCCCCAGCATTCCGGCGTGGTCACCTCATGGATCGCCTGGTCGGCGACGATCTCCGCGCGCCGTTCGCCCAGCGACAAATAGAGGAGAACGCCGGTGCGCCCGATCGTGCGCCGCTCGGCGGCCGCCTTGAACAGCGCAACGGCGCGGCGACGCACGCGCCGCTGCTTGGTCGCTCCGGGCGTAAGTGCGAGGCGCAGCGGCATCCACTTCAGAAGCAGCAACGCAATGGTGAACTTCAGGACCGCGACGAACATCAGCATCGCCAGCAGCTGCCCGAGAGTCGGCTCCTCGCTCCATCCGCCGTTGACGAGATGGAACGCCCAGTACAGCCAGCCCGGTGCGAAGGCCGACCAGGCAAGCACGGCGATCAGCACCGCGACTGCCCAGTGCAGGCCGACATCGTGGTAGGGGTCGCTGAGATCGGTCAGGATGGTGACGATCTCGCCGTCGCTGCGCGCTTCGGCAGCCGCGACCGCAGCGCTGACCTTGTCGTGGTCGGCATCAGACAATGCGGCCATTACCAGCTGCCTCCGGCGCCGCCGCCGCCGAAGCTGCCACCGCCGCCCGAGAAGCCGCCTCCGCCGCCGAACCCGCCGCCGCTGCCCCAGCTGGAGCCGCCTCCCCAGGTCGAGCTGCTGCTGCCGCCAGTCCCCGGTCCCCACAGGATGATCGGGCCGCCCCAACCGCCACCGCGGCGATAGCGGCGGCCGCCCAGTCGGCGGACCAGCGGGATGATGACGAAGAGGATGATGAAGATCCAGAACAGGACGGGCATCAGCCCCGCCGACTCCTGGTTGCGCGACGCGCTCCGCTGGCCGGCCTGCGCGGCCTGGGCTTGCGCTTGGTCGGGGGGAAGGCTCATCACGCGCGCGATTTCGGTGGCGCCGTCGACGATCCCGCCGCCCATGTCGCCGGCCCTGAAGCGGGGCAGGATCTTCTCGCGGATGATCTCGCCCGACACGGCGTCGGTCATGTACGCGCCGGCGCCATAACCGGTGGCGATCCACACCTTCCGCTCCTTGGGCGCGACCAGCAGGATGACACCGTCGTCCTTGCCCTTCTGGCCGATGCCCCAGGCACGCCCCAGGTTGTAGGCATAGTCGCTGATCACCTGCCCCTGAAGGTCGGGCACGGTAGCGACGACCAGCTGCCGACCGCCCGACTGCGCCTCGAGCGCAGCGGACTTGGAGCTGATGTCCATGACCTGCTCGGGCCGCAGCAGGTGCGCCTCGTCGACCACCCTCCCGGTCAGCTTGGGAAAGGTCTGCGCCGCGGCGAACGTCGCGACGAACAGCGCGAGCAGCACCAGCACCACGCCCGCGAGCGCGGCAGCCCAGCTAGTGGTTCGCGAGCGAAGCTGGACCCCCGCCTGCGCGGAAGCGACGGCGGGTTGCGGCACGGGCCTAGTTCCCGAAATCGACCTTGGGCGCGTTTTCGGACCCTGCGGCGGCCTGGAACGGGACCTTGGGCTTGGCGCCGTAGAAGATCTTGGCGCCGATCGCGTCGGGGAAGGTGCGGATGCGGGTGTTATAATCCTGCACCGCCGTGTTGTAGTCGCGGCGCGAAACCAAGATGCGGTTCTCGGTGCCTTCCAGCTGGTCCTGCAGCATGGAGAAGTTGTTGAGGCTCTTCAGCTCCGGGTACCGCTCTTGGATCATCGGCCCGAGCAGCGGCCGGATGCTGTTCGACACGGCTTGCTGGGCGTTGGCGAACTGCTGGACCTTGGACGGATTGCTGAGATCGGTCGGCGCGAGCTGGACCTGGGTGGCGCGCGAGCGAGCCTCCGCCACCCCGACCAGCACGGTCGACTCCTGCTTCGCCGCCGCCTTCACCGTCTGCACCAGATTGCCGACGAGGTCGTTTCGACGCTGGTAGTCGGCCTGGAGATTGGCCCAGGCCGCGTTGACCTTCTCCTCCGAGGTGGGAACCGAGTTCAGCCCGCACGAGGCGAGCGAGACTGCGGCAAGCGGCGGCACGAGACCGAAGCGGCGAAGATAGGTCATGCGATCGTTTCCCCTGAAAAACGAAGTGATCCGAACGTAGGAGCAGGCTGCCCCGCTTGCAATTGCCGGCGGAGAGCGCGACGCTTCGCTTGCCCATCAATCGGGAGATCAGCGTCATGTGGCAGGATTTTCGTGCCTTTATCGCCCGCGGCAACGTGCTCGACCTTGCGGTCGCCGTGATCATCGGCGGCGCCTTCGGCAAGATCACCACCAGCCTGGTCGAAGATGTCGTCATGCCGATCGTCGGCGCCATCTTTGGCGGGCTGGACTTCTCCAGCCATTTCCTCCGGCTCGGCCCGGTACCGGCGGGCTACCGGGGTTCGCTCAGCGACTATGCCGCGCTCAAGAAGGCCGGTGCGCCGATCCTTGGATGGGGCGAGTTCGTCACCCAGGTGCTGAACTTCCTCATTCTCGCCTTCATCATCTTCATCCTGGTCCGCTACGCGACCCGGCTGATGGCGCGGAAGCCCGAGCCCGAGGCGACTCCGGCACCGACGGAGATCGAACTGCTCACCGAGATCCGCGACGCGTTGCGCACGCGCAGCTGACCGGCACTGCCCCGGCTCTCGCTCGTTCAGGGCCGGGGCAACAAGAAACTTGAGAGACAATCGTTGAAACTGATCATCGGCAACCGCGCCTATTCGAGCTGGTCGATGCGCGGCTGGCTCGCCGTCAAGCACAGCGGCATCGCCTTCGAGGAACTGGTCGTTCCCCTCTACAACGAGGCGTGGGAGAAGCGGCGCGAGGGAGACGAATTCGCCCCGTCGCTGGGCAAGGTGCCGATCCTGTGGGACGGTGACGCGGTGGTCTGGGACAGTCTGGCGATCGTAGACTACTGCGCCGACAAGGTCGGCCGGGAGCGCTACTGGCCCGCGGATGACGGCGCGCGCGCCATGGCGCGATCGATGGCGGCGGAAATGCATTCGAGCTTCGCGAACCTGCGCCGGGAGCTGCCCTTCAACGTCCGCCGACTGATCGAGAACCATCGTCTCAGCAATCCCGTCCGCGCGGAGATCGACCGCATCATGGTGCTGTGGGCTCAGGCGCGGGCACGCTGGGGAAGCGGCGGCGAATATCTGTTCGGAGGCGCGTGGACCGCGGCGGACATGATGTTCGCGCCGGTCGTCTGCCGCTTCGTCACCTACCAGGTTCCCGTGCCGCCCTTCGCGGCGCGTTACATGGAAGCGGTGCTCGCCCATCCTCACGTCACCGGCTGGATCGAGGCGGCGCAGGAGGAGCCCTGGGTCATCGAGGAGTATGAGCCGCAGCCGGCCTGACGGCCGGTCGCGACGGCCTTCATAGATCGATCCCGGCGGCGATGGCCTCCAGCTTGCGGACCCGCTCGCGCAGGTCGGCGATCTCGATCCGCCCGCCGGTCGCGACGGGGGCGCCCCCATCCTGAATTCGGGCGATTTCAAGCCGTCGCACGTCGAGCCAGCCCTGCCAGCCCTTGAGCAACGCGGCGCTGGTGATCCCGAGCCCCGTCAGTCCGACCGCACCGAGGGTCAGGATGGAGTCGATCGCGATCATTTCCGGTCCTCCGACTTCTCGTGGCGCAGCGCCTCGATTTCGCGGGCGAGGTCGTCGCTGCTGCGGCTGTTGAGGTGATGATCGATCGCCATCATCCGGCGATCGTTGGTGTCGAGGTTCTCGCGAAGGTCGCGGATCGAGTGACGCCGCCCGGTGTCGTAATCCATCCGGTCGAGCTCGCTGCCGCGCCGGCGGCGCAGCTTGCCCGCGGCAAAAAAGCCGATGGCGCCAAGCGCGAGGTAGGCGATGAAGGCCTGCCAGAAGGTCACGAAGGTGAGGAACGGCACGGCGATGAAGCCGACCCGAATGAAGGTCGGGTCGATGTTCAGCGTGCGGCCCAGCCCGGAGCAGACGCCGAGCAGCTTCTTCTCGCGGCGGTCGAGGCTGAACGGAATGCGGTCGGTCATGGCGTCTGATCCCCTTAGTGACTGCGGCGCGCGGCGAGCGCGGCCTTCATGGCGTTAAGCTCGGCATCAATCGCCTCGGCGGCGCGAAGCTCGGCAAATTCCTCTTCCAGGCTCTTCGGCCCGGTCATTCCCATCGCGTCGGCATAGCCTTCGGCCAGGTCCGCGCGCTTCTCCAGCAGGTCGAAGCGGGCGAAGGCGTCGGCGGCGCGCGCCGAGTTCATGATTTCCCGCGAACGGGCGCGGGTCATCGCACTCTCGAGCCGGCTGGCGATAGCGTGCTGCCGGGCACGCGCCTCGTTGATCTTGGCCTGGAGCCGGGCGATATCCGCCTCATAGCCCTTCAGCAGCTGCTCCAGTGCGAGCATCTCCGTCCCGAGCGACGCGGCGATGTCGGCGGCCTTCTGCCGCTCGGCCAACGCCAGGCGGGCGAGATCGTCGCGGCCCTTGTCGAGCGCCAGCTCGGCCTTATCGGCCCAGCCCTGTTCGACGGTGGCCAGCCGCGCGGTGGTGCGGCGCATCTCCTTCATGTCGGCGATCGACCGGGCGGCCGAGGCGCGAACTTCGACCAGCGCCTCCTCCATTTCGACGATCATCAGCCGGATGGTGGTGGCCGGGTCCTCGGCGCGGTCGAGCATCTCGCCGACGTTGGCGGCGATGATGTCGCGGGCGCGGCTGAAGAGCGGGTGACCGAAGAAGGCAGCGAGCGGAGTGGCGGGCCGGGTCTCGGCCCGCGGCTCCTCGATCCGCTCGAGGCGGATCGCCCGCTCGGGCACCTTGGCTTCGATCGGGGTCAGGTCAGGCATAGAAGGCAACCTTCGCGGAAGCGGCGCCATAGCTGGCAGTGGCGGGGCCGACGGCCGAACCGACGGCGACGGAGCTCATCAGCAGCGCAGCGGCTGCGGCGATCAGCGTGCGGTGAAGCGTGGAAACCTTGTGCATCGTCTTGCTCCCTGGATGCCGGCGGAGGGGGTGCCGGTCATGCCAGCTACAATTCAAAAGCCGTGCCAAACCCGCATTTGCGGGAAAAATGCTGCTGATGGCTGCATCGGGAGATGATGTTGGTGGATTATCCCACCGGCAGTTGGGAAATCCTCCCAAATGGAACCCTCGCGAGCGCCTGAGCGCTTTAGCTCGAAACATCGCAACGGGAGTTCAACAATGCTGGGGAAGATTCTGGGCGCAATCGTCGGCGAGAAGCTGGCCGGCCCCAACCAGGGCGTGAAGGGCGCGCTGCTCGGCGCCGCTGGCGCCCGCATCGCCACCAAGGGTCTCGGCCGCCTCGGAACGCTGGCGATCGCCGGCTATGGCGCCAAGAAGCTCTACGACTGGAACAAGGCGCGCCGGAGCGGCACCGCTCAGACTTACTGACGCGAGCCCTTCAACAGCGTGCCGGAACGGCGGTCAGGCTTCGGCCTGGCCGCCGTTTTCCGTTTCGTCGCCTTCGGTCACCGGGTTCTGCAAATAAGGCTCGACGGTGCCGTTGAGCTTGATTGTCATGGGGTTGCCGTGGCGGTCCCGGCTCTTGCCGGCGGCGACGCGGATCCAGCCTTCGGAAATGCAATATTCCTCGACGTTGGTCTTCTCCTGCCCGTTGAACTTGATGCCAACGCCCTGGCGGAGAAGGTCCGCGTCGAAGTGCGGGCTGCGCGGGTCGAGCGAGAGACGGTCGGGAAATTGTTGATCAGCCATGGCGCCGCCCCTACCCCTCCCGGCGAACGGCGGTCAACGCCATGAGCGAGGAACGATGGCGATGGCGCGCGACTGGCGGACGAGGCTGATCCACAGCGAGGCCCGCGCCCCGGCGGGCTTCCGCTCGATGACGACCCCGGTCCATCGCGGCTCCACCACCTTCTTCGAGACGGCGGAAGAGGTGTGCGACGGCTCGGACCAGGACAATCCCTACCGCTACGGGATCTACGGCACGCCGACCACGCTCGAGCTCGCGGCGAGGATGGCGGAGCTGGAAGGCGGGACCGACGCGATCATCGTCCCCAGCGGGCTTGCCAGCATCTCCCTGGTGTGGCTCGCGCTGACCCAGGCGGGCGGCCACGTCCTCGTCCCCGAGAACGCCTACGGGCCGAACCCCCTGCTCGCGCACAAGCTGATGAGCCGGTTCGGAGTCGAGACGCAGACCTATAAGCACGACATCGGCGACGGGATCGCGTGGCTGATCCGCGACAATACCCAGCTGATCTGGACCGAGACCCCGGGTTCGGTGACGATGGAGGTGCAGGACGTGAAAGGCATCGCCGAGGCCGCGCGCGACCGCAACGTCCCGGTCGCGCTCGACAACACCTACGGCGCCGGGGTTTTCTACAACGGCTTCGAGCATGGCGCCGACATCGTCATCCAGGCGCTGACCAAATATGTCGGCGGACACAGCGACCTGCTGCTCGGGTCGGTGACGGTCCGCGACGCGGCGCTGTTGGCGAGGCTTCGGGACGCCTACAACTGGCTCGGCCTCAGCGTCTCCCCCGACGAGTGCAGCCTCGCGCTGCGCGGGTTCAAGACGCTCGCCGTCCGCCTCGACCATCTCGAGCGCGCGACTCTCGAAGTGGCGCGCTGGTGCGCGGAGCAGCCCGAGATCGAACAGGTGCTCCACCCCGCCCTGCCCGGCTGCCCCGGCCACGAGATCTGGAAGCGCGACTTCTCCGGCTCGGCGAGCATCTTCTCGATCGTGTTCTGCGACGGCTTCTCGCGCGAGCGGCTGCTCGCCTTCGTCGACCGGCTCGAGCTGTTCCGCATCGGCTTCAGCTGGGGCGGTGCCGGCAGCCTCGTCATGCCCTATTTCGGACCCAACCGGGCGACCAAGCTGTACGGCGAGCGGCTGGTCCGCTTCAACATCGGGCTGGAGAGCCCCGCCGACCTCGTCGCCGATCTGCAGCAAGGCCTTGCCGCGCTGCGCGATTAGCGCCGCCACGGTTGCCGTAATCCTCGCGCCCCATTAAGCGCGCGGCTGATGAATAATTCACCCCCCGACCGGGCCAATCGGCCGCGGCTCGAGCTGCACGTGCCCGAGCCGCCCTTCCGCCCCGGCGACAAGCCCGACTTCAGCTTCGTCGACGTGCCCGCGGCCGGCAGCGCGCCGCGCCCCGGCACCGACGCGCCGGCGGCCGAGACCTGGCCGCTGACCGAGACCCTGGTGCGGGTGCTGGACGATTCCGGCCAGCCGGTCGGGCCGTGGGACCCGCGGCTGCCGGCCGAGGTCAAGCTTAAGATCCTCCGCGACATGGTTACGGTGCGCATCTTCGACGACCGGATGTACCGCGCCCAGCGGCAGGGCAAGACGAGCTTCTACATGAAGTGCACCGGCGAGGAGGCCATCGCCACCGCCGCCGCGGCGGCGCTCGACCGGGAGGACATGTGCTTCCCGACCTATCGCCAGCAGGGCCTGCTCGTCGCACGCGGCTATCCGCTCAAGACGATGATGTGCCAGATTTACTCGAACGCCGGCGATCCCTTACGCGGTCGCCAGCTGCCGATCATGTATTCGGACAAGCCGCACGGCTTCTTCTCGATCTCGGGCAATCTCGGCACCCAGTATCCGCAGGCGGTGGGCTGGGCGATGGCGAGCGCGATCAAGGGTGACAGCCGGATCGCGATGGGCTGGATTGGCGAGGGCGCGACGGCCGAGGGCGACTTCCACTCGGCACTGACCTTCGCCGCCGTCTACACCGCGCCGGTGGTGCTGGCGGTGGTCAACAACCAGTGGGCGATTTCCAGCTGGTCGGGGATCGCCGGGGCCGAGAAAGCGACCTTCGCCGCGCGCGCCCGCGGCTATGGCGTTGCCGGCCTCAGGGTCGACGGCAATGACGCGCTGGCGGTCTATGCCGCGGTGCAATGGGCGGCCGAGCGCGCGCGCGGCAACCATGGCGCGACCCTGATCGAGTTCTTCACCTACCGCGCCGAGGGTCATTCGACCTCCGACGACCCGACCGGCTACCGCGCCGCGGGCGAGGCCCAGTCCTGGCCGCTAGGCGACCCGATCGAGCGGCTGAAGCAGCACCTGGTCGGCGCCGGCGAGTGGGACGAGGAGCGGCACCAGGCGATGGTCGCCGAGTGCGAGCAGGAGGTCCGCCGCAGCCAGAAGGAAGCCGAGGCGGTCGGCACGCTGCCCCAGCAAGGCTTCGACGAGATCCCCTCCATGTTCGAGGACGTCTACGCCGAAACCCCGTGGCATCTTTCCGAGCAGCGCGACGAGGCGATGGGCGAGGCCCGCGAGTTCCTGGGGCACGAACCGAAATGACGACCCGCAACATGATCCAGGCCATCAACGACGCGCACCGCGTCATGATGGAGCGCGACCCCGACGTCGTCGTGTTCGGCGAGGACGTCGGCTATTTCGGCGGCGTGTTCCGCGCCACCGAGGGACTGCAGAAGCAGTTCGGCAAGCAGCGCTGCTTCGACGCGCCGATCAGCGAGGGCGGGATCATCGCCACCGCGGTCGGGATGGCGGCCTATGGACTGAAGCCGGTCGCCGAGATCCAATTCGCCGACTATATCTATCCCGGCTACGACCAGATCGTCTCCGAGGCGGCGCGGATCCGCTACCGCACCGCGCACGAATGGACGATGCCGATGGTCATCCGCTCGCCCTACGGCGGCGGCATCTTTGGCGGCCAGACCCACAGCCAGAGCCCCGAGGCGCTGTTCACCCATGTCGCCGGCCTGAAGGTGGTGATTCCCTCCACGCCCTACGACGCCAAGGGGCTGCTGATCGCCGCGATCGAGGACCCGGACCCGGTCGTCTTCTTCGAGCCCAAGCGGATCTACAACGGCCCGTTCGACGGCCACCACGACAAGCCGGTGACGCCCTGGGCCAAGCATCCGGCGAGCGAAGTGCCCGATGGCCACTACACCGTGCCGCTGGGCAAGGCGAACATCGTCCGTGCCGGCGAGGCGGTGACAATCCTCGCCTACGGGACGATGGTCCATGTCGCGCTCGCGGCGGCGGAGGCGAACCAGGTCGACGCCGAGGTGATCGACCTGCGCACGCTGGTTCCGCTCGACCTCGAGACGATCGTCGAGAGCGTGAAGAAGACCGGCCGCTGCCTCGTCATGCAGGAAGCGACCCGCACCTCGGGTTTCGCGGCCGAGCTGGCGACCCTGGTGCAGGAGCGCTGCTTCTACCATCTCGAGGCGCCGGTGGCGCGCGTGACCGGCTGGGACACGCCCTATCCGCACGCCTATGAATGGATTTATTTCCCCGGTCCGTTGCGGACCAAGAATGCGCTGAAGAAAGTGCTGGAGTCCTGATGGCCCGCTTCGAATATAAGCTCCCCGACATCGGCGAAGGGATCGCCGAGGCCGAGATCGTCGCCTGGCACGTCAAGATCGGCGACCGGGTCGAGGAAGACCAGCAGATCGCCGACATGATGACCGACAAGGCGACGGTCGAGATGGAATCGCCGGTCTCCGGCACGGTGCGCGAACTAGCCGGCGCGGTCGGCGACATGGTGCCGATCGGTTCGGTGCTGGCGGTGATCGAGACCGAGGGCGAGGCGAGCGGCGCGCCGGCGAAGCGCGCGGCTCCCGCCGCCGCTGCCGCCCCTGCCGACGCGACCGAGGAAGTGCCGCTCGGCGACGGCGCGGTAGTGCCGACGAAGGAAATGGAGGAAGAGCTTCCGACCGTCGACGTGACCCCGGAGGCGCCCGCGCCCAAGCCGGCGCCGGAGCCCGTCCAGGCGCCGGCCGAACCCGCCGGGGGTGCCAAGGTCCTTGCTTCCCCCGCCGTTCGCCAGCGCGCGCGCGACCTCGGCGTCGACCTCGCTCAGGTGAAGACCGCGAGCGACCGCATCCGCCATTCGGACCTCGATGCCTATCTCCTCTACAACGGCGGTTCGCTGCCGGGGCGCAGCGCCGGTGCGCAGCGGCCGGACGAGACGATCAAGGTGGTCGGCCTGCGCCGCAAGATCGCGGAGAACATGCAGGAGGCCAAGCGCCGGGTCCCGCACTTCACGCTGGTCGAGGAATATGACGTCACCGCGCTCGAGGAAGCGCGGGCGATGATGAATCGGGATCGCGGCTCCAACCCGAAGCTGACGCTGCTGCCCTTCCTGATCACTGCCATGACCCGCGCGCTGCCCGAGTGGCCGATGCTCAACGCCACCTACGACGACTCCGCGAACGTCATCACCCGCCACGGCGCGGTGCACATGGGCGTCGCGACCCAGACCCCGGGCGGGCTGATGGTCCCGGTGATGCGCGATGCGCAGGCGGAGAGCGTGTGGCAGATCGCGAGCGAGATCCTCCGCCTGTCCGAGGCCGCGCGCACCGGCAAGGCGAGCCGCGAGGAACTGTCTGGCCCGACCATCACCATCTCCTCGCTGGGCCCGATGGGCGGGATCACTTCGACTCCGGTGATCAGCCCGCCGCAGGTCGCTATCATCGCGGTCAACAAGGTCGAGGAGAAGGTCGTCCCGCTGAACGGCGAGTTGGAGATCCGCAAGCGGATGAACCTCTCGCTGTCGTGCGACCACCGGGTCGTCGATGGCTGGGACGCGGCGAGCTTCCTGCAGGCGCTCCGGGCTTATATCGAGAACCCGCTGCGGCTCCTCGCCTAGCCGCTACTTCTTCGCCTTGAGCTCGTGCCAGCTCTTCTCGTCGAGCTGGACGTCGAACTTCCTGGCGGCGCGCTGGATGCGGTGCCAGGCCTCGTCGCGCTCCTTGTCGGTGACGTCCTTGACCTGGTTGAAGCGGGCGACGGCGTTGCGGACGTGGCTGGCGTTCTCCAGCGGCTCCTTGCGCTGCTTGGGGAAGGCGAACTTGTCCTCGTCGAGGTGGTTGCGCTGATCGGTGCTGAGCTCGGCCATGATCCTCTCCTTGACAGGAAGGACCAACGGCCGAGCCGCGCCCCGGTGCCGCTCAGGCGGCGAGCCGGTCGACCTCCTCGAGCCCGTTCGCGATCCCCGCCTCGCGCTGCTCCGGGCCGGCCGCGATGCCGTCGGCATGGACGAACTCGGGCGCGATGCCGATGAAGCCGAACACGCCGGTCAGGTAAGTTTTGAGGTGCTCCAGCGCACCCGCGGGCGTGCCTTCCTCGTAGAAGCCGCCGCGCGACAAGGCGACGATCACCCGCCGTCCGCCGGCCAGCCCCTCGGGCCCGGTCGCGGTGTAGCGGAAGGTCTGGCCGGCTACGAGGATGCGGTCGAGCCACGCCTTGAGCTGGGTCGGCAGCGTGAAATTGTACATCGGCGCGCCGATCACCACCGTGTCCGCGGCGAGGAACTCGTCGAGCACCGGCCCGGCGCCGAGCTGGTCGAGCGTCAGGTGCGGCAGCGGGTCGGCGGCGAGATCGCGGACCACGACCGGCTCCCCGCCGGACGCAAGCTGGTCGGTGATCCGCTGGGTGAGGATCCGGCTGACGCTGTTCTCGCCGGTGATGCTGCTGTCGACGCGGAGGATGGTCATGGAAAGTTCCTTGGTATTGATTTGTTACCGAGGAGCTTTACGTAACCACCCATGGACGCCCCGCAAGAACGCAAAAATTTGATCCTCGGGCACAGCGATGTGCCTGCCCCGGAACCGATCGGCGAGGGGCCGCCCGACATCCAGCTCGCCGGCTGCCGCAACGTCACGCCGGTGCTGAACCGCGTCGGCGACAAATGGAGCATGCTGATCGTCATGGTGCTGTCGGCCGGGCCCCGGCGCTTCAACGAGCTGAAGCGCGTCATCGACGGCATCTCGCAGCGCATGCTGACCCTCTCGCTGCGCGGTCTCGAGCGCGACGGCCTCGTCAGCCGGACGGTGACCCCGACCATCCCGCCGCGGGTCGACTATGAGCTGACCGAGCTCGGCCGCTCCCTGCGCGAGCCGGTGCGGGCGCTGGGCGAATGGTCGATCGCGCACATCGCCTGCATCCGCGCGGCGCAGGCCCGCTACGACGCGGCGCACGACCCCGAATAAGCTACCCAATCGGCCGGTGAAGTTTTAACGCCGGGCGATGCTCAAGCCCGTCCGTCCCGACATCGCCGCGCTCGAGGCGCTCGACGATCGCCTTCGCTGGCTCAGCGCCTGGACCATCCACAACGCCAACCACCTGCGCGAGAGTCCCGACGGTCTGAAGGTCGGCGGGCACCAGGCGAGCTGCGCGTCGATGGCAGCGATCATGTCCGCGCTCTACTTCCACGCGCTCGGACCCAATGACCGGGTCGCGGTGAAGCCGCATGCCGGGCCGGTGCTCCACGCCATCCATTATCTGCTCGGCAGCCAGAGCCGCGAGCAGTTGGAGAATTTCCGCGGCTTCGGCGGCGCGCAAAGCTATCCGAGCCGGACCAAGGACAGGATTCCGGTCGATTTCTCGACAGGCTCGGTCGGCCTCGGCGTGGCCGTCACCCTCTTCGCCAGCCTGGTGCAGGACTATCTGACCGCTCACGGCTTCATGCCGGAAGCGGAGCGCGGCCGCTTCGTCAGCCTGATCGGCGACGCCGAGCTCGACGAAGGCAACATCTACGAAGCCATCATCGAGGGCTACAAGCACGACGTCCGCAACCTGTGGTGGATCGTCGACTACAACCGCCAGAGCCTCGACGCGACCACCGCCGACCGCATGTTCCGCCGATTCGACGACATGTTCGAGACCTGCGGCTGGAAGGTCGTCACGCTGAAATATGGCAAGCAGCAGGAGGCGGCGTTCGGCGAGCCGGGCGGCGAGGCGCTGAAGCGCTTCATCGACGAGACCCCCAACGCCGAATACAGCGCGCTCACCTATCTCGGCGGCGCGGCCTGGCGCGAGCGGTTGCTGAAGGACTGCAGCGGCGCGGTGAAGCCGATCCTCGACGCGCGCGATGATCGCCAGCTGCAGTCGCTGATGACCAATCTCGGCGGGCACGACATGGCCGCGCTGGTCGAGGCGTTCGACGCCGCCAAGGATGACGACACGCCGACCCTGTTCATCGCCTACACCGTCAAGGGTTACGGCCTGCCCTTCGCCGGCCACAAGGACAATCACGCCGGGCTGATGAACCCAACCCAGCTCGACCAGCTGCGCGAGCAGATGGGGATTGCCCAAGGACAGGAGTGGGAGAAGCTCGCCGGGATCGGCGACAATGCCCGGACGGCGGTCGAGGCGACGCTCGAGCGTGCCGCGATCCGCCGCGACAAGCGACCGCGCGTGTTCGGGACGGTGACGGTCCCCGCCCTCCCCGCGCCGACCGGCGAGGAACAGTCGACCCAGGCCGCGTTCGGGCGGATCCTGCTCGATCTCGCCAAGTCGGGCGAGCCGCTCGCCGACCGGATCGTCACCACCTCGCCCGACGTGACAGTCTCGACCAATCTCGGCGCCTGGGTGAACCAGCGCCGGCTGTTCAACCGCCGCGAGCTCACCGACACGTTCGCGCAGGCCAAGATCGCCTCGGCGCAGAAGTGGCGCGGCGAGGACAAGGGCCAGCACATCGAGCTGGGCATCGCCGAGAGCAACCTGTTCCTGACTCTGGCCGCGACGGGCCTTGCCGGCGACCTGTTCGGGACGCGGCTGTTCCCGGTCGGCACCCTCTACGATCCGTTCATCGCCCGCGGCCTCGATGCGCTCAACTACGCCTGCTACCAGGATGCGCGCTTCCTGTTGGTGGCGACGCCGAGCGGGGTCACGCTTGGGCCGGAGGGCGGCGCGCACCAGTCGATCAACCCGCCGCTGATCGCGCTTGGCCAGCCGGGGCTGCGCCACTACGAGCCGGCCTTCGCCGACGAGCTCGCCGCGATGATGGAAGAGGCGTTCCGGCTGATCGACGCGCCGGACGGCGAGTCCACCTATCTCCGCCTCTCGACCCGCAACGTCGTTCAGGTCGCACGGCCGGACGATGGCTGGCGCTCGGGCGCACTGGCCGGTGCCTACTGGCTGCGCGAGCCGGGCGAAGGAGCCGAGGCGGCGATCGTCGCGATGGGCGCGGTGATGCCCGAAGCGCTCGCCGCGCATGAGGAACTGGCGCGCGACATTCCCGGGCTTGGCCTGCTCGCCGTCACCTCCCCCAACCTCCTCCATCGCGGCTGGACCGCGGCGCAGGCAGCACGCTGGAAGGGCGAGCGCCAGCCAAGCCATGTCGAGCGGCTGCTCTCCCGCCTCGCGCCGGGTGCCGGGCTGGTCACGATCTGCGACGCTGCGCCGGCCTCGCTGAGCTGGCTTGGCGGCGTGCTCGGCCAGCGCGTGGCGCCGCTCGGGGTCGATCGGTTCGGGCAGACCGGAACGCTGCCCGACCTCTACGCCGCCTACCGGCTCGACGGGACGGCGATCACCGAAGCCGTTGCCGAGCTCCTGCTCCAGCTTTAGGCAGCGCCCATGGCAGGAAAGTTCTTCGACGAATGGCAGGTCGGCGACCGGATCGAGCATGAGATCCGGCGCACGGTGACCGAGACCGACAATCTCCTGATCTCGACCCTCACCCACAACCCGCAGCCGCTCCACCTCGACCATGAGGCGGCAGCGGCAAGCGAGTTCGGGCGGCCGCTCGTCAATTCGGTTTTCACCTTCGGGCTGCTGGTCGGGGTCAGCGTCGGCGACACCACGCTCGGAACGCTGGTCGCCAACCTGGGCTACGAAAAGGTCGTCTTCCCCGCGCCGGTGTTCACCGGCGACACGCTGCGCTGCGAGAGCGAGTGCACCGAGCTGCGCGAAAGCAAGTCGCGTCCCAATGCCGGGATCGTCACCTGGGAGCACCGCGCCTTCAACCAGCGCGGCGAGCTGGTCTGCCGGATGAGCCGCTCCGCCCTGCTGCGCAAGCGCCCGGCCTGAGCCAAGGGGCTTCGGCCCAAGGGAGAATGGCAGGGTTCGCCCGAAACCGGCACTGCCGGTGCTGCGCCTGCGCGGGCAGCAGCAAGGGGACGGATCATGGCCGAAGCACGGGACGACGCACCGCAACAGAGGGGTGAGCTGCTGGCGCCGCCGATTGCTCCCCGCCTGCCACCTTCGCTATCGAGCCTCACGAACATTGTTGGAGAGGCGAGCATGAGTGAAGCCGTTCATCCCGTTCCGGCGGACTTCGAGAGCCGCATCGGGCCGGCCGAGCTCGACGCGCTCAACCATCGCGCCGACACCGACACCGACGGCTTCTGGCTGGAGCAGGCCCGGCGGCTGGACTGGGCAAAGGCGCCGACGCGAGCCGGCAACTGGTCCTTCCACGAGGCCGACTTCGGAATTCGCTGGTTCGAAGACGGGCAGCTGAACCTGTCGGTCAACTGCCTTGACCGCCATCTCGCCGAGCGCGGCGACAAGGTCGCGCTGATCTTCGAGGGCGACGAGCCCGGCCATACCCAGCGCTGGACCTATCGCCAGCTCTATGAGGAGACCTGCCGCTTCGCCAACCTCTACCGCCAGAAGGGCGTCAAGCGCGGCGACCGGGTGATGATCTACATGCCGATGATCCCCGAGGCGGCGGCGGCGATGCTCGCCTGCGCGCGGGTCGGCGCGATCCACTCGGTGGTGTTCGGCGGCTTTTCGCCCGAGAGCGTCGCAGGCCGCATCGAGGATTGCGACGCGAAGCTGATCGTCACCGCCGACGAGGGCTGCCGCGGCGGCAAGAGGATCCCGCTCAAGGCCAATGTCGACAAGGCGATCGCGCTCTGCCCCCGGATCGACGCGGTGGTTGTGGTCACCCGCACCGGCGGCGAGGTGGCAATGGTCGAGGGCCGCGACATCCGCTGGTCCGACGTGCGCGACACGCTGCCGACCGAGGCGGAGCCGGAGGTGATGGACGCGGAAGACCCGCTGTTCATCCTCTACACCTCGGGGTCCACCGGAAAGCCGAAAGGCGTCGTCCATACCACTGGTGGCTATGCGACCTGGGCCGCGACGACCTTCGACTGGGTGTTCGGCGCGACCGACCGCGACATCTTCTGGTGCACCGCCGACATCGGCTGGATCACCGGCCACTCCTATGTTGTCTACGGGCCGCTGATGAACGGCGCGACCAGCGTGATGTTCGACGGCATCCCGACCTACCCCGGCCCGGACCGCTTTTGGGAAACCTGCGACCGGCTCGGAGTCACCATCTTCTATACCGCGCCGACCGCGCTCCGCTCGCTGATGCGCGAGGGCGACGCGCCGGTGACGAAGCATCGCCGCTCCTCGATCCGACTACTCGGCACCGTGGGCGAGCCGATCAACCCCGAGGCCTGGGAGTGGTACTGGCGGGTGGTCGGCGATGGCCGGGTGCCGATCGTCGACACCTGGTGGCAGACCGAGACAGGCGGCATCCTCATCTCGCCGGTCCCGGGCGCCATCGACATGAAGCCCGGTTCGGCGACCAAGCCGCTGCCGGGGATCAAGCCGCTGCTGGTCGACGCCAACCATCAGGTGCTCGAGGGCGCGACTTCGGGCAACCTCTGCCTGTCGCACAGCTGGCCGGGGCAGATGCGCACTGTCTGGGGCGACCACGAGCGCTTCTTCCAGACCTATTTCACCGCCTATCCAGGCCTCTACTTCACCGGCGATGGCTGCCGCCGCGACGAGGATGGCTATTACTGGATCACCGGCCGGGTCGACGACGTGATCAACGTGTCCGGTCACCGGATCGGCACCGCCGAGGTGGAGAGTGCATTGGTCGCCCACCCGCTGGTCGCCGAGGCCGCGGTGGTCGCCATCCCGCACGACATCAAGGGTCAGGCGATCTACGCCTATGTCACGCTGAACGCCGGCGAGAGCGGCTCCGACGAGCTGCGCAAGCAGTTGAACCAGGAAGTCCGCCAGCACATCGGCGCGCTTGCCGCGCCCGAGCGGATCCAGTTCGCGCCGTCGCTTCCCAAGACCCGATCGGGCAAGATCATGCGGCGGATCCTTCGCAAGGTGGCGGAAGGGGAAACCGGCGGCTTCGGCGACGTTTCAACTCTGGCCGACCCGTCCGTGGTCGACCAGCTCGTCGCCGGAAGGAACAGTTAGTGCGCCATGGTCTTGCTTTCGCCCTCCTCCTGACTGCCGCCTCCGCCGCCCACGCCAGCTTCGATCCGGTCGCCTTCTTCCAGGGCCGGAGCCATGGCGACGGGCGGCTGAAGGTCATCCTTCAGTCCGCCAAGAGCGTCCGCGTGGACAGTCGCGGACGGGTGGAGCCCGACGGCTCGCTGCTCCTCTCGCAGCGGGTCGACCAGCAGGGCGAGGCGGTGCGCACCCGCACCTGGCGGCTGACCCGGATCAGCCCGACCCGCTTCCAGGGGTCGCTGACCGACGCGACCGGCCCCGTCACCGTCGACCTGGTCGGACGCGGCGCGCTGATCCGCTACCGGATGAAGAACAACATGCAGGTCGAGCAGACGCTCACCCCCATGGGGCCGAGGGTGGTCCAGAACAGCATGCGGGTGAGCCGCCTCGGAGTCACCGTCGCCCACCTCGACGAGACCATCCGCAAGCTGGACTGACGCGGCTCGCCTGCTAATCCTCGACGCCGAGGAGAGTGGGGGACGGATGGCGGATCAGCAGCAGCGCGCCCGCGGCGGGTGGGGAATGGCAAAGGTCGTCGCGGCCTCGTCGACCGGCACGGCGTTCGAGTGGTATGACTTCTTCATCTTCGGCAGTCTCGCCGCGACCATCTCCAAGGTCTTCTTCGCCGGGCTGGACCCGACCGCCGGACTGATCGCGGCGCTCGGCCTGTTCGCCGCCGGCTTCGCCTTCCGGCCGTTCGGCGCGATCCTGTTCGGCGCGATGGGCGACCGGATCGGGCGCAAGGCGACCTTCCTGATCACCGTGACCCTGATGGGCGCGGCGACCTTCGCGATCGGCCTGTTGCCGACCTATGCAAATGCGGGGATCGCCGCCCCAGTCCTGCTCATCTTCCTTCGCATCTGCCAGGGGACGGCGCTCGGCGGGGAATATGGCGGCGCTGCCATCTACGTCGCCGAACATGCGCCCGACGACCGCCGCGGGGGTACCACCGGCTGGATCCAGTCGAGCGCCGCCTTCGGACTGCTCGCCGCGCTGATCGTCATCTACGTCACCCGCACCAGCATCGGCGAAGAGGCGTTCGCCGCCTGGGGCTGGCGGGTGCCCTTCCTCCTCTCAATCCTGCTGCTCGGCGCCTCGCTGTGGCTCCGCTCCAAGCTCCACGAAAGCCCGCTGTTCACCAGGCTGCGCGACGAGGGCGCGATTGCCAAGGCCCCACTGACCGAGGCGTTCGCTCGCGGCGAGAACCTGAAGCGCGTGCTGCTCGTCTTCTTCGCCGTCATGTGCGCGCAGGGAGCGGTCTGGTACTGCACCTTCTTCTTCATGCAGGTGTTCCTGATGAAGTCGCTGGGCGTGCCCGAGCCGACGGTGAACCTCATCGTCCTGTTCATGACGCTCGCCAGCATCCCGCTCTACGTCTTCTTCGGCTGGCTGTCCGACCGGGTCGGGCGCAAGCCGGTGATGGTCGGCGGCATGGCGCTGGCACTGCTCGCCTATTTTCCCGGCTTCCACGGCATCGCCGACGCGGTGAACCCGGCGCTCAGCGCCGCCCAGCGCGCCACCCCGATCGTCGTCGCGACCCAGCCGTCGACCTGCTCCGTGCAGTTCGATCCGGTTGGCACCGCCCAGTACAAGAGCGCGTGCGACGTCGCTAAGAGCCTGCTCGGCGGCTCCGGGCTCCGCTATTCCAGCATGACCTCGGGGGACGGCTCGACCAGCATCCGCGTCGGCACCAGCCTGCTCGCCGTTCCCGACGGCAGCAATCTCGACGCCAAGGGCCTGAAGGCGCTCAAGACCGCCACCGGCGACCAATTGAAGGCAATGCTTAAGGCGAACGGCTACCCCGCCGCCGCGGACCCGCACGCATTCGACCTGTCGCTGCTCGCCTTCTGGCTGCTGGTCTTCACCGCCGCCGCCTGTGCCGTCTACGGGCCGCAGGCCGCCGCGCTGGTCGAAATGTTCCCGACCCGCATCCGCTACACCGCCCTGTCCCTGCCCTATCATGTCGGCACCGGCTGGGTCGGCGGCTTCTTGCCGGTCACCAGTTTCGCGCTGGTGGCGATCACCGGCAACCCGTTCAGCGGGCTGTGGTATGCGGTGGTCTTCACCGCAATCAGCTTCGTGACCTCGTTGCTGTTCCTGCCCGAGACCCGCGGGCGGCCGCTCGACTCGATCTAGGCGGCGAGCCCCTCGACATAGGCGCGCGCCGCCGCGCCGGCGTCGGCCGCGGTGCGCCCGGGCGCATAGACGCCCGAGCCGAGCCCGAACCCGGTCGCGCCGGCATCGAGCCACGGCCGCATCCCGTCCGGCTTGACTCCGCCGACGACGAGCAGCCGCAGGTCCTTGGGCAGGACCGCGCGCTGCGCCTTCACGACCGCGGGGGTGGCGCCCTCCGCCGGGAACAGCTTGAGCACATGCGCCCCGGCCTTGAGCGCGGCGAACGCCTCGGACGGGGTGTAGTAGCCCGGCGAGGAGGCGAGCCCGGCCGCGACGGTTGCTCGGATCACATCGACGTCGGTGTTGGGGGAGACGACCAGCCGCCCACCCGCTGCCCGCACGCTCGCGACCTGGTCGGTGTCGAGCACCGTCCCGGCCCCGATCAGCGCCCGGTCGCCGAGCCGGTCGGCGAGCCGACGAATGCTCTCCAGCGGGTCGGGCGAGTTGAGCGGCACTTCAATCACGCGGATGCCGGCGGCGAAGATCGCCTCTCCCACCGCGACCGCCTCGTCCGGAGTGACGCCGCGGATGATCGCGACCAGCGGGCATTGGTCGAGGTAGCGGAAAAGATTTTCGGGGGCGCTCATGACAGTCTCCGTGCAATTTCAGCGATGCCGGCAAGAAAGGCCTGCTCGCCATCGACCTCGCGGCAGGCGAAGCCGGCTTCGTCCAACGCGGCAGCGTAGAGCGCGGTGAGCTCGGGCCGGCCCATCACCGCCACCTCGCCTGATGCGCCCGCGGTGCCGGTGCGGACGTCTCCGCCGATCAGCAGGCCGCTGACCCAGCTCGACGCGTCGGCGCGGTCGAGCCGGCCGAGCAGCACCCGCGCCCGCGCCGAGAAGAGGTCGGCGGTCAGCGCCTCGCCCTTCAGTCCCTGGCGCACCCCGGCGCGGAACGCCGCGTCGGGCTCGGCCTTGTCGTGCAGCAGCTCGGCCAGGATGCTCTTCTCCTTGAGGAGGTTGAACAGCTCGCCGGTCATCACCGTGCGGAACTCGGCGATCCGGCCGCCCGCCAGCCGCACCCATTTATTGTGCGTTCCCGGATGGCAGGCGAGAGCATCGGCACCAATCAGCCCGGCCGCCACCGCGCCGAGCAGCTGCACCTCCTCGCCGCGCATGACGTCGGCACGATCGTCATCGACGAAGCTGGCGCCGGGCACGATCGCCGAGCGGTCGGGCTCGGGCCAGACCAGCGCCGCGGCGATTTCGTCCAGACCCGCGGGGCATGGTACGTAGGGCGCCTCCTTCCAGCCGCGGTTCGAGCCGATCATGCCGGCCATCAGAAGGGGCAGATCGCCAAGCCGCTCGCGGATCTCGCCGACCGCGGCGGCGAAGCCCCCGTCCGACAGCGACAAGATGCCCTTGCCGTCCTCGAACTCCGCCTCGTTCCGGCCGTCCGGCCCAATCCGGTAGGCGCGGCGATTGGTCGTTCCCCAGTCGACCGCGATGTAGCTGTTCAGCGAGATCATCCATGCTCCTGTGCAAGGGGGAACAGCCGACGGCCGGCCCGGGTCCGCACTTTCCTGAACGGCTCGCTAGCCGCGTGGGCAACGAGCATGCAACCATCGCGCGCCCGATCACTTTAACGCAGCACGGAGCCAGCCATAACCGGTCCGCCCGGGGGGTGGTTCGGACACCAGTTCAAGGGAGAGCCGCCATCGCCAACTTCATGTTCGCGACGGGGATCGAGAACAGCATCCCGACCATCAACAACGGCAAGACGCGCGTCGACCAGATGGAGGCGAGCCAGCACTACCGGCGCTGGCGCGAGGATTTCGACTGCATCCAGGAGATCGGGATCAACTTCCTCCGCTTCGGGCCGCCGCTGCACAAGACCTATCTCGCGCCCGGGCGCTACGACTGGGAGTATAGCGACCTCACCTTCGCCGAGCTGCGCCGCCGGGATATCACTCCGATCGTCGATCTCTGCCACTTCGGCGTTCCCGACTGGATCGGCAATTTCCAGAACCCGGATTTCCCGCAGCTCTTCGCCACCTACGCCGCTGCCTTCGCCGAGCGCTTCCCTTGGGTCCAGCTCTACACGCCGGTCAATGAAATGTTCATCTGCGCGGTCTTCTCCGCCCGCTACGGCTGGTGGAACGAGCAGCTCCGCTCCGACCTCGGCTTCGTCACTGCCTTGAAGCACATCGTCAAGGCGAACGTGCTGGCGATGAACGAGATCCTGAAGCGGCGCCCCGACGCCATCTTCATCCAGTCGGAAAGCTCGGAATATTTCCATGCGGATTCACCCAGCGCAATCGGCCCAGCCGAGCTCCTGAACGCGCGTCGCTTCCTCAGCCTCGACCTCAACTACGGGCGGCGCGTCGACAGCGAGATGTACGAATATCTCATGGACAATGGGATGACTCGCGAGGAGTACCACTTCTTCCTCGGCAACCGCCTCAAGCAACATTGCATCCTCGGCAACGACTATTACCGCACCAACGAGCACCGCGTCTTCGCCGACGGACACACCACGTCGAGCGGCGAGGTGTTCGGCTATTCCGAGATCACCCGCCAGTATCACAATCGCTACCGCCTCCCGATCATGCACACCGAGACCAACCTCGTCGAAGGCCCGAACGGCGACGAGGCGGTGCAATGGCTGTGGAAGGAATGGGCGAACGTGCTGCGCCTGCGCAACGTCGGCATCCCGACCGTCGGCTTCACCTGGTACAGCCTGACCGACCAGGTCGACTGGGACACCGCGCTCCGCGAGCAGAACGGCAACGTCAACCCGCTCGGTCTGTTCGATCTCGACCGCAAGATCCGCAACGTCGGCAAGGCCTACAAGAAGCTGATCCAGGACTGGCGCGACGTGCTGCCCGCCTCCTCGGTCTGCCTTGCCGTGCCGATCGTCCCGCCGTCGGAAACGCATTGGCCAGCCGCGCGCACCCAGCGCCTCGAGGCAAGCGCCGCCAACGCCAATCCGCCCGCCGAGATGCACAACCCCGAGACCGCCTGATGAACCCCGCACCCACGACGATCGGCAAGATCGAGACCTTCATCGTTCCGCCCCGCTGGCTGTTCGTCCGGGTCGAGGCGGCGGACGGCGCGGTGGGCTGGGGCGAGGCCAGCCTGGAAGGGCATGGCGAGGCGGTCGAGGGCGCGTTCGAGGCCATCCGCGACCGCTGCCTCGGCGAAGACCCGGACCGGATCGAGGACCATTGGCAGGTCTGCTACCGGGGCGGCTTCTATCGCGGCGGCGCGGTTCTCATGTCCGCCCTCTCCGGGCTCGACCAGGCGCTGTGGGACCTCAAGGGGCGCCGCTACGGCCTGCCCGCCTGGCAGATGCTCGGCGGCAAGGTGCGCGACCGGATCCGCGCCTATGCCTGGATCGGCGGCGACCGGCCGCACGAGATCGCCGACGCGGCGCAGGGCCGGCGTCAGCAGGGCTTCTCCGCGGTCAAGATGAACGCCACCGCCGAGCTCGACTGGATCGGCACCCCGCGCCTGTTCGACGCGGTGATCAAGCGGGTCGAGGCGGCGCAGGCCGCCGGCATGGACGTCGGGCTCGACTTCCATGGACGGGTCCATCGGCCGATGGCCAAGCAGCTCGCCAAGGTGCTCGAGCCGCTCGGTCTCCTGTTCATCGAGGAGCCGCTGCTGAGCGAGAACCCGGAAGGGCTGCAGCAGATCAGCGAACTCGTCTCGACCCCGATCGCGCTGGGCGAGCGGCTCTATTCGCGATGGGACTTCAAGCCCTTCTTCGAGAAGGGGGCGGTCGACATCATCCAGCCCGATCTCAGCCACGCGGGCGGACTCAGTGAATGCCGCCGGATCGCGGCGATGGCGGAAGCCTTCGATGTCGCGGTGGCGCCGCACTGTCCCCTGGGACCACTGGCGCTCGGCGCCTGCCTGCAGCTCGCGGCGACGGCGCCCAACGTCGCGATCCAGGAGATGAGCCTCGGCATCCACTACAATACCGACGGGCACGACCTGCTCACCTATTGCCGCGACAAGTCGGTGCTGACCCCGCAGGACGGGTTCCTGCCGATCCCCGTTGGCGCGGGCCTGGGGATCGAGATCGACGAGGAGCTTGTCCGCTCTTTCGACAAGGACCGGCACCGCTGGCGCAACCCCGTCTGGCGGCTCGCCGACGGGAGCTTCGCCGAATGGTAGCCTAGCCCGTCACGCCGCTCGCGGCGGCGATGCGTGTCTCAGGCCGCGCTGCGCAGCTCCTGCCGCTTGAACGGGACATCCTCGAGGCTCGCCCGCAGCCGCTCGATCTCGATCGCGTCGGCGCTGGCATGAGCATGCGCGTAGCGATCCTCGCACGCCTGCTCTTCCTCGCTGAGCTCCCGCATGTAGGTGATCGACAGCCGACGCCCGAACACGTCGTCGCCCCTCAGCTTCATCTCCGGCTCGGCGTCCGCCGGCAGGCTGTCGCGGATCGCGACCAGCGTGTTGATGAGCATGTCCAGCGACGTGTGGTCGCTGATCTCGATGAAATCCTTGACCTTCCGGCTCATACGCTCCTCCCCCTCTCCCCGGGGTCGTGAAAGCTGCGCCAGGCCCATCGCCTGCGCAACGGATCAAATCATGTTGCCCACAATTAAGTGTTGATCTGCTGAACATTTCCTCCAGCTGACGTTAATGCGACACAGTTCGCCAGAGGTTGTGTCGATGCCCATCAGAATTGCCATTGTCGGTTATGGAAAGATTGCCGTGGATCAGCATGTTCCGGCAATACAGGGAAACTCCGAGTATCAGCTGGTCGCTGCGGTCTCGCCGCGCCCGCCGCAGGTGCCGCCTCCCGTTCCCGTCTACGAAAGCGTGGGCGCCATGCTCCAGGCGATGCCGGGAGGGGTCGACGCGATCGCCGTCTGCACGCCGCCGAGCGCGCGCCACCCGATCGTCGCCGAGGCGCTGGCAGCAGGGTTGCACGTCCTGATCGAGAAGCCGCCCGCGGCGACGCTCGGCGAGGTGGAGGACATGGTCCGCCGCGCGCATGCCGCTAACCGTACGCTCTATGCCGCCTGGCACGCGCAGCATAACGACGGGGTCGACGACGCCCGCGACCGGCTGGCGGGGAAGACCGTCACCCGCTTCCGGATCGAGTGGTTCGAGGATGTCCGTAAGTGGCACCCCGGGCAGGACTGGATCTTCGCGCCGGGCGGCTTCGGCGTGTTCGACCCCGGCATCAACGCGCTGTCCATCTCGACCAGCATTCTGCCCATGCCGCTGTTCATTCGTCAGGCGAAGCTGCTGGTGCCCGCCAACCGGCAGCAGCCGATCGCAGTCAGCCTCGACTTCGGCGACAATCTGAGCGCCGACTTCGACTTCCGCGAGCGGCCCGACGAACATTGGGTGATCGAGGTCGACACCGCCGACGGCGAACAGCTGCGGCTGAGCGAAGGCGGCACCCGGCTGGCGGTCAACGGCGCGGAGGTAAAGGTCAGCGGGATCGGCGAATATCCGTCGATCTACCAGCATTTCGCCAAGCTGGTCGCGGCGAACCAGGTCGAGGTCGACGTCGATCCGCTAAGGATCGTCGCCGACGCGTTCATGGCCGGGAGCCACCAGACCACCGACGCCTTCGACTTCTAGATGACCCGCTTCGCGGTCTCCGCTCGCGAGGACGACGGCGCGACGCTGCTGCGCGTCGCGTTAGCCGGTGGCGGAGACCGCGAGCTGCGGATCGAGGGTCCCGACGCTCCGCACTACGAGGCTTTTCACGAGCGGCTGGCGGCGGCCTTCGGGACCCGGCGCCCGCGCCAGATGGAGACCGTCCGCTACGCCGGGGTGGAGCCGCCTTGGCGGCCGCTGATCACCGCCAACCTCCACCCGCGCATCCTCGTCGGATATGGCGACCCGGCGGTGCTCCGGACGGACGCGGGCTGGCTGCTTGTCGCGACGTCCAACGACGCGCCCGACGCCTTCCCGCTGCTCCGCTCCGACGACCTCGACCATTGGGCGCCGGCCGGCTTCGTCTTCCCGGAGGGCGCGACGCCGGACTGGACCAGCGCCGGGCCGCGGCACGGCGACTTCTGGGCGCCCGAGATCGCGCGCGTCGGCGCCGAATATTGGCTCTGCTACACGGCGCGTGACCGCGACCGGCTGCTGGCGATCGGGCTCGCCCGCGCGCCCTCTCCCCTCGGGCCGTGGCGCGACAATGGCGAGCCGCTGATCGCCGGCAGCATGATCGACGCCCACATTCTCGTCGACGAGGGCCAGCCCTGGCTGTTCTGGAAGAAGGACTCCAACAGCCTGTGGCCGCGCCCGCTCGCCGCGCTGCTGGGTGATCATCCGCAGCTGATCGACGCCTTGTTCGACGACGAGCGCGACCGCCGCTCGGCCGCCTTCTGCGCCGCGGTCCTGCCCTGGGCCAATACGCGGCGGCCGATGGAGCGCTACTTCCTCATGCAGCCGCTGATCCGCGCGGCGATCGAGAACTGGTCCAAGGTGCGCGCGGTGCTGGCGGCGAGCGGGGTCGCGGCGCCGATCGTCGCCGACATGACGACCCCGGTGTTCGCGCAGCGGCTGCGCGAGGACGGACGCGCGCTCGTCGGCGAGCGCCACCAGGTGCTGAGCAACGATCTCGACTGGGAAGGGCACCTGATCGAGGGCCCGTTCGTGTGGAAGCAGGAAGGGCGCTATTGGCTGTTCTACGCGGGCAACGACTTCACCAGCCCGCTCTACGGCATCGGCGTCGCCTCGGCGGAGCGGCTGACCGGTCCCTATGTCAAGCAGCCGGAGCCGCTGCTCCGCTCGACCGAGACGTGGCTCGCGCCCGGCCATGCCTCGGTCGCACGCGGCCCGACGGGCAAGCCGCAGCTCTTCTTCCACGCCTATCACCCGGGCAGCGGCGGCTATAACGAGTTTCGCGCGCTGTTGACGGTCGGCCTCGATTTCACCGACGGATTTATCGCAACGAAAGAGGCCTGACCGAGTCACCGCGGCCAGGCCCCTGCCGTGTCAGTCTTCACATGTTGTAGGCGCGCTCGCCATGCTCGTTGATATCGAGCCCCTCGCGTTCCGCATCCGTGCTCGGACGCAGGCCGATGGTCTTGTCGATCGCGAAGTAGAGGATCGCCGATCCGATCCCTGACCAGAGCAAGGTGACCACCACCGCCTTGACCTGGGTCAAGACCTGGCCGGCCATGTCGTAGGTCCCCGGCACCGCGGGGAACTTCGTATAGTCGAACCAGCCCTGCCCGCCGAGCCGCGGGTCGGCAACGATGCCGGTGGCGATCGCCCCGACGATCCCGCCGATGCAGTGCACCCCGAATACGTCGAGCGTGTCGTCGTACTTCAGCCGGTTCTTCACCGTGGAGACGAAGAAGAAGCAGATCGGCGAGACGATGAAGCCGAGCAGGATCGACGTCATTGGCGCGGCAAACCCCGAGGCGGGGGTGATCGCGACGAGTCCGGCCACCGCGCCGGAGGCGGCACCGAGCATCGACGGCTTCTTGTGCACCAGCTGATCGCAGATCGCCCAGCTGACCGCCGCCGCCGCCGTCGCGACGAAGGTGTTGATGAAGGCGACGCCGGCGACGCCGTTGGCCTCGAGATTGGAGCCGGCGTTGAAGCCGAACCAGCCGACCCACAGCAGCGAGGCGCCGATCATGGTCATGACCAGCGAGTGCGGCGGGGTTGCTTCCTTGCCGAACCCGACCCGCTTGCCGATCATCAGGCAGCCGACCAGCCCCGCGATCCCGGCATTGATGTGGACCACCGTGCCGCCCGCGAAATCGAGCGCGCCCATCTGGTATAGATAGCCGGCGTCGGTGGTGTTGGCGGGAAGGAAGTCCGGTCCGGCGAAATACCAGACCATGTGCGCGAGCGGGAAGTAGACGATCGTCAGCCATAGCACGACGAAGATCATCAGCGGAGTGAACTTCACCCGTTCCGCGAACGCTCCCACAATCAGCGCCGGGGTGATGCAGGCGAAGGTCATCTGAAAGATGACGTAGGCATATTCGGGAATGTAGACGTTGTTGGAGAAGGTCGCCGCGTAGGTCGATGCGCTGACCCCCATGAGGAACGCCTTGCTGAGCCCGCCGACGAATGGCGTCGCGCCGCCGGTGAAGGCCAGCGAGTAGCCCCAGCTGCACCACACCAGCGAGGCGACCGAGACGATCATCAGCACCTGCATCAGCACGCTCAGCATGTTCTTGGCGCGCACCAGCCCACCATAGAACAGTGCGAGCGCCGGGACGCTCATCAGCAGCACCAGCGCGGACGACACCAGCATCCACACCGTGTCCGCCTTGTTGACCATCCCGGCCATCTGCGTGGCGTCGGGCGCCTGAATCAGCGCCGGCGCGGCGGCGGGCGCGGCCTGCGCCAGCAGCGGCGCGCCCCAGGCGGCGAGCCCGATAAACGCCGCCGCCTTCGTCAAAGTTGTCATACGCATGCCTGCCATCCCCCTAGAGCGCATCCTGATCCCGCTCGCCGGTGCGGATCCGCACCGCCGATTCCAGATCGACCACGAAGACCTTGCCGTCACCGATCGACCCGGTGCGCGCCGACTGCTCGATCGTCTCCACGACCCGGCCGACCATCGGATCCTCGATCGCGATCTCCAGCTTGATCTTGGGGACGAGGCTCGTCTGATATTCGGCCCCGCGGTAGATTTCGGGTTGGCCCTTCTGCCGCCCGTATCCGCGGACCTCGGACACGGTCAGTCCTTCGACGCCGACGCTCGCAAGCGCCTCCCGGACCTCGTCGAGCTTGAACGGCTTGATGATGGCGATCACCAGCTTCATCATGTTCCCCTTGCTAGAAGCTCACCCCGACCGAGCCGACCACGCCGGCGCCGCCGATGCTGCGGCCCGACGGGCTCTCGAAATGCTTGTCGGTGTCGACGTACGACAGGCCGAAGGTCAGGTTCTTGAGGGCGTAGGCCGCGCCGACGTTCCAGTCGGTGTAGTGCCGGTACGGCGCCGTCAGGTAGCTCGGTCCCCAGCTGTGACCGAGATGGCCGGTCAGGCTGAGCGAGGTCTTGGGAACCGCGTAGCTGAGGTCGCCCGCGAGATAGAGGTTGTCGTCCCGCGCATGGGCCGCGGCGATCCCGTGCTGCTTGGGCGCATAGTTGGCAGTGACCTTGGCAGTGACCGGCCCGAACGCCTGCGCGACCGAGACATAGGGTTCGACGAAGTCTGTGTTGGCCCCGCCCGAACCCGGGTAATAATAATAGAGCACGCCGCCGTCGAACGTGGTCCCGCCCTTGGTCGTGTGCTTGTACCCGGCAATGAGGTCGAGTTCGGCGTCGCCCCCGTTGGCGATATAGTCGTCGATCGAGCTGCCCCAGAAGGTGGCGTAGAACCCGCTCGAATGGCTCAGCGTGCCCGTGCCCTGGATCGCGAAGCGGCGGTTGGTCTGGCTGATCCCGCGAAAGCGGTAATCGGTGACGATCGCGGCGCCGCCGCTGACTGCGAACCCGCCGCCGAGATCGGCGGCTTCAGCCGGCGCGCTGCTCATCACCAGCAGCAGCGCGGGCACTCCCAAGAACAATCGCATCACAACCCCCTTTGCAAGAAGCATTGATCCTCCTCACGCCGGCATGCCTCGCTACGTCCGGGCTGCTCTGCTCTGATTTCTAGAGGCTCGACGGAAATGCTGCAGTGCACAACGCGAGAAATTCACCGCTGGAGCGAAGTATTAACGCGAGCGCCGGTGCGCCTTCGCGGCTTCCCAAGCCGACCGGCCTGGGGCAACAGGCAGGACATGGATCAGCCAATCTGCGTCTGGCCGGTAGCGGCCACCCTCGGCGAGGGCCCCGTCTGGGTCGAGCGCGACCAGGCCCTCTGGTTCGTCGATATCAAGCAGCAGAAGATCCACCGCTACGATCCCGCCGATGGCGGGCGGCGAAGCTGGGACAGTCCCGAGCAGGTCGGCTTCGTGCTACCCGCCGACGATGGCGCGTTCGTCGCCGGGCTGCAGAGCGGGCTGCACCGCTTCGACCCGGCGGAGGGATCGTTCGAGCGTCTCTGCCGCGTCGACGAGGACCTCCGCGGCCACCGGCTGAACGACGGGGTCGTGGACCCATCCGGGCGGCTCTGGTTCGGGACGATGGACGATGACGAGAGCGGGCCGACTGGGCGCTACTATAGCTATTTCCGGGGCGAGCTGGTGCGGCAGCCGATCGGCGGTTTCACCGTCACCAACGGGCCCGCCTTCTCGCCCGACGGCCGGCTGATCTACTTCACCGACACCCACGCCGACCGGATCTGGCGCGCGCCTGTCGACCGCGACGGCAAGCTCGGCGAACCGGAGCCGTTCGTCGAGATCGGCGCCGGCAACGGACATCCGGACGGGCCCTCGGTGGATTCGCAGGGATTCGTCTGGACCGCCCAGTTTGGCGGCGCCCGGGCGCTTCGCTACTCGCCCGACGGCGAGCTGGTGGGAATGGTCGCCTTCTCCGTCCCGAACGTCACCAAGGTCGCATTCGGCGGGGCGGATCGAAGCACCGGCTACGCCACTACCGCCCGGCTGTTCATGAGCGACGAGCAGGTCGCCGACCGGCCGCAGGCCGGGGCCCTCTTCGCCTTCGCGCTCGAGGTCCCCGGCCTGCCCTGCCCGCTCGTCAGCCTCTGAGGTCGGCTTCGAGCGGCGGCGCCGGCTGGCGGGCATAAAGCCCGAACGCCAAAATAATCGCGTAGCAGATCGCCGGCAGGAGCAGCGCGAAGGCGAGGCTCTTGGACGTATCCGCCAGGACGCCGGTCAGCAGCGGGACGACCGCGCCGCCGAAGATGGCGATGTTGATGATCCCCGAGCCGTCCGCCGCGCGCGGCCCCAGCTTCTCGCAGGCGAGGCTGAAGAGGGTCGGGAACATGATCGAGTTCATCAGCCCGATCGCCAGCAGTGAATAGGCGGCGACCTGGCCGGTCGAGTTGGCCGAGACGGCGATGAGCGCAATCGCCCCGGTCGCCACGGCTGCGAGCACCAGCCCCGGGTTGACCACCCGAAGCACCGCCGAGCCGATGAAGCGGCCGACCATGGCCCCGCCCCAATAGTACATGATCATCTTGCCGGCGTCGGCGTCGGTCAGCCCGAGCACGCTCTTCTGCATCAGGTAATTGACAATCAGCGAACCGATCGAGACCTCGGCGCCGACGTAGAGAAAGATGCACAGCGCGCCGAAGCCGAAGCGGGTACGGCGGACCAGCTGGAAGCCGGCAAGCGGCGGGCTATGGTCGTGCTGCTCGCCCTTCAGCCGGTTGCGGAACAGGAACACCGCCCCGGCGATCACCGCCAGCGCGAGCGCCAGCCCGATGTAGGTATTGACGATCGCCTTGGTCTCGGCGCTGCGATAGGCGTCGAGCGCGGGGCCGCTCAGCTGGGCCGCGGTGACACCGGCGAGACCGCCGAGGATCAGCGCCGAGCCGACCCGCGGGAAGATCGTCGTGCCGAGGCTGTTGAACGCCTGCGCGAAGGTCAGCCGGCTGTGCACCGTGCGCGCCGGTCCGAGCAGACTGATCAGCGGGTTGGAGACGACCTGGACCACCACGACGCCGCTCGCCAACACGAACAGCGCAAGCAGGAAGAGTCCATAGGTCGCATAGGCGCTGGCGGGAATGAACAGGAGGCAGCCGACCATCATCGTCAGCAGCCCGGCGATCGCGCCGCGCATGTAACCGATCCGTTTGACCAGCTGGGCGCCGGGAATGCCGATCACCAGATAGGCGGTGAAAAAGCAGAACTGCACCAGCATCGCCTGCGTGTAGCTCAGCGTGAACAGCTCCTTCAGCTTGGGAATGATCACGTCGTTGAGCGAGGTGATCCCACCGAAGATGAAGAACAGCGCCATGACGAACAGGCGCAGCTCGGGGGCATCGACGCTCTGCGCCTCGTCCTCGATCGGGTTCGAATCGGTGCTGCTGCTGGCCGCGGGAGCGAGCGCCATCAGGCCTGCCCTCCGCAAGTCGGCAAGTTGGTGTGACGGCTTTTGTTCATGGTCATTCTCTCCTCGTCCGCTTGGCTAATGGCGTGCGCGGTGGGGCGCAATGGCTCAGCCCCGCGCGCGCATAGCTATGCGTTCGCGCACGCCCTGCCCGTCCGTGTCCCCGGTCCGCTCCGATCTGGATGTTCAATGGCGCTATTCGGCACCGGTCCCGCCGTTCACAGCTTGATGCCGTGACCGCCGGCACCGCGCCGGCCACCCGGACTGCGGAAGGAAGCTCGCGATGAAGAAGGCCTGGATCACGCCCGAGGTCAGGACCATCCCGGTCGACACCGCGATCAGCCAGCTGCTTGCCAACGTGCTGCGTGAGCGCGACGAGGCCGGCGAGCCCCGGGTCGCCGCTCGACGCTGAACCTGGAGGCAGAAACATGAGACCGTCGTCCGGCGCCCCAGTGCGCTCGGCGAGGCTCTCTCGCGCCCGCTTCCGGCCTACCCGACGATCGGCTCGTCGATCGTTCCGTTGAAAATTTCACTCGGCCGCTGACTCTCCGCGCGACCGCTGGGAATAGGGCGGCTCGGTCGCCTTCGGGGCGGCGAATCGATCAACTGGAGTTTCACGATCATGGCGGCGAGCGCTGGCGACATTCTTTCGCGCATCAAGGACGAGGAGATCGAGTGGGTCGACCTCCGCTTCACCGATCCCAAGGGCAAGTGGCAGCACCTGACCATGGCCTCGGGCGTGATCGACGAGGACATGCTGACCGACGGCTTCATGTTCGACGGCTCGTCGATCGCCGGCTGGAAGGCGATCAACGAGAGCGACATGATCCTCATGCCGGATCTCGAGGCTGTCTTCGTCGATCCGTTCAGCGCGACCCCGATGATGATCCTGGTCTGCAACGTGGTCGAGCCCTCGACCGGCGACCTCTACGCCCGCGACCCGCGCTCCACCGCGACCCGCGCCGAGGCGTATCTCAAGTCGACCGGGATCGGCGACACGGTGTTCGTCGGACCCGAGGCCGAGTTCTTCATGTTCGACGATGTCCGCTTCGAGGACAGCTACAACGCCTCGGGCTACCGCCTCGACGACATCGAGCTGCCGACCAACACCAACCGCGAATATGAGGGTGGTAACCTAGCCCACCGGCCGCGCGCCAAGGGTGGCTACTTCCCGGTCGCGCCGGTCGACAGCGCGCAGGACATCCGCGCCGAGATGGTCTCGACCATGCTCGAGATGGGCCTGCCCTGCGACAAGCACCACCACGAGGTCGCCGCCGCTCAGCACGAGCTCGGCCTGACCTACGGCACGCTGGTCCAGACGGCCGACCGCATGCAGGTCTACAAGTATGTCGTTCACATGGTCGCCAACGCCTACGGCAAGACCGCGACCTTCATGCCCAAGCCGATCGCCAAGGATAACGGCTCGGGCATGCACACCCACATGTCGATCTGGAACGGCGGCAAGCCGCTGTTCGCCGGCAACGGCTATGCGGGGCTGAGCGACACCGCGCTCTACTTCATCGGCGGCGTCATCAAGCACGCCCGCGCGCTGAACGCCTTCACCAACCCGACCACCAACAGCTACAAGCGGCTGGTTCCAGGGTTCGAGGCGCCGGTTCTCCTTGCCTACTCGAGCCGCAACCGCTCGGCCTCGTGCCGCATTCCCTACGGTGCGGGCGAGAAGGCGAAGCGGGTCGAGTTCCGCTTCCCCGACGCGATGGCGAACCCCTATCTTGCCTATGCGGCGCTGCTGATGGCCGGTCTCGACGGCATCCAGAACCGCATCCATCCGGGCGAGGCGATGGACAAGAACCTCTACGACCTGCCGCCGGCCGAGCTCGTCAACGTGCCGACCGTCTGCGGCTCGCTCCGCGAGGCGCTGAACGCGCTGTCGAACGACCGCGCCTTCCTTACCCGCGGCGACGTCTTCACCGACGACCAGATCGATGCCTACATCGAGATCAAGTGGGACGAGGTCATGCGCTGGGAGACGACCCCGAGCCCGGTCGAGTTCGACATGTACTATTCGTCGTAAGCGGCCCAGCTCCAAGCCAACCCTATCTTAACCCCTCGCGGCGTAGGGTCCCCATCGGGGCACCTACGTGTGCGAGGGGTTAATACATGAATTCGTTCCGCTCGAAGATTCTGTCCGGCGAGCCGCTGGGCGAGCCGCTGCTGAAGACCAGCAAGAAGCGGCAGAACCGCCTCGAGGGCGACGATCTCAAGGCGGTACCGATCCCGCGGGCGGAAGGCCGCAACGCCGATCACCGCGGCGAGGACCGTCACCGGCTGGTCGGCGAGCAGGTCATCCTCAACAGCGCCGAGGGCGAGCATGAGGCGCGGCTGATCAACCTGTCGGGGGGCGGGGCCATGGTCGAGTGCGACGCCGACCTCCCGATGTGGGAAAAGGTCGAACTCGTGCTCGGCGGCAAGGCCGGGGTCGAATGCGTCGTCCGCTGGATCCGCGATGGACGCTTCGGGCTCGAGTTCGCGCACGAGACCAAGCTCGACTGTTCGCCGGAGGAGCGGAACGCGCTACTCCGCGAGGTGCTCGAGCGCAATTTCGCCGACCCCATCCTGCTGGAGCCGCGCGCCGAGGCGCCCGAACCCGAGCAGCCGGCTGGCACCACGACTCCGTTCGACGAGCAGAGCAGCCGCGAGCCGCGGCACCCGCTGATCTGGTCGGGCTGCATCCACTATAATCACGAGAGCACCGCGGTGCGCCTCCGCAACATCTCCAGCGCGGGCGCGCAGATCGATTGTCCGCTGGCGCTGCAGGCCGGGGTCAAGCTGCTGCTCGACCTCGAGGAGGCGGGCACCATCTTCGCCGAGGTGATGTGGGCGCGCGGCGACCTAGTCGGGCTGAAGTTCGAGGCGCCCTTCGAGGTTTCCTCGCTCGCCCGCAAGAAGCCCGAGGTGGCGCCCAGCCAATGGGAACAGCCGGTCTACCTGCGCGATTCCGGGCGCGCGTCGCCGTGGGCGTCGCACTGGCAGCGCAAGTCGATCAGCGACCTGAAATCGGAGCTCGAGGGCTTCCTGAAGCGCTAGGCAGGCGCACGTCCCTGCGGACGTGGACCACCGCCCAGCGGTCCTGGTAGATGCGCCGGAACTGCCCCGACGCGTCGATCAGGCGCAGCATGTCCTTGTCGTTCGGCGAAAAGATCGTCCAGGTGAAGCCCCAGCGCCGCTGCAATCCGGCGAACAGCCGCGCGTCGCCCTTCGTCATCGCATAATAGTCGTCGAAGTAGCGTTCCTTGTAGACGTCGCCGCCGCGGCCATCGATGTAGGGGCGGATGCCGCTCAGGATCAGCGGCCCGCCGAAGCTGTAATTGTTCATCACCCGCTGGGTGCGAAGCACGGGCGGCAGCTTGGCGATGGCCGTGAACGGCGTCGCATTATTGTCCGCGACGACGAGCGGGATCGCGGCGCGCACTCCGGCCGCCATGATCGCGAGCAGAACGAGCATGGGAACCACGCCGCGCGACCAGCGCGAATTGGCGAGCGCGACGCCGAGCTCCTCGCGCGGGGCGATCCACCCGCGCTCGCGAGCGATCGGTTCGGCCAGCAACAGCGCGGCGACGATCGAGAAGATGGTCTGGTGGCGGACGTGCGCCATAGCCAGGTAGAGCAGTCCGAGGAACAGCAGCAGCCGCCAAGGCGGAAGGCGGATTCCGCGCCACAGCACATAGGCGGCGGTGGCCATCATCGGCACCCCGAACCACCACTGCGCCGCCGGGACCGTCGGCTGGAACTCGCCGATCGCGACGGCGGCCGTGCTGCCGAAGATGCCGAACGGCACCAGCAGCCCGTCAAGCCCGTGCGGGTTGAGCAGCGCGGCAGCAGTGCAGGCCAGCCCGAGCGCCGCCCAGCGGAGGAAGGTGCGGCGGCGATCCTCGGTCTGGGTCAGCGCTTCCATCGCGAACGGCGCAAACAGCGCGATCCCGACCGCGAAGCTCGCGTGGAGGTTGACCCAGGCCACGAACAGCAGCGCCCACCACAGCGAAGGCACGCGGTCGGCGTCGCGCGCGCGGAGCAGCACGACCGTCCACAGCGCGACGAGCGGCAGGCCAAGCACCAGCGGCCGCGCCAGCGTCAGCAGGAGCAGCACCGGCATCAGCAGCACGCAGGTGGCCGCCAGTTGCAGCGGCGGGCCGCGGCGCCGCACCTCCAGCCCGATCGCCAGGAACGTCGCGGCGATGCTCAGCCCGACCAGCGCGGCGAGCCCCGCCGGGCCGGCGGCCATCCAGGCGAGCCCGAGCAGCAGCGCGCCGAGCCACTCATGGTCGATCCACGGCGTCCCGAGCGCGGTGTAGGAAAAGGGATCCGCCATCGGGATGGCGCGATGCGCGACCATCCAGCGCGCGGTGGCGAGATGCCAGCTGGTATCGCCGTCGCGGAACACCGAGGGGCTGCTCGCCAGCATTGGCGGGATCAGCACCACGAAGACCAGCAGCAGGACGAGGTCGAGCCGCGCCGACGCACGGCCCGCCTCATGCCTCACTGCATCATCGAGCTGCCGGTCCCCCATTGCCACCAGCGTCAGTCCTCCGCGATCCGGCTGGTACGGCGGGTTTCCGGCAGCAGCAGGAAGGCGATCGTTGCCACCGCGAGCAGTGCCGTCACGTACCACGCGAACCCCCCCTCGCGGCCGGCCTGCTTGAACCATAGGGCGACATATTCCGCCGTGCCCCCGAACAACGCGTTGCCGATCGCGTAGGGCAAGGCGACACCCAGCGTGCGCAGCCCGGCCGGGAACAGCTCCGCCTTCACCACCGCGCTGATCGAGGTGTAGGCCGCGGTCAGCACCAGCGGGATCATCACCAGCGGCAGCGCCTCGCCAGGGCTGCGCACCCCGGCCAGCGCCCCGAACACCGGCACCGAGGCGAGCATGCCGCCGATGCCGAACAGCAGCAGCAGCGGCTTGCGCCCGACACGGTCGGCAAGCCAGCCGAACGCCGGCTGGAGCAGCATGAACAGGAACAGCGCAACCGTCATCACCTCGGTGGCGGCGGGCTTGTCGAGGTGCGCGGTGTTGACCAGGAATTTCTGCAGATAGGTGGTGTAGGCATAGAAGCTGCAGCTTCCACCGGCGGTGATCGCCGCCACCAGCAGCACCTCGCGGCGATGGTCGCGCCACAGCGCCGCGATGCTCGACTTCTCGCGGTCGGGATGCAGTCCCTGGAAGCTCGCGGTCTCCTCGAGATGCCGCCGCAACCAGTAGACCAGCAGCGCGAGCAGGGTCCCGATCGCAAAGGGGATGCGCCAACCCCAGGCGGTGAGCTCCGCCTCGCTCAACCGGGACTGGAGCAGGAGCAGCACCGCAAGCGAGAGCAGCTGGCCGCCGACCAGCGTCACATACTGGAAGCTCGACCAGAAGCCGCGGTGCGCTCGGCTCGCCATTTCCGACAGGTAGGTCGCGCTGGCGCCATATTCGCCGCCGACCGACAGCCCTTGCATCAGCCGGGCGACGAGCAGGATGGCGGGCGCGAGGAGGCCGGCGGTCGCATAGGTCGGCGCCACCGCGATCAGCAGCGAGCCGCCCGCCATCAGCGCGACCGACAGCGTCAGCCCCGCCTTGCGCCCGTGGCGGTCGCCATAGACCCCCATCAGCCACGCCCCGATCGGCCTCATCAGGAACCCCACGGCGAAGATCGCCGCGGCCGACAGCAGCTGCGCGGTGTAGTCGGCCTTGGGGAAGAAGACGGTCGCGAAATAGATGCTCAGCGAGCTGTAGGCGTAGAAGTCATACCATTCGACGAGGTTGCCCGCCGAGCCGATGAGGATGTTGCGGAGCCGGGCGAGGTTCACGCGGCGGCGCGCGCCCGAGCCGCGGCTGCACTGCCGTAGACGACGTAGAGCAGCAGCCCGATCGCCTGCGCGCCGAGGAAGAAGAGCTGGGTTCGGACCGGCAGGCTGATGAAGAGGTAGAGGCAACCGAGGATCCCGATCACCCCGACCAGTCCCGCCGCGGGAGTGCGGAAGCGGCGCTCGCGGCCCGGCTCGCGGCGGCGCATCACCAGCATCGCCGCGCATACCGCGACGAAGGCGGCGAGCGTTCCGGCGTTGGCGAGCGCGGCAATGCTCGACAGCGGGAACAGTCCGGCAATCACCGCGACCACCACCGCGGTGAAGATGGTGATACGCACCGGCGTGCCGCGGCTCGAGACCCGGGCGAGGCTTCCTGGCAGCAGCCCGTCGCGCGCCACGGTGAAGAAGATCCGGCTCTGGCCGTAGAAGAAGGCGAGGATGACGGTCGGCAGCGCGATCACCGCCGACGCGCCGAGGATCCGCGCCGCCCAGCCCTGCCCGATGTCGCGCAGGATCAGCGCCAGCGGCTCGGGACTGTCGGCGAATCGGGTGTAGGCGAGCGCTCCGATCGCGGCCGCGGCAACCAGCATGTAGATGGCCACGCACACCACCATCGAGCCGACGATCCCGATCGACAGGTCGCGCCCCGGGTTCTTGGCTTCCTCCGCCGCGGTGGCGATCGCGTCGAATCCGTAGAAGGCGAAGAAGATGATCGCCGCCGCCGCCATCACGCCGACCTCGCTGCCGGCGGGGCCGCTGCGCGGGAAGCCGTAGGGCATGAAGGGGTGGAAGTTGGCATCGTTGAAGTGCGGCAGCGCGACCGCGACGAACAGCGCCAGCGCGGCGAGCTTCACCACCACGAGAATGGCGTTGAGCGTTGCGCTCTCGCGGGTGCCGGCGATCAGCAGCCCCGCGACCACCGCGATGATGAAGACGGCAGGCAGGTTGATGATTCCACCCAGCTCGGGGCCGTTCACCAGTTCCTTGGGGAGGCCCAGCCCGACGCTGTCGAGGAACCCCGCGGCATAGCCCGACCAACCGACTGCCACCGCGCTCACCACCAGGCTATATTCGAGGATCAGCGCCACCCCGATCATCCAGGCGATCAGCTCGCCGAAGACGACGTAGGAGTAGGTGTAGGCGCTGCCCGAGGCGGGGATCATCGTCGCCACCTCGGCATAGGCGAGCGCGGCGCAGGCGCAGATCACGCCCGCGATCGCGAAGGAAAGGATGACCGCCGGGCCGGCCTTGCCCGCTCCTACGCCGATCAGCGTGAGAATGCCCGTCCCGACGATCGCGCCGACGCCCAGCGCGACGAGGTGCGGCCAGCTCAGCGTCTGCGCCAGCCGATGATGTTCCGCCAGTTCCTCGCGCGCCACGACGGCCTTGCGGTAGTTCCACTGCTTCACGCTGTTCCCCCCTACTCTTGCGGCCAGCCTAGCCGCGCCGGGCGGGACGCTCAATAATCCTTGCTGACCCTGAGGTTCGCGCTGGTCCGGCCAATCGTCGACACGCTCGACAGGAGCGAGAGCCAGCGGGTGATCTGATACTCGATCCGCGTCGCCGAATAGCCCTGCCCGTCGGTGATCACCTCCACGAACAGCTTGCGCCCGAGATATTTGCCGGCCGACAGCGCGGTCTTCTGACCCGACGCGACGTCGGCCGGGAGCACCCGCAGCCGGTCGAGCCCGACCGCGCGCCGCAGCGAGTTCAACGGGTCGAGCCCGCGCCCGCCGCTGCGCAGCGCGTTGACCGCCGCGGCGAGCTGCAGCGCATCCGCCGGCGCGAGATTGGTGATCGAGGTGCCGAACAGAAGGCGCGAGAGAAGCTCGTCCTGTGGCAGTGCGGGGACACTGGTGAAGCTGATCTCGGGCTTGTTGCTGGTGCCGCCGACACGCACCGTCGCCTCGATGCCCTGCAGCTGCGCATCGGCGCTGATGTCCAGCGTGGGATCGGGCGGCGTTTCGCCCTGGAAGCGGATCACGCCGCGGTCGAGGCGGAAGCTTCGGCCGGCGAAGTCATAGTCGCCGCGCACCAGGTTGGCGGTGCCGGTGAAGCGCGGCGCATCAACCGTGCCGCCGATGGCCAGTCGGGTCGTCCACAGGCTGCTGATGCCCAGCCCGCGCACGTCGAGGTTGCCGCCGTCGAGCTTCAGGTCGAGCGTCCACGGGTGGAGCTGGTCGAGCGTGATCTCCTCACTGGTGTCGAGCCCGGTGTGGCGAACCTGGAGCGTCGGGACGCCCGCCGTCGACCCCGCCCGGCCGAGGGTGAAGCGGCCCCGATTGAGCTTGAAGTCGCCACCGATCCGGCCGCCGCCGCCGTTCGAGCGGATGGTCAGCGGCCCGGTCACCTGCGCGGCGATGTCGTCGCGGTCGATCATCCGCGCGTTGGCGGCGTTGAAGGCGAGGTCGAGCGAGGGCGAGCCGCCGGAGAAGTCGATCTTCCCGCGCCCGCTGATCGATCCACCGCCGGGCGTAGCGCCGCCGAGCTGGTCGAACACCAGCCGCGATCCGGCGAAGGAACCGTGGGCCTGGAGGTCGGTGACGACAAGCCCGGTGACCGCGCTCTCCAGCCGCGCCCCGGTGGCGCGGATCGAGCCCCGGATCTGCGGATCGAGCAGCCGCCCGCCGATATCCGCGCCCACTGCCACCGGCCCGCCGAGATCGACGATCCGCACCCCGGACAGCCGCCACAGCGTGTCGGCGGGGCCGGAATAGCGAAGCTGCGCGAACAGCGGGGCACCCAGCAGCTGCGCGACGATCGGGCCCTGCCGCGACAGTGGCGAGAAGCGCGCCTGGGCGCGACCGATCACCTGCCCATGGTCGGCGGCCACCGCGCGGACCGCGGCCTGACCATCGGTGAGCACCGCCGCGATTCCGACGTCGATCGGTCGCGAGGCGAGCGTCAGGCCCGACCGCGCCAAGCCGCGCACCAGCAGATTGGCCCGCCCGGTCGGCCGACCGCCGTTCCAGGCATAGTCGATGCGCCCATTGGCCACCCCCTCGAGTCCCAGCCCGGGCACGAGGATGGCCAGCGCGCCGAGCGGCATCCCGCTGAGCTCGGCGCTGAGCTGCGGCCGCTCGCCGGTCCGACCCGACATTGTCGCGGTGCCGCCGGCGAACTGCACCCGCGTCGGGGCGATCGCCCAGCCATCGCCGTCGCGGGTGATGACGGCCGCCGACTGGAGCACCAGCGGCCGTCGCTCGACGTTGCCGCGACCGGTCAGGACGATGCGGTCCGGCGACACGTCGGCCAGTACCGAGAAGTCGAACCCGCGCCCGCGGGTGCCGGCGACGGCGGCGCGGACCTGCCCCCGCCCGTTCACCAAACTGGCGTTGGCCTGCACCCGAGAGAAGGCCAGCGCACCGGCGCTCACCCCGCGCGCGTTGAGCACGCCGGTGACGGTGGTCCGTCCGTCAATCAGCAGCACGGTGCCATCGATCCGGCCCGCCTGGATCGTCACCCCGGCCAGCGTCGCGTCATTGGCGGTAAGGTGCGCATCGATTCGCTGGTGCTCCTGCTCGGGGGCGAACTGCAGCTCGCCGGCGAGCGCGCCGGCAAGGCCCAGTTGGCCGCTGAACCCGCCCGGATCGGAGCGCAGCCGACCGCTCGCCTCCGTTCCCCCGACGGCAAGCGAGGCGATCACCAGGCTCGTCGGGCCGCCGGGCGGCAGCAGGATCTGGCCGATGCTGGTGAACGCGCCGAGGCTGGACCCGCCCGCCGCGCGATAGTCGAACCCGCCGCCGCTCGGCAGCAGCGACAGCCGCACCCCCGCCAGCCCCAGCCCGTCGTTCGGCCGCGCCAGCAGCAGCTCGATCCGTGGCCGCTCGATGGGACCGTCGAGGACCAGCCGGAACGGCCCGTAGCGCGCCTGGCGTCCGCTGCCCTCGATGTGGAACGTCCCGTCGCGGCGGCGGTAGCCCGCACCGACAAACGCCAGCCAGGGCGCCGACAATCGGAGATTGGTGAAGTGGAGGACGCCGTCCTCGCCGCGCGCGAGGTCGGTGGTGAGATGGGGTAGGCCGCCGGCGAGCTCGGCGAAGAAGCGGTTGTCGAGCCGCCGCACCCACGCCTCGCCGCGCCCCGCCACCCGGTTCCGCCCGTTCGCGCCGGGCAGCACCCGCAACTCGCTGGTCACGTCGACAATCCCCAGCCCGGGGATGCGATAGCGGGTAAGCCCGCCCGAAATGAGGATGTCGAAGCGTCCGCTGGCGAGGTCGAGCATCAGCGACACCCGCCCGTTGAGCTTGTCGCTGGTGAAGGCGAGCCTGTCGCCGCGGACCAGCCTGGGCGTCACGGCGAGCAGGCCCTCCAGCCGCGCATTGGCGAGGATCTGCCCGGCCGCATCGCCAATGCCGGTGATCCGCCGCGCCTGCAGCCTCAACGGCAGTCGCAGCGGCCATGCCGACAAGCGTCCCCGACCCTCCGCGCGAACGTCGACGAACCCCGTCGTGTCGAACGTCACGGCGGGGGAGGTCAGGCGGTAGGCATAGGTGGCGGTGTCGAACGGTCCGTCGAGCGTCCACACCAGCCGGACCTTCTCGCCCCGCATGTTGGGAAACAGCGCGGCGGGGCGGAGCAGGTCGAGCCCGACATTGACCCCGTCGTAGGCGTTGCGTGCGAGGTCGAGCGTCCCGCGGGCAACCGCGCGAAGCTCGGGCGTGGCGGCGACCAGCCGGCCCGTCACGCGGCGGTCGCGCAAGGTCGCCTCGCCGCGGAGCGTCACCATCGGCGCGGTCAGCCGCTGCAGCTTGCCGGTCGCGTAGGGCGCCACCGCGACCCGGCCGGCGAGGGAGTAGCGGCCCGCGCTGGCGCCGATCAGCAGCCGCGCCGCCGGGCGCCCCGACAGGTCGAGCAGCGCTCTTCCACCCCAGCGCGTCCAGCTGCCGCTTCCCCCGACGTCGAGCTGCATCGGCCGGCGCATCCCGACCAACGCGGGCAGCAGCCCGTCCGCCGGCGCCCGCACCCGCGCCTGCAGGTCGAAGCGGTCGCGGTCGGGCTCGGCGTCGAGGAGCAGCATCGCCCGGTCGCCGCCGCGGTCGAACGCGGCCCGGAGTTCGATCAGCGCCCGTCCGGCGCGGATCTCCGCGCTTCCCGCGAGCGAGCCGGTGCGGGGAGTACCGGTCACGCCGGTGGCCAGCTCGAGCCGCTCGATGCCGAGCTCGCCGAGATGGATGTTGAAGTCGGGCAGGATCCGCCCGCGCCGCCCGGTCGGCCGCAGCGCGGGCCGGCGCAGCAGGATCACCCGCTGCGCCGTCAGCCGGTCGATCATCAGCCCGCGGGTCAGCCAGGCGCCGGGCGACCAGTCGAGTACCACGTCGGGCGCGGTCAGGAATACGCCGCGCGGGTCGCTCACCTCGACCGAGCGGAGGTGCGAGACGCCGAACACGCTGCCGTCGATCCGCCCGATGCGGATCCGCAGTCCCGAGGCGGTTTCCAGTGCGCCGAGCCGGTCGACGATGAAGCGATGGCCCGGCGCGGTGTCGAGGAAGACGAGGCCGCCCGCCGCGAGCAGAAGCAACGAAACGAGCAACGCGACCATTTCCCGCGCCAAGCGATTGGCCCAGTGGCGTCGCCGCACGACGACCAGTGCCGGCCCGGCATCGGGTCGGTCGGTGACGACCTCCACGTTAGAAGGCCTGCCCGAGCGAGACGACGACCGCGATCCGGCTGTCGCCGGCGCGGCGGTTGAGCGGGGTTCCGACGTCGATCCGCAGCGGCCCGAAGCTGCTGTAGTAGCGCACCCCGATCCCGGTCCCGAGCTGCCAGCGGCGAAGGCTCGGCAGCGGATCGGTCGACAGGGTCCCGCCGTCGAGGAACGGGACGATGCCGAAGCTGCCCACCCGGACCCGCGCCTCGAGCGCAAACTCCATCAGGCTGCGGCCGCCGATGGGGTTGCCGCTGGCGTCCTTGGGGCCGAGCTCCTGGTAGCCATAGCCGCGGACCGAGCCGCCGCCGCCCGAATAGAAACGGCGCGACGGCGCGATCGCGTCGCGCGGCGCGCCGACGATCGTCCCGAGCCGGATCCGCCCCGCCGCGACCACTCGCGACGACAGCGGCCGGTAGGCGCTTCCGTCGATCTGCACCCGGGTATAGCCGAACGTCCCGTCCTGCAGGCTCAGCTCGGGGCTCACCCGTCCGCCGAGCCGGAAGCCGCGGCTGGGATCGAGCAGGCTGTCGCTGCCGTCGTAGTTGAGGCTGCCCGGCAGCGCGGCGATGAAGAAGGTGCGGCGGCGCGGCAGGCTGGTGGCGGGGTCGACGTCCCGCTCGTCCGACGCGACCAGCTCGGGACCGAGGCTGAAGGTCCATTTCTTCTGCCAGATGAAAGTAGACTGGCGCTCGACGTTGGCGGCGAGGTCGAGCGTCCGGGCTTCGTAGCCGGGTCGGTCGAGATGGCTGGCGCTGGCAGTGACGTTGAGCGCCTGATCGCGCCGCCGCCAGTTGCTTCGGCGCAGCGTTACGCCGGCGCTCTGCTCTTGCGTTCCGAGCACGCCGGCCACGGTCAGCGCGCCCTCGGGGTTGAAGAAGTTGCGGTGCTGCCAGCTGGCCTGCCCGCGCACGCCCTCGCCGGTGCCGTAGCCGAGCTCGCCCGAGACGGTGCGGAACGGCGCGGGGGAGAGCCGGACGTCGAGGTCGACGACCTGCGGATCGGCAGTCGGCACCGCCCGGATTTCCGCGCCCGCTACCAGCCCGGTGGCGATCAGCGCCCGGCGCAGGTCGTCGACCCGATCCTGGCGGTAGCGTTCGCCGGGGCGGAAGCGGGCGATCACCCCGACATGTCGGGCGTCGAACGGCGGCGAGCCGCTCACCCGCAGCCGGCCGAAGCGCTGGAAGGGCCCGGGCGAGACCGGCAGAACCAGCCGCGCGACATGGGTTTCATGATCGACCACGATATCCTGTTGCCCGACCGTCGCCACCGCGAAGCCGCGCTCGCCCAGAGCCACCTTGAGCGCCACGCCGGCGTCGATCACGTCCTGGGCGACGACGGCGTCTCCCTCATGCACCGCGAAGCTGCGGCGGAGCGCGGCGGCATCCTCCCCGGCCGCCTCCAGACCCGGCAGGGCGACCGAGGCGAAGCGGTAGGCCTGCCCCGGCATCGCGGCGAGCACCACCTCGACCCGCTCGCCCTCCAGCCTGGCGCTCGGCTCGACGCTCGCGTCATAATAGCTCTGCGAGCGGAGCAGCTCGGCAAGCAGTTCAGCGTCCGAACCCGCGCGGCGGTCGATCTGGGCGGCGTTGGCGGCGCGGCGGCGGTCACCCTCCAGCGCGCTCTGCTCACGGAAGCTGCGGAGCAGCGCCTCGCCGCCGATCGAGCCCAGCCCGGTAATGGTGAGATGATAGGGCCGCTGCTGCGCCGTCTCCGCCGCACGGCTGTTGCGGCTCGGACGAGCGGTCTCGGGCGGCGGGGTGGTGCCGGGCGCCTCGGGCGCGGGCGGGAGCCGCGACAGGTCGGGCCAGTCCACGCCCAATCCGGGCATCGGGTCGAGCGGCGCGTCGGGATCGACTTCGGCCCCGGGCGGCCGCGGGGCCGCGGGCGGCGGCGGGACCGGCTGCGCGCGCAGCGGAGCGGCCATGGCCATGGCGACACCGGCGCCGACCAGCAGCCGGCGGGCCCGCCCTCCCCTCGCGTCGGTCCTCATCGGCCACGGTCCTAGTCAGCGCGGATGAACCGTACCAGACCGCCGGACCAACAAATTCAGTGGACGGTGCCGGCGGTCTCGCGCTGGCTGAGGAGCGCAATCACCCGTTCGATCTGCCGCCAATGGCAGAAGCGGAGCACGTTGCCGGCGTCCCGGCTCTGCTCGGCCAGCAGCGCCGCCTCGTAGCCGGCGTCATCGCCGAACCGCTCGAGCAGCCCGGTGGCATCGGTCAGGGCGATACGGCTGGAGATGAACGGCTCTTCCATGCCCAGCCTCTAGCCGGCCCCGCTTTGCAATAGGTTCAAGGGACAGGGTCAACGCTTCGTTCACCATGTTCGAGCGCGAGTGGACCCGCGGCGCGGCTGGTGTATGGCACCCGCCATGCGCCAGCCTGCCCCCATGTCCGCCGGGATCCTCATTGCCATCGGCGCCATCGCCGGCTTCGCCTTCGGACTGCTCCGCGGGGAGACCAACTGGTGGACCTTCGTCGGCACGATCGCCGGGGCCGCCGCCGCGCTGCTCGTCTACCTCGTCGACCGCACCCGCCGCCGCGGCTAGGCGATCCGCCGCGCCGCCCAGATCACCCGGCCGATGATGCTGAGCTGCTCGAGGCTGCAGTCGGGCCAGTCGGCGTAGGCGGGGTTGTCGGACTGGACGGTGATCCGCCGGGTGACGGGGTGGATCGCCAGCCGCTTGACCATCAGCGCCTCGTCCAGCCGAAGCACGTAGATCCCGTCGCGCAGCCGTTCGACCCCGTCGCTCTGGTCGATCAGGATGTCGTCGCCGTCGGCGAGGGTCGACGCCATGCTGTCGCCCTCGACCCGGATCAGCGTGAGATCCTGCACCGCCGAGCCGGTCAGGTTGCGCAGCCAGCGCTCGTCGAACGCGAAATAGGGCGGCCGCTTGGCCTCGTCGTCGGTGTAGGCGCCGGGCCCCGCCGAAGCGCGGATCTCGATGCGGCTGATGGGAATCAGCCCGCGCGAGCCGTTGCCAGGCACCTCGGGCGCGCCGAGCAGGGTCTCGGGAACGTCGAAGTAGCGCGCCAGGGTCCGGCGGTCGCGCTCGTCGAGTCGCTTGGGCACGCCGCGCTTGACGAATTGCTGGATGTAGGCCGGGTTGCGCCCGATCAGGCGCGACAGGCCGGCAAAGTCTTCCCCGCGCTCGGCGCACAGGCGATTCAGGACGTCACGAGGACTGCCGGGCATGGTTTGTTCTACGCATAGGAAAGTGCCTAGACAAGTGGCGATGTTATACATTACATACCCAGCCAAGGCAGGAGGGTGCAGATGTTAGCGCCTAGCCGCGTCTGGAGCCTTCGAGAGATGCTTGAACTCAATGCGTTGCCCTTCCTTGGTGCGGCAACAACCATGGCTCGTTTGCACAGCATACTTACGAACTTGGCTGAGGATCATGGTGATGAGTCTGCAAGTGGCTCAGCAAAAACCGTTAATCCTATACTGGACAAGTTCAAAGCGGAGGCAGCAGCGATCGGGGCGCGCTTGGCCGTAAAGGCTGTCGATCGGCTGTCCGCTGCCTTGCAGGCCCCGGAATGCACTCTTTCCGTCAAGGACCTGACGGCCGCGATTTTCCAAATCGAAAGTAGGTTCGCGGACTATTTGGAGGACGTTCAATTCTTTGCGTTAAGCGAACACGAATCAGCAATGATGGGGTCCGCCGACACGCTCGTTGCAATGGACGGCTTCAGCGTCCTTTTCCCGGCAGCCTCGTTCGAGGCTGAGGAGGCGGCCAAGTGCATCGCCTTAGGCAGGCACACTGCAGCCGTCTTCCATTCGATGAGGATGTTGGAGATTGGGATCAAGGCGTTGGCGAAGCGCCTTTCCATACCAAGCCCTACTAAGTCGGCAGAGAAGAACTGGAAATTCATCTTAGATTCTATTCGGGCAAAGGTCGATGAGCTCTACCCAGCTGGTAAGCGCCTTCCCCATTCAGAAGGAGCCGCTTTCGAGGACTTGCTAGTTAATCTGGAAGCCGTTCGTAACCCGTGGCGTAACGCTACCATGCATGTCGAAAATATATATGCCCCGCACGAAGCGCTCCACATAACGAGGTGCTCGACGTTTTTCATGGTTAAACTGTCGAGTTTAACTGACGAGGCGGGCTGTCCGTCCGGGGCCGAGCAGCAGCTACTTGAGGGCGGCACGCGCGCCTAGTCTCCGCCTTTCCGACCCCGAATGATTGCGCCCACAGTCCCGAGGGCTCCTGCTCCCAAGAACGCAATGGCTAGCTTTTCATGGCCTAAATAGGCGGAAAGGATCGCGCCGACAATCAAAAGCGCCAAGGCGAGGAAGCCGTAAAGCCGACCATCCCGGGTGTCCTTTATGTCGCCATCGAGCGCCATTCGCTGCATGTCGTGGTTATGCTGCAAATTGCTCTCAGCCATCGAGATGATCCGATCGGCGGACCCTGGTAGAATGCTTTCATACTCACGAAGGTGACGCGGGTGAGCAATTGGCCCAGAGAAGCGCTCCTCGGCAACTAGCCCAATCATCTGGGCGACTACCTGCTTCCGCTGTGGACCGGAAACGACGCTGCCAATGCGTTTGGTAATCTCCTGCTCGATCTCCTCCTGAATCTCAGGGAGCGGAGCAGACTTTGGGTTGCTTGCGGGAGGCTTCCCCAATTTGGCGATACTCCACTTCCGACTGGGAAAGGGCTCTTGATACCCCGTTCCATGCCTCTAGCAAGGACGCATCAATGCTCTCCGCTCTTCCGTACCGACGAGGAGTGAAGAAAAACATTGGCGCTGTGAAGCCTTCAATGAGCCCGCGACGGAAGGCTTTAGATCCAAGCCTGAAAGTGCCCGCTGACATAGTCTCTATCTAACCTCTCTCCGAGGGAATTCCAACTGCCTTGCGCAAGGGCGGGTTTCCCGTCCCTTAACGCCGGCGCTCCCTAACTAGTTTCTCAAGCACCTCAACGGCCCTTTCTGGGTCGAGTTCGCCAGCGTTGATCAACCTTTCGGCCTCTCGCTTGAACCGCTCGCTTTGCTCTTCCGCGCTCTCGAGGTGCTTCTTGGGAGGCATCAGGCCCTCGCAGCAGTTGTTTGATAGGTGAGGCGCTTTCCGACGATACCCTTCAGCATCAGATCGGCACGCGCCGCGTCGTCAACGCCCACCTTCTCCCGGTGGCTATAGCGAAACTCGAACTCGGCGAGATAGCGGTGCAGGTGCTTCTCGGCGCAATGCTGGTAGACGCCGCGCATACCACGCTTGAAGATGCTGAACGCGCCCTCAACGGTGTTGGTGGTCACGTCGCCGCGGACGTACTCCTTGTTATAGTGATGCACCGCCGAGTGCTCGGCAAACTCGCGCCCGATCTTGCGATACATGACATGTTCGTCGGTCATCAAGCGAGCTTCACGCGACAGGTTCTCTAGAACGATGCCCTGGATCTGCTTGCCGCCGTCAACGTGGAAGAGTCGGCTCTTGCCGGTGTTGCGATCGACGAGGCCGAGCACAGTCATCTTGTGGCCCCAGCCACCCTTCGGCACTTCCCGGCCAGCCTTACGACCGATGTAGGTCTCGTCGACTTCAACCGCGCCGCCCTCATGGCCGAACGGGGTAAGATCGCCTTCGCGCATGGCCTCGCGGATGCGGTGCGACATGAACCAGGCGGTCTTCAAGGTGACGCCAAGGATGCGGTGCAGCTGGTTCGAACTGATGCCCTTCTTGCTGCCAGCGACAAGGAAGATCGCCTGGAGCCAGACGTTGAGGGCAACCTTGCTGCTCTCAAAGATGGTGCCCATGCGGACGGTGAAGGGCTTACGGCACTGATAGCACTTGTAGAGGCCGGGACGGGTGCTCTTGCCCGCCAGCTTGCCGATGCGCTCGACGCCGCCACAGTGCGGGCAAACCGGACCCTGCGGCCATACGCGAGCCTCAACGAAAGCGAACGCGGCGTCTTCGTTGTGGAAGTGCGGGGCGGAGAGCTTGCTGGCCATTCACCCTAGGTAATTTCTCACCGTGGGTATGTCAAGTATAATATCGCCAGACAAGTAGGAATTGAAAAGGAATGAATCGTCGTGCCGAGTCGCCCTGGGGCGGGGGAAAGTCATGTTGCTTCGTGAAGTGGAACGCTACCTCGACAACAGTAAAGTGCCGGCCACCAAGTTCGGCCGGATGGTGATGAAAGATCCTCGGTTTGTCTTCGACCTGCGGCGCGGTCGGGAGCCTCGGGCGCAGACCATGGCCAAGGTCCGCCAGTATCTGGAGCGGGTCAAGTGACCCGCCTGGGCATGTCCCGCGCCGGGGCAGCGCTCCATCGCGCGTTGCTAGCGCGAGTGGGCAAGGAATGTGATAGGATTTTACTTAGTTTCTGGACGTCGATTGATTGGCGTTCGCTTACGTTCAATGGGGAACGTCACAGCATTGGCCTGGTTGCGACGGGTCCCGATGCGGAGCAGCTGTCTCGCCGCCTGCTCGACGGGATCGAGGAAGCGGAGTTCGAGCTGCCCGGCCACTTCCTGGCCGAGATCTGCCGCGCGGGCGAGCTCGAGCGGCGTGCCGACGGCGCGGTGCTGATCCAGCTTGAGGCGCTGACGATCGAGTCCTAGCCGCGACGGCTGGCCAGCGTCCGCTTGAGATCGGCCAGCGCATGGTGGAGCGCGGCGCTGGCGTCGGCATTGAGCGGGTGCACGCTGGCCCCGGGCCCGGCGATCCCCTCCGCGACGCCCGCGGTCGTCGCGCCCCCCGCACCCTTGAGCAGATGCGCGTCGATCCGGGCGCTGAGCTCGCCCGCGGTCGGCAGCGGCCGCCCGGTGCCGGGGCCGAACAGCTGGACCACCCGCGCGTCCCGATCCGCCTCCGGCAGCGGATCGTCGAGCAGCAGCTCATCATTCTCCGGCGCCAGCAGCTGGTCGAGCAGCAGTTCTTCCGGCCCGAAGCCGGTGGCAACCTCGGTCAGCAGCAGGGCGTCCTCCGCATCGTCGAACAGCGCGGCGGGGGTGAAGGCAGGCAGGCGCAGCGGCGCCTGGCGGCTGCCGACACGGCGCAGCCCGCCGAGCGCCACCCCAAAGCCAAGGCTGGTCGCCGGCAGCACCCAGGCCGCCCCTCCCAGCCGGAAGCTCGCATAGGCGAGCCCGCAGGCGAACGCCGCCGCCGCCGCCCCGTCGACCAGCCATCCGGCCAGCCCCTCGTCCCCGCTCCGGTCCATGCCGGGGCGATAGCAGGCGAAAGGTTTCCGACGGGTTAGGGGCGCGCCAGCAGCAGCTCGGCGATCGCCTCGACGAAGGCCGGCACGTCGTCCGGGCAGCGCGCGGTCACCAGCGCCCCATCGACCACCACGTCCGCGTCGACCACCGTCGCCCCAGCGTTGCGGAGATCGGTCCGGATCGAGCGCCAGCAGGTCGCCCGGCGCTGCCGAAGCAGATCGGCCTCGACCAGCAGCCAGGGCCCGTGACAGATGGCGGCGACCGGCCGACCCGCCGCGGCGAAGGCGCGGATCAGCGCGACCGCCTGCGCGTCGGTCCGCAGCGCATCCGGATTGATCACTCCGCCCGGCAACACCAGCGCGTCGAAGCTTTCCGCGCGTGCCTCGGCAATGGTGAGGTCGGGCCGGATCGTCCGCCCGGGATCGTCGAGAACGGTGGCCTGGATGGGCGCTCCCGTCGGCGCCGCCAGCCGCACCTCGGCCCCGCGCTCGCGCAGCAGCCGGAGCGGCCCGAACAGCTCCTCCTCCTCGAACCCGCTGGTCGCCATCAGCAGCACGCGGCGGCCGCTCAGATCCATTCTCAACCCTCCCAAGGGAACCGGGCGCTACGGCGGAGAATTGATCCGCCATGCTCCGCCACTGCAGCGATTCGGATCCCGGTTACACCCGCAAGCGCGTCGGGAGCCACTGGGCTTATTTCAACGCCGACGGCAGTCGGGTCACCGACCGCGACGAAATCGATCGGCTGAACGCGATCGCGCTGCCGCCCGCCTACACCGACGCCTGGTTCTCGGCCCACGCCAACGGTCATCTCCAGGCCACCGGGATCGATGCCCGCGGCCGCAAGCAGTATCGCTATCACAATGACTTCCGCGCCAAGCAGGACGCAGCGAAATACGAGGGGTTGCTGGAGTTCGGCAAGGCGCTCCCGCGGCTGCGGCGCCGGATCGAGCAGGACCTGAAGAAGCGCAAGCACGGCCGTGACACGGTGCTGGCCGCCGTCGTCCGCCTTCTCGACACCCAGCATGTCCGCGTCGGCAACGAGCAATATGCGCGCGAGAACAAGAGCTTCGGGATCACCACCCTGCGCAACCGCCACCTTCGCCGCAAGGGCTCGAAGATGCTCATGCGGTTCGTCGGCAAGCACGGCATCACCCACGAGGTGAAGGTCACCGACTCCAACCTCAAGCGGATCGTCGGCAAGTGCCAGGAACTGCCCGGGCAGATGCTGTTCCAGTATCTGAACGATGAGGGCGAGCCCTGCCCGATCAGCTCGAGCGACGTGAACAGCTACATCAAGGAAGCGACCGGCGGCGACTTCACCGCCAAGCATTTCCGCACCTGGGGCGCCAGCGTCATCGCGATGGACCAGCTCCTCGAGAAGGCCGAGAACGCGCGGATCACGGTTAAGACCGTGGTCGAGCCGGTCGCCGAGGCGCTCGGCAACACGGTGGCGATCAGCCGCAAGTCCTACGTCCACCCGGGGCTGCTTGAGGCGGTGAAGGAAAGCCCCCGCGACCCGCTGAACGGGCTCGACCGGCCGCGCGGAAAGACCCGCCTCGCCTCCAGCGAAGTGGCGCTGCTCGAATGGCTGGCAGCGGGGACGAAGAAGAAGCGGCGGCGCAAGCCCGCCGCCAATGATACTGGCAAGGAGAGCGCCGCGGCTTGATCGGCCGCGTCCCGCTTGCCATTCCGCGCCGATGATCGACCGCCTGCACAGCTTCGCCCGCTGGTTCGTCGCCAATCTCGACGCGCTCGCCCTTGGCTGCCTTGCCGCGGCGGTGATCGTCGGGCTGATGCTGCTGCTGCGGACTTTCGGGCAGCGGACCATCGACTCCGATCCCGAGTGCCGTACCTGGCGCGGCGTGATCGGGCGGGTGCTGGCCAAGACCAGCTTCGCCTTCATGATCGTCGCCGCTATCGACATGGTGGTCAGCTACGCCGATCCGCCGCCCAAGATCGCGCGGCTGTCGGACATCCTCTTCACCATCGGTTTCGCGCTGCAGGGCGCGGTATGGGCGCGCGAACTCATCCTCGGGGTGATCGGCCGCAACATCAGCGAGGAGGCGGGCGAGAGCACGATCGGCAACGCCATGGGCGTCATCCGGGTGCTGATCAGCGTCGCCCTGTTCACGGTGGCGCTGGTCGTCATCCTCGACAATCTCGGGATCAACGTCACCGCACTGGTCGCCGGGCTGGGGATCGGCGGGATTGCCATCGGCCTTGCCGCGCAGGGCATCTTCGCCGACCTGTTCGCCGCACTCGCCATCCTGTTCGACCGCCCGTTCCGCCGCGGCGACACGATCCGCTACGACCAGTCGATCGGGACGGTCGAGAAGATCGGACTCAAGACGACCCGACTGCGCTCGGTAACCGGCGAGCAGATGGTGATCGCCAACACCAAGCTGCTCGAGCGCGAGATCCACAACCTCGCGCAAGGCCACAGCCGCCGTTCGACCCTCACCTTCGGCGTCTCCTATCAGACAAGCCCCGAGGCACTGGCGCGCATCCCGCAGCTCGCGAAGGCCGCGGTCGACACTCGCCGCGGCTGCCACCTCGTCCGCTGCGCCCTGACCGGGTTTGGCGCCTCTAGCCTCGACCACGAGCTGCTGTTCGATGACGCGACCCTCGATGCCGATGCGCTCGCGGCGGACCGGGCGGCCATCATGCTGGCGCTGATCCGCAGCTTCGCCACCGAGAAGATCGACTTCGCCTATCCCACCCAGGTCACCTTTACCGCCGCTCCCGACGGCCGCCTCGTCATGCCCTGGCCGGAGCCGAAGCCGGCCTGATCGGCCCGGGCTTGCTCAATACCGTTCTTTCGATAAACGGTTAGTCATGCCCGAGATGACTCTAGACCGGATTCGCGGATTGGTCGGAACCGAAGTCGGCGTGTCCGACTGGATCAGCGTCGACCAGGAGCGGATCACCCACTTCGCCGAGGTCACCGAGGACCGCCAGTTCATCCATGTCGACCCGGCTGCCGCCGCCGCGACTCCGTTCGGCGGAACGGTCGCCCACGGCTTCCTCACCCTCTCCCTGCTCAGCCGCATGTCGGCCGACGTCTCGCTGCGCCCGCAGGGCACGGTAATGGGGGTGAACTACGGGCTGGAGAAGGTCCGCTTCCTCGCCCCGGTGCGCGCGGGCAAGCGGGTCCGCGGGCGCTTCACCCTGCTCGGGGTCGAGGACCGCGCACCCGGCCAGTACCTCTTCCGTCATCAGGTCACCGTCGATATCGAGGACGAAGCCAAGCCGGCGCTGATCGCCGAATGGCTCGGCCTGCTGTTCACCCAGGGAGAAACCGAATGACTGCCGCCCGCGACGCCGTGATCGTCTCCACCGCCCGCACGCCGATCGGCCGGGCCTATCGCGGCGCCTTCAACGCCACCCCGTCCCCTACCCTCGCCGCGCACGCGATCCGCGCCGCGGTCGAGCGCGCCCGGGTCGATCCGGGCGAGATCGAGGACTGCATCATCGGCGCCGCGCTGCCGCAGGGCGTCCAGGCGACCATCGGCCGCACCGCCGCGCTCCGCGCCGGGCTGGGCGTCGGGGTCGCCGGCATGACCATCGACCGCCAGTGCGCCTCGGGCCTGATGGCGATCGCCACGGCCGCCAAGCAGGTCATCGTCGACCGCATGGACGTCTGCGTGGCGGGCGGGGTCGAGAGCATCAGCCTCGTCCAGACCCCCGAGATGCGGGTCGGCCCGGATCCCGAGCTGCTGTCGATGCACAACGGCGTCTACATGCCGATGATCCAGACCGCCGAGGTGGTCGGCAAGCGCTACAACATCAGCCGCGAGCGCTGCGACGAATATGCGCTTCGCTCGCAGCAGCGCACCGCCGAGGCGCAGCGGAACGGCGTGTTCGACAACGAGATCGTCCCGGTGACCGCCCGCATGGGGGTCAAGGACAAGGCCAGCGGCGAGGTCTCGATGCAGGAGGTCACGCTCGCCAAGGACGAGGGCAACCGGCCCGAGACCAACATGGAGGGGCTCGCCTCGCTCCAGCCGGTGATGGGCCCCGACAATCTCATCACCGCCGGCAACGCCTCGCAGCTGAGCGACGGGGCGTCGGCCTGCGTCGTCATGGACGCCGGCTACGCCGAGAAGAAGGGGCTCGAGCCGCTCGGCCGCTACATCGGCATGGCCGTCGCCGGGACGGAGCCCGACGAGATGGGGATCGGCCCGGTCTTCGCCGTTCCCAAGCTGCTCGACCGGTTCGGCCTCGGGGTCGAGGACATCGGGCTGTGGGAGCTGAACGAGGCCTTTGCCGTGCAGGTCCTCTACTGCCAGGACAAGCTCGGCATCCCCGACGGCCGTCTCAACGTCAACGGCGGCGCCATCTCGGTCGGCCACCCCTACGGGATGAGCGGCGCCCGGCTCACCGGCCATGCTCTGCTCGAGGGCAAGCGGCGCGGCGAGAAATATGTCGTCGTGACGATGTGCGTCGGCGGCGGCATGGGCGCCGCCGGCCTGTTCGAGGTCCTCTAGCGACGCCGCGGCGGCGCGGGGGTCAGCCCTGCGCCGCCTCCCTGGCCGGAAGCGCCTCGTCGAGCGACTTGGGCTCGACCCGCTTCGCGCCAGCCATCCGCCGCTCGCTCATCACCGGGTAGACCGCCAGCCGCGCGCGCATCACGCCGCCCAGCGGCCGGTGCGCCTCCAGGCTGTTGTTCGGCTGGAACGCCAGGCCGTTGTCGAACAGTTCGCGGCGTCGCTCGTCGAAGGCGGGCTGCGGCGGCAGGGTAAGACGGCCGACCAGCCGGTAGGGGCTGTCCTCCTGCGGCCATTCCACCGACGCGTCCTCGACCGGCATCTTGTCGAGGTCGGTGCAGAGCTGGACCGAGAAATCGAAGGTCGCGCCGTTGCGGCGGAAAAACGCTTCCATCGCGTGACGGAACGCATTGTCGTCGTCGCTCGCGTCGATCTCCTCGTCGCTGATCGCCGCCAGCGTCTCCTCGCTCACCACCATCGCGACCTTGGCGACATAGTCGCCCCACCGCAGCGGCGCCTGGCTGAAGTAATTCTCGGCGAGCGGATGACGCGAGGGATGACCGAGGAAGCTGAGGATCTTGCTCGAGTTGCCGAACAGGGCATTGGTCGCGCGGGCGACGTTCGACACCGCTGATTTCACGCTGTCAGGCATCGCCGGCGCGTTCGCCACCCCGCCCTTGAAGTCGGCGAGGAAGGTCTTGGGCGTCGAGTGGATAAAGGCCGGCCCCGGCTCCAGCACGAAGTCCTGCGTCGTCTGCTCGCGCGCCTCGGGAATGCGCGGCCCATCGACGTCGAGCAGCTTGATCGCCATCCCGCGGTGGGTCGAGATGCGATCTGGGATGAGCTCGCCCGGCCCCTGCGCGAAGCGGACCAGCGCCTCGTAGCGGCCCGGCTGCGCGGCGATCCCCTGCGCCAGCTCGGGCGGCAGGTCGCCGAAAATCTCCAGCTCGCCGCCGAGCAGCCCAGTCGCCTTGGCGTGGCTGGTCCGCATCGAATGGCCTTCCTTCTTCTCCTGCTTCTCGCCGAGCTGGATGAAGGTGTCGCGGATCTTGCCGATGGTCTCCTGTTCGTCGTCGACAATCTGCTCGATCGAGGGCTCGTAACGCACTGCGGACATCGACTATTCTCCTTGGTAACGCCCTTACAACGCGTCGCGGCGTGATCGGTCGCTACGCACCGCTGCCATTCGGCGGGCCCGGTCTGCCCAGCGCCACCTTTTGCCGCTAGGATCGCCTTCCTTGCTGGGAGGCGATATGTATCCGTTGCTCATTCCGGTCGTAGTGATCCTCGCCGGCGCTCTCGTCACCGGGCTGAAGAGCTTCGGCATCAACCAGGAATATCAGCGCGCCGTGCTGTTCCGGCTCGGCCGCCTGGGGACGATGAAGGGGCCCGGCTGGTACTGGCTGATCCCGTTCGTCGACCGGGTCGTGAAGGTCGACAAGCGGACCATCACCTACCAGCTCGAGACCCAGGAGACGATCACCCGCGACGGCGTGGCGGTCCGGGTCAACGCCGTCCTGTGGTTCCGCGCCGAGTCCCCGGTCCAGGTCGTCACCTCGGTCGAGAACTGGATGTCGGCGACGGTCCAGGCGGCGGAGACCGCGCTGCGCGACGCGATCGGCCAGAGCGAGCTCGACAACATGCTCAAGGACCGGATCACCATCAACCGGCGGATGCAGGAGCTGCTGCGCGAAGCCTCGATGAACTGGGGCGTCGAGATCGACTCGGTCGAGATCAAGGACGTCGACATCCCCGAGCAGATGCAGCGGGCGATCGCGCGCGAGGCCGAGGCCATCCGTGAGAAGCGGGCGCGGATCATCAAGGCCGAGGGCGAGCAGGTCGCGGCCAGCAAGCTGTCGGAAGCCGCCAACATCATCAGCGGCTCGCCCGGTGCGCTCGAGCTCAGGCGGCTGCAGACGCTGTCGGAGATCGGAACCGAACACAACAGCACCATCGTCGCCATGCTGCCGGTCGAGCTGATCCACGCCGCGCGCAAGATCGCGAACATGCCCGACGCCGAGGAGAAGTGAGCGGACGCGCCCGCACTTCCAACGGTGCGGCAACCTCCCCGCCGCCCGCGCATTGACCGGACGACAACGGGAGAGTGTGATGTCGGATTCCAGTCAGCCGCTGCTCGAGCGGGTCGCGCGGGTTCTTTGCGGAGCGGCGCACAGCGCCAACGCGGAAGGGCGCGAGACGAGCGCTGGCGAGCATGTCGACCGTCACTGGCGCGAGCATCTGAACCAGGCCCAGGCCGTCCTCCACACGATGCGCGAACCGGACCAGGCGATGGCCGCGGCGGGCGACGAGCAGGTCTGGAAGCGCATGGTCGAAGCCGCCATCACGCAGAAGGCGGACGCCTGACGAGCGTGGCCGACCGCTGATGGCGCGCGGGCAGGAACAATCGCGCGCCGACCCGCGCTGGACCCTGGCGACCTCGGTCCTCGCCTCCTCGCTGAGCTTTGTCGAAGGCTCGGTGCTGAACGTCGCGCTGCCCGCGATCCGGTCCAGCTACGGCTCTAACGCCGAGCAGCTGCAATGGGTCGTCAACGCCTATCTCCTGCCGCTCTCCGCGCTGCTGCTCCTCGGCGGAGCGCTCGGCGACCATTTCGGCCGGCGCCGGCTGCTGGTGGCGGGCACCGCGCTGTTCGCCGCTGCCTCGCTGCTCTGTGCGCTCGCGCCGGGCGTCGAATGGCTGCTCGCCGGCCGCCTCGCGCAGGGAGCCGGCGCCGCGCTGCTGCTTCCCAACAGCCTCGCGCTGCTCAATACGGCGTTCGAGGGCGAGCGACGCGGCCGGGCGATCGGCATCTGGGCCGCGGCCGGCGCTGCCGCTGCGGCGGTCGCCCCGCTGATCGGCGGCTGGCTGGTCGACCATGTCGGCTGGCCGAGCATCTTCTACATCAACCTGCCGCTCGCCTTGGGCGCGATCGTCCTGGCGCTGCGCTTCGTCACCGAAGGCCGCGACGAAGCCGGCGGCCGGACCGACTATGGCGGCGCGCTCAGCGCCACGCTCGGGCTCGGCGGGGTTACCTATGCGCTGACCCGCTGGTCCGCGACGACCCGCATCGACACCCAGTCGCTGCTGTTCGGCCTCGGCGGCCTTGCCCTGCTTGCCGCCTTCCTGCTGATCGAGCGGCGGCGCGGCGAGAAGGCGATGATGCCGCTGGCCATGTTCGGCGACCGCGCCTTCGCCGGTCTCAACGGCATGACCTTCCTGCTCTACGGCGCGTTCGGCGCGGTCATGCTGCTGGTCCCTTACCTGCTCATCTCGGCGCTCGGCTATTCGCCGGTCGAGGCCGGGCTGGCGATGCTCCCGCTGCCGATCGTGATCGCCACCGGCTCGCCGCTGATGGGTGGCCTTGCCGAACGGATCGGCCCCAGGCTGCCGCTCAGCATCGGCCCGTTGGTGGTCGCCGCAGGAATGCTGCTCGGGCTCCGGATCGGGACCGAGGCCCGATACTGGAGCGAGATCTTTCCGGCGATCACCGTCATGGCGCTCGGCATGGCGCTGGCGGTCGCGCCGCTCACGTCGACGGTGCTGGCCCCGGTCGACGCGAAGCACACCGGCACCGCGTCCGGTCTTAACAGCGCGGTGGCGCGGCTCGGCGGGCTGATCGCCACCGCCCTGCTCGGCGGGGTGCTCGCGCTCAAGAGCGGGGCGCTGCTCGGCGGCTTCCACCACGCCCTGTTCGCCTGCGCCGCGACCGGGGTCCTGGCCGGCGGCGCGGCGTTGCTGACGGTCGGCGGCGACAAGCCCGCCGGGAACCGCTCCGGGCGATGAAAAGGCCGCCCGGGCGAACCCGGACGGCCTCAAACATTGTCTAGCCGATGAGCGGCTGACGCTTAGGCATGCACCTCGGCGGAGGCGACGCTCACCGACTGGGGACAATGAGACATCAGACCACCTCCTTTCAGTTGTTGAACACTGTCAGCAAGATGGCCCGCTCGCCTGCGGTTTCAAGGGCTTAGCCGTTCGCGGCGATGAACTGTTCGACGACCGGCGCGATCATCTCGCGCCAGCGACGGCCGTTGAAGATGCCGTAGTGGCCGACCCCGTCCGCCATATAGTAGAGCTTCTTGCTCGCCGGGAGCCTGGTCGCGATGTCGAGCGCGGCCTTGGTCTGGCCGAGCCCGCTGATGTCGTCGCGCTCACCCTCGATCGCCAGCAGTGCCGTGTCGCGGATCGCCGCCGGGTCGACCTTGCGGCCGCGATGGGTCAGCAGCCCGCGGGGCAGCAGGTGGTTCTGGAACACCGCATCGATCGTCTGCAGGTAGAATTCGGCGGTCATGTCGCAGACCGATCGATATTCGTCGTAGAACTTCCGAGTCGCGTCGGCGCTCTCGTCGTCGCCGACCACGAGATGCTTGAACATCTCCCAGTGGCTGATGAGGTGGCTGCCGAGGTTCATCGTCATGAAGCCGGCGAGCTGGAGGAAGCCCGGATAGACCTTCCGCCCGACGCCCGGGTAGGTCATCGGGACAGTCGCGATGACGTTGCGCTGGAACCAGGCGTGCGGGCGCTGGGTGGCCAGCGTGTTGACCGCGGTCGGCGCCTCGCGGGTGTCGATCGGGCCGCCCATCATGGTCAGGGTCGCGGGCCGGTTGGGGTGCTTGTCCGCGCCCATGATCGCGGTTGCCGCATAGGCCGGAACCGAGGGCTGGCACACCGCCAGCATGTGCGGCCGCTCGCCGCCCTGCCCGATCGTCTCGAGGAACTCGACCAGATAGTCGATATAGTCGTCGAGGTCGAAGCCGCCCTCCGACAGCGGGACGAGCTTCGCGTCGCGCCAGTCGGTGATGTAGACGTCGTGACCCGGCAGCATCCGCTCGACCGTGCCGCGCAGCAGCGTCGCGTAATGGCCCGACATGGGCGCGACGATCAGCAGCTTGGGCTGGTTCGCCGGCGCGCCCTCGCGGACGAAATGCTTGAGCTGGCCGAACGGCTTGCGGAGCACGATCTCCTCGCGCACCGGCAGCGTCTTGCCGCCGACCACCGTCTCGGTCAGGTGGAACTCGGGCTTGCCGCGCGGCGCGGCAGCATGGGCGAACACTTCCAGACTGGCCGCAGCGATCGGGCCCATGTGCCCGTAGCTGAACGGATTGGCCGGGTTCGACAGCCAGCCGGCTGACAGATTGGCCAAATGAGAAGCGCCCGCGAGCAGCGAGCGCTGCATCTCATAGGCATCGTAGAGCATGAATGTCCCTTCCCCGGACCAATGCTTGTGCAGCGCAAAAGGTCCGCTTGCAAGGCAATCCGCCGATTGGTTCGGGTGCGGCGCACAAGATTGTTGTCCCTCTTCTAGGCTGCTAATCCGCGGTCATGGCGAAACCACCCCAGGATGAGCGCGAGAAGGGCAAGAGTCTCGCCAGCTTGACGATGATCTGGCGCTTCGCCAGCCACTATCCGGGGCATCTCGCCGCGGCGGCGCTGGCGCTGATCGTCGCGGCCGGGGCGACGTCGGGCGTGCCCTACGCCTTTAAGCTGATCATCGACAAGGGCTTCGCCCATGGCGGCGCCGACGCGCACATCGCGCGCTGGTTCGAATATCTGCTGCTGCTGGTCAGCATCCTGGCGCTCGCCACGGCGACCCGCTTCTACTTCGTCAGCTGGATTGGCGAGCGGGTCGTCGCCGACCTTCGGCTGGCGGTGCACCGCAACCTGCTGCGCATGCCGCCCGGCTTCTTCGAGGAGAACCGGCCGGCCGAGATCACCAGCCGGATCACCGTCGACACCACGATCATCGAGCAGGTGGTCGGCACCACCGTCTCGGTTGCGCTGCGCAACGTGCTGATGGGGATCGCCTGCACCGTCATCCTCGTCGTTCTCGCGCCCAAGCTCGCGGGCATGATGCTGCTGGGAATTCCGCTGGTCATCCTCCCCCTCGTCTTTCTCGGCCGCGCGGTACGGCGCATCTCGACCGCCAGCCAGGCGCGGATCGCCGATGTCGGCACCGTCACCAGCGAGGTGCTCGGGGCGATGAAGATCGTCCAGGCCTTCAACCAGCAGGACCGCGAGAGCGACCGCTTCACCGCCGCCACCGAAACCGTCTTCAATACCGCGCGGCGGCGGATCCGGATCCGTTCGGTGATGACCGCGCTGGTGATCTTCCTCCTCTTCACCGCCATCACGCTCGTCATCTGGCAGGGCGCGATCGACGTCGCGGCCGGGCGAATGACCGGCGGCACCATTGCCGCCTTCGTGCTGTACGGCGGGCTGCTCGCGGGCGCCTTCGGGGCGCTCAGCGAGGTCTACGGCGACCTGCTTCGCGCAGCCGGGGCGAGCGAACGGCTGCACGAACTGCTGGTCGCCGAGCCAAGCATCCGCGCCCCCGCCGAGCCGAACGCCATGCCCCAGCCGCCGCAGGGCCTGCTCGAATATGTCGACGTCGGCTTCCGCTACCCGACGCGGCAGGACGTCTCGGCGCTGAACGGATTCACTCTCACCGTCCGTCCCAACGAGCGGCTGGCGGTGGTCGGTCCGTCCGGCGCGGGCAAGACCACCCTGTTCCAGCTTGCCGAGCGGTTCTACGACCCCCAGCAGGGAAGCGTCCGGATCGACGGCGTGGACCTGCGCGACGCCGATCCATCCGACGTCCGCCGGCGCATCGCCATCGTTCCGCAGGAAACGGTGATCTTCGCCGCCTCGGCCCGCGACAATCTTCGCTACGGCCGCTGGAACGCCACCGACGACGAATTATGGGCGGCCGCCCGGGATGCCAATGCGGAGACCTTCCTTCGCCAACTGCCCGAAGGGCTCGACACCTTCATGGGCGAGGGCGGCGCGCGGCTCTCGGGCGGCCAGCGCCAGCGGATCGCAATAGCCCGTGCGCTCCTCCGCGATGCGCCCTTGCTGCTGCTCGACGAGGCCACCTCCGCGCTCGATGCGGAGAGCGAGCGGCTGGTCCAAGACGCGCTCGAACGACTAATGGGTGCGCGGACGACGATGGTCATCGCCCACCGCCTCGCGACCGTCCGCTCGGCCGACCGGATCATCGTTATGGACGAAGGACGGATCGTCGAGGAGGGAAATCACGCCGCGCTGAGCCGGGCCGGCGGCCTCTACGCGCGGCTCGCCCGCCTCCAGTTCGACGATCTCGCCGCCTGACCGCGTCCAAGCCGGCCGCAACGCAAGCGGCCGATCGGACGTTTGGGCCGTAATGAAACGCCAGTTGGAGAAGTCGCGGGAGGAGAAGATCGGGTCGGCCGCGGCGGTGATCGCCGTTCATGCCGCGCTCGGCTGGGCGCTGATCCAGGGCCTCGGGTTCCGGGTCAGCAACTATGTCGAGAACCCGCTCAAGGTGTTCGACGTCCTGCCGGAGGCGCCTCCCCCGCCCTTGCTTGTCCCCAAACCGCCGCCGCCGCCCAAGGTCAAGCAGAGCCGCGCCGAGCGGCCGAAGGATGCCGAGGGAGCCGCAGCCCCACCGGCCAAGAAGAACACCCCGACCGAGGTCGTTGCGCCCAAACCGGTGCTCCCCGTTCCAACCCCGATCGCCGCAGCGCCGGTCGCCGGCCAGGGTACCGCCGCCAAGTCCGGCGCCGCCCCGGTCGATGGGCCAGGCACCGGGGCGGGCGGTCTTGGGAATGGCACCGGCAGCGGGCTGAGCGGCAACGGCCCGGGCGGCGGCGGCGGCGGCGTCGGCGAGGACGCCGAGATGGTCAGCGGCTGGATCAACGCCCGCTCCGACTTCCCAGTCGAGGCGGTCCGCGCGAACGCCCAGGGCACCGTCTACTTCGACTTCACCATCCTGCCGACCGGTCGGGTGACCGCCTGCCAGGTGGTTCGCTCCAGCGGCTACCGGATCCTCGACGACCAGACCTGCCGCCTCGCCCAAGATCGCTTCCGCTTCCGCCCGGCGACCGACGCCGGGGGACGGGCGATCAGCCAGCGAGTCCACGGCCGTCAGGCGTGGGAGCTTGGCCGCGGGCGCGATCGCTCCGACGATGAGGAAGACGACCGCTAGAAGCGAGCGTAGGCCTCGTTGCCGACGAACCCCATGCGGGTCACGCCGGCGCGCCGGACCATCGCAAGCAGCCGGTCGACCCTCTCGTAGCGAGCCCTTGCCGCCGGCTGGAGCTGCAGCTCGGGCAGCGCCGGGTCGGCCGCCACCGCCGCCAGCGTTGCCTCCATCTCTCGCTCGCTCGCCGGCTTGCCGTTCCAGACGAAGGTGCCGCCGTTGGTCACTCCGATGCGGTTGACCGTCGCATAATGCGGCAGCGCGGTTCCGACCGGCAGGTCGACCCGCACAGCCTGGCTGGGTGGCGGCATGGTGATGATCAGCATGATGAGCAGTACCAGCATGACGTCGATCAGAGGCGTGGTGTTGATTTCCATGAGCGCCGCCCCTGAAGCGTCCGCGTTCGGCGCTGCAGCCGGACGGGATACGGTAGCGGCAAGAGCGGAATGGACCATGACTCACCTCCTCAAGAATACGATGTAATAACATCACGTGAGTGGTGCGATAGCAAGTCCTTCCAGTCTGTGCCTTCGATTACCTCGAAGCGGCCTCGTACAACACCGCAAGGGCGCGGCAAGATCCGGCAGGTTGAAGGTCGGTTTACTAACAGCAAAGATGGTCCAAAGCCTGGCTCGAACCGATCAAACAGTTATTGAAGCCACTTCGAAAGGCCGGCTTGGCCTCCTCGCTTAAGCTTGAACGGGGTCAACGCCTAAGTGGTCACCGATGCCGGTTGTCTTAGAACCAGGCTTGCCCCAACAGGGACGGGCAGGTCACCCGGACAGCCCCAACGAGAAAGGGCGGCCCGTTGCCGGACCGCCCTTCTCTCTTACCGCCTCCGTAGGGCGATCAGAACTTCATGTAGGCTTCGTTCCCCACGAAGCCCATCTTCTCGACGTGCGCTTGCTTGGTGATCGCAAGCACTTCGTCGACCAGCTCGTAGCGGGCCTCGGGCTCGGGCTGCAGGTGCAGCTCCGGGACCGGGTTCATCTGCTGCGTGATATCCAGATACTGGCGCAGCTGCTGCTGGTTGACGGTCGCCCCGTTCCACAGGATCGCGCCCTGCGTGGTGATGACCAGCTTGTTCTTCACCGGATCGATCGGCGGCGGGGTGTTGTTCTGCTGGTTCTGCGGAAGATCCAGCTTCACCGCGTGGGTCTGCGGCGGGATGGTGATGATGAGCATGATGAGAAGAACCAGCATGACGTCGATCAACGGCGTCGTGTTGATCTCCATCATCGGCTCGCCTTCACTGTTCGAGCTCGTGGTCTGCATCGCCATGGCGAGGCGTTCCTTTCGTTACAGCCGGGTCACGGCATAACCCGGGGGCGGCTCGGAAATGAAGCCGACGCGGGCAAAACCGGCACGCTGCATGGTGAAGATGGTGCCGCCGATGCAGCGGTACGGGGTATTCACGTCACCGCGGATATGCGCTTCCGGCATATTTTCCTCGTTGACGTTCTCAGGGCCGCCAACGGCCTTGACCAGCGCTTCCAGCTTGTCGGTTGCCCGCTTCAGCAGTTCGTCGCTGTCGACCTTCGTCAGCTGCCAGTAAACCTCGCACTGACCGCCTGGACCGCCCTTCACCGACAGGTTGACGTTCTCGGGCTTGGTCACGGTGGCTTCGTAAACGACCTTGGGCAGTGCCAGCGGAACAGTCTCGACGACCACCGGAACCGCGATCAGGAAGATGATGAGCAACACCAGCATCACGTCCACGAGGGGCGTGGTGTTGATGTCGGACATCGGGACGTCGTCGCCGCCTTCCTTGCCTACGCTCATTGCCATGGAATTGGCTCTCTCGTTCTCGTCAGGGACAGGATGGCTCCGGACCGGCCCGAACGGCCGGCCCGGAAATCCATAGTCTTAGCGACGGTCGGTCGGCTGCGCCTGCTGGCCGGTCTGGGTTGCGCCGGTCCGCAGCGGCTCGGTGCCGGCCGGGGTCGGAGCGCCAGGAGCGCGGGTCTGGGCGGTGCGCGAAACAGTCGACGAAGCGGCCGCCGGAGCGAGCATCGCCGGCTTCACGCGACCGTCCGACATCATGTAGCCATGAACGTCGTTGGTGAAGGCCGCGAGATCCTCGACGATCGACTTGTTGCGACGGATCAGCCAGTTGTAGGCGAGCACCGCCGGAACCGCGACGACCAGACCGAGCGCAGTCATGATGAGCGCCTCACCGACCGGACCGGCGACGGTGCTGATCGAAGCCTGACCCGACGCACCGATCTTGATCAGCGCGCGGTAGATGCCGATAACGGTACCGAACAGACCGATGAACGGCGCGGTCGAACCAACGGTCGCGAGGAAGGCGAGGCCTTCGCCGAGACGGGCCGCGATGCCACCCTGCGAACGGGCAAGCGAGTTGGCCATCCAGTCATGCTGGTCGATCGGATCGGTCAGCTTGCTGTGCTGGTCCTGGGCGACGAGGGCGTCGTCGACGATCGCGCGGTAGGCGCTGCGCTGGTCGAGCTTGGTCGAGGCGTCCTTGAGGTTCGGCGAGTTCCAGAAGCTCGAGCGGACCTTGCGGCCCTGGCTGATGATCTTCTGCTGCTCGAACAGCTTGGTGAAGAGGATGTAGAAGGTGCCGACGCTCATGATCACCAGGATCGTGAACACGGTCCAGCTGATGACGCCGCCTTCCTTGAGCGCCTGGAACAGGCCGTAGGGGTTGGCGTCGGCGGCGGCCGGGGCGGTTGCCGCGGCGGCCATCAGAGCAAGAACGGGAGAAGCCATAGGTTGCTACTTTCCTGAAAAGAAGTCGTTCTAGGTCAGTCTTATTGGGCCGGAAGGACCCATCGGATCGACCCGGAGTAAGAGTCGCCGGTGGGCTGTCCGTTGCTGTCGACTGCCGGGGTGAACCGCGCGCGGCTCTGCATGATCCGGCAGGTCGTGTTGTCGAGCGAGCGGGACCCGCTGGTACCGGTCACCGAGCAGCCGGTCACCCGGCCATTGGAGCCGATCTGCAGCGTGAAGCGGGTTGTCCCCTGCTCCTCGGCGCGCACCGCGTCGTCCGGATAGTCAGAGTCCGAGATGTACGACGCGAGGTTGGCCTTGGCTCGCGCGGCCTGCTGCTTGACAGGCGGCGGCGGTGCCGGCGGCGGGGCGGGCGGAGCCGGCGGGGCCGGACGCTCGATCAGCACCGGTGGCGCGGGAGGCGGGATGGTCGGGGTCACGCTCACCGGCGGCGGCGGCGTGTTGGTCCGCACCAGCGGCGGCGGAGCGGCCACCTGCGGCGGCGGCGGAGTCTCCGTCTTCTGCGGGGGCGGCGGTTCCTCGGGCGGAGGCGGCGGCTCGTCCTGGACGTCGAACGTCTTCAGGTCCGTCGCGGCCTTCTTGAACACGTTGTAGGCGAGACCCGAAACAAGCGCGTACCCGATGACGACATGGATCAGCGCAACGATGACGATTGCCACCGTCCGATTCGAGCTCATTTGCCTGCGATTGGCGTAGCTCATTTAAGCCAATTCTCTCCTCGATTGCCAAGCCCGGCGCCCGAGAGTGCCGGTCTGGGCAGGAAGCCGGCGGCGGGGGCGACGCCGGAAACCTTGAGTGGGCGCTTACGATGTTTCAACATATCATCGTAAGCAGGGGGCCTCTCTATCTGGCGCACAATGGCGGCGCAACGAATTTTGTTCCGCCGTCATGGTCGCTGGTAACGTTCACGGCGCCTCGCCGGTGAAACTGGCGATCACCACGCCAACGCCGCGCGCGTCCGGATAGATGTCCGGCTTGGTGGTCGAGACACGAATTGCGCTTACCCCGGCGCGTGCCGCAACCAACGCAAATATCTTGTTTGCCAGCGTTTCCTGAAGATTCCAGCGCTCCCGTGCGGCGAGCGCGAGGATGTCCGTCCGCAGCACATCATAGTCCCACGCGTTCACGGCCGCATCATCGGCCGGCGCGTCCAGCGCCTCCAGCCAGACTTCGACACTGACCAGCAGCCGCTGGGGTGTTCCGATCTCGAACTGGTGAAAACCGATGTCGGCCATGACTTCGAGCGAATCGAGGTGAATGCAGGCCTGCTTCACCCGCAATGTCGCCGGCACTAGGCCGTCGAGTCGCGGCGTGAATTCGATGATTTCGCTCAATGGAACTCCAGATGCTGCACGTCGCGCGGCGGCGCCATGAAGCGCTGCCCGGAATCGAGCTGAAGCGTCTGGCCGGTGAGGACGGGGGAGTCCAGCAGGTAACGGAGTGCCGTTAGGACGTCTGTCGGCTCTACGCCACGCTTCAGCGGGTTGTGCCGGTGTGCGACGGCGAAATTCTCGGCGCTTTGCCCGGCCGACTGTAGCATCAGCGCCGGCGCGATTGCATTGACCCGGATCCCCGAGCCCGCCAGCTGCCGCGCCAGCAGCTCGGTGAGCCCCGCCCCGGCGTATTTGGACAAGGTGTAGCTGAGGAAGTCCGGGTTGGGCGAAGCGAGCTTGGCATCGAGGATGTTAACGATCAGCCGGTCGCCTCCGAACGCCTCTCTGGCAAAGGCCTGCGACAGCAGCACCGGCGCTTGGACGTTGGTTTTCATGTGGGCTGCAAATTCCCTAAATGAAAAATTCGCGAGATCGTCCGGGGCGAAGCGGGCGGCGTTGTTGACCAGCAGCCGGAGCGGCGGCAGCCCGCCCGCCCGCGCCGCCGCCACGATCCGCTCCCCGCAGTCCGGCTCGGCGAGGTCGGCGGTCACCGCCACCGCGTTGGGCGGCACCTCGTCCTCGTCGCGGTGACGGTGCGCCACCACCACCCAGCCGTCCGCCAGCAGCCCGTCCGCCAGCACCCGCCCGACCCGCCGCGCGGCCCCGGTCACGATCGCGGTCCCGATGTCCATCCTCTGTCCTCACCCTCACTCGTCGCCACGGTCCGTCACTCGCAATCCGCGAAGCGCGCCCTTAGATGCATCCCATGCCCGAAAAGCGCGCGCCCATCGACATCAGCGGCAAGAGCCTCGCCGACATCGCCGCGCTGCTCGAGGACCGCTCGCTCCCCCCTGTCGAGCGCTGGAACCCCGGCCACTGCGGCGACAGCGGCATCCGCATCGACCGCGACGGCCGCTGGTGGCACGAAGAGCGCGAGATCGAGCGCGGCGCGATGGTCCGGCTCTTCTCGACCGTGCTGCGGCGCGAGCCCGACGGCAGCCACGTCCTCGTCACCCCGGCCGAGAAGCTGAGCGTCGCGGTCGAGCTCGCCCCCCTGCTCGCCACCGCCATGACGAGCGAGGGCGAGGGCGCGGCGCGCCGCCTCGCCTTCCAGCTCAACCGCGGCGACGCGGTGATCGCCGGGCCGGACCACCCGCTGCGGATGGCCGGCGAGGTCCCGCTGGTCGACTGCGGCCGCGGGCTCGAGGCGGCGGTCGCCCGCCCCGTCTACTACGAGCTGGCCGAGATCGCGCTGGGCGAGGGCGCCGACCCGCCCGGGGTGTGGAGCGACGGCGCCTTCTTCCCGCTGGTCGCCGCCGGAAGCACCGGCGAATGAGCGTCGCCGAGCGCCTCCGCGCCTCGCTCGTGCTCCCCCCGCCCGCCGACCTGCTGGCGATGGAGGCCGACCTCCTGCCCGGCGAGTTTCGCGACGCCGCGGTGCTGGTCGCGGTGACCGACCGGCCCGAGCCCGGAGTCCTCCTCACCACCCGCCGCGCCGACCTCCGCGCGCACCCCGGCCAGGTCGCCTTCCCAGGCGGCAAGGTCGACCGGTGGGACGCCGACGCGACCGCCGCCGCGCTGCGCGAGGCCGAGGAGGAGATCGCGCTGCCCGCCTCGGCGGTCGAGGTGTGGGGCACCGCCGACCCGTTCCGCACCGGCACCGGCTTCCACATCACCCCGGTGCTCGGGCTCGTCCCCGCCGACCTGCCGCTCGTCCCGCACGAGGGGGAGGTCGCCGACTGGTTCGAGCCCCCGCTCGCCTTCGTCCTCGACCCCGCCAACCAGCGCGAGGAGGAGGCGATGTTCCGCGGCAAGCTCCGCCGCTACCACGTCATCGAGTGGGAAGGCCGGCGGATCTGGGGCGTCACCGCGGCCTTGATCGTCAACCTGTCGCGGCGGATGGGGTGGCGATGACCGACCTCGCCACCCTCGCCCGCCGCCCCGGCCTGCCCGAGCTGCTCGCCGCGCTCGGCCAAGGCACCGCCCGCTTTGTCGGCGGCGCGGTTCGCGACACGCTGCTAGGCCTCCCCGTCCAGGACCTCGACCTCGCCACCAGCCTCTCGCCCTACGAGGTGATGCGGCGGCTCGGCGCGGCCGACATCAGGACGGTCCCGACCGGGATCGCGCACGGCACCGTCACCGCGATCAGCCGCGGCCAGGTCGCCGAGATCACCACGCTGCGCAGCGACGTCACGACCGACGGGCGGCGCGCCACCGTCGCCTTCACCGACGACTGGAAGGCCGACGCCGAGCGGCGCGACTTCACCATCAACGCGCTCTACTGGGACCCGGCCGACGGCGCCGCGCCGATCGACTATTTCGGCGGCCTCGACGACCTCGCCGCCGCGCATGTCCGCTTCATCGGCGAGCCGCTCCAGCGCATCGCCGAGGACCATCTGCGGATCTTGCGCTTCTTCCGCTTCCACGCCCGCTTCGGCCGCGGCGCGCCCGACCCGGCGGCGCTCGCCGCCTGCACCGCGCGGGCCAACGACCTGATGGCGCTGTCGCGCGAGCGGATCGCCGACGAGCTGCTCAAGCTGCTCGCCCTTCCCGCCCCCGCCGCGACCGTCGCGGTGATGCTGGAGGCGGGGATCCTGAGGCCCGTCCTGCCCGAGATCGAGTCCGCCGCCCTGCCCCGGCTCGAGCGGCTGGTGGCGGCGGAGGCGGCGGCCGGAACCGCGCCCGACGGGCTGCGCCGGCTCGCCGCGCTGCTCCCGCCCGATCCGGCGCTGGCCGAGCGGGTCGCGGCGCGGCTCAAGATCAGCAACAAGGCGCGGGCGCGGATCGCCGCCGCCGCCGACCCCGCGCTCGGCGCCAACCCGCGCGCGCTCGCCTATGCGCTGGGGAGCGAGGGCGCGGCCGACCGGCTGCTGCTCGCCGACCGCCCCGGCGACGTCCGCGCGCTGGCCGGCTGGACGGTCCCGCGCCTGCCGATCGGCGGCGGCGAGCTGATCAGGCGCGGCCTCGCCCCCGGCCCGGTGGTCGCGGCGACGCTGCGCGCGATCGAGCGCCAGTGGGTCGCGGCCGGCTTTCCCGAGGGCGAGCCGTTCGAGGCGATCGTCGGTCAGGCGATGGCCGACGCCCCGGTGGCGCCGGCGCGGGGGTGAGCGGGGCTTCCGCCCGGCTCGTTTCGTGGCGCAGGGGAGCGTGGGCAGCGGCGGGGTCGCGCTGACGGCCTGAGGGTGCTCCCGGCCGCGTTCCGGCGCGGGGAGCGGGTCCGGGGCGAGCCGGCGCGGACCGGCCGGCCCCGTGGCGCGCGTCAGTCCTCCTGAGAGCCGCCGAGGGCGGTCCCGTCGCGCGGGTGGGCCGAGGCGCCGCCGTCGGGCCGGTCGCCCTTGTGGACCTGGGTCGGCTCGTCGTCCGCGCCGGTCGCGCTCTTCAGCTCGTCGCGGCTGCCGACGTCGGTGGCGATCCGCCCGCCGCTCGAACTCGACTGCGACGGCGCGCCGTCCTCGGCGAGGGAGTCGATGAACTCGTTGTCGGGATGCGGGTCGCGCTGGGTCATGGGAGGTCTCCTGTGGGTGGAGGGAGAGCGGATGAGGGAGGGGCGGGGTTCCTCGTGAACGTGACCTCTCAAACTGCCGTGAGCGATCTCTTATTCGGCCGAGGTACTGGAACAGTCATGTTCGCGATTAATCCTTCGAGTTCATCTAGTGGTATTCGCAACTCCTCCGCCACCGAAGCCTTTGTAACTTTCTCTGACCACAGAGTTGCGAAGATTTCTCGCCAAATCGTAGAGACCTCCCTCTCCACTCCAATCGGTTCACTTGATCGATAACCACGTCGACTAAGATCGATACAAAGAGAGCGATATTGATGCTCAGTCGGAACTAAATTCAGTTTGTATAATCTATGCAGAAGGGCAAAGGCAGAAACACGCCAACGTTTCTTTGACTGCAGTACGACTGAACTTGTAACAGGCCGACTAACTGTTGCTCGAACATCAGCCTCAGGCATGAGGAAAGCCCCCGCAAACCCATCCGCTTCACGTTCGAGCAGTCGCTCTCCCTGTAAATCACCTTTGCAGTGCAGAACCAAATGCCCCAACTCATGTGCTGCGTCGAAGATGCTGCTCTCCGGCGTCTTAAAATTATTTAGAAACACGTATGGCTTTGCATCTCTCCAGAACGAGAAAGCATTAACATTAGCAGTGTCTTCGCTTAATGCGAGCACCCGGACACCCTTGCTCTCAAGAAGAGCGACCATGTTTCCTACTGGCCGTTCACCGATGCCCCAATACTGCCGCAAAGCTACTGCCGCACGAAATGGTTCGGTCTCGCTTGACAGGTCGGGAAGGTCAGGGTCCGGCAAATCGAACTGTGTTTCAGCCCAAGCTGCCAATTGCAATCCGAGAGCGCCAGCCGCGAGCGCCGCGTCTTTTTCTTTGGCGCTCATCTTAGAAAAACTGCGGAAGCTGACGCCGCGATGGTCAATGTCCGCTGGATCGTCTGCATAAAAGAAAGCTAATGGATAGTTGAGTGCAGTCGATAAACGCTCGACAGTCATTGCGTCTGGACTACGATGGCCCTTTTCCAGCCGCGACAGCGTATCTGGAGTCAAACCAGTAGCTTCCGCTAGAGCACGAGCAGTCAACCGCCGCCGCATACGCGCCAGCGCAAGTCGCTTGGGGTTAAACATCAGGCTAGCCCGCTCTGCGGGTCACTGTTGGCTTAAACTCTACGGGAAGATCCTCTGGTCGAGCTGGGGCGGGATCATCATCTTCGCTTCCGAAACTGACAAAATTACGCTCGACACAAGGTCCGAAAGTCCCACCTTGAATGGTTGGGCGAGAGAGCTCAGCACGACCAGCCGGGTCGACCATCAAGTAGAATAGCCGGATACCAAGGCCGCTCTCCTCACGCGTAAAAACTGGCAGGTTCTCGAATAGATTGGCGTGACAAAGACGTTCTGCTCCAGATCCTTTGCCAGAGATTGGTACAGGGGAGTGGAACTGGTCACAGCAACGGTCCACGTTCGCGAACGCAATGCGCACATTGAGACTAAGATTGACGATTGCTTCAACACCACCGGGGCGCTCAAGAGTCCAATCTTCCCCAATGAACTCTTCCCTCAGCGCCCAAACGCCATACTGATAGGCAAAAGCCCCGGCAGCGTTCGCGGCGTGCAGCAGCGTCACGTTTGCGCGTTCCGCCATTGCTACATCTCGTACTCGCCGTAGGCCCGAGACGGTCAGCGCAAGGGACTTCACACGCTCCTCGACATCATCGAAGTCACTGCGCAAAGTCTGTTCAGTACGGCGAGCGGGGTAAGCAGGGTCGATTTTCATGACCGCGTTTGTGGTCGCAAAAATCGACTTCGTCAATGGCGCATATCGATCGAAGGATCGCGCCGCTCTTTTTGGGTCGCCATGGAACAAATTGGCAACACTTTCGTCTGGCGCGGGTAAGGCCGCTCGCCCCTCGATGCACCCTCAGCCCCGAGCCAACCTTCGTATCCACGCAAAACTACACCTCCATTATCGACACCTCTCCGCCGACTTTCTCGCTACCCTGACGCGCCGCCGGAGCCTTGAAGCCCACTCCGCCACGAACGTCGCCTCAAAGCACAATCCCCACCCTCGACGCGCCGTCCGCCCCGTTGCTAAGACGTTCTCATGGCCACGCCCGACGACAGCAGCATCATCGATACGCCGTTCGACTCTGCCCTGAGCGAGCGCTACCTCGTCTACGCCCTCTCGACGATCACCGCCCGCTCGCTCCCCGACGTGCGCGACGGGTTGAAGCCGGTGCACCGGCGGCTGCTGTGGGCGATGCGGCTGCTTCGGCTCGACCCGGCCGGGGCGTACAAGAAGAGCGCGCGCGTGGTCGGCGACGTGATCGGCAAGTACCACCCGCACGGCGACGCCTCGGTCTACGACGCGATGGTGCGCCTGGCGCAGGGGTTCGCGCTGCGCTACCCGCTGGTCGACGGCCAGGGCAATTTCGGCAACATCGACGGGGATAACGCCGCCGCCTACCGCTACACCGAGGCGCGGCTGACCGCGGTCGCGACGCGGCTGATGGCCGGGCTCGACGAGGGGACGGTCGAGTTCCGCCCCACCTACAACGGCGAGGAAGAGGAGCCGGAGGTCTTCCCCGGGCTGTTCCCCAACCTGCTCGCCAACGGGGCGAGCGGGATCGCGGTGGGGATGGCGACCTCGATCCCGCCGCACAATGTCGGCGAGCTGGTCGAGGCCGCGGCGCACCTCATCGACAATCCCCACGCCGAGGAGCGGGCGCTGATGGACTTCGTGTCCGGCCCCGACTTCCCGACCGGGGGCGTGCTGGTCGACAGCGCGGAGAGCATCGCCCACGCCTATGCGACCGGGCGCGGCAGCTTTCGCCTCAGGGCGCGGATCAGCGTCGAGAAGGAGAAGGGCGGCGGGTGGCACCTGCTGGTCAGCGAGATGCCCTATGGGGTGCCCAAGTCCAAGCTGATCGAGCAGATCGCCGCGCTGATCGGGGACCGGAAGCTGCCGATCCTCGCCGACGTCCGCGACGAGAGCGACGAGCAGGTGCGGGTGGTGCTGGAGCCGCGGGCGCGGACCGTCGATCCCGACCTGCTGCTCGAGAGCCTGTACAAGCTGACCGACCTCGAGATCCGCTTTCCGCTCAACCTCAACGTGCTCGACGCCAACCGGACTCCGGGGGTGATGAGCCTCCGTCAGGCGCTGACCGCGTGGCTGGCGTTCCAGATCGAGGTGCTGGTGCGGCGCTCGACCGTTCGGATCGGGAAGATCGACGACCGGCTGGAGCTGCTCGACGGGTTCCTGGTGGCGTTCCTCAACCTCGACCGGGTGATCGAGATCATCCGCACCGAGGACGAGCCCAAGGCGGTGATGATCGCCGAGTTCCAGCTGACCGACCGGCAGGCCGAGGCGATCCTCAACATGCGGCTGCGGTCCTTGCGGCGGCTGGAGGAGATGGAGATCGGCAAGGAGCGCGCCGCGCTGGCCAAGGAGCGCGAGGAGCTGGCGAAGCTCATCGAGAGCCCGGCGCGGCAGCGGACCCGGCTCAAGCGCGACCTCGCCGCGCTCAAGGAGCAGTTCGGGGACGAGCGGCGCACGCTGGTGGCGGAGGCGGCCGCGGGGCCGAAGGAGATCGACTGGACGGCGATGATCGAGAAGGAGCCGATCACCGTCATCCTCTCGCAGCGCGGGTGGATCCGGGCGATGAAGGGCCATGTCGCGCTGGATGACGCGGAGACGCTCAAGTTCCGCGAGGGCGACGGGCTGTTCCGGATCTTTCACGCCCAGACCACCGACAAGCTGCTGCTGATGGCGGCGGACGGGCGCGGCTACACGCTGGCCGGGGACAAGCTGCCGGGCGGGCGCGGCTTCGGCGAGCCGGTGCGGCTGTCGATCGACCTGCCCGGCGAGGTGGAGATCGTCGACCTCCTGCCGCTCAGGGGCGGGATGCGGATGCTGGTCGCGTCGAGCGACGGGCGCGGCTTCGTCACCAACGCCGACGCGGTGCAGGCCGAGACGCGCAAGGGCAAGCAGGTGGTGAACCTCAAGGCGGGCGCGAAGCTGGCGCTGGTGCGGCCGGTCCCGGCCGAGGCGGACAGCGTGGTGGTGATCGGCGAGAACCGCAAAATGCTGCTGTTCCCGCTGACCGAGCTGCCCGAGATGGGCCGCGGCCAGGGGGTGACGCTGCAGCGCTACCGCGACGGCGGGCTGGCCGATGCCGCGGCGATCCGCGCCGCCGACGGGCTCAGCTGGTCGATGGGCGGCGAGACCCGGCGGACCCGGACCGAGGCCGACCTCACCCCGTGGCGCGCGGCGCGCGGCGCGGCGGGCCGGCTGGCGCCGCTGGGTTTTCCGAGGTCCAACCGTTTCGGCGGCTGACGCAACCTGGGTTAACGCCGATCTCAACCCGCTCTTAACGCCTTGAACGGCATAGGCCGGGGTGATGCGATCGGCGTCCCCTGTAGCTCGTGAGCCGGAGTCGGCTGACGATTGTGCGTTCCCGCTGGAGACGGCGGCGGACCGTGCCCTGCTGCAGGCGCTTCCGATTCCCGCCGCGGTGGTCGGCGAGGGGCTCGGCCTGATCGCCGCCAACCAGGCCTATCGCGACGCCGAGACTCTGTCGGGCTCGGCTACCTTCGAGCACGGCCCGCTGTCGCAGCGGATCGCCGACTGGTTCGCCGGAGTGGCGCCCGCCGACGGCTCGCGGGTGGACGAGCTCGAGCTGGTCGACGGCGACGACGTCTCGAGCCGCCACTGGCGGGTCAAGTTCGCCCCCCTCCCCGCCGCTGCCGACGGGGCCCGGCGCTGCCTCCTCAGCCTCGTTGACCGCACCGTCGAGGTGCAGGCCGAGCGGACCCTGCGCGCCGAGATGCTGCGCGACAGCCTGACCGGCCTCCCCAATCGGCTCGGCTTCACCGAGATGATCGAGGCGGCGGGCAAGGAGCCGAAGACCTTGCGCGGCGACCATGCGGTGCTGGTCGTCGACATGCTCCGTTTCAGCCGGATCAACGAATCCATGGGCAGCCTCGCCGGCGACGAGCTGCTGATCACCTTCGCCCGGCGGCTGATGAGCGCGCTGCGCGCCGGCGACCGGCTGGCCCGCACCGGGGGCAACGAGTTCGGGATCATCGTCTCGCTCCGCCGCGGCATTTCCGACGCCCTCAAGGCGGCCGAACGGATCCAGTCGGTGATGAACGCGCCGTTCCGCCTGTCCGAGCTGGAGATCCGGGTCGAGTGCGCGATCGGCATGGCGCTGATGACCGACGGGCAGGACCCCGAGGAGCTGTTCCGCAACGCCCAGTTCGCGGTCAAGCAGGCCAAGCAGGCGGGCAAGCCGCAGGTCTACGAGCCACGCGAGGCGAGCGCCGCGCGCCGCCGCTTCTCGATCGAGACCGAGCTTCGCCGCGCGATCGACCGCGACCAGCTGCAGCTCTATTACCAGCCGCTGATCAACCTCAAAACCGGCGAGGTGTCGGGCTACGAGGCGCTCGCCCGCTGGACCCACGAGGACCGCGGCGAGATTTCGCCGAGCGAGTTCATCCCCGTCGCCGAGGAGAGCGGCCTCATCCTCTCGCTTGGCCGCTGGGCGATGGACAAGGCGGCGACCACCCTCGCCGGGTGGGACGCCAAGGCGGGCGAGAAGCTCCCGCTCTATGTCGGCGTCAACCTGTCGGCGATCCAGGTCGCCCGCGACGACATCGCCGGGGTGGTGGCGAGCGCGCTTCGCTCGAGCGGGCTGTCGGGCGACCGGCTGACGCTCGAGTTGACCGAAAGCTCCATCGTCCAGGACCCGGCCCGCGCGACCCGCGTATTCGATGCGTTGAAGGCGCTCGAGACCACGGTCGCGATGGACGATTTCGGGACCGGCTACTCGAGCCTCGCCTATCTCCAGCGGCTGCCGATCGACGTGCTCAAGATCGACCGCAGCTTCGTCACCGGCATGATGGTCGACCATGACAGCGTGGCGATCGTCCGCGCCGTGCTCAGCCTCGCCGAGGCGCTCGGCATGTCGACTACCGCCGAAGGGATCGAGACTCGCGAGCTCGCCACCACGCTGGCGGCGCTCGGCTGCGCGAGCGGCCAGGGCTTCCACTTCGCCCGTCCGCTCGAGGCGGATGCCGCGCTGAACTATTGGAAAAGCCGCCGCCGGCGGCGCTAGGTCGAACCTCCGGCGGACCCAGGGCGGGCATCCCCGATCGGGCGCGATCGGCCGGAAATCGGCAGAATATGCTTGCTCCGATCGTCCGGCCGGGTCCACTGAACGGCGGATGATCCTCGCCCTCGACACCTCCACCGCGGCGTGCACCGTCGCGCTGTTCGAGCCCGATGGCCGATTGTCCGCCGAGCGCCACCTCGTGATCGGGCGCGGTCATGCCGAGCAGCTGGTGCCGATGGTCGCCGAGGTGGTCGGCGAGGCCCGACCGAAGCGGGTGCTGGTCGGATGCGGGCCGGGCAGCTTCACCGGGTTGCGGGTCGGGATCGCGGCGGCGCACGGGCTGGCGATCGGCTGGGACGCGGCGATCGCGGGCATTTCCAGCCTCGCCCTGCTCGCCGCGCCGCACGCCGGCAAGGGGCCGCTCGCCGGGGTGATGAGCGGTGGCCATGGCGAGCTCTTCGTACAGGCCTTCGACGGCGATCCGCTGGCTCCCGCCGGCCCGCTCCTCAACCAGCCCGCCGAGGCCGCCGCGGCGATGATCGATGCGCCGCTGCTGGTCGGCCCGGCCGCCGCCGCGCTGCAGGCCGCGCGCGGCTGGGGCGAAGTCGTCGACAGCCTGCCCGACGCCGGCTTCGCGCTCCGCCTGCCCGAGGCGCTCAGGACGCTCGCGCCGCAGCCGGTCTACGCCCGGGCCCCCGACGCGCGGCCGAAGGCGGCAGCATGAACGGGCCGCAGCCCGCGCCCGCGCTCGCCCTTTCGCCCGCCGGCGCGGCGGACCTCGACGAGGTCATGCTGGTGATGCGCAGCGCCTTCGCGCCCGAGTTCGGCGAGGCCTGGACCCGCGGCCAGTGCGCCGGGATCCTGCCGATGAGCGGCGTGTCGCTGGTGGTCGCCCGAAGCGGCGACGAGGCGGTCGGCTTCAGCCTGTCCCGAACAGTCGGCGACGAGGCGGAACTGCTGCTGATCGGGGTCCGGCAGGAGGCCCGTCGCGAGGGCGTCGCGAGCAGCCTGCTCGAACATTTCATCGCGCGTGCCAAAAACGAACAGGTTCATCGACTTCATCTCGAAGTCAGGGATGGCAATGCAGCAATCCAACTGTACCGGAAGTTCGATTTCACCATCGTGGGTCGTCGTGCCAGCTATTATCGTGGCGGCGACGGGCAATTCTATGACGCCCTGACCCTTGCTCTGCTTATTTGACGTATTGACTTACGTTAACTTGTCTTTGCAGGTCCAATCACATAAGTAAACTATGACGGTGGTGCGGGGGGCACTGCCCGCTTTTGCTCGGATGGACTACAGCATGAACGATAACGACAATAATCAGGAAACCCTGATCACCCTCACCGCAGACATCGTCGCGGCCCACGTCAGCAACAACAGCGTCTCGGTCAACGATCTGCCGCAGCTGATCCAGAACGTGCACGGTGCGCTCGCCGGTCTCGGCGGTACCCAAGCCGCGCCGGAAGCCAAGCCGGAGCCCAAGGTCCCGGTCCGCACCTCGGTCAAGCCCGATTACATCGTCTGCCTCGAAGACGGGAAGAAGCTGAAGATGCTCAAGCGGCATCTGATGACCCACTACAACATGACCCCGGAACAGTATCGGACCAAGTGGGGTCTTGCCGCCGACTATCCGATGGTCGCGCCCAACTATGCCGAACAGCGCCGCACGCTGGCCAAGTCGATCGGGCTCGGCACCAAGCGCCGCAAGTCGGCCGGCGCCCGCGCCCGCAGCTGAACATTCATCGCCTCCCCGGCCTTATTTCCGGGGAGGCTTTGACGCGGCGCGACGCCGCTCCTAGTTTCCGGCCATGCCGCACCGCATCGACGTCGAAGCCCTCTGTGCCGAGAAGGGCTTGCGCATCACCGAACAGCGCCGGACGATCGCCAAGGTACTCGGCGAGAGCGAGGACCACCCCGACGTCGAGACGCTCCACGAGCGCGCGGCCGCGGTCGACCCCAACATCTCCATCGCCACCGTCTATCGGACCGTCCGCCTGTTCGAGGAGGCCGGGGTGCTCGAGCGGCACGAGTTCGGCGACGGCCGCTCGCGCTACGAGCCGACCACCGAAACCCACCACGACCATCTGATCGACGTCGAGAGCGGCAAGGTCATCGAATTCCACGACGAGGAGCTGGAGCAGCTCCAGCGCCGGATCGCGGAGCGGCTCGGCTACCGGCTGGTCGATCACCGGATGGAACTCTACGCGGTGAGCGCCGGGCGCGAGCGCGACCGCGGATGAACGGACGCGCGCTGCTGCGGGTGGCAGCGCTGGTCGGCTGGTTCGCGGTGGCCGCCCCGCTGCACCTGCTGACGCGCGCGACGGGACGATCGCGCTGGCCGCGGCGCTTCCTTCGTGTGGCGACCCGGATCATGGGTGCGCGGCTGACGGTCGAGGGCGCGCCGCTGGCGCCCGGGACGCTGATCGTCGCCAATCATACCAGCTGGCTCGACATTCCGCTGCTCGCCGGGGCGACCGGCTGTGCCTTCGTCTCCAAGCAGGAGGTGCGGGGCCACCCCCTGCTCCGCTGGCTCGCCGACCAGAACGCGACCATCTATGTCGACCGCTCGGACCGGCGGGGCATGCCGGCGCAGGCGCAGGCGATCCGCGCCGGGCTGGCGCGCGGACAGGCGCTGGCGATCTTTCCCGAGGCGACGACCGGGGACGGCGGGACCCTGTTGCCGTTCAAGCCGGCGCTGCTGTCCGCGGTGGCGCCGCCGCCCGACGGGGTGACGGTGCGGCCGGTCGCGGTCGACTATAACGGGGCCGCGCCCGAGTTCGGCTGGCACGGCGACGAGACGGGGAAGGACAATGCGAGGCGGGTGCTCGGCCGGCGCGGCTCGGTGCCGGTGACGGTTCGGCTGCTCGACCCCCTGCCCCCGCTCAAGGACCGCAAGGCACTGGCGGGGATGGCGCGCGACGCGATCGCCGCGGCGCTGGCGCCTTCCGGAGTGGCGCCCGCTGGCCTATAGGGCTGCGCCATGAACAAGCCCCAGACTTTCCGGGTGAAATCCTTCGGCTGCCAGATGAACGTCTATGACGGCGAGCGGATGGCCGAGCTGCTCGCCGACCGCGGGATGACCGTCGCGGACGAGGGGGCGGATGCCGACCTCGTCGTGCTCAACACCTGCCACATCCGCGAGAAGGCGGCGGAGAAGGCCTATTCGGACGTTGGCCGGCTGCGCCGGGAGGACGGGTCGAAGCCGCTGATCGCGCTCGCGGGCTGCGTCGCGCAAGCCGAGGGCGAGGAGGCGCGGCGACGGTCCGCAATGATCGACATGGTGGTCGGCCCGCAGGCCTACCACCGCCTGCCCGAGATGATCGCTGCGGCGGCCGAGGGACGCGCCGGGGTCGACACCGACATGCCGGCGGCGACCAAGTTCGACGCGCTCCCCGCAAGGCGGCGGGGCGGCGTGTCGGCCTTCCTGTCGGTGCAGGAGGGGTGCGACAAGTTCTGCACCTATTGCGTCGTGCCCTACACCCGCGGGGCGGAGATCAGCCGGCCGTTCGCGGACGTGGTCGCCGAGGCCGAGCAGCTGGTGGCGGGCGGGGCGCGCGAGCTCACCCTGCTCGGGCAGAACGTCAACGCCTGGGAGAGCGACGGGCGCGACCTCGCCGGGCTGATCCGCCATCTCGCGAGCTTCGCCGAGCTGGAGCGGATCCGCTACACGACCAGCCACCCGGTCAACATGGGCGAAAGCCTGATCGCCGCGCATGGCGAGATCGGCAAGCTGATGCCCTATCTCCATCTGCCGGTGCAGTCGGGGTCGGATTCGATCCTGCGGGCGATGAACCGCAGCCACACGGTCGAGAGCTACCTCGCGACGATCGCGCGGGTCCGCGCGGCGCGGCCCGACATCGCGATCAGCGGCGACTTCATCGTCGGGTTTCCGGGCGAGAGCGAGGCCGACTTCGAGCGCACGCTGCAGGTGGTCGACGCGGTCGGCTACGCCGCCGCCTTCTCGTTTAAGTACAGCCCGCGCCCGGGGACGCCGGCGGCAGGGATGGACGGGCAGGTCGCGGCCGAGGTGATGGACGAGCGGCTGCAGCGGCTGAACGAGCGGCTCCAGCACCACGGGCGCGCCTTCAACCAGGGGTGCGTCGGCAAGACGGTCGACGTGCTGGTGGAGAAGAAGGGCCGCCGCCCGGGCCAGATGATCGGCAAGTCGCCCTGGCTGCAGAGCGTGTTCGTGGAAACGGCGGCGGGTATCGGCGAGATGATCCGGGTCACGCTGACGGAGGCGCTGCCCAATTCGCTGGGCGGGGTGCTGGCGGAGCCGATCGGGAGCCGCGTCGTTTCCGTTTGAGGCGGGCGGTTCAACCCGAGGAACGCAGGTGGCGGACGACGACTCTCCCGGCTGGCTCGACCGCGGCCTGTTCCCATTCAAGAGCCGGTTCCGCGACATCGCGGGCAACCGGGTCCACTATATCGACGAGGGTGACGGGCCGGTGCTGCTGATGCTGCACGGCAACCCGACCTGGTCCTTCCTCTATCGCCACCTCGTCCGGCTGCTTGCCCCCGACTTCCGCTGCATCGCGGTCGATTATCCCGGCTTCGGGCTGAGCCAGGCGGCGCCGGACTATGGCTTCACCCCGCGCGAGCATTCGGCGGTGGTCGAGGGGCTGGTCGACGCGCTCGGGCTCGATCAGTTGACGATCATGGTGCAGGACTGGGGCGGGCCGATCGGGCTCGGGCTGGCCGGGCGCCGGCCGGAGCTGACCCGCGCGCTGCTCATCGGCAACAGCTTCGCCTGGCCCGCAACCGGCGGGATGATCGCCTTCTCCCGCCTGTTCGGGAGCCGGCTCGGCCGCTGGTCGATCACCCGCCAGAACCTGATGGCGCGCTGGCTAATCCCCGCCGGCACCAACCGGACCCTGAGCCGGCCGGAACTGGCCGCCTATTACGGCCCGTTCCCGTCACCCGCCTCGCGCCTGCCGATCTGGACCTTCGCGCGGCAGATCCGGCTTTCCCGCGCCTATCTGGCGGAGGTCGAAGCCGGACTCCGGCGGATCGCTGACCGGCCCGCGCTGATCGCCTGGGGCGAGGCGGACGGGGCATTCCGCGCGGCCGATCGCGAGCGGTTCGAGCGGCTGTTCCCCGCCCACCGCACCGTGGTGCTCGCCGGCGCGAAGCATTTCATCCAGGAGAATGCGCCCGACACGATCGCCGCGGCGATCCGCGACTGGTTCCCCGTCGCGGCCCCCTCGCACTGAGCGCGCCCGTCAGCCCCGGTGGAAGCCGGTCAGCTGGAGCGAGTGGCCTGAGAAGAGCCCGCCGCCGCGCCAGCGATAGGCGATGACGTAGCGCCCGCCGCCGCGGCGGTCGGCACCCTGCTCGATGTAGCGCGCGGCGATCGTCACCGGCAGGCTCCCCGCCCCCTCGCGCTTGCCGCCGGCGAGCAGCGGCTCGACGTCGCTCGCGGCGAGCTGGCCGTCGCTGCCGGTGGTGACCGGCGGCTTGCCGGCGGCGGTCAGCGTCAGCTGGTCGAGCGCGTGGCTCGGGTCGGCCGGGGCGATCGTCAGCGTCCGGCCCTCGTCCGAGACCCGCCCGCGCAGCGCCAGCGGAACGCTTTTCGGCCCGGTCGGCGCGGACGCGGGCGCCGGCTCGCTCCGGGACGGACCGTTCCACCCGTTCCACAGCCCCAGCGCCGAGACGATCAGCGCCAGGAGCGCGATCAGCTCGCCGATGTTGATCCAGCGCCGCCGCGTCTGGCGCGCTTCTTCCTCGCGTGACGTCATGCCGCCCGTCTAGCGCCCGAGCCGCGCTGGTAAAGATGGACCGCGGCGGCCGCGCCGAGCAGCGGGGCGGCAAGGTTGACGAACGGGACGATCAGCAGCACGCCGACCGTGAGCCCGATCAGGCGGAGCGGCCAGCGGTTGGCGCGCAGCCAGTCGCGGAGATCGGGCCCGCGCAGCGTCCGCCCGGCGGCGAGTTCGCCAAGGTCGGGCGCGATGGCGAGACCGTTGACGAGCGCGAAGATGATGAACGGACCGATGCCGGTGATCAGCAGGATCAGCGCGATGGGCAGCGCGACGAGGTTGTAGAGCAGCACCCGCCCGCCCGAGCGGATTCCGAGCCAGATCCCGCGGCCCCAGCCGAGCGGCGCCGAATGGCCGGCGGCCTGGGGATAGTGGATGTCCTCGACCGCCTGGGTGATCCGCTCGCTCATCCCCGTCAGCACGCCGATCGCCACCCCGGGGAAGAGGAACCAGCCGAGCAGCAGCGTCGCGAAGAAGGCACCGAAGCCGCCGCTCCACGGATCGAGCGGACATTCGTCGCCGATCAGCGAGCAGGGGTCGGCGCCGTTCAGCAGCCAGGCGAGCAGGACGAACAGGCCGGCAAAGATGACCAGCGTCCAGACGATCGCCCGAACGAGGATCGCCAGCATCGGGCGGCGGCCGAGGTCGCCGAGGGCGAGCGTCAGGGCGCTGGACAGGATCGCGGCACGCATGGGCGGGAGGTTAGGCGGGGGAGGTGGGGGGCGTCAAAGGGAGGGCACATGATTGCAGCTTCCGCACGTCATCCCCGCGAAAGCGGGGATCCAGCTTCCTTTTCCGCGTCAGTAGTTGAGCTGGATCCCCGCTTTCGCGGGGATGACGGCTGGGTTTGAGGAGGACCGGTACTTCGCGAGGATGACGGCCATGGTGTGTCGGCACGTGGGGTGAGTTCTTGCTGGTGCTGGCGGCGGGGCGGAAGGAAATGCTCCCTTGCCGACAATCTCGGCAGCTTCCTTGCTTTCTCCGCTCGCCCGATTGCCCGGGCGGGTCCAGCGCATAAGTGAGGCGGTCCGTTTGCCTGTCGCAAGGACCGCCCGTGCCGAGTACCGCGTCTTCCTCCCCTCGCCTGTCGTTCGGCGCGCAGGTCGCGATCGGTGCCGTGGCGGGCGTGCTGCTCGGGCTGGCCGCCAAGGCCGCGCCGGACGCGGCTTGGCTCGCGCCGGTGCTGAAGACGGTCGGCGACCTGTTCGTGCAGCTGCTGAAGGCACTGGTGCCGCCGCTGGTGGTGACGGCGGTGATCGCGAGCATTGCCAACCTCGGCCAGGTGCAGAACGGCGCGCGGCTCGCCGGGCGGACGCTCTTATGGTTCGCGATCACCGCGGCCTGCTCGGTGACGATCGGGCTGGCGGTGGGCACCATCCTGCAGCCCGGGCATCATGTCGGCGGGCCGCTCGCCGCTGGGCATCCGGACTCGATGGGCAGCTGGACGGATTTCCTGAAGGGGCTGTTCCCCTCCAACATCCTCGGGCTGCAGGCGTCGACGACTTTGGCCGATGGGACGGCCAAGACGGGTCTCAGCTTCAACATCCTCCAGCTGGTCGTGATCTCGGTCGCGCTAGGGTTCGCGGCAGTGAAGCTGGGCGACCGGGGCCGGCCGTTTCTCGCGCTGGCTGACTCGCTGCTGCAGATCAGTCGGCAGCTGCTGAACTGGGTGCTCAAGCTGACGCCCATCGGCACGGCCGGGCTGCTCGGGACGGCGGTCGCAAGCTATGGCTGGGCGACCCTCGCGTCGCTCGGCTGGTTCGCCGCGGCGGTCTATCTCGGGCTGCTGCTGGTCGGGTTCGGCCTCTATCCCGCGATCCTGCTGCTGAAGGGCCTGCCGGTCGGGCAGTTCGCGCGCGCCGCCCTGCCCGCCGCGCAATTGGGCTTCGTCAGCCGGACGTCGATCGGCACCTTGCCGCTGACCGAGGAGCGGACGATCGGGGCGCTCGGCGTGCCGCGCAGCTACGCCGCCTTCGCGGTGCCGCTCGGCGCGACGACCAAGATGGACGGCTGCGCGGCGATCTACCCGGCGGTGTCGGCGCTGTTCGTCGCGCAATTCTACGGGATCGCGCTGGGGCCGCTCCATTATGCGATGATCGCCTTTGTCTCGATCGTCGGATCGGCGGCGACGGCGGGGGTGACGGGGGCGACGGTGATGCTGACGCTGACCCTCTCGACGCTCGGGCTGCCGCTCGAGGGCGCGGGGCTGCTGCTGGCGATCGACCCGATCCTCGACATGGGCCGGACCGCGCTGAACGTCACCGGGCAGATGCTCGTCCCCTATGTGGTGGCGCACGAGGAGGGGCTGCTGGAAGCTCCGGTGCAAGTTCCGGAGCGGGTGGTGCTGGCGTGAGGTCATTCCACCACTCGGCTGCGCGATCGGTTTCTCTCCCCTGAAGCAGGTTCAGGGGAGGAATGGGTGCTTGCCTGAGGGCGGGTTGGCCCTATCTTGGTTGCGAACGGGGCGCTTGAGGAGTCGAACGGGGCCTGATGAGTCGTGAGCATAAGCTGACCGGTGGCGCTGCCTGATGGCCAAGCGCGACCTCGCCCCCGCCGCCAACGATCGAGCCCGGCTCGAGCTCGAATTCGAACAACCCTATCTGATCGGCCCCCTGTTCGGCGACTATGACCGGCACCTGCTGGCGATCGAGGACCGGCTCGGCGTGAACATCGCGGCGCGCGGGTCCAAGGTGCAGATCGAGGGCGAGCCGGATGCCGCGGCGCGGGCGCGCGAGGTGCTGCTCGGGCTCTACAACCGACTGGACCAGGGCCATGACATCGACATGGCGGCGGTCGAATCCGTGCTCGGCATGGCCAACCAGGGCAAGCTCGACGGGATCATCAGCGACGACGTTGGCGCCGCGCCGCGGGTGATGATCCGCACGCGCAAGAAGACGATCGTCCCGCGCTCCACGGTGCAGACCCACTACATGGAAGCGCTGGCGCGCGACGACATGATCTTCGCGCTGGGCCCGGCGGGCACCGGCAAGACGTATCTGGCGGTGGCGCAGGCGGTCAGCCAGCTGATCGGCGGGAGCGTCGACCGGCTGATCCTGTCGCGCCCCGCGGTCGAGGCGGGCGAGCGGCTGGGCTTCCTCCCCGGCGACATGAAGGAGAAGGTCGATCCCTATCTCCGCCCCCTGTACGACGCGCTCTACGACATGCTCCCGACCGAGCAGGTCGAGCGGCGGATCGCCAGCGGCGAGATCGAGATCGCGCCGATTGCCTTCATGCGCGGGCGGACGCTCAACGATGCCTTCATCATCCTCGACGAGGCGCAGAACACCACGCCGCAGCAGATGAAGATGTTCCTGACCCGCTTCGGCATGCGCAGTCGGATGGTGATCTGCGGCGACCCCAACCAGACCGACCTTCCGCGCGGGGTCGAGAGCGGGCTGGCCGACGCGGTCGGCAAGCTCGAGGGCATTCCCAAGATCGAGATGGTGCGCTTCGGCGCCGCCGACGTTGTCCGCCATCCACTCGTCGGGCGGATCGTCGAAGCCTATGAGGGGCCGGCGCAATGACGCTCGAGATCGCCCTCGACGCCGACGAGGAGTGGGACAGTAGCACCGACTGGGCGCGGCTCGCCGACGCGGCGGCCCGCTCGGCCATTCTCGAGAGCGCGTTTCCGCAACTCGCCGCTGCCGCGCGGTCGGTCGAGATCAGCGTCCGGCTGACCAGCGACGCGGAGGTGCGTGTGCTGAACGCCGAGTGGCGCGGCAAGGACAAGCCGACCAACGTCCTGTCCTTCCCGATGCTCGAGGAAGACGAGTTGAACCAGGCAATGGTTGCCGGACCCGAACTGTTGCTCGGCGATCTGGTGCTTGCGCGCGGGGTCTGCGAGAGCGAGGCGGCGGACAAGGGGGTGGCGGTCGCGACCCATGCGACGCACCTGATGGTGCACGGGACGCTCCACTTGCTTGGCTATGATCATGGCGACGACGACGAGGCCGAAGACATGGAGGCGCGCGAGGTGCGCGCCCTCGCCCGGCTCGGGATCGCCGACCCCTACCAGGTGAACGACTGATGGCCAGCCAGCCTGACAACGGCAGCCGATTATGGCGCGGGATGCGTGCCCTGATCTTCGGTGACGATCATGAGACGACGCTGCGCGACCAGATCGAGGAGGCGATCGACGAGGCGGAGACGCAGCGCCCGGTGCGCGGCGACCTCAGCCCGCACGAGCGGCAGATGCTGCGCAACCTGCTGCACTTCGGCGATCGCACCGCTGGCGAGGTGGCGGTCACCCGCGGCGAGATCGTCGCGGTGCCCGAGACGATCGGCTTCGACGCGCTGGTGACCGCGCTCGCCGAGGCGGGCCACAGCCGCCTGCCCGTCTATGGCGAAAGCCTCGACGAGGTGACCGGCATGGTGCTGGTCAAGGACGTGTTCGCCGCGATGCAGGGACCGCCCGAGGGCCGCTCGGTCAAGGCGCTGGTTCGCGAGCCCTTGTTCGTGCCCGAAAGCATGGGGGTGCTCGACCTGCTCGCGCGAATGCGGGCGCAGCGGGTGCACCTGGCGATCGTCGTCGACGAGTTCGGCGGGACCGAGGGGTTGATCACCATCGAGGACATCGTCGAGGAGATCGTCGGCGAGATCGAGGACGAGCATGACGAGGCCGGCGCGCAGCTGCTGGTCGCGCTCGACGACGGTCTGTGGGAGGCCGACGCCCGGGTCGAGCTGGAGGAGCTGGCGCAGGCGGTCGACCCGCGTTTCGAGGATGAGGAGGACGAGGTCGACACGCTGGGTGGCCTCGCCTTCCTGCTCGCCGGGCACATTCTCGAGCCGGGCGAGGACGTCTGCCATCCGAGCGGCTGGCGGATCGAGTGCGTCGCGGCGGACCGGACCAAGATGACCCGGCTCCGCCTCCATGCGCCCGGCGAGGCGCCGGTCCCCGCCTAGTTCTTCGCGAACAGCCGGGCGGGGTCGGCCATCGCCTTGAACTCGAGCGCATTGCCCGCGGGATCGAGCAGGAACATGGTCGCCTGCTCGCCCGGCAGCCCGGCGAAGCGGACGGTCGGCTCGATGACGAAGCGCTGGTTGGCGGCGCGCAGCCGGTCAGCGAGCGCCTGCCAGCTGGCCATGTCGAGCACCAGCCCGAAGTGCGGCACGGGGACGTCCTCGCCGTCGACCGGATTGGAGGCGCGGGCGCGCGCGGCCTCCGGCGCGAGATGGGCGACGATCTGGTGGCCGTGGAGATCAAAGTCGATCCACCGGTCCGAACTGCGTCCCTCCGGACAGCCGAGCAGCTCCCCGTAGAAGCGGCGCGCGGCGGCGAGGTCGTCGACGGGGAAGGCGAGGTGGAAGGGTGGCGGGGTCATGGCAGGAGTATAGGCGGTCGGGGGACGGACGGAAGGGTTCTTGCGGGCCGGGGGAGCGGGAAGAAGCTGGATCCCCGCTTTCGCGGGGATGACGGCTGCTGGGTTGGAGCGGGCGTATCAGCCGTCATCCCCGCGCACGCGGGGATCCCGCTTCTTGGTTACACCTGCATGAGGTCCCACAGGTCGCGCCAGTCCGGGTTGTTGCGCTCGATCGCCTCGATCTTCCACGCGCGCCGCCACTTCTTCATCGCCTTCTCCGCCCCGATCGCCTCGTCGATGGTGGGGAACTCCTCGGCATGGACGAGGCGGCTGCAGCGGTAGCGGCGGCAGAAGGCCGAGCCTCGGCCGCTGCGATGGGCGTGGATCCTGGCTTCGAGGTCGGCGGTGACGCCGATGTAGAGGGTGCCGCGGTAGCGATTGGCCATGATGTAGACCCAGCCCGACAGGTGAACCTCCCGCGTTCTCCCCCGAGCAACGGCGAATGCAGCCCGTTTCACCCCGTCTCGTCAAGGGAGCTGGACCCCCGCTTTCGCGGGGGTGACGGTTGTCCGGACGATCGGGCAGCTTTCTGCCGTCATCCCCGCGCAAGCGGGGATCCCGCTTCTTCCCTTTGCCCGACGAAGGCAGCTGGACCCTCGCTTTCGCGGGGGTGACGCGACTGGGGTGGGGCGGGCATACCGGCCGTCATTCCCGCGCAAGCGGGGATCCCGCTTCTTCCTTTGCCCGACGCAGGCAGCTGGACCCGCGCTTCCGCAGGAGGTGACGCGACTGGGGTGGGGCGGGCATACCGGCCGTCATTCCCGCGCAAGCGGGGATCCCGCTTCTTCCTTTGCCCGACGAAGGCAGCTGGACCCCCGCTTTCGCGGGGGTGACGGGTGAGAGTGCTGCGTTCGAGCGCTCCCCCGTGCCAAAGCGCGCTGCTGCTGCCATAGGCGCGGCCCATGATCGATTCTTCGTGGCGCCGGGGATGGCGCGGGGCTTTGGTGGCGGTTGGGGCGGGCGCGGGGTCGGCGTTCGCCTTCCAGCCGTTCGGGATCGAGCCGCTGATGCCGCTCGCCTTCGCGCTGCTGTTCTGGCTGATCGCCGACACCGCCAGCCTGTGGCGCGCGCTGCTGGTCGGCTGGCTGTTCGGGCTCGGCCAGTTCTGCATCGGGCTGAACTGGATCGCCACCGCCTTCACCTTCCAGGCGGCGATGCCGGCGTGGCTCGGATGGCTCGCGGTGTTCCTGCTGTCGCTCTATCTCGCGGTCTATCCGATGCTGGCGGTCGCGCTCGGCTGGACCTTCGGGCGGCGGTCGGAGATCGCCCGTATGCTGGCGCTCGCGGGCGCCTGGGCGCTGTGCGAATATCTGCGCGCGACGATGTTCACCGGCTTTGCCTGGAACCCGGTCGCCGCGGCGAGCGTGCCGGTCGCGGCGCATGTCGTCCCGCTGGTCGGCACTTATGGTGCATCGGCGCTGATGGTGCTGCTCGGCGGCGCGCTGTTCCTGCTCGGGCGGTGGGAGGTCCGGCCGCTGCTGGCGGTGGCGGCGAGCGGTCTCCTGCTCGCGGTGGTCGCGCCGCTCACCACCCGGCTCCTGCCGCCGCGCCCCGAGACGCTGCGCATCGTTCAGTCGAACATCGGCCAGGAACAACGCTGGAGCCCCGCCGCCGCCGGCCAGTCCGAGCGGCGATTGACCGCGCTGTCGATGGCGCCCGACCTACCCTCCCCCTTCCTCCTCTTCTGGCCCGAGTCCGCGATCACCGAGCCGCTCGAAGACCAGCGCCGCGGCGCCGAGCCGTTCGTGCTGGCCCAGCGGCAGACCGCGGCCGCGCTGCTCGGACCGCGCGACCTGCTGATGGCGGGCGGGATCGGGCTGCTGTCGACCGACGGGCGGCAGGTCAGCGGCGGGGTCAACAGCATCTTCGTCCTCGGCCAGGGCGGGCGCGAGATCGGGCGCTACGACAAGGCGCACCTCGTTCCCTATGGCGAGTATCTGCCGATGCGCCCGCTGCTGTCGGCGATCGGCCTGTCGCGCCTTGCGCCCGGCGACCTCGACTATGCCTCGGGGCCCGGCCCGGCGACCATCGCCATGCCCGACGGCCTGCGGGTCGGCTTCCAGCTCTGCTACGAGATGATCTTCTCGGGCGAGGTGGTCGACCGACGGCACCGGCCCGAGGTGATCTTCAACCCTTCCAACGATGCCTGGTTCGGGCGCTGGGGGCCGCCGCAGCACCTCGCCCAGGCCCGGCTCCGCGCCGCCGAGGAAGGCTTGCCGGTGATCCGCTCGACGCCCACCGGGATCAGCGCGCTGGTCGACGCAGACGGGCGCCTGCTCCGCCAGATCGGCTGGAAGCAGGCCGGCGTCATCACCGCCCCGCTGCCTCCCGCCCGCACGCCCACCCTGTTCGCCATGACCGGCAACCTGCTGCCGATCCTGCTCGGCTTTGCGCTCCTCATCGGGGCCATTGTGATCGACCGCGGCCGCCGCTACAGGGCATGACATAAAGATTTCCTTATATCCTTATATCGAGGGTTTCGCAGCGCAATGCGTCACAACTATCTCTTCACCTCCGAGAGCGTTTCCGAAGGCCATCCCGACAAGGTCGCCGACCAGATCAGCGACGCGATCGTCGACCTCTTCCTGTCCAAGGACCCCGAGGCGCGGGTCGCGTGCGAAACCCTGACGACCACCCAGAAGGTGGTGCTGGCGGGCGAGATCCGCGGCCAGGGGATCATGGACACGCAAGGCAACTGGGCGCCCGGCGTGCCGGAGGAGATCGAGCAGGCGGTGCGCGAGACCGTGAAGCGGATCGGCTACGAGCAGGACGGTTTCCACTGGGAGAGCCTCGACTTCTCCAACAACCTCCACCCCCAGTCGGCGCACATCGCGCAGGGCGTCGATGCCAGCGGCAACAAGGACGAAGGCGCGGGCGACCAGGGCATCATGTTCGGCTTCGCCTGCGACGAGACCCCGGACCTGATGCCGGCGACGCTCTACTACAGCCACAAGATCCTCGAGCGGATGGCCGCGGACCGCCATTCGGGCGCCGCCGCCTTCCTCGAGCCCGACGCCAAGAGCCAGGTCACGCTGCGCTTCGAGGACGGCAAGCCGGTGCGCGCCACCGCGATCGTCGTCTCGACCCAGCACGCCAAGGGCTATGACGAGGGCGACCGCGAGGCCGAGCTCCACAGCTATGTGAAGAAGGTCGTCGCCGACGTCATCCCGCACGAGCTGCTCAACGGCGAGACGGTCTACCACATCAACCCGACCGGCAGCTTCGAGATCGGCGGCCCGGACGGCGACGCCGGGCTGACCGGGCGCAAGATCATCGTCGACACCTATGGCGGCGCGGCCCCGCACGGCGGCGGCGCGTTCAGCGGCAAGGACCCGACCAAGGTCGACCGCTCGGCCGCCTATGCGGCGCGCTACCTCGCCAAGAACATCGTCGCGGCCGGGCTCGCCCGCCGCTGCACCATCCAGCTCGCCTACGCGATCGGCGTGTCGGAGCCGCTCTCGCTCTACGTCGACACCCACGGCACCGGGACGGTCGACGACAGCGCGATCGAGCTGGCGATCGGGCGGGTCGAGAAGCTGGGTGGGCTGACCCCGCGCGGGATCCGCATCGCGCTCGACCTCAACAAGCCGATCTATTCGAAGACGGCGGCCTACGGCCACTTCGGGCGCAAGGCCGAGGGCGACCTGTTCCCGTGGGAACGGACCGACCTGGTCGAGGAGCTCAAGGCCGCGCTGGCCTGATGCGAAAAGGGCGGGGCCTCGCAGCCCCGCCCTTCCGCTTGAAGGTCGTCCGGCCGGTTACCAGCGGCGATCCTTCATGTTGTGCTTCTTGTTGTACACCCGCGCCGACAGCTGGTCGTAGCGGCGCTGGAGGTCGGCCACCTCGTAGCGGCTGTAGCCGCCGCGCGCGTAGCGATCGTCCATCCGCTCGAGATTGACGAACTGGCGACGCAGGCTGTTCGCCTCGCCCCGGGTCAGCGAGCCGTTGGCGACGCCCTGCTCGATCCGGTTGTAGAGATTGGCCTGACGCTGGCCGATCGGCTGCCAGTTCTGGGCGGCAGCGGGGACGGCGACGGCGACGGCCGAGGCGGCGGTCAGGGCAAGAACGAGCTTGTTCACGATCGTGACTCCTTCGACTGGGCTCCCTCGAAAAGGGGAGTTACCGCCGACCAACGCTCGTTTTCCGAGGTGTATCCCTCGTTCATCCGCCGTTGTTTTCGGGTCACACGAGGTTCAGCTTCCGGGTACTCCGGTGCCATCCGGTGCCGCGGGGATGAGCGAGCAAGCGAGCGCTGCCGAGGCGGCGCCGATCGCCGCGCCGGCCACCACGTCGGACAGGAAATGGTTCTTGCTGGGGAGTTGCGCCGCGCAGATCGACAGCGCGCCGGCGGCAATCACCGGCGCCGCGCCGGGATAGTCGAGCATCGCCGCTCCCGCCGCGGCGATCGTCCCCGCACTGTGACCCGACGGCATCGAGCGGAGATCCTTCTCCTTGCTCTGGCCGGGCTCCAGCGCGTAGCCGCGCCCTTCCAGCGTGGCGTTCGGGCGGGTCCGGTCGACGACGTTCTTCACCAGTCCCTTGGCGACCGTCGACAGCCCGTGCGCGCACAGCATCCGCAGCCCGGCCTGGCGCAGCCGCGGGTTGTGGGTGACGAGCGCACCGACGACGATTCCCGCCGACAGCAATTGCATCGGTGGCTGGTCGCCGAGCCCCGCGAACGCCTTGACCGAACGCCCCGGCTGTCGCTTGTCGTCGAGCTCGACCGCGCGCGCGACCGCCAGATCGACGCGTTCGATGGTCGTGAGCGGGCGGTCCTGCTGCTTGATCGGCTTGGTCATGACCCCTGAACGCCCGCCCTGGCCCGCTTGTGCCGCGCCGCGCTTGACGCTAGCCGCCCCACCCCATGACCGCGTTCAAGCCGGGCGATCCCACCACCCTCAACCGTCTCTACGGCCGCTCGAGCGGACACAAGCTGCGCGCCGGGCAGCAGGAGCTCGTCGACCGGCTGCTGCCGCAGATCAGCGTCCCCGCCGACGGGCCGATCACCGCCGAGCGGCTGTTCGGCGAGCCGCGCCCGCTCCATTTCGAGATCGGCTTCGGCGGTGGCGAGCATCTCGCCAGCCGCGCCGACATGCTGCCCGACCATGGCTTCGTCGGGGCCGAGCCCTTCCTGAACGGCGTCGCGCAGGCGCTCGGCCACATCCGTGACCAGCGACTCGCCAATGTCCGGCTGCACATGGGCGATGCGCTCGAGGTGCTCCGGAGGGTGCCCGACGGCGCCCTGTCCTTCCTTTACCTGCTCCACCCCGACCCATGGCCCAAGGCGCGCCATGCCAAGCGGCGGATGGTCAACGACGGCCCGCTGGCGCTGTTCGCCGAGAAGCTCAAGCCCGGCGGCGAACTCCGCATCGCCACCGACCATCCCGTCTATCTCGACTGGGCGCTGATGATCATGCAGCGCCACGTCGCCACGTTCGAGTGGACGGCCGAGAGCCCGAGCGATTTCCTCGAGCCCAGCGGCGGCTGGATCCAGACCCGCTACGGCGCGAAGAGCCGGCGCGAGGGGCGGCGGCCTTATTATCTCCGCTACCGGCGGAGATAGAAACGCCGGGCAACCTTTGCGAAAGCTCAAGCCTCTATGCTGCCGGCGTTGTTCCGGGGGGAAAGGTGGGCAAGCAACGCTTCGTGACGCTTGATGGCCTGCGGGGCTTGGCCGCCCTGGCGGTTCTGCTTCATCATGCGGTCCCCAAGCTGATGCCCGGGCATGTCCTGCTTCCAGCCGGCTACCTGTCGGTAGACTTCTTCTTCCTTCTCAGCGGCTTCGTGATCTCCGCCGTTTACGAGATGCGTTTCCCGAAAGGGCTTGGAAGCTTCGTCCGGACCCGTCTTGTTCGGCTGGTGCCAACCATGTGGTGCGGCATCTTGCTGGGCGCACTCCTGGCCTCCTGGCGAGGAATGGATCTCGTCGAGCTGAGGCTCTCCGCCGCGCTGCTCTTTATCCCCCTGGTTTTCGGCAATTTCGGCCTGTTCGCTCTGAACGGGGTCCAATGGTCGCTCTATTTCGAGTTGGTCGCCAACTACGTCCATGGTCTGCTGATCTGGCGCATGCCGACCTACTGGATCGCAGTGATCGCACTCTGCGCCTATGCCAGCCTCGGCCTGCTGAGCGATCACTTCGGATCGATGGCCTTCGGCGATCGAGATGCGAACTTCGCCGCAGGCTATGCCAGGGTTGCGGCAAGCTACCTCGGCGGCGTTCTCGTCTTCCGCTCCTGGCAACAGGGAAGGCTTCTTGACCTGTCCGGTCTCAACCCGTTCCTCCTGTTCGCCCTCGTCATGGCGATTTCCTGCTGGTTCGGACCGAAGTTCGATTTCGCCGCCGTGCTGGTCTGGCCGCTGGTGTTGATCGCCGGCATCCAGCACCAGACCAGGTTCGAGGCGCTCTGCGCGTTCGGTGGCGCCGTCTCCTTTCCCCTGTACGCCGTTCATCTGCCCATCGTGGACGGCACGCTTCTCGCGCTTGGGACCGGCGCGAGCCAAGCCGCCTTCGCCTGCGTCTGCGCACTGGGCGTCGCCATGCTGCCGATGCAGCTGAAACGGCTCCGGAGCAGGCTGGCGGCAGCAGGGCCTGTTACCAGTGCGGCCGCCGGACAACCGCTCACGCGATGAAGGTCACCCGCCCCTCGTCGAGGTCGTAGCGCGCCCCGACGATCATCAGCCTGCCCTTTTCCAGCGGCTCTTCGAGCAACGAACCGGGGGCGTGGCGGAGCTGGTCGACGACGCGGCGGACGTTGGCCTGGACCGCGGCCTCGGTGGCTTCCGCACCGCTGATCCCGTGCACCGCCTCACGCGCCGTGGGAACGATCGGGGCGACCATCGCGCCGAGGCTGGCGGGGAGCGCGGTGCCCTTGGTCGCGACCTCGACCGCGGCGTTCACGGCACCGCACCGCTCGTGCCCGAGCACGACGATCAGCGGCGCGCCGAGATGCTCGACCGCATATTCGATCCCGCCCATCTCGAGCGGGGTCACGCTGTGGCCGGCGTTTCGGACCACGAACAGCTCGCCCAGCCCGGTCGAGAAGAGCAGCTCTGGCGCGACCCGGCTGTCGGCGCAGCTGACGATGACGGCATAGGGGTGCTGCGCCTTGGCGAGGCCGCCGACCATGCTCGCCGGGTGAAGCGCCGCGCCGCCAGCGAGAAAGCGCGCGTTGCCGGCCTTGAGCCGGGCCAGCGCCTCCGCCGGGCTGGGACCCGCGGGCGCCTCGGCTGGGTTTGCGAGCGCCAGCGCAGGCGGGAAGCAGAGCGCGGCGGCGCCGGCGATCGTGGCGGTGAGCAGGGAACGGCGATTGAAATCGGCTGATGGCATGAGAGGTCCTTTCTCCCTCCGCCTTAGGTGGCCGGCAGGAGTGGCCGGGCCGCTCGCCGCGGGATCTGCTCCGTTTCGAACCGTTCGCGCCACTCCTTGCGGACCGCGTCGGCGGGCGTAGGATGGGCTGGCGCGTTCTTGGCGGAGGCTCCATGCTGAGGTTCGTCCTGTTGCTCCCGCTCGCCGGGCTTACCGCCTGCACCTACGCCCGCACCACCATGCTCGGTCCCGACACGGCGCTCGTTGCGGTCTCCGATTCGGAGGGATCGACCGTCGCCGTCCAGCGCAAGGCGATGACCACCGCCGCGCGGGAGGGCCGCCGCCGCGGCTTCGACTATTTCGGCGTCCTCGCGAGCGACGAGGGCCGGGAAGCCTCGACCGGTCTCGACCGCGGGCAGATCCCCACCCCGGACGACTCGCGCGCGCAGAGCGTCGGGAGCGCGACCTATGTCAGCGCCGCCGCCGCGCTCCGGGTCCGCTACTATCGCCGCGGCGAGCTTCCGCCGGCCGCGACGGGCCTCTACAGCACCGCCGTGCTGCGGCCCCGCTGAGCGCCGGTCCCCGACGCCCTCAGCGCGCCGGGTCGAGCCGGAGCAGCCGGCCTTCGTCCTCGAGCAGGTAGACGCTGCCGTCGGGGCCCTGCTCCACCTCGCGGATCCGGGCGCCCATGTCCCACTGGTCGGCCTTCTCCGCCCGGTCGCCGTCGAGGTGAACCCGGATCAGCGCCTGCCCCGACAGCGCGCCGAGCAGTAGGTCGTTCTTCCACCCGGGGAACTTCGCCCCGGTGTAGACGATCAGCCCGGCCGGCGACACTGACGGGTTCCAGAAGACCTTGGGCGGCTCGAACCCGTCGCCCGCCTTGTGGTCGGGGATGTCGACTCCATCGTAATTGCTGCCGTTCGAGGCCCGCGGCCAGCCATAGTTGCGGCCAGGCAGGATGAGGTTGACCTCGTCGCCGCCCTTCGGCCCCATCTCGATCTCCCACAGCTTGCCGTCTGGCGCGAAGGCGAGCCCGAGCGGGTTGCGGTGCCCGCTCGACCAGGTCTCGGCCGGGGTCAGGTTGGGTCCGGGCCAGCGGAAGCTCCGCCCGCTCGCCTTGCCGGCCGCGACGGTGTCCTTGGGCGGCGCGGTGATGCTGACGCTCGCCGCGCCAATCTTGCCCGCCAGCGGGTTGCCCGGGGCCGGCTGCCCGTCGAGGGTCAGGTGAAGGATCTTGCCGAGCGGCTGGCTCGGATCCTGCGCCGGCGTGAAGCGCTGCCGCTCGCCCGAGGAGAGGAATAGCGAGCGGCCGTCGGGCGCGAAAGCGATGCGGGCGCCGAACTGGCCGCCCTCGCCGCCCGCCGGGTCATGCCAGATGACCTTGAGGCCGGTCAGCCGCCAAGTGCCGCCCCCGGCCAGCGTCGCCCGGGCGAGCGCCAGTCCGCTGCCGCCCGCCGCCGACGGCTCGGAATAGGTGAGATAGACCGCCTTGCTGCTGGTGAAGTCGGGCGCGGGAACGACGTCGAGCAGGCCGCCCTGCCCCGAGAAGAGCACGTCGGGTCCGCCGCTCACCGGCTTCTTGGTTTTGGCCACCACGTCGACCAGCCAGATCCGGCCTTCCTTCTCGGTGACCAGCGCCTGATTTCCCATTCCGGGCAGGAACGCCATGGCCCATGCGGAACTGAAACTGGTTAGGGGCGTAACGGTGAAGGGACGGCCGCCGCCCGAGGGCGCGGCGCTGTCGGCCTTGGAGGAGTTTGCTGAACAGGCTGCGAGCGCACAACAGGCAAGCAGCCACTGGGACGCCTTCGATTTCATCATTTTCTCCTGCGCGCCGCCCCCGCGGACCGCTTCATGTAGAAAGCCTCCGCCCCTGCGACCGGTTCCCCTGCTATCCCTCGCCACCGCGACCCCGCCCTTCCGCCTGCCGCAAGCGGAAGCCAAGGCGCTCAGCCGAGACCTGTTCGAAGGCCGCAAGGGCCTGTTCGAACGCCTGTCCGGCGTGTTCGACAATGCCGGCATCGAGGGTCGCGACCTGGTCGCGCCGGTCGACTGGTACCGCGAGCCGCACGGCTATGAATCGCGCAACCGGCTCTATCTCGAGAGTTCGGAAGCGCTGTTCGAAACGGCCGCGGCCGCGGCGCTCGAGCGTGCCGGGCTGAAGGCCAGCGACATCGACGGCATCGTCACCGTCTCGACCACCGGCATCGCCACCCCCAGCCTCGAGGCGCGGGTCGCGCCGCGAATGGGGTTCCGCGACAATGTCCGGCGCGTCCCCCTGTTCGGGCTCGGCTGCGCCGGCGGGGTCGGCGGGCTCGCCACCGCGGCGCGGCTGGCGGGCAGCGAGCCGGGCAGCCGCTGGCTGTTCGTCACCATCGAGACCTGCTCCATCTCGATCCGGCTCGACAGCGACGATCCGGCCTCGCTGGTGGCGACCGCCCTGTTCGGCGACGGCGCCGCGGCCTGCGTGGTCGGCGGCGCGGAAGGAACCGGGCTGGCGACCATCACCAGGGCCGGCGAGCGGCTGTGGCCCGACACGCTCGGGATCATGGGCTGGCGGGTCGAGGATCCGGGCTTCGCGGTGGTGTTCGACCGCGCGATCCCGCCCTTTATCACCGCCGAGCTCAACGGCGCGGTCGCCGGTCTGCTCGCCGACTTCGGCCGCGAGTGGAGCGACATCGACCGGCTTTGCTGCCATCCCGGCGGCGCCAAGGTCATCCAGGCGATCGAAGAGGCGATGACGCTCGAGCCCGGCACGCTCGACCTCGAGCGCGAGGTGCTTCGAGACCATGGCAACATGAGCGCCCCGACCGTGCTGTTCGTGCTCGACCGGCTGCTGGGCCGGGGCTTGCCCAACACGGTGCTGATGACCGCCTTCGGGCCGGGCTTCACCTGCGCCGGAATGCTGCTGCAGCGATGACCCACCCGCTCTGGCCGGCGATCGCCATTCTCGCCTTCGTGACGCTGCAGCGGCTGCTCGAGCTGCCGCTCGCCCGCGCCAACACCCAGCGGCTGCTCGCGGCGGGGGCGAAGGAATTTGCGCCCGGCCACTACCCGCTGATCGTCGCGGTGCATGCCAGCTGGCTGGCCACCCTGTGGTGGCTGACGCCCGGCCGTCCGATCAGCGTCCCGCTCCTGCTGCTGTTCGGCCTGCTGCAGGTGGCGCGCATCTGGGTGCTACGGACGCTCGGCCCGCGCTGGACGACTCGGATCATCGTGCTGCCGGGCAAGCCGCTGGTGCTCGGCGGTCCCTATCGCTTCGTGAAGCACCCCAACTATATCGTCGTCGCGGGCGAGCTGGCGGTGCTTCCGCTGGTGTTCGGATTGCCGGTCGTGGCGCTCGTCTTCACCGTGTTGAACGGGCTGGTGCTGGCGATCCGGATCCGCGCCGAGGACCGCGCGCTCGCCGAGTCCGCTTCCCCGTTGCAGAGCCTGCAGCCTTAGCCTATATCGCTTCTCGTCTCCTCGACATCGTCAGATGCCTGAGGCTGGGCCCTCCCGGGTCCGGTCCGACGAACGCTTGCACCTAGACCAAGGACTTGAATGGCCGATCTCGCCGCCCTGACCCAGCTGATCGAGCCGGAGGTGAAGAGCCTCGGCTTCGCGCTGGTGCGCGTCGCGATGATCGGCGGCACGTCCGACCCGACGCTGCAGGTGATGGCCGAGCGGCCCGACACGCGCCAGCTCGACCTCGCCGACTGCGAGGCGATCTCGCGCCGCCTCTCCGACCGGCTCGACGCGGAAGAAGCCGCCGGGCGCGACCCGATCGACGAGGCCTACCGGCTCGAGGTCAGCTCGCCCGGGATCGACCGGCCGCTGACCCGCCGCGCCGACTATCGCGACTGGGCCGGGCACGAGGCCCGGCTTAAGCTCGCCGAGGTGGTCGACGGCGCCAAGCAGGTGTCGGGCGAGATCGAGGGCATCGACGGCGACACCGTCCGCATCGGCTCGCCCAAGGGCACCCGCGAGATCCCGTTCGACAAGATCCAGTCGGCCAAGCTGCTGCTCACCGACAAGCTCATCAACGCCACCGCGCCGCTCAGCACCGAGGGCGCCGATTCCATCCAGACCATAGAAGGTTAAGACCGCATGGCCACCGCCGCCCCCGCTTCGGTTTCCGCCAACAAGGCCGAGCTGCTCGCGATCGCCGACAGCGTCGCGCGCGAGAAGCTGATCGACCGGACGATCGTCATCGAGGCGATGGAAGACGCGATCCAGCGCGCGGCCCGCGCCCGCTACGGCGCCGAGAACGACATCCGCGCCAAGCTCGACCCGCAGTCGGGCGACCTTCGCCTGTGGCGCGTGCTCGAGGTGGTCGAGGAGGTCGAGGACTATTTCAAGCAGGTCGATCTGAAGGGCGCGCAGAAGCTCAAGAAGGACGCCGGCCTCGGCGACTTCATCGTCGATCCCCTGCCCCCGATCGAATTCGGGCGGATCGCCGCGCAGGCCGCCAAGCAGGTCATCTTCCAGAAGGTCCGCGACGCCGAGCGCGAGCGCCAGTACGAGGAGTTCAAGGACCGCGCCAACGAGGTCATCACCGGCGTCGTCAAGCGGGTCGAGTTCGGCCACGTCGTCGTCGACCTCGGCCGGGCCGAGGGTGTGATCCGCCGCGACCAGCAGATCCCGCGCGAGATGGTCCGCGTCGGCGACCGCATCCGCTCGCTGATCATGCGCGTCGCCCGCGAGGCGCGCGGCCCGCAGATTTTCCTCAGCCGCGCGCATCCCGAGTTCATGAAGAAGCTGTTCGCGCAGGAAGTGCCCGAGATCTACGACGGCATCATCGAGATCAAGGCCGCCGCGCGCGACCCGGGCTCGCGCGCCAAGATCGGCGTGATCAGCTACGACAGCTCGATCGACCCGGTCGGCGCCTGCGTCGGCATGAAGGGCAGCCGAGTCCAAGCGGTGGTCCAAGAGCTGCAGGGCGAGAAGATCGACATCATCCCGTGGAGCGAGGACACCGCGACCTTCGTCGTCAACGCGCTCCAGCCGGCGACCGTCAGCCGCGTCGTCATCGACGAGGAAGAGAGCCGGATCGAGGTGGTGGTCCCCGACGACCAACTCAGCCTGGCGATCGGCCGCCGCGGGCAGAACGTCCGCCTGGCGAGCCAGCTGACCGCCTCGCAGATCGACATCCTGACCGAGCAGGACGCGAGCGAGAAGCGCCAGAAGGAGTTCGTCGAGCGCTCCGAGATGTTCCAGAACGAGCTGGACGTCGACGAGACGCTCGCCCAGCTGCTGGTCGCCGAAGGCTTCACCAGCCTCGAGGAAGTCGCCTATGTCGAGGCGGACGAGATCGCCTCGATCGAGGGGCTCGACGACGACATTGCCTCCGAGCTGCAGAGCCGCGCAAACGAGGCGCTGGAGCGGCGCGAGGCGGCGGCGCGCGAGCAGCGCCGCTCGCTCGGCGTCGACGATGCGCTGGCCGAGCTTCCGCACCTCACCGAGGCGATGCTGGTGACGCTCGGCAAGGCCAATATCCGCACGCTGGACGACCTCGCCGACCTCGCCACCGACGAGCTGGTGCAGAAGAAGCGGCCGGAGCCGCGCCGCCGCGCCGAAAACGCCCGCGAGAACCGCCCGGAGGACAAGGGCGGTGTGCTCGCCGAGTACGGCCTGTCGGAAGAGCAGGGCAACGAGATCATCATGGCCGCCCGCGCCCACTGGTTCGAGGACGAGGATCAGCCCGCAGTCGAGGAGGCCGCCGATGCGGACTCCCCGCAATGATCGCGTAGGCGACCTCCCCTCCCCACAGGGGGAGGGACCGGGGGCTGGGGTGTCGAGAGATGCTCCGGCTGCCGGTGACTCCCCTGCCCCCGCCCTTTCCCTGAAGGGGAAGGAAAAGGGCAGCGATCCCGAGCGCAGCTGCATCCTGACGCGCCGGACGGCGCCGAAGGACAGCCTCATCCGCCTCGCCCTCTCCCCCGATGGCGAGGTCGCTCCCGATGTCCGCGCGCGGGCGCCGGGGCGCGGCGCGTGGATCGGGGTCGGCAAGGCCGAACTCGATGCCGCGCAGGCCAAGGGCAAGCTCAGGGGCGCGCTGCAGCGGGCGTTCAAGACGCAGCAGGTCAGCGTCCCCGCCGACCTTGGCGAGCGGATCGCCGCGGCGCTTCGCCAGGCCGCGCTCGACCGGCTCGGAATGGAAGCCAAGAGCGGCAACCTCATCAACGGTGCCGACCGGGTCGAGATCGCCGCCCGCTCCGGCCAGGTCCGCCTGCTGATCCACGCCGCCGACGCCGGGAGCGACGGGCGGCGCCGCATGGACCAGGCCTGGCGGGTGGGCGGAGGCGAGCCGCGGGGGCTGGAATTTCCCGAGGGACGCACCATCTTGTCATTGGCACTAGGGCGCGAGAATGTGGTACATGTCGCGCTGACCGATCCTGCCGCCGCCTCGCGTGTCCGAGACGCGATCCTGCGGTGGCGCGCTTTCATTGACCCGAACCCTCAGCTAGACGGCGGCGAGCCCGCTGGACTGGCGACCGGCACGGCTGACGCAAGAGACGAAGGAACAGAATGACCGACCAGACCGACAAGCCGAAGCTGGGCACCCGGCCGCCGCTGGGGATCAAGCGCACGGTCGAGACAGGCAAGGTCAAGCAGAGCTTCAGCCACGGGCGGTCGAACACGGTCGTCGTCGAGGTCAAGAAGCGGCGCATTCTCGGCAAGCCGGGCGAGGCGCCGGCCGCGGCCGAGCCGCAGGCGGCTGCGCCCGCCCCCGCACCGGAGGCGCCCAAGCCGGCTGCCCCGCGCCCGGCCGCGCCTGCCCCGACCCCGCGCCGCTCGCCGGTCGACGACATCACCGCCCGCAAGGAGCTCCAGGCGCGGCTGCTGCGCGAGGCCGAGGAGGCCCGCATGGCCTCGCTCGAGGAAGCCCGCCGACGCGACGAGCAGGCCCGCAACAACGCCAGCGAGGACGAGAAACGTCGCGCCGAGGAGAACCGCAAGGCGGAGGAAGACGCCCAGCGCCAGGCCGAGGTCGACGCCCGTCGCCGCGCCGAGGAAGAGGCGGCTGCCGCCGCTGCTCCGGCTCCGGCCCCGGCCGCGGAGGAGCCGCGTGCGGCTGCCCCCGCCGCGCCGGCCGGCCAGCAGTTCACGCCCGTCCGCCGTCCGCCGCCGCCGGCGCCCCCCGCGCCCAAGCGGCCCGAGCCCGCGCGCCCGAGCCGTGGCCGCGGCGACGACCAGCGCCAGCGCGGCAAGCTGACCGTCACCCGCGCGCTGTCGGGCGACGACGGCCGCGCCCGCAGCCTCGCCGCGCTCCGCCGCGCCCGCGAGAAGGAGAAGCGCTCGCACATGGGCTCCGGCCCGCGCGAGAAGCAGGTCCGCGACGTGGTCGTGCCGGACAGCATCACCGTCGGCGAGCTCGCCAACCGCATGGCCGAGAAGAGCGCCGATCTGGTGAAGTCGCTGTTCAAGATGGGCATGATGGTCACCGTCAACCAGACGATCGACCAGGACACGGCCGAGCTGCTGGTCACCGAGTTCGGGCACAACATCAAGCGGGTCAGCGAGAGCGATATCGACATCGACACCGCCGCGGACGTCGATGCCGACGAGACGATGATCGCGCGCCCGCCGGTCGTCACCATCATGGGCCACGTCGACCACGGCAAGACCTCGCTGCTCGACGCGATCCGCGGCGCCAACGTGGTCAAGGGCGAGGCCGGCGGCATCACCCAGCACATCGGCGCCTATCAGGTGAAGCTGCCGAGCGGTGACAAGGTCACCTTCCTCGACACGCCGGGCCACGAGGCCTTCACCGAGATGCGTGCCCGCGGCGCCGACGTCACCGACATCGTCATCCTGGTGGTGGCGGCGGACGACGGCCTGCGCCCGCAGACGATCGAGGCGATCAATCACACCAAGGCGGCCGGCGTGCCGATGATCGTGGCGATCAACAAGATCGACAAGCCCGACGCCCGCGCCCAGCGCGTTCGCGAAGAGCTGCTGCAGCACGAGATCGTGGTCGAGCAGCTGGGCGGCGACGTCCAGGATGTCGAGGTGTCGGCGCTGCAGAAGACCAACCTTGACGGGCTGCTCGACGCCATCGCGCTGCAGGCCGAGATCCTCGAGCTGCGCGCCAATCCCGCCCGCGCCGCCGAGGGCACGGTGATCGAGGCCAAGCTCGACAAGGGCCGCGGCCCGCTTGCCACCGTGCTGGTCCAGCGCGGCACGCTTAGGGTCGGCGACATCTTCGTCGTCGGCGCCTCCTCGGGTCGCGTCCGCGCGATGATCGACGATCATGGCCGCCAGGTGAAGGAAGCCGGGCCGTCGATGCCGGTCGAGGTGCTCGGCCTCGGCTCGGTCCCGTCGGCGGGCGACCAGCTGACGGTCGTCGAGAACGAGGCGCGTGCCCGCGAGGTCGCCGCCTATCGCCAGGGCGTGCTCGACCGCAAGCGGACCACCGCGGCGCCGATGAGCCTCGAGAACATGTTCGCCAACCGGGCCTCGACGACCATCGAGTTCCCGCTGGTGGTCAAGGCCGACGTCCAGGGCTCGACCGAGGCGATCGTCAATGCGCTTAACCGCCTGTCGACCGACGAGATCAAGGTCCGCATCCTCCACTCGGGGGTCGGCGCGATCACCGAGAGCGACGTGACCCTCGCCGCCTCGACCGGAGCGCCGATCATCGGCTTCAACGTCCGTCCCAACGCCAAGGCGCGCGAGGTGGCGGAGCGCAACAAGGTCGAGCTCCGCTACTACGACGTCATCTACCACCTGACCGACTGGGCCAAGGGCGCGATGGCGGGCGAGCTGGGTCCGGAGATCATCGAGACGGTCGTCGGACGTGCCCGGGTGCAGGAGGTGTTCCCGGCCGGCAAGCGCGACAAGGCCGCCGGCCTGCTGGTGCTTGAGGGCGTCATCCGAAAGGGTCTCAACGCCCGCCTCACCCGCGAGGACGTCATCGTCTCCAAGACCACCATTTCCTCGCTCCGCCGGTTCAAGGACGACGTGGCGCAGGTTGTGGCGGGTCTCGAGTGCGGCGTACTGCTGGCCGACACCAACGACATCAAGCCGGGCGACAGCCTGGAGGTGTTCGAGGTCGAGGAACGCGCGCGGACGCTGTAAGCGACGCAGGAAGGCTGAAGTCGACGGCCGGGCGGCCAGGAGCGGAAGCGCTCCGGGCGGGCTCGGCCGGAGATCGTGGAGGAGAGCTGCCAGATGCTGGGTGCCCCGACGCCGATCCTGCGCAGTTTCGACGAGACGAAGACCCGTCGCTTCTACCTCGATTTCCTCGGGTTCGAGCTGGTCTTCGAGCATCGCTTCGCGCCGGACCTGCCGCTCTACCTTGGGCTGCGCAGCGGCGACTGCCAGCTTCACCTCAGCGAGCATTTCGGCGATTGCTCGCCGGGCGCGCGGGTGCGGATCCCGGTCGACGACGTCCGGGCCTTTGCCGCGGCGCTGCGCGCGAAGAATTACGAGAACGCCCGGCCGGGCGAGCCGGAGCGAATGGACTGGGGCTCGTGGGAGCTCACCATCCACGATCCCTCCGGCAACCGCCTGACCTTCTACAGCGAGGCTGACGACTGATGCGCCGCAACGAGACCATTGAAGGCCGCTCCGTCCGCCTGCTCCGCGTCGGCGAGCAGGTCCGCCACGTGCTGAGCGAGATCCTGCAGCGCGGCGACGTCCACGATTCCACGCTGCAGAGCCATCTCGTCAGCGTGACCGAGGTTCGCATGTCGCCCGACCTGCGCCACGCCACCGTGTTCGTGAAGCCGCTGCTCGGCCAGGACGAGGAAGCGGTGCTGAAGGCGCTCAGGACCAACACCGCCTATCTCCAGCGCGAGGTCGCCCACCGGGTGCGGACCAAATATGCGGCCAAGCTCAAGTTTCTGGCCGACGAGAGCTTCGATGAAGGCAGCCACATCGACCGGATCCTGCGGTCCGAGCATGTGGCGCAGGACCTTGATGAGCAGTGACGATTGCTCCGTGAGCGGGTCCGATGACCAATGACCGCCACCCTCGCGAACGCGAGGGTCCAGCTTCCTCGACGGCCGGCGAAAGGCAGCTGGATCCCCGCATTCGCGGGGATGACGAACTGGGGGCGGCGATGGCTGGCGAGGGGTGCCGCGCCGAACCTTTCCGCGAGGAGTTTCGCGCGGCGCTCAAGGCGGCCTGCGCGGAGGATCGCGCGGTTTGGGCGTTCTACGCCAATGACTTCGGACCGGACGGGTTCGACTCCAGCCTCGGCCCCTATCTCGCCAGGACCGACGCGCGGACCTTCGTCCTGTTCGACGGCGAGGAACTGGTCGGCATGTCGAGCTATCTCGGCATCGATCCCGCCCGGCAGGTGCTGGAGATCGGCGGGACCTACTACCGCCCCCGCTTTCGCGGCACCGGCTTCAACCGCCGTGCCAAGGCGATGATGCTGGAGCGCGCGTTCGACAGCGGCATCCGCCGGGTCGAGTTCCGCGTCGACCGCCGCAACGCGCGCAGCCAGGCGGCGATGGCGAAGCTCGGCGCAGTCCGCGAAGGCGTGCTTCGCGCCGACCGCATCACCTGGACCGGCCACGTCCGCGACACGGTGCTGTTCGCCATTCTCAAGGACGAGTGGCCGGTCTAGTCGGCACCCCATGGCCAAGCTCTATTTCTACTATGCCGCGATGAATGCGGGGAAGTCGACGACGCTGCTGCAGGCGGACTTCAACTATCGCGAGCGGGGCATGGAGACGATGCTGTGGACTGCGGCGCACGACGACCGCGCCGGCGTCGGGCGGATCGCCTCGCGGCTCGACATCGGGGCGGCGGCGCGGGTTTATCGTCCCAAGACCAGGCTGATGGACGCGGTGCTCGATGAGCTGAAGAGCCGCCAGCTCCACTGTGTACTGGTCGACGAGGCGCAGTTCCTGACCCGCGAGCAGGTGCTGGAGCTGTGCCGGCTGGCGGACGAGCGCAACATTCCGGTGCTCTGCTACGGCCTCAGGACCGATTTTCTGGGCCAGCTCTTCCCCGGCAGCGCTGCCTTGCTCGCGCTCGCCGACGCGCTGATCGAGCTGAAGGCGGTATGCGAGTGCGGGCGCAAGGCGACGATGAACCTGCGGGTCGACGCGGCGGGTCGCGCGGTCGCCGCCGGGGCGCAGACCGAGATCGGCGGCAACGACCGCTATGTCGCGCTGTGCCGACGCCATTTCTTCGAGCGGCTGCGCGCCGGCGAGGCGGGGAGCATGGGCGGCGACGAGCCGGCCTGACCGCCATGCTGAACGGCTGGATCATCCTCGACAAGCCGCTGGGCCTGGGGTCGACGCAGGCCGTGTCCGCGGTCAAGCGCGCGCTGCGCGAGGCCGGCGAGCCCCGGACCAAGGTCGGGCACGGCGGGACGCTCGACCCGCTCGCGACGGGCGTGCTGCCGGTGGCGCTGGGCGAGGCCACCAAGCTCGCCGGGCGGATGCTGGACGCGACGAAGGGGTATGATTTCACGGTTCGCTTCGGGGTGGAGACGGACACGCTCGACCTGGAGGGAAAAGAGGTCGCTGTTAGCGGCCATCGCCCGACCCTCGCCGAGATCGAAGCGTTGCTGCCTCGGTTCACCGGGCCGATCGAGCAGGTGCCGCCGGCCTATTCGGCGCTGAAGGTGGAGGGCAAGCGGGCCTATGATCTGGCGCGAGCGGGGGAGGAGGTGACGCTGGCGGCGCGGAAGGTGACCATCCACTCCCTAGTTATTCGTCACCCCCGCGAAAGCGGGGGTCCCGCTTCTTGTCCTGGGTCCGGAGGGAAGCTGGATCCCCGCTTTCGCGGGGATGATGGAAGGGGGCTGGGCGGCGATGGCGCAGTGCACGAAATCACCCTCGCCGCCACCGTCTCCAAGGGCACCTACATCCGCAGCCTCGCCCGCGACATCGCGCGGGCGCTTGGCACCGTCGGGCACGTCACCATGCTGCGGCGGACGAAGGCCGGTCCGTTCACCCTCGGCCAAGCCATTTCGCTGGACTTTCTCAGCCAAGCCGCTAAGGCGCGCGACCTGACGAGGACGGTGCTCCCGCTTCAGGCGGGGCTGGACGACATCCCGGCCCTCCCCGTCGACCCCGACCAGGCAAAGCTGCTCCGACAGGGTCAGCGCTTGGCCGGTCTGCCCGTGAAACCGGGCCTCTACCTTGCGACACTGGCCGAAACGCCCGTCGCGCTGGTCCAGGCCTCGGCCCTCGACCTCTGGGTCGTGCGCGGGTTCAACGTCTAGACACAAGGAGTAAAGACGATGTCGATCACCGCCGAGCGCAAGCAGGAGCTCATCGCCGAGCACCGCCGCGCCGACAACGACACGGGTTCGCCCGAGGTGCAGATCGCGATCCTCACCTCGCGCATCCAGACCCTGACCGAGCATTTCAAGACCCACGCCAAGGACAACCACTCGCGGCGCGGGCTGCTGATGCTGGTCAACAAGCGGCGTTCGCTGCTCGACTATCTGAAGCGCGAGGACGCGGAGCGCTACACCGACCTGATCGGCAAGCTCGGCCTTCGCAAGTAACACCAAGGGCGCCTTCGGGCGCCCTTGCTCTTTGGGCTCGCGGCAATCCGGCAACGAGCCCTGACGGGGCATATCAGGCCCTACCCCGCTCGCAGACCGGCTTGTCTGCCACTGCTGCCCCGCCGGGATCCGCCCGCCGGGAGAAGGAAAATACATGTTCGACATCAAGACTGTTGAGATCGAGGTCGGCGGCAAGACGCTGAAGCTCGAGACCGGGCGCGTCGCCCGCCAGGCCGACGGCGCCGTCATGGCCACCATGGGCGAGACCGTCGTCCTGTGCGCCGTCACCGCCGCCAAGAGCGTGAAGCCCGGCCAGGACTTCTTCCCGCTCACCGTCCACTACCAGGAGAAGTTCTCCGCCGCGGGCCGAATCCCGGGTGGCTTCTTCAAGCGCGAGCGCGGCGCGACCGAGAAGGAGACGCTGACCAGCCGTCTCATCGATCGCCCGATCCGCCCGCTGTTTCCCGAGAATTCCTTCAACGAAGTCCTCGTGATCGCCCAGGTCCTCTCCTACGACGGCGAGAACGAGCCGGACATCGTCGCAATGTGCGCCGCCAGCGCCGCGCTGACCATCTCGGGCGTTCCCTTCATGGGTCCGATCGGCGCCGCCCGCGTCGGCTTCCAGAACGGCGAGTATATCCTCAACCCGTCGCCGGAGCAGATCAAGGAGAGCGACCTCGACCTCGTCGTCGCCGCCACCGGCAACGCCGTGATGATGGTCGAGTCCGAAGCCAAGGAACTCAGCGAAGAGCAGATGCTCGGCGCGGTCGTCTTCGCCCATGAGGCGTCGAAGAAGATCGTCGACGGCATCATTCGCCTTGCCGAGCAGGCCGCCAAGGAGCCGTGGGAGCTTCCCGAGGACCACGAGACCGCGACCCTCTACGAGAAGGTCAAGGGCCTCGCCGGTTCGGGCATCGAGGCGGCCTACAAGCTGGTCGGCAAGGCCGAGCGCGTCGCCGCCCTCGCCGCCGCCAAGACCCCGCTAAAGGACGCCTTCGTCGACAGCGAGCCGAATGCCGCGATCAAGGCCGGCAAGCTGACCAAGAAGCTCGAGGCCGCGGTCGTCCGCACCGCGATCCTCAAGGAAGGCCGCCGCATCGACGGCCGCGACACCAAGACCGTCCGTCCGATCGAGGCGATGGTCGGCTTCCTGCCCCGCACCCACGGGTCGGCGCTGTTCACCCGCGGCGAGACCCAGGCGATCGTCACCACCACGCTCGGCACCAAGGACGCCGAGCAGATGATCGACGGTCTGGACGGTCTCTCGTACCAGCGCTTCATGCTGCACTATAACTTCCCGCCCTACTCGGTCGGCGAAGTGGGCCGCTTCGGCGCGCCGGGCCGCCGCGAGGTCGGGCACGGCAAGCTGGCGTGGCGCGCGGTGCACCCGATGCTGCCGACGATGGACGAGTTCCCCTACACGATCCGCGTCCTCTCCGACATCACCGAGAGCAACGGCTCCTCGTCGATGGCCACCGTCTGCGGCGCCTCGCTGTCGATGATGGACGCCGGCGTTCCGTTGAAGCGCCCGGTCGCCGGCATCGCCATGGGCCTTATCCTCGAGGGTGACGACTATGCGGTGATCAGCGACATCCTCGGCGACGAGGACCATCTCGGCGACATGGACTTCAAGGTCGCCGGCACCAGCGAGGGCATCACCTCGCTGCAGATGGACATCAAGGTCGCTGGGATCACCGAGGAGATCATGAAGGTGGCCCTCGCCCAGGCGAAGGACGGCCGCGCGCACATTCTCGGCGAGATGGCCAAGGCGCTCGACCACACCCGCACCGAGCTCTCCGAGCACGCCCCGCGGATCGAGACGATGCAGATCCCCAAGGACAAGATCCGCGAAGTGATCGGCACCGGCGGCAAGGTCATCCGCGAGATCGTCGCGACGACCGGCGCCAAGGTCGACATCGACGACGAGGGCCTGATCAAGATCAGCTCGTCGGACCTCAAGCAGATCGAGGCCGCGCGCCAGTGGATCCAGGGCATCACCCAGGAGCCTGAGGTCGGCACCATCTACACCGGCAAGGTGGCGAGCATCGTCGACTTCGGCGCGTTCGTGACCTTCATGCCCGGCAAGGACGGGCTGGTCCACGTCTCGGAGATCAAGAACGAGCGGGTCGAGAACGTCCGCGACGTCCTGTCCGAGGGGCAGGAGGTCAAGGTCAAGCTGCTCGAGGTCGACCCGCGCGGCAAGGTTCGCCTGTCGATGCGTCTCGTTGACCAGGAGACCGGCGCCGAGTTGGAGGACAGCCGTCCCCCGCGCGAGCCGCGGGGCGACCGTGGCGACCGCGGTGACCGGGGTCCGCGCGGCGATCGTGGGGACCGGGGTGACCGCGGTGACCGCGGCCCGCGCCGTGACCGTGGCGACCGCGGCGACCGGGGTCCGCGCGGCGACCGTGGCGATCGCGGCCCGCGCCGTGACCGCGGCGACCGTCCGGAGCGCGACGAGGGCCCGGCGCCCGAGTTCGCCCCGGCGTTCCTGACCGGCGGCAGCAACGACGGCGAATAAGCCGTTCAGACCGAACGAAGGAGGGCCTCGCGGGCAACCGCGGGGCCCTTCGTCATTTCGAGGCATCTGACGTCGAGCTTACGAGTTGGTCAATCATTCACCCCTGCCCCCGGGCGTTCATCCGGCCGCAAGCTGGCCCGGCCGAACCGTCGGGCGCGACGCGGGAGACAATGACATGCGGCTATTGGTGGTCGAGGATAACCAGGACCTGTCGGAAGCGATCAGCTCGGCCTTCCGGCGACGCCATGTCTCGTGCGACCTCGCCCATCGCGCCAGCGACGCCGAGCAGCTGTGCAGCACGACCCACTACGAGGTCATCATCCTCGACATCGGCCTTCCCGACGAGGACGGCGTGTCGCTGCTGAAGCGGCTGCGCGGCCGCGGCAACAAGACCCCGATCATCCTCCTCACCGCGCGCAGCGAGCCCGAAATGCGGGTCGCCGGGCTGCGCGCCGGGGCCGACGACTATCTGGTCAAGCCTTTCTGGTTCGACGAGCTCCACGCCCGGGTCGAAGCGCTGCTCCGCCGCGCCACCGGCTACACCGATGCCAAGCTCGAGGCCGGCCGACTGTCACTCAACACCGACACCCGCGAGCTGACGATCGGCGACGTCCAGGTCGACGCCTCCACCCGCGAAGTCGAGCTGCTCGAGATCCTGCTCCGCCGCAAGGACCATGTGACCCCGCGCCGGATCGTCGAGGACCAGCTGTTCGGCGCCGGCGAGGCGCTCGGCTCCAACGCGGTCGAGGTATATGTCCACCGCCTCCGCCGCAAGCTCGAGCAGAACCAGGCCGAAGTCTCGATCAAGACGGTGCGCGGGGTCGGCTACATGCTGATGGCGGGGACGTGAGGCTCGTCCCGCGTTCGCTGTTCGGACGGCTCGTCGTCGTCCAGGCAGTGGTCGCGCTCCTGCTCGCCGGCGCGCTTCCGCTGCTCACCTCGCGGCTGCTGAGCTCGACCGTCAACAGCTTCGTCGGGCGCGAGCTCGACCGCAGCGCGGAGCGGATCGCTCCCAATCTCCGGCTCGAGAACGGGCGCTGGTCGTTCCGCCGCGGCTTCGAGCCGCCCAGCTTCTTCGCGCCCAACGGGATCCGCCGCTTCGACGTGATCGACGGGGATCGCCGCATCCTCTTCAGCGGCGGCCCGCGCTATGGCATCGACTTCCGCGAGCTGCCGCTCGAGGCGAGCCACGCCCATCGCCTCGCCAACGGCATCGACATCGCCACCTACCCGTTGCCGCAGGGCGGGTCGGGCGAATGGCTGGTGATCAGTTCCGACCGCCGCCGCCCGGAAGAGCTGGTGGCGCGGCTCGCGACCGCCTTCCTCACCCGCTTCCTGTGGATCGTCCCCGCCTTCGTCATCGCCTCGCTGCTGCTCAGCCTGCTGCTGTTCGCACGGGCGACCCGCTCGATCCGGCGCGCGTCGAGCGACGCCGACCTGGTCGACGCCAACCGGCTCGACGTGCGGCTCGACTGGCAACGCCTCCCGCGCGAGGTCCAACCGCTTGCCGAGGCCGTCAACAGCGCGCTCGATCGGGTTCACGACGCGTTCGAAGCGCAGACCGAGTTCGTCGCCAACGTCGCGCACGAGCTGCGCACCCCGCTCGCCACCATCGCCTGCCGCGCTGAGGAGGTCACCGACCTCGAGCTGCGTGAGCGGCTGCTGGCCAGCGTCAGCCATGCCGCGCACGTCATCGAGCAGGTGATGCGCCTCGCCCGGCTCGCCTCGAGCGACGACGTCAACAGCCGCGTCGACCTCCGCGCGCTGGCGCTTGCCTCGGTCGAGCACAGCGCCGGCCGGGTCTTCACCAACGGCCGCAGCATTGCCTTCCATGACGAGGAGGAGGGCCGCCCGGTGGTCGCCCGCGGCATCGCCGGCCTCGCCCAGCTCTCGCTCGACAACCTCATCGACAATGCCCAGCGCCATACGCCGACCGGCACCAGCATCGTCGTCCACCTCGGCCCCGGTCCCACGCTGCGGGTCGAGGACGACGGACCCGGCATCGCGGTCAGCGACCGCAACCGGGTCCAGCGCCGCCACTGGCGCGCCGACGACCGCCGCTCGGACAGCGCGGGACTCGGGCTCAGCATCGTCGACCGGGCGATGGTCGCTCAAGCGGGGCGGCTCGAGGTCGGCGAAAGCGCGCTCGGCGGGGCCGCCATGACCCTGCGATTCGAAGAGCCAGCCTAAAAAACTGTTGCACGTAAGTCGCACGTAAGAAGAAAAACGTAGATGATCTCCTGCCGACCCCACCCCTGGTCTGGCGATTAAATGGAGACTATCGATGATTAAGGCAGTTCTTGCCTCCCTTTCGTGCACTCTTCTTGCCACTACTCCGGCATTTGCAGAAGACAGCATGACTGGCACCGCTCATGTCGAGGGACAACTCGCGCTCGACCATCTCCGGCTCACCGACCAGACCGGGTCGAGCGCGGCCGGCACCACCACCGGCAATAACCGGCTGCTGGTCGGGATCGGCGCAGGCTACGACCTCCCGGTCGGTGGCGGGCTGCTGGCCGGTGTCGACGCCGGAGTGATGGGGCTCGGCAAGTCGGCCTGCGCATCCTCGGTCACCGCGAGCGGCGACCAGCTCTGCTCCAAAGTGAAGCGCGACATCAGCGCCGGCGCGCGCCTCGGCTACCAGGCCGGCCCGGCGCTGCTGTTCGGCCGGGTCGCCTACGACAATAGCCGGGTCGGCTCGACCTACACCGCCAGCGACGGGACCACGGTGACGACCGCCGCGCACAGCACCGGCTCGCCGCAGGTCGGCGGCGGCGTCGAGCTCGGCCTCGGCGCCGGCCTCTACGGCAAGGCGGAATATCGCTACAATACGCGGAGCGACGGCACTTATCACCAGAGCCAGCTCCTCACCGGCGTCGGCATCAAATTCTGATGCCGGGGGACCGCGCCCTCGCACCCGATCTGCCCGCGTGGGGCGCGGTCCCGTTCGTCCGCAGCCGGGTCGAAGCGACCTTCCGGCCCGTCGGGTCGCCCGATGGCGCCCGGTTTCCTGATACCGTCGGCTTGCCCCCGTCCGGACCCACGGCTAGCAGGCACGGCATGACAGGAGCGGAAGGACCGAGCCTCGCCCGGGCCGACGGGCGCCTGCCGCTGCGGTGGCCGTGGCCCGTCAAGGCCGCGCTGGCGGTCGCCGGCGCCATCGTTGCGCTACTCCTCCGCTTCGCGCTGGACGGGGTGCTGCCGCCCGGTTTCCCTTTCCTCACCTTCTTCCCGATCGTGGTCGGCATTGCCTTCCTGCTCGGCAGCCGCTTCGGCCTGCTCGCCGCGCTGCTCGGCGGCCTGCTGAGCTGGTATTTCTTCATCCAGCCGGTGCGCACCTTCTCGCTCTCTCCCGGCAGCCTGCTCGCGCTCGCCTTCTACGTCTTCTCTTGCGGCGTCCCGATCCTGTTCATCGACCTCCTCCAGCAGAGCAACGCCTCGCTCCGCGCCGAGCGCGAAACCAGCGCCCGCCTCGCCGAGACCCGCGAGCTGCTGTTTCGCGAACTCCAGCACCGCATCTCCAACAATCTGCAGATGGTCGCCGCGCTGCTCACCATTCAGCGCCGCCAAGTCGCGGACCCCGGCGCCAAGGCAGCGCTCGACGAGGCCTCGCAGCGACTGGTGACTGTCGGGCGGATCAGCCGCCAGCTCTACGACCCAAGCGGCGCCGGGCGCGAGCTCGCGCCCTTTCTCGACGAGATCATCCGCGACATCCTCGGCAGCAGCGGGCGCAGCGGGATCGAGCACCGGGTCAGCGGCGGGATCGACTCACCGCTCTCCCCCGACGCCGCCATCCCGGTCGCGCTGGTCGTCGCCGAGAGCATCGCCAACGCCGTCGAGCACGGGTTCGAGGGCCGCGACAGCGGGCAGCTCCACATCCGCATCGCGCCAAGCGCCCGCGACCGGCTCTCGATCGAGATCGAGGACGACGGCAACGGCCTTCCCGACGGCTTCTCGCTCGACGGCAGCAACAGCCTCGGGCTGCGTATCGCGACCATGCTCGCGGGCCAGCTGGGCGGCCGCTTCAGCCTCGGGTCGGCGACGGGCAGCGGCGGCACGATCGCGCGCCTCGACCTGCCGATGGCGGCCTGAGCCACATCGCCCGGCGGGTCAGCCCGCCGACAGTTCGTGCTGCTCGTGGATCAGCTTCCAGCTGTCGAGGTCGGCCAGCATCACCCGCGCCGCCTGCTCGACCAGGTCCGCCGCGCGGCCGAGGTGTGGTTCCTCGCCGAGCGCATCGGCGATCCGCCTGAGCTGGCGGGCGGTACCGAGGCTGCGGATCGCGGTGCCGCCATAATCCCCCTGTACGCGGATCCCGAAGATCGCCGCGCCGATTGCCGGGAAGCCGGTCGAGATGAACCCCCAATACCAGCTGTGCGAACGGACGAAGCCGGGCAGGAAGATGGTCCCGAGCAGCACCGTCAGACAGGCGATGACGGTGCCGAGGAAGAGCAGGGTCGAGACGAGCTCCAGTCGCTCGTCGAAGCGGCGGGACTGGGCGGCGAGCTTGCGATGATAGGCGATCTGCGGCTCGAGTTCGTGGCCGGCGATGATGGTCGCCAGCCGTGCCGAAGCGGCGGTGTCGAGCCGCCCGTGCGGCACGCCGAGCGAGCGCCACACCGCGGCGGCATACCATTCGATCCACCGGCCGGCGACCGGCTCGGCGGGGTCGCCGGGCGGATCTGGGCTGGCGACCCCGAGCAGCTTCAGGCTGCGCATCGGTCGCAGCCGCTCGGCCAGCTGGCGATAGTCGAGCCAGCGCTGGTGCCAGCGCCAGCGGATCCCGGCGCTGGTGTTGGAGAGGATGAGGATGACGATCCCAATCTCCAGCCCCGCCATCGCCAGCTTGCCGCCGGGCAGGGTCAGGCCCGAGATCCCGACCAGGATCGACAGAGCGGCGAAGGCGAAGTTGAAGATGTGCCCGCTGCGATAGGCCTGGGCGAAGTGGCTGGCGAGCGTGTCGACCCAATCGTAGATGGTCTCAAGCGAGCCGAGCCCAACGTGGATCCCGGTCCCGACCTGGCTGGCCGCGCGATAGTCCGACCATTCGCGCGCGTTGAAGCGGCGCTGGCGGTCGGCGCTGATGTCGGCGGGCGAGAGGCGGCGGGTGCCGGTCAGCGCGCGGAGCAGCGGATAGTCGATCCGCCAATGCCAGCGGATGCGCCGCTCGGTCCAGAAGCGGTCGAGGAAGGCGCGCTCTTGCGGGTCGGGCGGGGGCGCCGCCACCGCTCCCAGCATCGCCGCGAGATCCTCGTCGTCGAGCGGAGAGCACATCGCCTCGGGGTCCTGAGACATGGTCGCTGGATCGAGCGGCGACCAGATCAGCCGCGGCGGCAGCGCCGGGTCGAGCGGCAGGTGGAGCACCGGCGTGCCGCGCGCGATCGCCCATTGCACCACGTCGGCGGTGCCGCCCTTGCCCCGCCCCCGCTCGCCGTCCCATAAGGCGATCAGCAGGTCCGAATGGGCCACCAGCGCGCGCCCGGCGAGCCAATAGCCCTCCTCGACATGGCTGGACTCGATCTCGAGCGTTCGCCCGGCCTGCTCCAGCAGCCGGCGGAACGCGCTCGTCCAGCGCTCGCCGTCGAGCGTCTGCTCGTAGGTGTCGGCGGGCATCGGCAGGATCGCCTGCAGCTCGAACCCGCGCTCCAGCCCGGCCTCGGCGACGATCTGGTCGGCCCCGTCGGCCAGCGCCGAGAGGAGCAGGAAGCGCGGCTCGGCGGGCGCGAAATGGGCGGCGTCGACGCGCGCGATCTCGCGGCCGCGCTCGACCAGCCGGTCGAGCAGCCGCCCGACCTCGCCGGCCAGCTGCTCGGCCGCGCCGGGCGCGAAGCGGCCCGAGCGGTGACCGGTCACGCCGACCGCCAGGGTGAAGGGAGGTTTGGGCGGATGGCCGGCGCTCGCCGTCATCCCCCCCGCACCTCGACGATCACCAGCGTGACATTGTCGGGCGCGCCGCGCTCGAGCACCCGGTCGAGCAGCCGGTCGGCGATCGCGCCGAGCGCCGGGCGGCCGAGCTCGGCGGCCAGCTCGGCATCAGGCACGACCCGGGTCAGCCCGTCGCTCGCCAGCAGGAAGCGGTCGCCCGGCTCGACCGCGCCGCCGACCAGCTCGACCTCGATCCGCGGGGCGGCGCCGACCGCGCGGGTGACGACGCTGGCGTTGGGGTGGGTGTCGGCCTCTTCCGCCGCCAGCATCCCGGCATCGACCAGGTCCTGGACCAGGCTGTGGTCGCGGGTGAGCCGCTCGAGCTGCCCCCCGCGCAGCAGGTAGGCGCGGCTGTCGCCGGCCCAGAAGACGCGGAACAGCGCATGGTTGGCGGCGAGGCCGACGATGGTGCTGCCGATGGTGCTGAGCCCGGCCTCCTTCGCCATCGCGACGAGCTCGCGGTTGACCTGCTCGACCGCGTCGATGGCATGGCCGGCGGCCTCGTCGGGGCTTCGCGCGGGCGGCAGCGCGGCGAGCGCCTCGACCAGCCGCCGGCTCGCGACGTCGCCCGCCGAATGGCCGCCCATCCCGTCGGCCACCGCCCACAACCCCTCCCCCGGCCGGGCGAGCAGGCTGTCCTCGTTGATCTTGCGGCGAAGACCCACATGGGTCCGGCTGACGCACTCGAACGCCATCCGCTTCTCCCCCCAACCTCATCCGCGCTCCACCGGGAGGCGGGTTCGCCCGAATAAGGCTGCGCCATCGTTCCGGGCGACGCGAGACTAGCATTTTCCGCAGCTATGTGCGATTTCTCGCGGTTAGAAAACCTTATCGTCGCGGGGGACACCGACGATGAACAAGCCCTACAGCAATCGGGCCCTGCCGTCGGGGACGGTGCTGCGCGAGTGGCGTCTCGAGGAGGTCCTCGGCGTCGGCGGCTTCGGCATCGTGTACAAGGGTCGCGGAATCTATTTCGACGAGCTCGTCGCCATCAAGGAATATTTCCCCGGCGCGATCAGCGAGCGCGACGCCGACGCCACCGTGGTGCCGATCGACAGCAATGCCGAGGAAGTGCACGCGCTCGGGCTGAAGAAGTTCGTGGAGGAAGCCAAGCTCCTCTGGAACCTGTCCACCCCGACGCGCCATCCCAACATCGTCAACGTCCGCAGCCTGTTCGAGATTCACGGCACCGCCTACATGGTGATGGACTTCGAGGACGGGACCTCGCTGTCCCGGCTCCTGAAGGACGGTCAGCGCTTCAACGAGCGCTCGCTGCGGGCGATGGTCGAGCCGATCGCCGAAGGGCTCGAGCGCGCGCACCGGGTCGGCGTGCTCCACCGCGACATCAAGCCGCCGAACATCCTAATGAATTCGGACGGGCGGCCGGTGCTGATCGACTTTGGCTCGGCGCGCTTCGAGACCGCCGATGCGACCAGCACGTCGGTCACCTTCCACACCCCGCCCTACGCGGCGATCGAGCAATATGTGAAGACCTACCCGCAGGGCCCGTGGACCGACATCTACGCGCTCGGCGTGGTGCTGTACGAGTGCATCACCGGCGAGAAGCCGCCGGAGGTGCTCGAGCGACTGCACGGCGGGCTGGGCAAGCCGCTCGCGAGCGAGAAGTGGCCGGGCTACGGCAAGAACTTCCTCGCCGCCGTCGACGCGGCCATGGCGATTCGCCCGGCCGATCGGCCGCAGTCCATCTCGGACTGGCTGGGCCTGGTCCGCGGCAAGGCGGGCAAGCCGGCGAGGCGCGTCCCCGTCGAGGTCGAAGTCGACGGCGAGGCGACGCGGATAGCGACCTTCGGTTCGGCGGCGGACGAGATCCGGCCGGTGGCCCCGCTGCCCGAGTCAGCGCTGGTCCGCGAGAAGATCGAGACCGCCGTTCCTGGCGATGTCGGAGCGGTCGAATTCAAGCGCGCTGGCGAGGAGACCGGGGCGCGGGCCAAGGCCGCTGCGTTGCCGATCGAGGCGGCAGCGCAGGCATCGAAGCGGCGGAAGGCGCTCACTGCCGCAACCCCGGCGCCGGCGGACACCGCGGACAAGGCCACAGGCAAGCTGGCTGCCGAGGAGCCGCTGGCTCCATCCAAGTCTGTCCCGGCCGCCAGGCCTGCGGTCGAGACCCGAAAATTGTCGCCGCTCCTGCTCGGGGCGGTGGCGCTGGCGCTGTTCTCGGCAGGGCTGGCCGCCTGGACGATGCTCGGGCGCGGCAGCAGCGAACCGCAGGCGGCAATCGCCACCCAGCCCACGGGCTCGGGGGTCGCTGCAGCCAGCGGCACCGCGCCGGCCAGCGATCCGCGCGCGCTGCCGCAGGCGGTCATGGCGCTCGCCAACGACGCGCGGACGGCCGGAGTCACCGGAGCTCCGGTCGACCGCCTCCAGGCGGCAAGCGACCGCCTCGGCGCCATGCTGAACCAGGGCGGCGCGCCCGACACGGCCGCGATGACGAAGCTCGCGCTGAGCGCCAATGCCGACTTCGCCGCAGCGCTGCTGAGCGACGCGGACTCCAAGGCGCATTCGATCGCCAGCGAGGTTGGCTGGGCGAACCCGGACCGACCGTCGGTCGCGCTGACGCCGGACCGGCGGGCGGCGGCGGCGACGCTCCGCCAGACGCTGGCGGGCCTCCGCACGGCCGTCCAGGCGACGACCAGCGCGGCCGACCCGTCCGCCTCCTTCACGGCCGCCCGCCAGGCGCTCGAGCAGTCGAAGAGCTTCGCCACCTCGGCGTCGGCGGTCTACAGCCTGGAAGCGGTGCGCATCCAGCAGGCCGCGACCGAGAAGGCGGAGCGGCTGGCGCAGACCGCCGCCCCAGTCCCCGCGCCGCTCGCCACGACGCCGCGCGCGCCGGCGCTCGCGGCCAATCCCCGCGCGCGGCCGGGCGTCGCCGGGTTCAATCCCTACGCCTCGACCACGCCGACGGTCTCCACGCAGAGCGTCTCGCCCGCCAAGCTGAGCGAGTTCAACGCGATCATCGAGCAGGCTCGCGGCCAGGCACGGCAGGTCATGGCGATGGCCGACCGCGGGTCCAATCCGCTGCTCCAGAACAACAAGCGGTCCGCCGCCAACTACGACAAATATCTGCGGACGCTGAAGGATTCGATGCGCGGCGTCCGGAGCGACAGCGATGCCAACCGGCTGATCGCGCAGGCCAAGCAGACCCGCGCCTACATTGTCTATCTGGTCAACAGCTCGAACGCCGCGGCGCGCTGAGGCGGGTCAGACCTCGTCCTGATTACGGACTTCGTGGCGGAAGCAGACGCTGCCGATGCGGAGCACGCTGCCGACCGCCAGCATGGCTTCGCCCTCGATGCGGTAGCCGTCGATATAGGTGCCGTTGGTCGACCCGAGATCGCGCACCCGGAGCCGGTCGTCGGCGAGTTCGATCCGGCAGTGCTGGCGCGAGACGCGATTGTCCTGGAGGATGATGTCGGCCGGCGCCGAGCGGCCGATCCGGAGGCCGAGCGGGCTGACGACGAACCTCTTTTCCATCCGCTCGCCGACCATCATCTCGAGGCAGTGGAATTGCTCATCCTCGAGCTCGGCAAATGTCTCGGGCCGGGTGAACGTCTGCGTGTGCTCGCCCTCGTCGATGTCCGCCAGCGCGTTTCTCGCGCCCCAGGTCGAGCGCGCCGGCTGGGGAGCCGCAGCCCGGACGGGAGCGAAGCGCGCAACCGGTTGCGCGAAGGCGGCCCGGGCCGGTGCCGGATGGCGAAGCGGCACGACGTCCGCCGCGCGCTCGGCCCGGCGAGCCGCTGCCGCACGAAGGCCAACCGGCTCGCTGGCGGCCGGCGCTCCGCCCGCGGGCGCCTGGTCGACCAGCCGGTGGAGGTCGCGCACGAACCCGCGCCAGGTGCGATCGGTCACTTCGCCTTCCCAGTGCGACAGGTCGGTGGTATGGGTGAGCTCGAAGATGATCGGCCGGTCGCACTCCTCGATGATCACCGGCGCGAGGGTGCGGCGGCGATCGGCCAGAGTCGCCTCGGCACGGACCCAGCGCGAGGCGACCGAGCGCGGCGACCACAGCACGACGACCGCCTTGGCCGCCTTGAGCGCGGTCTCGATCACCTCGTCGAACGTCTCGCCGCTGTGCAGGACGGCATCCCACCAGACGCTGAAGCCTTCCTGTTCGAAGCTCTCGGCGAACAGGCGCGCGACGTCCCGGTCCTCGCGCGTATAGGAGATGAAGACATCCGACCCGGGCAAGGGTGAACTCCTGTTCCGACCAGTGGCAAGACGTTGAGCAACACACGCGGCGGGCGGCTCGACTCGGAAGCGCCCGGAGTACGGTTGGTTAACATTCTAGGAATTGCGCCACTCGAGGCAAGCACCCAGCGACGGGATGTGCCATGCCGGACCAGCGACAGTCGCGAGGGCCGGATCGAGAGCCGCGCTCGCCCCCGCCGCCGACCCGGGCTAGGACCGGCGAATGGGCTGGCGAAAGGACATCTGGCGCTGCGCGATCGTCGACCGGCCACTGCAAGCCGTGGTCCGCCAGGGACTGGCGGGCGCGTCGGTCCACTGGCTCGGCGAGGAGCCGCCCCTCACCTTCCTGGCCGACCCGTTCGGCGTGTCGCTGCGCACGGGAGGGACTGCCCTCTTCGCCGAACGCTTCGACTATCGCGACCGCCACGGCTGGATCGAGCGGCTGGACCTGGCCGCCGACGGAAGGCTGCTGGAGCGACGGCTTGCGCTGCGCGAGCCGTGGCACCTGTCCTACCCGGTTCCCCTCGAGGCGGAGGGTGCGCAGTGGCTCCTGCCCGAAGCGCATCGCTCGGGCGCGCTGACGCTGTACCGTGCGCATCAGGACTGGGACGAGTGGCAGCCCGAGTGCCGCATCATGCTGGATGCGGTTCCTGTCGACGCCAGCCCGGTCTGGCACGAGGGGCGCTGGTGGCTCTTCTACGCGCCGGCCGGAAGCAAGGCCGAGAAGATCGGCCGGCTGCATATCGCCCATGCGGAGCGGCTGACGGGTCCATGGACCGCGCACCCGGGCAACCCGGTCCGCCGCGGTGCCGACGGTTCTCGCCCGGGCGGCCTGCCGCAGCGGATCGACGGCCGGCTGCTGCTTCCGGTGCAGGATTGCCGCCGCACCTACGGAGCGGCGATCCGGCCGCTGTGGATCGATCGCCTCGATCCGCGGGAGTTCGCGGCGACCCTCGGCGAGCCGATCGGTTCGCCAGCCGGCGCCGGGGCGTACCGGAACGGACTGCACACGCTCAACCCGCTCGGCGAGCGGACGCTGATCGACTGCAAGCGGATCGACCAGTCGCTGGCGGGACTGGCGATCGAGCTCAGGCGCCGGCTCGGCCGCTGATCCGGCCGACCACCGCCTCTCCGGCGCGGCGGAAGGCGGCGGCGGAGTAGAGCGAACGCACCCGCTCGCGCGCCGCGGCGCCTAGCGGTGCGAGGCTGGCGGGGTCGTCGAGCAGGTGCCGGAGTGCAGCGGCGAGCGCGATCGGATCGCCCGGCGGGACGAGCAGACCCGAACGGCCATCCTCGATCGTCGCGGCGATCTCGCCGACCGCCGATCCGACCACCGGCAGGCCGGCGTTCATGGCCTCGTGGGCGGCGATGCAGAAGCCCTCGGAGCGGGACGGCTGCAGGTAGAGATGAAGGCCGGCCAGGAAGCCGGGCGCATCGGTCACGAAACCCGGCAGCCCCACCCCGGTCAGCCCGGCAGCTGCGAGCTGCGCTTCGAGCCGGGAGCGCTCGCCGCCATCGCCGGCGATCGTCAGCGCCATCGGCGCGGGGGGCACGAACCCGCCGCGGGCTAGGTTCGCGAGCGCCTCGATCAGCACGTCATAGCCTTTGACCGGGTGGAGGCGTCCGAGGCTGCCGAGGCGGAGCGGTTCACCGGCTTGCCAGGGCGTCGCCGGCGGCGCGGACTCGTCGACCGCGACGATCGGCCAGCACGCCAGCCGTGCCGGCTCCACCCCCAGCCGCCGCGCAGTCAGCGCGGTGATCGCGGGCGAATCCCCGATCCACAGCTCGGCGCGGCGCTGAAGCCAGCGGAGCAGCCGCTCGTTCCACGGCTTGAGGAAGGCGGCGTGCTGCCAGCAGACGACCGGCACGCCGAGCCTCGGCCCGACGAGCAGGCCGAGGATGGTGGCATGGGACAGCGAGGTCCACAGCCGCGTCGGTCGCCACTCGCGAAGGGCGCGGGACAACCAGCGCAGCGCCCCGAGGCGATCGTGCTCGGGCTCGTCGCGGACCAGCGGATCGAGCCCAGCGGCGATCATCGCCGGCAGGCCCAGACCGTCGCGCCGCGCCAGCGCGAACACCCGCACGGTGGCGCCCTGGTCCATCAGCAGGCGGGCGATCCCCGGCACCGGCGCCGCCGCCCCGCCGCCCTCGACCGAGTTGATCACATAGGCGATCCGCTCGCCGGCTAGAGGCGGCTGCTGGTCCGCCATACCATCACCAGCAGGAGAGAAGTGGCCAGCGCCGACTGGAGCAGCGCCTGCAGGCCCGCTCCCGCAAACCCGGCGGTGAGCAGGAGGAGCGGCAGGACCGGGAGCATGACGAGGCTAATGAACAGGTTGACGTTCATCGACAGCGCGGGCCGGCCGAGCGCGTTCAGCGCGGCGCTGCTCGGCGGGCCGGCGACGGCAATCGCCCGGGCCAGCACCAGCAGCACCATGACCTCGCCGGCGGCGAGATAGGCGGGGCCGGCGATCAGCCGGACGATCGGCGTCGGGAAGGCGGCTACCAGCAGCACGATCGGCAGCACCGCGGCGAGCGCCCAGCCGATCACCCGGGTCAGTGTCCGGCGCAGCGGCGCGCCGCCGCCGCCCGCCGCGACCAGGCGCGCCAGCTCCGAATAGGCAGTGTTGCCGAGGATCTGGGTCGGCTGCGCCAGGATCACCGTCCCGCGCTGGGCGACCGAGAAGAGTCCGGCGGCGGCCGGGCCGAGGATCCATCCGACCATTAGCGGCGCAGCACGTGGGCCCAGCTCGCTCAGCGTCACGTCGATGTTGCTGGCGGTGAGGAAGCGCCACAGCCCGGGGTTCTCGGCGCCGGCCGGGATCGGCCCCGCCAGCCGCAGCAGGGGACCGAGGTGCGCGCGGGCGACCCACAGGCCCATGCCCCAGAGCACCAGGAACTCGGCGACCCCCGCCGCCAGCCACACGAGCAGGAAGGCGCGCAGCCCGCCGCCAGCGGCGATGACCAGAAGCACGCCGGCAAGGCGGATCAGCGGCTGCACGAGATTGTGCCAGCCGAGCAGGTCGAAGCGCTGGCGGAGCTGGAGATAGCCGGCCGGGGTCGAGCGGATCGACCCCAGCATGGCGAGGCTGTTGAGCTGGGCGTAGCCGACGACCGCCGAGGTCCAGCCGAGGTGCGGTCCCACCAGCGGCGCCAGCAGGACGGCGGTCAGCAACGCCGCGACCCCGCCCCCCAGCTCCAGCCGAGCCCCGAAGCGCAGCAATCGCGCCAGCCGCTCGCCCTGCCCGCCCTCCTGCGCCTCGGCCCCGTAGCGGACGATCGCCTGCCAAGAGGGAAATTCGACGATCCCGCAGACGGTGGTGACATAGGTGTGGACGAGGATCAGGACGCCATAGTCGCGCGGACCCAGGAACCGGGTGCAGAGGAACAGGTAGACGAGGCTGATCACCCCGGCCCCGGCCTTGCCGCCGAGCACCTGCGTCAGACCCGCGAAGATGCGGGCGACGGGCGCATGCTGATCCTTCACTCGGTGTTGCCTACCAGCTCTTCTCGCGGAGTGCTGTAGCGATTGCCCGCCGGCGCGCCAGCCGGGGACCGAGGAAGCGGTGGAAGAACCAGCGGCTCGCCCCGGCCGGAACGAAGCGGTAGGCGAGCCGCTCGAGCGGGGTCCAGTTGACCGATCGGCGGTCGTGGCGGCGCGCCGACGGGAAGCAGACGTGACCGGGCGGGTAGAGCAGCCGGCCGTGGTCGATCAGCCGGGCGACCACCTCATGGTCTTCCAGCACATAGGGCCAGCGTTCACGGCAGAAGCCGCCCGCGGCGAGCAGCGCCGAGCGACGGAACGCCTGCGCATAGCCGCCGGCGTGGCACTTGCGGGGATGGCGGCGCCCCTTGGCGATGATCCGCCGCTCGCGCCGCCGGGAACGCGGATGGGTCACGGGCGCATAGAGATCCACCGCCATGACGGCGACCCCGTCGGGGTGGCGCTCGAACGTTTCGATCACGCGCGCGACATAGTCCGGCGGATAGAGGGTGTCGGCGTCGCAGGTCGCCACGTAGGATGAGGCCGCGTGCGCGAGACCGAAGGCAAGCGCGGCCGTCTTGCCCGGCTCGGTGCAGACGAGATGATGGACGCGCTCGCCCAGCGGGGCGGCGTAGTCGAACGCTTCGCGCGCGCTGTCGTCCGTCGAACCATTGTCGACCAGCAGCAGTTCGAAGCGCTCGTCGCCTTGCGCGACGAGGCTGTCGATGGTCGGTCCGATCCAGCCCTGCTCGTTGAAATAGGGCAGGATGATAGTGAGTGTCGTCAAATCGCGGTTCCGTCAGGCGGCTTGGAGCAGCTTCCGCTCGCCGGCCAGTTCCATCACCGCCGCGGCGGCACGAACCGACGAGGGGCGGCCGTTCAAGTCGAAGCGGTCGGCGAACAGGGCTTCCTGCACGGCGCGGTAATGCTGCGAGTGGAGCCGCTGCGAGCGTTCCAGCGCCGCCGGCAGGTCGGCTGGGTCGTTGATCACCTGCCCCGCCGTCCAGTGCGCGAAATTGGGGTTGTCGCGCCAGCGCTGGCGATGGCTGTCGAGGAAGATGCAGGGACGCGGACGAAGCAGGAACTCGTACACCTGGCTGCTCGCGTCGCCGAGATAGACATCAGCGCCGAGCGTGTAGCTCATGTCGGTCGAGGCGGTGCTGCCAAGATCGATCTTGAGATGGTCGGAGCGGAGATAGTCGGTGGCGATCCGCCCCGGGCGTTTGAGCGACAGCCGGTCGATGGTGACCACGACCCGCCGCTGGAACAGCATGACGTGCGGCGCGAACACGAGATTGTCGCACCCGCCGCCGACGAACTGGTCGAGAACCGCGCGGCCGTCGCGAAACCAGGACGAGAGATGCGGCGAAGGGTGCGGATTGTAGAGGGTGGTCGTTCCGCTCCCGGAGAACAGCGGCGAGCGCGGGCGAGCCGGCTCGACCAGGTCGAACTTCGGATAGCCGACGATCCGGATGCGCGCGGCATCGACGCCCGCGTCGGCGATAAGGCGGCGCCGGATCAGCGGTCCCGAACAGAGCACCAGGTCGAACCCCCGGCTGGCGGGATCGAAGCCGATCGCTCGGTCGCCGGCGCCGTGCCGGGTATGGACGATCTTGAGGTTGTCGAGGCGATAGCGCTTCTTCAGCAGCAGCGAGGTCTTCTCCGACACGACGAGCAGGTCGAGGCTGCGGAAGAAGTCGAGATTGTCGCGGTAGAGGAGGATCTTGCCGGCCGGCACCAGCTCGCCAAGCGCATGGTCGAGCCGCCGGGCCCCCGCGCCGAGTCCGAGCCGGACCAGCTGTACCTGCCGCCCGAGGCGATCGCCGGCGACGCGGCGGACCTCGCGTTCCAGATGGTCGTTCGACACGGCGAGCAGGATCTCGCCGTCGAACCCGCCGTCGATCAGCGCGAACGCGATCGGCAGGCTGTGGGCAATCTGATGCGCCTGGTCGTGGTTGAACAAGAACCCGATGCGCCGCTTCGTCGGACCCGGCATTGTTACCTCCGGGACCGGCTCCTAGCGGCGGGAAATTTCAGCCGAGCCACGCCAAGATTACAACGGCTTCATGGCTGCGGTCAGGTCGTTCCGGCGCCACGACGAATCGTGCGGAATGACCGGTGCTTAGCGGGAACTTGCGGGTCGACCCGCGACTTGAGCGCTCATGGCCAACACCGCCGAGTCCGGCTGCTCACCTGGCGTCAATCGCCGCGATCTCCTCAAGATGGGTGCCGCCGGGACGACTCTCGCCGCCGCCTCGGCCAGCGCCCAGTCGCCGGCCATGAGCGTGCCCCCACCCGCCAACCCGCCGACCGAGCCGCAGACGCTTCCGCTGGAACTGACCGTCAACGGGCAGGTGCATCGGGTCTCGCTCGACAGCCGCACCACCCTGCTCGACGCGCTGCGCAACAAGCTGTTGCTGACCGGGTCGAAGAAGGGCTGCGACCACGGCCAGTGCGGCGCCTGCACCGTGCTGGTCGGCGGCCGGCGTACGCTTTCCTGCCTGACCCTGGCCGCGATGGTGCGCGAGCCGGTGATCACCATCGAGGGGCTCGCCGCGCGCGACGGGACGCTGCACCCGATGCAGCAGGCCTTCATCGACCAGGACGCCTTCCAGTGCGGCTACTGCACGCCGGGGCAGATCATGTCGGCGGTCGCCTGCGTCGAGGAAGGCCATGCGGCCAGTGCCGACGAGATCCGCGAATATATGAGCGGCAACCTGTGCCGCTGCGCCGCCTATCCCCACATCGTCGCGGCCGTCGAGCAGGGCGCGACCGGCATGAGGAAGGGCTGAGCCGATGCGGCCGTTCCACTACGTCCGCGCCGCCGATGCGCCCGGCGCGGTCCGCCTCGCCGCCGGCCAGCCCGACGGTGCCGCCAACCGCGCCCCGACCCAGTTCATCGCTGGGGGCACCACCATGCTCGACCTGATGAAGCTGGGCTCGATGCAGCCGAGCGCGCTGGTCGACATCAACCCGCTCGACGCGCAGCTGGCGCGGATCGAGGCCGGGCCGGACGGCCTCCGGCTCGGCGCGCTGGTCAAGATGAGCCAGGCGGCCGACGACCCGCTGGTCCGCCGCGACTATCCGGTGATCGCCGAGAGCCTGATGCTCGCCGCCTCGGCGCAGCTGCGCAACATGGCGAGCCTCGCCGGCAACGTGCTCCAGCGCACCCGCTGCCAGTATTTCCGCGACCCGAGCTGGAAGGCGTGCAACAAGCGCGACCCGGGCAGCGGCTGTGCGGCGCTCGACGGCGTCAACCGCAAGCATGCGGTGCTCGGGGTCAGCGGCAAGTGCATCGCCGAATATCCCGGCGACTTCGCACAGGCGCTGGTCGCACTCGATGCCTCGGTCGAACTGCTCGGCCCGGGCGGACAGCGGCGCATTCCCTTCGCGCAGCTGCATCGCTCGTCCGACACGCCGGAAACCGAGACGGTCCTGGCACCGGGCGAGCTGATCACCGATTTCCTCGTCCCCGCCGGCGCCTGGACCCGCCGCTCGACCTACCTCAAGGTCCGCGACCGCCAGTCCTACGAATTCGCGGTGGCAAGCGCGGCGGTGGCGCTCGACCTCGACGGTGCGAACGTCCGCCAGGCGCGCATCGGGCTGGGCGGGGTCGCCTATCGACCTTGGCGGGCCGCCGATGCCGAGCGGCTGCTCGCCGGGCGGCTGCTCGACGAGAACAGCGCCGCCGAGGCAGCCCGCGCGGCCTTCGCCGGGGCCGCCCCGCGCGAGCACAACCGATACAAGATCGAGCTGGGACAGCGGACGCTCGTCCGCGCCCTGCTCCAGGCCAGGGACATGAGGATCTGATGGCGTTGCAGGACCAGCCGAGCGCCATGACGCTCGCACCCAAGGACAGCGGCCGGGCGGCGATCGGCGAGCCGACTTCGCGCATCGATGGCCGGCTCAAGGTGACCGGCGCGGCGCGCTACGGCTCCGATCTCCACGGCGGCGCCAACCCCGCCTTCGCCTATCTGCGGACCAGCTCGATCGCGCGCGGGCGGATCAGCCGGATCGACGAGAGCGAGGCGCGGCAGGTGCCGGGCGTGCTGGAGATCCTGACCTACCGCAACGTCGGCGACCGGGTGAAGCCCGGCAAGACCTTCAGCGAGAAGGGCTACATGGGGACGAGCATCGCGCCGCTCGCCTCCGACAAGGTGTGGCACGACGGGCAGATCGTCGCGCTGGTCGTCGCCGACACGTTCGAGGCGGCGCGCGACGCCGCGCACCGGCTGCGGATCGACTATGCCGAGGAGGCGCCGTCGGCGACCTTCGGGAGCGCCGGGCTGACCGAGGGCAAGGCCACCGAGAAGACCGAGGCCCAGCAGCAGGCGGCGAAGCAACAGGCGGGCGGCAAGAGCAAGGAAGGCGAGAACGGCGGCGAGGAGAACCCGAAGGTCGGCGATGCCGAGGGGGCATTCGCGCGGGCTGCCGTCAAGGTCGACCAGCATTATGAGACGCCGACCCAGCACCACAACCCGATCGAGCTGTTCACCACCTCCGCCGTGTGGAACGGCGACCGGCTGACCGTCTTCGAATCCTCGCAGAACATGTGGGGGTTCAAATATGGACTGGCCGAGCAGCTCGGCATCCCGGCCGACAACGTCCACACCGTCTCGCCGCTGGTCGGCGGCGCGTTCGGGTCGCGCGGGTCGCTGACCCAGCGGACGGCACTCGTCGCGCTCGCGGCCAAGATGATCGGGCGGCCCGTGCACCTCGAGGCGACCCGCTCGGACGGCTTCACCATCGCCACCTATCGCGCCGAGACGCGCCATCGGGTACGGCTCGGCGCGGGAGCCGACGGACGGCTGCAGGCGCTGATCCACGAAGGCTGGGAAGTCTCGAGCCGCCCCGACGACTACAAGGTCGCCGGGATCGACGCGTCGACGCGGCTCTATGCCTGCCCGAACGTCGCCTCCAACGTCACGATCGTCCATGCCGATCGGAACACGCCGGGCTTCATGCGGTCGCCGCCGGAGACGCCCTATCTCTTCGCGCTGGAGTCGGCAATCGACGAGCTCGCCTATGCGCTGAAGATGGACCCTGTCGAGCTGCGGCGGATCAACGACACGCAGAAGGAGCCGATCAAGGGCCTGCCTTACACCTCGCGGCACCTGATGCCCTGCTTCGATGCCGCCGCCGCGGCCTTCGGGTGGAGCCGCCGCTCGGCCGCGCCCCGCTCCATGCGCGACGGCGAGTGGCTGATCGGTTGGGGCTGCGCCTCGACCATGTACCCGACCCAGGTCGGATCGGCGGCGGCGCGGGTCAGCCTGCTGCCGTCGGGACGCGCCCGGGTCGAGACCGCCACCCACGAGATCGGCACCGGGGTGATGACCGCGCTGGCGCTGACCGCCGCGGAGGAGCTCGGGCTGCCGCTCGACAAGATCGACGTCATCGTCGGCGACAGCAACCTGCCGCCGGCGCCGGTCGCGGGCGGGTCGAACAGCACCGCGAGCATGTGCAACGTCGTCGCCAAGGCCTGCCGCGAGGTGCGCCTCAAGGCGCAGTCGGCGGGCGGCGGAGCGGTCGAGGCGCTGGCCTCGAACAACCCGCACGGGGCGCCGCCGAACGGGGTCGAGATGCTTTACCGCGGCAAGCCCTCGCTGGCGGGCGGCGCCAAGCTCAAGGACCGCATCCAGTTCGCGTTCGGCGCCCACTTCATCGAGGTCCGGGTCCACGAGCGGACCCGCGAGGTGCGCGCGCCGCGGGTGGTCAGCGCCTTCGCGGCGGGCCGGATCGTCAATCCCAAGACCGCCAAGAGCCAGCTGATGGGCGGCCAGATCTGGGGCATCGGGGCGGCGCTTCACGAGGCGACCGACATCGATCGCCGTGCGGCGCGCTACTACAACAACGACCTCGCCGAGTATCTCATCCCGGTGAACGCCGACATCGGCACAATCGAGACGATCATCCTGCCGGAAGAGGACCGGCAGGTGAACGACCTCGGGATCAAAGGGATCGGCGAACTCGGCAACGTCGGGCTGAATGCAGCGACGGCCAATGCCGTGTTCCATGCGACCGGTGTGCGCATCCGCGAACTGCCGATCCGCATCGAGAAGCTGCTGGTCTGAGGATTGTCGGCGCTGGCCGACGGGAGGCACGCGTCCCGTCGGCACAGCGCCGTGTGGTGCCCCCGGCGTGCTACGCCAGCGCCACCATCTCGCGCAGCTGCTGCTCGACCGCGCGAATTTCCGCCAGCAGGGCCCGCTTGTCGTCGATCTGGGCGGCCAGCATCCGCTTTTCGTCCGCCGTCTTGGCCAGACGATGACGCTTGTTAAGCCGGTAGATGTCCGTTTCGATGATCCAGGCGTGCTGCATGCTTGCCGCTCCCCGCTCTCGCTTGCCGCAATCATGACTCCGGAGGAAATCTGAATCAATAAAGTCAGCTAAGCCACTTTGCTGCCAAGCGCTTCAGCTCGCCGCTACTGAGGCTCGGTTCGTCGACTCAGCAGTTCAAGCATTGGCGGCAAACTCCCGTTTCCCGACGCAACCTGAAGCGGAGCGCCGCCCGAGTCGCGCGCGTGTTGACGATCCGGCGCGGCCCGGCGCATCAGCGCTCGATGGAACAGCATCAGCGGCGGCTCGACCGGCTTCGCTCTCTTCTCTTCGTCCCCGGTGATCGGCCCGAGCGGTTCGACAAGGGCGTCCGCTCCGGCGCGGATGCGCTGATCCTGGATCTCGAGGACAGCGTCGGCACCGCGGCCAAGCCGCAGGCCCGGGCAAACGTCCGGGCCGCGCTCGAGGGTCGGCGGACGGTGCCGTTGCTGGTGCGAGTCAATCCGCTGGGCAGCGAAGGGCTGGCAGCCGACCTGGCGGCCGCCGCCGGGGCGGATGCGATCGTCCTTCCCAAGGCCGAAGGGGCGGCCAGCGTCCGCGCGCTGGCCTCACGGCTGGTCACGCCGGCCCCGATCCTCCCCATCGCCACCGAAACTCCGGCCGCCATCTTCGAGCTGGGCAGCTACCGCGAGGTCGGCGAGCAGCTCGCGGGGCTGAGCTGGGGCGCCGAGGACCTGCCGGCGGCTATCGGCGCCACCACCAGCCGGGACGAGAGCGGGCGCTATCTTCCTCCCTACGAGCTGGCGCGTTCCCTCACCCTGTTCGCCGCCCATGCCGCGGGGGTCCCGGCGATCGATACCGTCTACCCTGCGATCCGCGACGTAGCCGGCGTCGCTGCCTATGCCGCCCGGGCCGCCCGCGACGGATTCACCGCCATGCTCGCCCTTCACCCCGACCAGATCGGCCCGATCAATGCCGCTTTCACGCCGTCCCCCGAGGCGGTGGATCATGCGCGCCGGGTCGTCGCCGCGTTCGCCGCACGGCCCGCCGCCGGCGTGCTCGACCTCGACGGGGCGATGATCGACGCACCGCACCGCAAGCAGGCGGAGCGGATCCTGGCCCGCGCCGCTCGAGCCGACTGAGAAGCGAGCGGGAACCGCGCTTCCTCTTCGCAGTTGCACAATGCGCCCGGGGGGAGCATGGGGCCGCGGCTCGATTCGGATTGGATGCCCATGGACTCCGTCACCGAGGCGCCTGCCGACGCCTCCAGTCATACCGCTTCCCACGGCCGCCAGAAGACGCTGACCCTCGCCCTCGGGGCGATCGGGATCGTCTTCGGCGACATCGGGACCAGCCCGCTCTACGCGTTGAAGGAAAGCTTCGCCGGCCACCATGTGATGGCCGTCACCCCGGACCGGGTGTTCGGGGTCATCTCGATCATCTTCTGGACGATGCTGATCGTCGTCACGCTCAAATATGTGACGATCATGATGCGCGCCGACAACAAGGGCGAAGGCGGGAGCCTGTCGCTGCTGGCGCTCATCTCGCGCAGCACCGACACCGGTCGCTGGTCGGCCGGACTGTCGGTGCTCGGCGTGTTCGCGACCGCGCTGTTCTTCGGCGATGCGATGATCACGCCCGCCATCTCCGTGCTGTCCGCGGTGGAAGGCGTGGGAACGCTGAACGACGCGCTGCTGCGCTTCGCGGCGCCCGTCTCGATCGTGATCCTGTGCGGCCTGTTCGCCTTCCAGCGGTTCGGGACGGCCCGGGTCGGCGCCGTGTTCGGGCCGATCATGTTCTTCTACTTCGTCGTGCTCGCCGTACTCGGCCTGATCGCGATCGCCGGGCAGCCCGCCATCCTCCTGTCGCTGTCACCGACCTACGGGCTGTCCTTCATCCTGCACGAGCCGCGCACCGCCTTCTTCGCGCTGGGCTCGATCGTGCTCGCCGTGACGGGGGCTGAGACGCTCTATGCCGACATGGGGCATTTCGGGAAGAACCCGATTCGCTACGCCTGGCTGCTCGTCGCCTTTCCGACGCTGATGCTGAACTATCTGGGCCAGGGCGCCATCCTGCTCCGCAACCCCCAGGCGATCGCCAATCCCTTCTACCTGCTGGCGCCCGACAGCCTGCGCCTGCCGATGATCATCCTGGCCACCGTCGCCACCGTGATCGCCAGCCAGGCGGTCATCACCGGCGCCTATTCGGTGGTCCGCCAAGCGGTCCAGCTGGGGCTCTTCCCGCGTGTCACCGTCAAGCATACCAGCGAGGAATCGATCGGGCAGATCTACATCCCGCTGATCAACTGGTCGCTGCTGGCCGCCGTCATCGTGCTGGTGCTGATCTTCCGCACCTCGTCCAACCTGGCGTCGGCCTACGGGATCGCGGTGACCGGGACGATGGTGATCACCACCGTGATGGCCGCGGTCGTGCTGCTCAAGATGTGGAACTGGCCCAAGCCGGTCGCGCTCGGGCTGATCGCGCTGTTCGCTCTGGTCGACGGAGTCTACTTCCTGTCCAACCTGACCAAGGTGCTCGACGGCGGCTGGTTCCCGCTGATGATCGCGGCGATCGCCTTTACCATGCTGACCACCTGGTCGCGCGGGCGGCGGCTGATGCAGGACCGCCTGGCCGAGGGCAACATGCCCGTATCGATCTTCGTCAAGTCGATCGAGAAGGGCATCCACCGCGTGCGCGGCACCGCCATCTACCTGACCAGCTCGGCGCAGGGCATTCCGCCGGCGCTGCTCCACAACCTCAAGCACAACCAGGTGCTGCACGAGAATGTGCTGCTGGCGACCGTGTCGGTGCTCGACGTCCCCTTCGTTCCCGATGCCCGGCGCGTCGAGATCGAGCCGCTCGGCTGCGGACTGAGCCGCGTCATCATCCGCTACGGGTTCAGCGAGGATCCCGACATCCCGCAGGCGCTGCGCGACGCCAAGACGCAGATCGGCGATCTCAGCCCGATGACCACCAGCTATTTCCTGTCGCGCCAGACGGTGCTGCCGAGCGCGCGGCCGGGCATGTCGCTGTGGCGCGAGCATATCTTCGCCTGGATGGTCCGCAATTCGGCGACCGCGATGGACTTCTTCAAGCTGCCGGTGAACCGGGTCGTCGAGCTGGGAAGCCAGGTCGAGATCTGACCCGGGCGCGCCGGCTCAGGCGTCGATCTGGGTCATTCCGCGCGCGTGATAGCGGTCGCCCGCGGCGGCGCCTGGCGGGAGGATCTGGTCCAGCCGCTCGAGCTCCTCGCGGCTAAGCTGGACGTCGAGCGCGGCGATGTTCTCGTCGAGCCGCCCAGCATGACGGGTGCCGGGGATCGGCACCACGTCGTCGCCGCGCGACAGCACCCAGGCGAGCGCGAGCTGCGCCGCGCTGCAGCCCTTGTCGGCCGCCATCCGCTCGATCTCGCGGACGAGATCGAGATTGCGCTGGAAATTCTCGCCCTGGAACCGCGGATGGAGGCGGCGAGTATCGTCCGCGGCGAAATCGTCGGGCGAGCGGATCTGCCCGGTGAGGAAGCCGCGGCCGAGCGGCGAATAGGCGACATAGCCGATGCCGAGCTCGCACACCGTCGGCAGCACGTCGGCCTCGGCGTCGCGGCTCCACAACGACAATTCGGTCTGCACCGCGGTGATCGGGTGAACCGCATGGGCGCGGCGGATCGTCTCGGGCGCCGCTTCGCTCAGCCCGAGGAAGCGGACCTTGCCCTGCGCCACCAGCTCGGCCATCGCGCCGACCGTCTCCTCGATCGGAACGCTGCGGTCGACCCGGTGCTGGTAGTAAAGGTCGATGGTATCGACCTTCAGGCGCCGGAGGCTCGCCTCGCAAGCGGAGCGGACATAGGCCGGATCGCCGCGGATGCCGAGCATGTCGCCGTTGGGCGCGCGCTCGTTGCCGAACTTGGTGGCGAGGAACACCTCGTCGCGGCGCGGGGCGATGGCCCGGCCGACCAGCTCCTCGTTGCGGCCGGTGCCGTACATGTCGGCGGTGTCGAGGAAGGTCACGCCGCGGTCGAGCGCGTGGTGGATGACCCCGATCGACTGCTCGTCGTCGTGCGCGCCGTAGAAGTCGCTCATCCCCATGCAGCCGAGCCCGAGAGCGCTGACGGTAGGGCCGCTCGGGCCGAGGGTGCGGGTCTGCATGCGGTTGCTCCTAGTCCATGTGCACGGGCGCTTCGCCGGGCGTGGCGGGGCGCGGCTTGCGCATCAGCACGAGCAGCGGAAGCGCGCAGAAGGTGACGATCATCATCAGCTTGAAGTCATCGAGATAGGCGATGAACAGCGCCTGCCGGGTGACCTCGGCATTGATCACGGCGAGCGCGACATCGCCGCCCGGCGCGACGACCTGGAGCAGGTTCGGGTCGGCCGACGGGATGCTCTGCTCGGTGACGTGCGCCGCGAGGTCGGCGTGGCTGACCTGCGTCATCCGGACGAGCTGCGCCGACACCACCGAGATGCCCGCGGACCCGCCAAGGTTACGCGCCAGGTTCAGCAGCGAGGCGGCGGTGGTGCGGAACGAGGGCGCCAGCGTGCTGAACGCCAGGCTCTGCAGCGGCACGAAGATCAGCCCCAGCCCGAGGCCCTGGACGACGCCGCTGACGATCACCGGGGTCGAGGGCTGATCCAGCGCGAAGCCGGTCATCAGGTAGAGCGAAGCACCCATGAGCACGACCCCGAGCCCGACCAGGATGCGGGCGTCGACCCTGCTCGCCAAGCGACCCGCGAGCAGCATGGAGATCAGCGTCCCCACGCCCCGCGGCGCGGTCAGGAAGCCTGACTGCAGCACCGAGTAACCGTAGAGAGACTGGAGCAAGGGCGGGAGCAGCGCGAGCCCGGCGAGGAGCAGGACGCCGGTCACCACCATGAAGACGATCCCGGTGGAGAAGTTGCGGTCCTTGAACAGCGAGCGGTCGAACAGCGGGTGCTCGGCGGTCGCAAGGTGGACGATGAACATCCAGATCGCGGCGATCGCCAGCCCGAACTCGATGATGATCTCCCAGCTGTCGAGCCAGTCCTTCTGCTGGCCGCGATCGAGGCCGAGCTGGAGCGCGGCGACGGCGATCGCGAGCAGCCCGAAGCCGAACATGTCGAAGCGGCGGTTCTGGGTCTCGGTCTTGGGCATGTAGCGCAGCAGCATCAGCGTGCAGATGATGCCGACCGGAAGGTTGACCAGGAACACCCAACGCCAGTTGTAATTGTCGGTCAGCCAGCCGCCGAGCACCGGCCCGAGGATCGGCCCGATCATCAGCCCGCCGCCGAACAGCGCCATCGCCTGCGCATGCTTCTCGCGCGGGTTGATGTCGAACATCGTCGCCTGAGCGAGCGGGACGATGAAGGCGCCGCCGATGCCCTGCAGGGCGCGAAAGGCGACCATCTCGGTCAGCGAGGTGGCGATCGCGCAGAGCACCGAGGCGGTGGTGAACAGGACCACGGAAACGATCAGCAGCCGCTTGCGGCCGAAGCGGTCGGCCATCCAGCCGCTGATCGGAAGCGCGATCGCCGACGCCACGATGTAGCTGGTGAGCACCCAGTTGATGCTCTCCTGGGTGGCGCTGAGCGCCGCCTGCATGTGCGGCAGCGCGACGTTCGCGATCGTCGTGTCGAGCACTTGGAGCAGCACGCCCATCATCAGCGCGATGGTCGTGATCAGTCGCTCGGTCGGGGGCAGCACATGGCTGATCACCCCGACCTTGTCATCCGCCTTGCTGGCCATGGTTACTTCTTGCTGTCGAGGTCCACGGTGACGTCGGCCGACAGACCGGCGATCATCGGACGATCCGGGTTGCCGTCGAAGAAGATGCGGACGGGAACCCGCTGGGTGACCTTCACCCAGTTGCCGTTCGCATTCTGCGCCGGAAGGACGGAGAACTCGCTCCCGGTACCCGCGCCGACGCTCTGCACATGGCCCGTATATTTATGGCCCGGATAGGCGTCGATCTTGATGTCGACGTGCTGGCCCGGGACCATGCGGCCGAGGTCCTTCTCCTTGAAGTTCGCCTCGATCCACGCCGCGTTGCTGCGGACCAGCGACAACATGCCGAGCCCCTGCACCGCCATCTGGCCGATCTGCAGCCGGTCGGCATTCGCGACCGTCCCGTTCATCGGTGCGCGGATCGAGGTGCGGGTGAGGTCGAGCCGGGCCTTGTCGACGGCGGCGCGCGCCTGGGCGATGCTCGGCTGTTCGCCCGGGGCGATGGCCGAAGCCGCGTTGGCGGAGCGGGCCCGCGCGTCGGCCAGCGCGGTCTCGGCCTTGCGGACATCGTCCAGCGCGTTGTCGTAGTTGACGCGGGTGGTGAAGCCCTGGCGCAGGAGCTCGGTCTGGCGCGACAGCGAGCGCTGCGAGATGGCGAGGCTGGCCTGCGCCCCGGTGATGTCGGCGCCGGTACCCGCGGCCTGCGTGCGCAGCTGGGTCGTCGCGAGCTGCGCGGCGGCGAGCTGGGCCTGGGCCTGTTCGAGCGCAACCTGGTAGGGGGCCGGATCGATGCGGAACATCAGCTGGCCCGCCCGCACCCGGTCGCCGTTCTTCACCGCCACCTGGATGATCGGCCCGTTCACCTGCGCGCTCACCGAAACGATGTCCTGCTTGATCGAGGCATTGTCGGTCGACACCGAATTGCCGCTCGCGAAATAATAATAGGCGCCGCCGGCCAGCAGCAGCAGCGGAACGATCAGCATCAGGATGGTGCGCAGCGGACGGCGCTTGCTCTTTTCCGGAGCGATCGTCTGGTCGACGTCGGCCGGTGCATTGACCGGCGTTCCGCTCAGCTGCTCGTTCTTCATCTCGGTCATGCGCCCAGCGCCTTCCTGTTCCTGCCGCCCTCGGCGACATTGTCGCGCACCGTCGCCAGCGCGCTCCGCATCTGTTCGATCTGGGATGGGGTCATCCCTGCAAACGCCTCAGCCGCCAATTCGGCCGCAACCGCGTGCAGCTCCTCGATCACCGGGGCCGCCTTGGCGGTCAGTACCAGCCGCCAGGCGCGCCGGTCGGCCGGGTCGCGCTGCCGCTCGACGAAACCCGATTCCTCGAGCTTGTCGACGATCCGGCAGAGCACGATCGGCTCCATGTCGAGCCGTTCGGCGAGGTCCACCTGCCGCAGGCCCGGCTCCTTCGAGATCCGCGCCAGCACCCGCCACTGCGACCGGGTCACGCCATGCGCGGTGACGCGCCGGGCGACCGCCCGGCGGAGCGCATCCGCAGTCTCGACGATTTCCCAGGTCTCATTCGGCATATCTCGCATATAATAAGCTTGCTTATTGATGACAAGGCTTTGTTGCGACGCAGCAGAGCAGCGCGGGTTGCATGGGGGTTGAGTTGCGCCGGAAAGCAGGACAATCCGCCAGGCGTGACCCAAGACATCGCCAAGATCATCGATCAGCTCTGCGCCATCTACGATCAGTCCGTCGGCAATTTGCGAAGCGCCATCAACGCCTATGTCCGCGAAGGCGTCCGCCCGCCCCGTGACGCCCGAGCCGAGGGGTGCTTCGCCTACCCGGAGCTGCGGATCGACTATAATCCCGACGTTGCGCCGCCCTCCCCGGCGCGCGCCTTCGCCCGGCTCAACCAGCCCGGCGTCTACACCGCCAGCATCGCCCGCCCGCAGCTGTTCCGGCCCTATCTGACCGCCCAGCTCGAACATCTCATCCGCGACTATGACGTGGAGATCAGCGTCGGCCGCTCGGCCAGCGAAATCCCCTACCCTTATGTCCTCGACGCGAGCGACGACCTCAAGCTCGGCGGGATCGCTTCGGCCGAGCTGTCGCGCTGGTTTCCCGCCACCGAGCTCGTCCACATCGGCGACGAGATCGCCGACGGCGGATGGGACCTGAGCTCGGGCCCGACCCGCCCGCTCGCGCTGTTCGACGCGCCGCGAACCGACTTCAGCCTCGCCCGGCTGCGGCACTATACGGGAACCCCGCCGGCGCACTTCCAGCGCTTCGTGCTGTTCACCAACTATGTCCGCTATGTCGACGAGTTCGTCCGCTTCGCCGCCGATGCGCTGCGCACGCCCGGCGGGCGGTTCACCGGCCTGTCGGTGCCCGGCGGCGAATATGAGCGCGGCGACCTCCACAACGTCGAGGCGGAGATCGCGGCCGGTTCGTGGCGCCGCTTCCAGATGCCCGCCTATCACATGATGGCCGAGGGCGGTTCGGGCATCACGCTGGTCAACATCGGCGTCGGGCCGTCCAACGCCAAGACCATCTGCGACCATATCGCCGTGCTCCGCCCCGAGGCGTGGCTGATGATCGGGCACTGCGGCGGCCTGAGGCCGAGCCAGACGATCGGCGACTATGTCCTGGCCCACGCCTATCTGCGCGACGACCATGTGCTCGACGACCATCTGCCGGTCGAGATCCCGCTGCCGGCCATCGCCGAGGTCCAGAACGCGCTGTTCAACGCCGCGGTGACCGTCGCCGGCGAGGGGGAGGACAGCCTCAAGAAGCGGCTCCGCACCGGCACCGTCGTCACCACCGACGACCGCAACTGGGAGCTTCGCTACACGCTCTCGGCGCTACGCTTCAATCAAAGCCGGGCGGTGGCGATCGACATGGAGTCCGCGACCGTCGCCGCGCAGGGCTACCGCTTCCGCGTGCCCTACGGCACCCTGCTGTGCGTGTCCGACAAGCCACTCCACGGCGAGCTCAAGCTGCCCGGACAGGCCAACGCCTTTTACGAGCGGGCGATCAGCCAGCACCTCAGGATCGGGATCGAGACGATCAACCTGCTCCGCCAGGAAGGCGACGCGCTGCACAGCCGCAAGCTCAGGAGCTTCGACGAGCCCCCCTTCCGCTAAAGCGGGCTACTTCGTCCGGCCGAGGGTGGGCAGTGCGGGGTTGGTGCGCAGCCAGGCTTCCATCGCATCGAGGTCGACGCCGCTGTCGGCCGGATCGGTGCCCGCCGCGCACGCCGAGAAGCCGTCCCCGCCGGACGCGAGGAAGTTGTTGACGGTCACCCGGTAGCGGGCGGCCGGGTCGACCGGCCGCCCGCCCAGCTCCATCAGCGTGATGCGCTGCCCGGCCGGCCGCGTCAGATCGTAGCGGAAGCGGAAACCCTGGCTCGGCACCAGCAGCGAGTTGACCTTGGCGGCGCTCCCGCTGCCCGAGAACTGCTGTTCCAAGACCGCCTTGAGCTGAGCGCCGGTCAACGTCCGGGTGACCAACGTGTTGCCGAACGGCTGCATCTGGAAGATGTCGCCGTAACGCACGCTTCCGCCGGCGCGCGGCTTGAGGCTGGTGCGCACCCCGGGCCCGTTGATGAAGGCGACCTGCGCCCCCGCCTTGCGCGATGCGGCGAGCTGCGAATCGGCAATCAGCGCCGCCGCGGTTCCTTCCCCGTCGTCCTCCGCCTTGAGCGCGGGGCCGGGTAGCCGGCCCACCACCCGGTCGGCGACCGGTGCGGCGGCCGCGACGTAGCGCGCGGTGAGCGCGGCGACCGCCGGGTCGGCGGGGCCGGCGGCATCGATCGGCACGTTCTGCGCGGTGGCGGAGAGCAGGGCCCGGGTCCGCGGATCGAAGCTGAGCAGGATGTCCGACACGAGATAGGCATATTTGCCCGCGCTGGTCAGCAGCCGGTCGGCGCCGCCGCGGTTGAGCGTGCAGTTGTAGGCGTAGTGGGTATGCCCCGATACGACGACCCGGATCGCCGGATCGAGCTGGTCCATGATGCCCAGGATCGGCCCGGCGAACTGGTCGCAGCTCTGTACCTCGTAGACCTTGGGTGCCTTGCCGCCCTGGTGGATGAGGAGGACGATCGTGTCCGCGCCCTGCGCCTTCAAGCGCGGGACCAGCGCATTGGCGGTCGCAGCCTCGTCGGCGAAGTGGAGGCCCGCCACCCCCGCCGGGCTGGCGAGGATGCCGGTGTCCCTCAGCGTCATGCCGATGAAGCCGACCCTGATCCGGCCGAACCGGCGGATCGCCGTTGCCGGGAACAGCGTCGAGCCGTCCGCGCGCTGAACGTTCGCGGCGAGATAGGTGAAGGCGGCGCCCTTGAACGGTTCGACGGCGCAGGGCTTGCGGCTGGTGAAGACCTGGCACCCGCCCTTCTGCATCCGCAGCAGTTCGCCGCTGCCCCGATCGAACTCGTGGTTGCCGACCGAGGCGAGCGAGAGCCCGGCCATCCCGAGCGCCGTCACGGACGGCTCGTCGAGGAAGTAAGAGGAGGCGATCGGCGAGGCGCCGATCAGGTCGCCGGCCGCCACGGTGATGCTGTTCGGGTGACCCTTGCGCAGCTCCTGCAGCTTGGCCGCCATCTGCGCCGCGCCGCCGGCATGGAGCGGCGTGTCCTTCCCCGCCGCGCCGGTGATCGAGATCGTCCCGTCCGGCGCCTCGAGATTGCCGTGGAAATCGTTGAGGCCAAGGATCTGCACCTCAACCGGGCCGGCGGCCTGCCGCGGCGTGGTGGCGAGCGGGCCGGCGCAGCCGGCGAGGCCAAGCAGCAGGACAGGAATCAGACGCTTCGACATGGCCCGTCCTTGCGGGGAGCGAAGCGGCGACGCAATCCATCTTTGCCGGGAGCGCGGCGCGATTGCGTCGCTGCGCCCGCGATGACACAGGAACGCGGATGACCGACGATGAACTCATCGCCGCCGCCCGCGCGGCTGCCCTCAAGGCCTACGCACCCTATTCCCGCTTCTCGGTCGGCTGCGCGATCGAGAGCGTCGACGGCGAGGTCGTGACCGGCGCGAACATGGAGAACGCCTGCTACCGCCTCGGCCTGTGCGCCGAGCAGAGCGCGCTGACCGCAGCGCAGCACGCCTTCGGGCTCGACAGGGTCGCGCGGATGGCGGTGGCCGGCGGCGATGGCTCGCGCGAAGCGCTGGCGGGTGAGGGCGTCTGCACCCCGTGCGGCGGCTGCCGGCAGGCGATCTTCGAGGCGGCGCAACTCGGCGGGCGCGACATCGAGATCCTCTGCGCGAGCGGCGACGGGACCAGCAGCGAGCGGCTGCACATCAACGCGCTGCTGCCCCACGGCTTCGGCCCCGCCAACCTTTCGGACGCGGGCTGATGGCGACGCTTGGCGCCGTAGTCGGCGGCCTCCACGCCGACGGCGAGATCTATCGCGCGCACGTCACGCCCAACTGGATGCAGGGCCGCACCACATATGGCGGCGCCTCGTCCGCGCTGGCGGTGGCGGCCGCTCTCAAGGCCTTCCCCGACCTCCCGCCGCTGCGCTCGGCGCAGATCGCCTGGACCGCCCCGCTCGGCGGCGAGATCGAGGCTCGCCCTACCCTCCTCCGCCAGGGCCGGAGCGCGAGCTTCGTCCGGGTCGAGCTGAGCGCCGGCGAGCAGGTCGGGCTCGCCGCGCTGCTGCTGTTCGCGGCGCCGCGCGAGTCCGAGATCGCGGTCGCGCCGCCCCTCCTCGCCCCGCTGCCACCCCGGCTAGACCCCATCCCGGCGCCCGACCGGGTCGAGTTCGGCAAGAATTTCGAGATCGGTTCGACCGGCCACGATCGTCGCGGCATTCCCTCGATCATGCACTGGGTGCGGCTGAAAGATCGCTCGCATCTTCATCCACTGGTCGAGCTGTTCGCGCTGGCCGACGGGCCACCGCCGGCGACGATCACCCTCTTCCCGCGACCGGCGCCGCTCAGCAGCATGACCTGGCAGGTCAACCTTCTCACCCCCGAGCCCCACAGCGAGGACGGCTGGTGGCTGATCCGCGCCGACGCCGACTCGGCCGACGGGGGGTTCTCCAGCCAGTCGATGAAGATGTGGAACTCGGCCGGGCAGCTGGTTGCCGTCGCGACCCAGACGGTCGCTCTGTTTGTCTAGGCCTCGCCGAACAGCTCGCGCTGGCTCTTCTCCAGCTCCTCGGCATAGCGGCGGCGGACGAAGGTCTCGCTGATCAGCCCGAGCACCTTGCGGCCACTGTCGAGCACCGCCAACTCGTCCGACTGGGCAGCATCGAACCGCCGCATCACCGTCGCGATGTCGAGGTCGGCGCTCAGCGCCTTGTCCTGCGCAACCGCCAGCGACTGCACCGGAGCGGCCGGGTCGCAGCGCTCTCCGTAGGCGACGGCGGTCGGCACGATCCCGGCGTAGGTGCCATCGGGCTCGATCAGCACGACCCGGGTCGTCGAGCCGAGCGGGAAGCGGCGGCGGAACTCGCCGATGCTGCTGCTCGCCAGCATGACCTTGGTGTCCCGCCGCATCATCTGGCGCGCGGTCAGGCTGCGCACCCAACCCACGTCGCGCGCGCTGCGCACGCTTTCGCCCCTGAGGTGCAGCCGCCAGGTCGAGAAACTATAGCCGAACGTCTCGCGGACGATCGTGCCGGCGATCAGCGCGGCGGCGATTACGGCGCCGGTCAGCCCGAAGTCGTGCGTCGCCTCGAGCACCAGCATGGCCATGGTCATGGGTCCGCCGACCACCGCGACGGCGAGCCCCGCCATGCCGACCAGCGCGGCGTTTACCGGACTGACGACCGGGTGGCCGACGATCGCGGCGAGTCCGAGCGCGAACAGCTGGCCGATCAGAGTCCCGAGGAACAGCGAGGCGAAGAACAGCCCGCCGCGAAAGGAGCAGGCGAGGCTGATGATCGACGCCGCGCTCTTGGCGAGCAGGATGGTGAGGATGAAGCCGGCGGTCACCCCGACCGCGAGGTCGGCGTGGAGCGCGCCATGGCCGGCCGACAGCACCTGCGGCGAGACGAGCGCGATCGGCATCAGCAGCGCGCCGCCGAGGACCGGCCGTGCGGCGTCGGGCACCCGCGCCAGCCGGACCAGCCGCTCCGCTCCCGCGACCCCGAGCATCAGGAGGATGCCGAGCAGCGCGCAGATCGCCCCCAGCAGCCCGTAGAGCAGATAGTGGTGGGTCTCGACCGGCTGCCCGGCGGTGGCGTTGAGGAGATAGGGCTGCACGCCAAGCCCCTGCGCGACCAGCGCGCCTGCCAGCGACGCCGCCGCAACCGGCGCGATCGCAGAGGGCGTGTAGGCGCCGATCACGATCTCGAAGGCGTAGAAGGCGCCGGCGAGCGGCGCTCCAAAGGCAGCGGCGATCGCGGCGCCGGCGCCCGCGCCGACCAGCACGCGCCGGTCCGCGCGGCGCGGGTTGAACAGCCGGCTCGCCACCGAGGCGGCCGCGCCGCCGAGCTGGGCATAGGCGGCTTCCAGACCGACCGAGGCGCCGAACCCGTTGCTGATCGCGGTCTGGCCCGAGATGACCAGGCTGTCCGGGACGGACATGATCCCGCCGTGGAGGGCGTTGGCCTCGACCGCGTCGACCATCGGCCGCCGCCGGGCGCGGGTCAGCCGGTTGAACAGGATCAGCGCCGCGCCGCCGAGCGGGAGCACCAGCAGCACCGGTCCGCCGATCGCCGGAAGCTCGCTCAGCCGGGCGGTCGGCGGCAGCCGGTAGAACCAGTGCTGGAGCGTCCGGGCGGCGGCGCCGATCAGGATCGTCGCGACCGCCGCCGCCGCGCCGACCGCGGTCGCCAGCGCGATGAAGACATATTCGCTGGTTCGGGCGCGCCGGCGGATCCAGCGGATCAGGGCGCCCGGCCGGGCCATTGCAGCGAGCCCGCCCTCAGGCGAGCTTGATCTCGCGCAGGCGCTCCAGGAGATAGTCGTGGCTGCTGATCGGCGGCCACTTCGGCTGCTCGCCCGCCGGCACCGTGCCGGACAGCGCCTCGATCACGAAGTCGGGGCGGAAATGGAGGAAGAAGGGCATCGAATAGCGCGCGTTGGAGGCACGGTCGGGCGCCGGGTTGATGACCCGGTGCGAGGTCGAGCGGAGCTTCCCGTTGGTCAGTCGCTGCAGCATGTCGCCGATGTTGATGACCAGCTCGCCCGGCTTGGGGCTGACGTCGAGCCAGCGGCCGTCGCGGGTCTGGAGCTGGAGCCCCGCCTCCTCGGCGCCGAGCAGCAGGGTGATGGTGTTGATGTCCTCGTGCGCGCCGGCGCGGATATGCTCGCCGGTCGGCTCCGCCTGCGGCGGATAGTGGAGGAGGCGCATCACCGAATTGCCGTCACGCACCGTGTCGGTGAAATAATCCTCGTCGACCCCGAGGTAGCGGGCGATGGCGGCGAGCACCTTCAGCCCGGCGGCATCGAACGCGTCGTAGAGCGCGAGGAACGTGTCCCTGAAGCCGGGCACCTCGTCCGGCCAGACATTGTCAGCCATCACTTCGCGGAACTGATGTCCGGCGGGAAGCTCGCGCCCGACGTGCCAGAATTCCTTGAGGTCGAACGCCTTATGGCCCTTGGCGGTCTCGATCCCGAAGGGCGTGTAGCCGCGCGCGCCGCCCTGACCGAGCGCGTAATGCTTCTTCACCGCGTCCGGCAGCGCGAAAAAGGCTTTCGCCTTGGCCTCGGCGTCGTAGATCAGCGCGGCCGGGATGCCGTGGTCGCGCAGGATCGCGAAGCCATATTCCTCGAAGCTGCGGCCGAGTTCGTTCGCGAAGCCGGTGGGATCGCGGTCGGCGTCGGTCAGCGAGACGGATGCGACGCTGTCGCTGGTGATGGTGTCGGTGGTCATGTTCCTGTCCCTACGCCCCGCAGGGGCGCGACAAAAGTCAGATCAGCAGACCCGCCAGCGCGGCGCTCATCAGGTTGGCGAGGCTCCCCGCGAGCAGCGCTCGGAGGCCGAGCCGGGCGATCACCGGCCGTTGCTCGGGCGCGAGGCCGCCGGTCACCGCGAGCTGGATCGCGATCGAGCTGAAGTTGGAGAAGCCGCACAGCGCGAAGGTGATGATCGCGCGGCTCCGGTCGCTGAGCGCGGCCGAGGGTCCGGCTGAATTGCCGAGGTCGATGAAGGCGACGAATTCGTTGAGGACGAGCTTGGTCCCGAACAGGCCGCCGGCGACCCCGCTCTCGGTCCACGGGATGCCGATCAGGAACATGATCGGGCGAAAGACGAGGCCGATGATGCCCTGGAAGCTCAATTCGGGATGGCCGAACCAGCCGCCGATCCCGCCGAGAATGCCGTTGGCGAGCGCGACCAGCGCGACGAAGGCGAGAACCATCGCGCCGACCGCGACGGCGAGGCGGACGCCGGTCAGCGCGCCCTGGCTGGCGGCCTGGATGACGTTGGCCGGCTGCACGCCCTCTTCGAAGGTCTCGGCGACGTCGACCTGGTCTTCGGCGGTGCCGCCCTCGAGCGGAAGCTCGTCGGCCTTCGCCTCGCCGGCCCCGTCGGGCATCATCATCTTGGCCATCAGCACGCCGCCCGGCGCCGACATGAAGGCCGCGGCGAGAAGATAGGGAAGATAAGCCGCGCCGAGCAGGCTGGCGTAGGCGGCGAGGATCGTCCCAGCGACCCCGGCCATGCCGACCGTCATGACGGTGAACAGCTGCGGCGGGGTCAGCGCGGCGAGATAGGGGCGGATCACCAGCGGCGATTCGGACTGGCCGACGAAGATGTTGGCGGCGGCCGAGAGCGATTCGACCCGGCTGATCCCGGTGACCCAGCCGATCGCTCCGCCGACCCAGCGCACCACCCGCTGCATGATCCCGAGATAGTAAAGGATCGCGACCAGCGCGGCGAAGAAGATGATCACCGGCAGCGCGGCGATGGCGAAGGTGTTGGCGAGCGGGTTCTTCTCGGTCGGGCCGAACAGGAACTCAGTGCCCTTGCCGGCATAGCCGAGCAGGTCGGCGACCCCGTTGGACATGCCCTTGATCGCCGCGATCCCCCACGGCGTGTAGAGGACGAGGACGGCGATCCCCGCCTGCAGCGCGAAGGCGGCGCCGACGATCCGCAGGCTGATGCGCCGGCGGTCGGCCGAGAACAGCCACGCGACGGCAAGGATCGCGGCAACGCCGACGAGCCCGAACAGATGATTCATTCTTGGCTGCCCTCCCCCGGCGCCGCTTACCAGACCATGCCCTTGCTAGCGCTCGCCGCGGCGGAGTCGAGCCTGTCGAGCGCTTCCGCCGGTGACGAGGCGCTCAGCAGCTGGGCGCGGCGCGGCTGCGACAGGAAGCCGCTGTCGCTGACATGGTCCATGAAGGTCTCGAGCCCGGACCAGAAACCGTTGACGCTGAGGAGGCAGAACGGCTTGGCGTGATAGCCGAGCGCGTTCCACGTCCAGGCCTCGAACATCTCGTCGAGCGTGCCGATCCCGCCCGGAAGGCAGACGAAGGCGTCGCACAGCTCGGTCATCTTGGCCTTGCGCTCGTGCATGCCCGACACGCGGTGGAGCTCGGTGCACCCGAGATGCGCCACTTCGGCATCGACCAGCGCGGCCGGGATCACCCCGAAGACCTTGCCGCCCTCCGCCAGCACGGTGTCAGCGACCACGCCCATCAGCCCGAGGCGCCCTCCGCCGTAGACGAGGTCGATGCCGCGCCGGACCATCTCGCGCGCGAGTTCGCGCGCCACATCAGCGAAGGCGGGGTCGGCGCCCATGGCGCTCCCGCAATAAACGGCGACACGGCCGAGGCTGCTCACAGCTTCACCAGCTCCTGGAGGTCGGCGACCGGCCGGGCGCCGAAATGCGAGATGATCTCGCTCGCCGCGAGCGCGCCGGTGAACAGGCAGCGTTCGACGTCATGCCCCTTGCAGCGCGCGGCGAGGAAGCCGGCCGCGAACAGGTCTCCCGCGCCGGTGGTGTCGACCACGCTGGCGACGGGCACCGCCGGCACCTCGGCGCGGCGGCCCTCGTCCACGGCTAGTGCGCCCGCCGGGCCCCGGGTGATCACCAGCGTCGGCACCCGCGCCGACAAGGACTCGATCGCCGCATCGAGGTCGCTCCGTCCGGCAAGCTGCAGCGCTTCGTCCTCGTTGGCGAAGAGAAGGTCGACCCCGCGCGTGTCGAGCATGGCGTTGAACGCTTCCTTGCGGCCGGCCATGCAGACGCTCTCGCTCAGGGTGAAGGCGACCTTGTTGCCTGCGTCGTGCGCGATCTCGACCGCGCGCCGCATCGCCGCCCGCGGCTTCTCCGGTCCCCACAGATAGCCTTCGAGGAAGAGGATCGCCGAGCCGCGGATCAGCGCTTCGTCGAGCGCGGCGGGGGCGAGCTCGTGGCTCGCCCCGGGACAGGTGTTCATCGTGCGCTGCGCGTCAGGGGTGACGAGGATCAGGCAGCGTCCGGTCGGCAGCCCGTCGGCCGGGATCGGCGGCGTGTCGAACGCGACACCCAGGGCGCGCATGTCGTGGGTGAAGATGGCGCCGAGCTGGTCGTCGGCGATCTGGCCGATGAAGGCGGCGCGTGCGCCCATCGCCGCCACCCCCGCCATGCTATTCGCCGCGGAGCCGCCGCTCGATTCGCGGGCCGAGCCCATCGCGGCGTAGAGCCGGTCCGCGTCGACCGGCGACAGCAGCTGCATCTGCCCCTTGGGCAGCCCGTGCTCGGCGATGAAGGCGTCGTCGCAGGTCGCGATCACGTCGACGATCGCGTCGCCCATCGCGACCACATCAAATTGGCGGGAAGTCATGAGGCGCGGGCCCTAGCGGCGAGTCGGGCGGGCAACAAGAGGCTGAGCAAACGCCGGATTTCCGCTCTCTTGCAAAGCGCGAACGAGCCGCTACCCCTCCGCGCCCATGACGACCGACACGAGCATCGACGCCCGCCACGGGCTGCCGCGTTCCCTCTTCGCGCTTGCCATCTTCTACGGCGGAATGGTGTGCATCGCCGGTGTGCTCGGCAACAAGCAGATCGCGCTGGGACCGCTGGCGGTGGAGGCCGGGATTCTCGCCTTCCTGCTGCTGGTGGTGACCTCGAGCTCGATCGCCGAGCTTCACGGGCGGGAGACCGCCAACCGGCTGGTCCTGATCGGCTTCGTCCCGCTGATCGCCTCGCTGCTGCTGACACTGCTGGTGCTCGCGGTCCCGCCAGCGCCCGCCATGGATCCGCAGCGGCTCGACGCCTTCAACCTGATGATGTCCGGCACGCCGCGGATCTGGATCGGCGGGATCATCGCCTACGGCACCTCGACCCTCCTCAACGTCACCATCTTCAGCCGCCTGAAGGGCAGCGAGGGCAACCGGCTGCTGTGGCTCCGCTCGGCGATCGCCTCCGCGCTCAGCCAGGTGGTCGACACGCTGATCTTCATCGGCATCGCCTTCTACGGCGTCTTCCCGATCGGCGAGCTGCTGCTCGGGCAGATGCTCGCGAAGGTTGTCCTTTCGGTCATCCTCGTGCCCCCGCTCGTGTACGCCTTCGTCGCGCTCGGCCGCCGGCTCGACCGCGCGCGCGCCTAAGCGCGGCAAACACCAACCCGCGTTGTGTTTTTTACGCAACGCTTACAAGTTATCGCGCCGCAACATGGATGGCCTGTCACAAATCTGACGCCAGCCGGCTATAGGCGCAGCGGGGAGTCGGGCAGGGGTGCCCGATCTACAAGCATATCCAATCACTTGTACCGGGGAATCCTGTGAAGAAACTCGTCCTTCTCAGCAGCACCGCTGCCATGTTCGTCGCGCCGTCGATGGCCTTCGCCCAGTCGACCGGCACCACCGCGACCGAGAACAGCACCATCGTCATCACCGGTACGCGGACGCGCAGCGTCAACGGCGTCGTCGTTCCCGACGTGCCCAAGACCCGCTCGGTGCTGACCCAGGAGATCCTCAACCGCCAGTCGGCCGGTCAGTCGATCCTGCAGTCGATCAACCTCATCCCGGGCGTCAACTACACCAACACCGATCCCTACGGCTCGGCCGGCGGCAACCTGCGTATCCGCGGTTTCCCGGGCAACCGGGTCGCCTTCCTGTGGGACGGCCTGCCGCTCAACGACACCGGCAACTACGCCATCTTCGGCAACCAGCAGATGGACCAGGAGCTGATCGACCAGGTCTCGGTCAACCTCGGCACCACCGACGTCGACTCGCCGACCCCGTCGGCCGCCGGCGGCGTCGTCAGCTATCGCACCCGCGTTCCCAGCACCAACCCGGGCGGCATGATCCGCGCCTCGCTTGGCGACTTCGCCTATCGCCGGATCTTCGGCCTGCTCGACACCGGTTCGCTGACCAGCTGGGGGACCCGCGCGTTCATCTCCGGATCGGCCCAGAAGTATGACAAGTTCAAGGGCCCGGGCGTCATCGACAAGAAGCAGGTCAATGCCCGCGTCTACCAGCCGCTCGGCGGCAACGGCGACTTCGTCTCGCTCGCCGGCCACTACAACCGCAACCGCAACAACAGCTACAACAGCGGTGCAGTCGCTGACTATCTGACCAACCGCTACTTCGACAACATCGGCCTGTGCGTCCGCGACGCGCCGACCACCGGCGTGCGCGACAACGACAACAGCGGTACGTCGAGCAACAACAGCCAGCCGGCCAGCTGCACCAACTACTACAACCTGCGCATCAATCCGTCGGACACGTGGAACCTGCGCGGGTCGATGAAGATCAGCCTGACCGACAACCTCACCTTCACGGCCGACCCGGGCTACCAGCACACGTTGGCCAACGGCGGCGGCACCACCGTGATCGCGGAGAACGACAGCCGCCTGCGCGACGTGACCGGCGGCGCTGCCGGCGTCGACCTCAACGGCGACGGCGACATCCTCGACATCAACAACACGACCAGCCGCACGACGCTGGGTGGCATCCGTGTTTACAGCCCGAACAACACCCGCACGCGCCGCTACACCTTCCTCAGCTCGCTGATCTGGCAGGTCGCGCCGCAGCACCGGTTCCGGCTTGCCTACACGTTCGATCGCGGCGACCACCGCCAGACCGGCGAATATGGCAACGTCGACCTGGCCGGCAATCCGCTGAACCCGTTCAGCGGCAAGGTCGACCGCGCGTCGCAGATCCTGACCCAGTCGGGCGCGATCCTCCAGGTCCGCAACCGCAAGTCGATCGCGCAGCTGCAGCAGGTCTCGGGCGAATATTTCGGCCGTTTCTTCGACAACCGCGTGACCGTCACCGCCGGCATCCGCGCGCCGTTCTTCCGGCGTGAGCTGAACCAGTATTGCTACACGTCGAACGGCGACTTCGTGTTCGGCGGCACGGCGATCACCCAGACCGACGCGCAGAAGATCACTGCCGGCGGCCTGCGCGTCACCGCGGGCAACCCCTACTGCACGGCGCAGGCCAACCCGATCCTGCCTGGCGCCACGCTCGCCAACCCGACCGCGGGCAACGGCGTCGCCTACTTCGCGCCCTTCTCGCGCACGGTGAAGTACAGCCCGATCCTGCCGTCGGCGGGTGCCTCGTTCAACATCACCAAGTCGCAGAGCGTCTACGTCAGCTTCGGCAAGAACTTCTCCTCGCCGAGCACCGACAACCTCTACCGCTCGGTCGTGCTGAACCCGAGCCCGGAAACGACCAACAACTACGAGGCGGGCTATCGCTTCACCTCCGGCGTGGTGCAGGCGCAGCTCGCGACCTACTATGTCAACTACAAGAACCGTATCGTCAGCGCGCAGGATCTCGATCCGGCGAGCCCGACGTTCGGCAGCTCGATCGACCGCAACGTCGGCAACGCGACCGCCTACGGCTTCGACGGCCAGCTGGCGATCCGTCCGCTGCGCAGCCTGAGCCTCTACGGCTACGCCTCGTACATTCACTCGGAGCTGAAGCAGAACATCACCCGGGTGGCGACGCAGAACGTCGCGCTCACCACCTGCCCGTCGACCGTTCCGGCTGGCCAGACCTGCCAAGTCGTCGACGTGTTCACCAAGGGTGCGCAGTTCGTCGAGACCCCGAAGTGGCAGTTCGGCGGCCGCGTCCAGAAGGACTTCGGCCCGCTCTCGATCGGCGGCCAGTTCAAGCATGTCGGAAGCCGCTATGCGACCGACGACAATGGCGCGGTCGGGACGATTGCCAACGTCGGCACGCTGCCGATCGACAACAACGGCAAGCTCCACTCGTACAACCTGGTCGATCTCGACGCCGTGCTGCACGTGCCGCTGGGCGGCTCGGACAAGCCGAACGCCGACTTCCGGGTCGGGGTGACCAACCTTTTCAACAAGTATTACTTCGGCAACATCTCGACGGCGACCTCGCTCGCTGGCGGCACGCCGCGCTTCTCGGTCGGTGCTCCACGCACCTTCCAGGTGAGCGGCACCTTCAGCTTCTAGGTCGGGCTCGACGGCAAGGATCAGGGCGTCGCTCCTTCGGGAGCGGCGCCCTTTTCTTTTTTTCTGGAGCTGGAGCGCGAGAGACAGAGCTCGCTAGTGGCGCTTCAGGCCGCTGATGCGGACCGGGCGGGCGCGGTGTCGAGCAGCCGGATGATCTCCGCTGCCTGCATCGGCTTGGAAAAGAGGAAGCCTTGGACCGACGAGCAGCCCTGGTTGCGCAGTTCGGCCAGTTGGCCGCGTTCCTCCACCCCTTCCGCCGTCGTCTCCATGCCAAGTGCGTGGGCGAGATCCGTGATGGCGCGCACGACCGCACTCGCTCCGGGGCGGGTCAGCAGGTTCTGGATGAAGCTGCGATCAATCTTGAGCTTGTCGAACGGAAAGCTCTGCAGGTAACTCAGTGACGAATAGCCGGTGCCGAAATCGTCGAGCGCGATGCGGATGCCGAGTGTGCGCAACGTGTGGAGCAGCTTGAGCGTCGCCTCGCTACCCTCCAGGAAGATGCTCTCGGTAATCTCGATCTCGAGCCGCTCGGGCGCGAGACCACTCTGTCCGAGTGCCTGGACGATGATCTCCTGCAGCCCCGGACGGTGGAACTGGACGGAAGACACGTTCACCGCGACCCGGACGTGGTCGGGCCAGCGGGTCGCCTCGTGGCACGCCTGCCGGAGCGCCCAGGCACCGAGCGGCACGATCAGCCCGGTCTCCTCGGCGATCGGGATGAACTCGACCGGGGAAACCAGCCCGCGCCGGGGATGGTTCCAGCGCAGCAGCGCCTCGAACGAGCCGATGCGATCTTTCTCGAGATCGAACAGCGGCTGGTAGAAGAGCTCGAACTCGCCGCGCTCGAGCGCGATGCGGAGGTCGTTTTCCATCTGCCGCCGCTGCTGCGCCCGCTCGTTCAGCGATTCCTCGAAGAAGGCGAAGGTCCCGCGCCCGGCTTCCTTGGCGCGGTAGAGGGCGAGATCGGCGCTCTTGAGCAGGTTGCCCGCGTTGCTTCCGTCGGTCGGGGCGAGCGCGATTCCGATGCTGGTCGACGGAACGATCATCTGCCCGTCGAGCTGGATCGGCTCCGAGATGCCCCGGATCAGCGCCTCGGCGAGCCGGTCGGCGCCCCCGCGCTCATTCTCGCCGATGTCCTGCACGACCACGAACTCGTCTCCGCCGAGCCGGGCGACGAACTGTCCTGCGCAGATCGCGGCGATGCGCTCGCCGACCGCGACCAGCAAGGCGTCGCCCGCCGGGTGCCCCATCGTGTCGTTGACGTTCTTGAACTGGTCGAGGTCGAGACAATGCAGCGCCACCGGCTTGCCGGCCCGCAGCCGAAGACCGAGATGCTCATGGAACATCGTCCGGTTCGGCAGCCCGGTCAGTACATCGTTGAACGCGAGATGGGCGATCCGCCGCTCGCGCTCCTCGATCTTGACCACCATGTCGTTGAACCCGGCGGCGAGCCGCGACAGCTCGTCCTCCCCCTCGACCTTCAGCTCGGCATGCTCGCCGCGCGCCAGCCGGCCCGCCGCCTCGTCGAGCCGTGCCAGCGGCCGCGTAATCGAACCCGCCGCCCGCCAGGTCGCGAAGGCGACGAGGCTCAGGCCGAGCAAGGTCATCAGTGCCAGCGCCCACTGCAGCCGCCGCGCGGAGGCGAGCGCCAGCCGCTTGGGATAGGCCAGCATCAGCACCGACCCGTCACGCTGCTCGCCGAGGCTGGGCAGCGGCTTGGTCAGCACGATCGCATCCGCCCGCCTCGGATCGCTCGTTCCGGCGACGCTCTGCCAGACGCTGCCGCGGCGAACGAGAACGTCGGCATGCAGGGGAATGGCGGACAGTCGCTCGAGCGAGGTCATCTCGCGCTGGTCGAGGTCGGCCGCGAAGACCACCCAACCGATGAGGTTAGGCGCCATGACCGGCGCCGCCGCCAGTTGCCGGACCCTGCCCCCGACCACCGCCACCCCGGCCAGCCGGCCGCCGTCGAAGGCGTTCCACAGGCCCGGTCCTTCCCGCTGGATCGACGGGTCGGCGCTGCCCTCGACGCGGCCGTCGAGGGCGACGATGAAGGCGCTTCCGACGTTCAGCCGGGCGCGCGCATTGTCGAGCGCGGAGCGCATCGTCGCCTCGTCGCGGGTCGCGACCGCGGCGCGGAAGCCGAAGTCACGGGCAAGCAGGTCGGCGCCGTCGCGCAACTTGCCGCTGCGCAGCTGCCACAGCCGCTCGTAGACCGCGCCGCTCGACTGCAGCTGCCGCTCGACCTGCTGCGACGCGTTGTTCGCGATCAGGCTCGACAGCGCCAGCGAGACCGCCAGCATCGCGCCGGCGAACAGCAGCGCGAACTGAACGGTGAGCCGGGTGCTGAGCGAGCGGAAGCGGAGCATCAATAATCGGCCATCGCGTGCATCGGCGGCGGCCGCAGCCGCACCATCACCTTCACCGCCGGCACGTTCGGTCCGAGCGCCTGGTCGACCTGATTGCCGGGCGCCCGCAGATAGGGATGCCACACGCTGAGCCGGGCGGGTCCGCCGGGGAGGTCGGCGAAGCGGATCGTGCCGTCGGGGCCGGTCACCGCGGTCCAATTGCTCGCGGCGACCGCGATGAACGCGCTCATCCGGTCGTGAATGTTGCAGCCCAGCGCGACCACCCCAGGGCGGTCGAAGCGCACGGTCCGGCTCTGGTCGCGGGCGAACAGCTTGAGCTCGAAGCTGCGCGCCTGCGAGAAGCTGTAGACGTGGTGCTTGGTCGGGTCGAAATTGGGAAAGCTGACCTCCGCCCCGGCCGGAACGACGCTGACGAAGGGATGGAACTGCAGCCCGCGCTGCGACACCTGGTAGCGCTGCGTGATCCGCATCGGCCGGGCGCCGCTTGCCGGGAGCACGCTGACAACCGCATCGCGGACCGGATGCCCGGCGGGATCGACGACCCGGATCAGCAGCGGCGCAGCCTGGGCCGATGCGCTACTCAGCATCGATAAGCACAGGATCGGTTTGAAGATACGCATCGGAATGGATTTAAACAGGTTGCGTAAACAGGGTGTTACGCTCACCAGCGAAATCGAAGGCTCGCCTGAAGCTGGTCCTGACTCTGGCTCGGCTCGAGTCCGATGTCCTCCCGCTGCTCGCGCCGGCTGGCGATATGAATGGCCTCCAGCCAGAGGCTGGTCGCCGGCGTGAGCTCGCGGTGGCCCGCGAGCGTGGCGGCCCATCCGCGCTCGTCATATTCATCGTCGATGTAACGGCCGCGGTTGCGGGTGCCGAACGCTTCCACCCTCGCCGCCACGCCGCCCCGCGGAAGATCGTGGACGAGCAGCGCGAACGCCGAGCGAAAACGATTGTCGATCCAGATCCGGCCGTCCTCGACCAGGCCCATCCGGGTCCGCCCGGTCAGCGCTTGGACCTTGAGCCGGGTGGCGGGCGCGAGGTCGACGACCGCACCCAGGTTGGTGAAGCGGGTTCGCCAGCCCCATTCGAGGTCTGCATTGACCGCTTCGGGGTCGCCGCGATTGTCGTAGTGGAACAGCTCGAGGTGGAACGGCAGCGGTGGGGACCAGCCGAGCCGGCCGTAGTAGCCGGGGCGCCGGGCGAAACCTGGCTTTACGTCGAGCAGCGGATGCGTGAAATGAGGCTGGGCCGCCTCGATCTCCTCCGACAGGATGGCGAGCGGCTGCGCCCTTCCGGCGAGCGTCACCCGGTCGTGCAGCGCCCAGCCGCGATAGGTCAGAAGCGCACCCGCCGTGTCGTTCGCCGCGATCGCCGCGCCGCTGACGACGAGGCGGTGCTCGCCCAGAGTCGCGGTGAGGCTCGCCTCGACCGCCGCCGGACGCACTTCCTCGCCGATCCAGCTGTTGATCGCACTGGGCGTGATCGTGTCGGTGACGTGCCAATCCGCGCCGCCATGCTCCAGGCTGACCGGTGGCCACAGCAGGCCGAGCCGGCCCGACCAGCGCAGCCGCCCGCCCTGCAGCGGCTTGATCGCCAGATAGGCCTGGCTGATCCCCCCGGTGATCCGGCCCGGACCGCCCTGCAGCGTTCCGACCACCACGCCCGACAGGTCCCAGCCGAACCGCGGCTGCCAGCTGAGGTCCGCCCGACCCAGCGTGGCGTTGACCCCCCGCTCCGAACCCAGCTTGCCGAGCCCGCCATCGAGCCAGCTGCGCTCCCCGTCGGCAGCGGTCAACCGCACGTCGCCGCCGGCGGACCAGGTGCCGGTCGCGACCGTCGACTGCGCCGCCGCCGGGGAGGCGACAAGCGCGGCGAGGCCGGCCAGGAAGCTGTACGCACGCAACGACATGGGCGCGCCTTGTAGCGCCACATGGTTAAGAGCTGCTCAACGAGCGAGCCGTTGACCACCGGAGCGGAGTGACTGAGCGTCCGCCGCGGGCTGTCGCAAATAGCGCCTTATCTTGGCGGCGATGTTGACGTGGCGGCGGTCGTCGTGGCAATCGGCCGGCGGCTCTCGACAGCCAGGCAAGCGCGTCGGCCCAGCAAGTCGGCCGCGTCTGCCTCGGTGGTCGGCGTGCGGGTATGATGTAATGGTAGCCTGTCAGCTTCCCAAGCTGAACGCGCGGGTTCGATTCCCGCTACCCGCTCCAGCCCTTCGTCCAGTCCCCGCTTCTCAGCCGACCGCCTCGCTGCGGCCGGGGTGACTGCCGGCCCGCTGCGGAAGCACGACGATGAGCAGGACGATCAGCCCGGCGAGCACGGCTGAGGCGAGCGGGCGGCTGATGTCGAGGCCGCCCTTGTCGAGCGGCTTGTCGAACAGGTCGCCCACCGTGGCGCCGAGCGGCCGGGTGAGGATGAAGGCCGCCCAGAACAGGGCGACGCGGCTGACCCGCGTCCCGAGATAGAGCAGGGCCAGCACCGCCAGCCCGGCCCCGAACACCATCGCACCGCCCGCATAGTCCGAGATGAGTCCGCCGGACCAGCCTTCGATTCCGTCGGCGAACCAGTCGCCCAGCGCGGTGCCGAGGGTCTGCGAGAAGGTGATCGTCAGCCAGTAGAAGAGCTCGGCCCGGGGCGTGACGATCTTGTTGACGTCGACCGTGCCGACGCTCGCCTTCCACCACGCGAGCGAGCCGAGGACCAGCGCGAGCAGCAGCAGCGACCCCCCGGGATAGCCGATGCCGAGGCTGCGGTCGGCGAAGTCGGCCAGGGTCGTGCCGGCGGTCGTCGAGGCGATGATGGTCGCCCAGTATAGCCAGGGATGGAACCGGCGGGCCCGCACCTGGACGGCGACCAGCACGGCAAGGAGCGCACCGAAGATCAAAGTCCCGACCAGATAGCCGTTGAGGCCGGACGCGCCGGCTTCCGGCGTCGTCTCGCCCAGCCAGCTCATCGACACGGTGTCGCCGCCCGTCTCGCCCAAGGTGGTGGCGAGGATTTTCACGATCCAGAAGCCCAGCGTCACCGCCGGGACCTTGGACGACCGGGCTCCGTCGTTGGGGGGGTCCAGCGGACCGGGACCGTCGTGTTCGTTACGCATCAGCATCAAGTCACCTGCCTGAAGCGCGACAAGGCGGTTCGGGCGCCGGCTTGTCAAGCGGCGCGTCCGATGCGTTGATCGATCGTGCGAGACGGTCGTTCAACCCGCATGACCGCAGCCGACCGCTTTCCCGTCAGCCCGGACGGCCGCTACTTCGTCGTGCGCGGGCGCCTGTGGCGGCGGACCAACCCGCATCTGCCCGAGGGCCGGCGCCGCTGCTGGGTCCGTGCGCTGATGAAGGCACGGCGCGCTCGGGACCGAGCCGGGGTCGAGCGGGCCAAGCGCGCGCTGGGCGAACGCGGACCGGTGTGGTGGACCGACGGCGCCCGCGACTGGAACCGGCATCTCGCCAAGAACACTCCCTATGCCGGCTGGTTTGCTTCGCTTCGTCCCGGCGGGGATGGCTGAGAAGCACAACCGATGGAACCGGGCAGCCGCGGCCGGTTTTCCCCTGCAACCTGTAGGAGACTGAACCATGGAAGACGCCCGGATCTGGAGCATGGAAGAGAAGCTCTGGCGCGGGGGCGCCGACGTCTATGACGAGCTGGTCGACGAGAATGTCGTCATGGCCCTTCCCGCCGAACCCCACGTCTTCTCCCGCGAAAGGGCCAAGGAAGCGGTCAAGAGCACGCCGCACTGGGACGAGGTGCGCTTCTCCGACCAGCGGGTCGAGCGTCCCGAGGAGGGGCTGATCGTCATCGGCTACCGGGTCGAGGCAAGCGGCGGCGGACAGAGTTACGAGGCGTTCTGCACCAGCACCATCCGGCGGCTCGGCCATGAGGACTGGAAGGTCATCCAGCACAGCCAGCTGGTCCCGCTGACGATGGAATAGGCTACTGGATCCCGCCGGCGACCGGTTCGCGGCCGAGCTCGCGGAGCCGGTCGCCGAGCGTGCCGGCCGCCGCCGATGCCAGGCCGGGATCCTCGGAGCGGATGACGAAATTGGCGCCGATCCGCCCCTCACGGAAGAAGGGATAGCTGCCGATGCTGATCCCGGGCGTCGCCTTTTCCAGCGCGGCCAGCGTCTCGGCCACTTCGCTTTCGGGAACATAGGCGCCGACCGTCTCGGACACGAGTGGACGGCCGCCTTCCAGTGCCCCGGTCAGCGCGTCGAGCATGCCGGCCGCGATGTGCGGGACTCCAGCGAGAATGAAGAGATTGCCGATACGGATGCCGGGCGCGCCGGACATGCGGTTCGGGATGAGGTCGGCGCCCTTGGGCACCCGTGCCATTCGCAGCCGCGCGTCGGTGAGGCCGCCGCGCGTCTCATAGTGGCGCTCGAGGATCGCACGCGCCTCGGGGTGGACGATCACGCCGACGCCGAGCGCGGCGGCGATCGCGTCGACCGTGATGTCGTCGTGGGTTGGCCCGATCCCGCCGGTGGTGAAGAGATAGTCGTTGGCGGAACGCAGCGCGTTCACCGCGGCAACGATTTTCTCCTCGACATCCGGCACCACCCGGACCTCGGCCAGCCGGATGCCCTGCACGTTCAGCCAGGAGGCGAGCTGGGCGACATTCTTGTCCTGCGTCCGCCCCGACAGGATCTCGTCGCCGATCACGACGAGAGCGGCAGTCCAGATTCGGGAGCTCGTCATCCTGTCCTCCTAGCGGACCCCGCCTGCTTGCGCGAGATGGCCAAGGTGTATTACGGTACTATGTCACCTTGAGGGAATGTCGATCCATGCGCCGGCGCCTGCTCCTGCTGTTCACCGCCCTGCTCGCCGGGCCGGCCGTCGCCGCGCCGTCAGCCCCGCCGCTCGGCTGGCACCCGCCGGTCGCCGGCGACAGGACCCGGATCATGACGCTCGGCAGCGCGCACCTGTCGGGGATCAGGTCGGTGACCCCGGCGATGCTGGAGCCGCTGCTCGCCCGGCTGGCCGGCTTCCGGCCGACCATCATCACCCACGAGGGCGTCCCGGGCGAGCAGTGCGACATGATGCGCCGCTCGCCTCGCTACGCCGACGCGGTCGCGAACTATTGCTGGGACCCGGCGCCCGCGCAGAAGCTCGCCGGCAAGACGCAGCAGGAAGCAGAGGAGGCGGCCGAAACCTTGCTCGAACGTGGCGGCCCGCGAACGCCGGCGGAGCGGCGCCGGCTCGCGCTGCTGTTCCTCGCCGCCAACGAGCGGGCCTCGGCCTGGGTGCAGTGGCTGCGACTGGTGCCCGGCGAGCGGATCGCCGCCGACGGGCTCGACCCGGCGATGATCGACGTGCTCGAGCGCAAGGGCAAGGCTCGCAACGAGAGCTACGACGTCGCGGCAATGCTCGCCGCGCGGCTCGGGCTCGAGCGCGTCTATTCGGTCGACGACCATTCGAGCGACGGGGCGATGCGGCACACCGACGGGCCGTTCGAGGCCACGATGACCCGCCACTTCGCGCGCGGCCGTGCTTCCCCCCTCGTCGCCGAGGAGCAGAAGTTCGAGGCTTCGCTCAAGGACGGCGCTTCGATGCTCGCCTTCTATCGCTGGCTCAACGACCCCACGATCGCCGCGAAGCAGGGCCGGATGGATTTCGGCGGCGCCCAGTCCGCCGCCGATCTCGCGCCCTACGGCCGCCACTATGCCGCCTGGTGGGACGTCCGCAACCTGCGCATGGCCGCCAACATCCGCGCCACCACCGTCGAGCATCCGGGCGGCCGGGTGCTCAACATCGTTGGCTCGTCGCACAAGCCATATTACGATTGGCTGCTGAGCCAGATGGGCGATGTGGAGGTCGTGCCGGTCCAGCCCTTCCTGCGCTAAGCCGGATCGCCTATCTAGCGGGCATGACCCAGTACATGACCGTCGAGGCCGACGACCTCACCGAAGCCCGCAACGGCGTCATCAAGCTGCACGGATCCGAGGGCTTCGCGGGAATGCGCAAGGCGGGGCGGCTCGCGGCCGAGATCCTCGACGCGCTGGTCCCGCACGTCCAGCCAGGCGTCACCACGCAGGACCTCGACGACATCGTCAGCGCGATGACCCGCGACGCCGGAGCGATCCCGGCGACGATGAACTACCGCGGCTACACGCATAATTGCTGCATTTCGATCAATCATGTCGTCTGCCACGGGATCCCGTCGGACCGGCCCTTGAAGGACGGCGACATCCTCAACATCGACGTCACGCCGATCGTTGACGGGTGGCACGGCGATTCCAGCCGCATGTACCTCGTCGGCGACGTGCCGCTGAAGGCGCGCAAGCTGGTCGACGTGACCTACGAGTGCCTGATGCTGGGGCTGGAGCAGGCCCGGCCGGGCAACCGGCTGGGCGATGTCGCCAGCGCGATCCAGCGCCATGCCGAGGCGCATCGCTACGGTGTCGTCCGCGACTTCTGCGGACACGGGGTCGGCCGGCTGTTCCACGACAGCCCGGAAGTCGTCCACGCCGGCCGCCCCGGCACCGGCCCAGAGCTTCGGCCGGGCATGATCTTCACGGTCGAGCCGATGATCAATATCGGCAAGCCCGACTGCAAGCTGCTCGACGACGGCTGGACCGCGGTGACCCGCGACCGCTCGCTCTCCGCGCAGTTCGAGCATTCGATCGGCATCACCGAGGACGGTTGCGAGATCTTTACGAAGAGCCCGGCCGGGTTCGACAAGCCCCCCTACTAATTGCCGCTTCCCCGTGGCTTCGCGGGCAGGCTAGACAGGCAACCTGCCCGGGGGAGGGGCATGCGCGTGAAGAAGATCGAAGCGATCATCAAGCCGTTCAAGCTCGACGACGTGAAGGACGCGCTCCACGACGTCGGCGTGTCCGGCCTTACCGTCACCGAGGTCAAGGGATTCGGCCGCCAGAAGGGCCACACGGAGCTCTACCGCGGCGCCGAATATGTCATCGACTTTCTCCCCAAGGTGAAGATCGAGGTGGTGGTCGAGGACAGCCAGGTCGACAATGTGGTCGAGGGCATCATGAACGCAGCCCGCACCGGCCGCATCGGCGACGGCAAGATCTTCATCCTCGACGTTGCCGAAGCGATCCGTATCCGCACCGGGGACCGGGGCCACGATGCCATTTAGGCACAGCGCGGTCTTGGGATCCCGTTGCGCCTTGTCCCTCTGCGACTGAACGCTAGAAGGCCGCTGATGGACCTGCCGCCACCTTCGTCGATGCCTCCGGAAGAGCTGCGCGCCGCGATGCGCGCGCTCGGCTACCGGACGCAGGCGGATCTCGCCCAGGCGATCGGCGTCAGCCGTTCGGCCGTCAGTCTGTGGCTGGAAGGGAAGATCGGCGTGCCGCGGCCGGTCGCCATGCTGCTGCGGATGCTGATCGCCGCCCAGCGCCGCGCCTACTAGGCCGACATGGCTGGCCGGATCCGGATCGGGATCGGCGGCTGGACCTACGAGCCGTGGCGCGGGCTCTTCTATCCGGAGGGATTGCCGCACAGGCGCGAGCTCGAGTTCGCCTCGGAGCGGATGGGCGCGATCGAGATCAACTCGACCTTCTACAGCCGCCAGTCGCCGGCGAGCTGGCAGAAGTGGGCGGACAGCACGCCCGATGATTTCCGCTTCTCGCTCAAGGCCTCGCGCTTCTGCGTCACCCGCCCCAGGCTGGCCGACGCCGGCGACGGAATCGCCACCTACCTGGCGCAGGGCATGGACCGGCTGGACGAGAAGCTCGGGCCGATCCTGTGGATGCTGGCTGCCCGCCGCCAGTTCGACGCGGACGACATCGCCGCCTTCCTGAAGCTCCTTCCGGCGAAGCTCGGTCCCCTTCCGCTCCGCCACGTGATCGAGCCTCGGCATGAAAGCTTCCGCGACGAGCGCTTCTATCGGCTTTGCCGGGACCGGAACGTGGCGATCGTGTTCGGCGACGACGACGAGTTCCCCTGCATCGACGCGGATACCGCCAACTTCCGCTACGCGCGGCTGCAGCGCATGCGGGAAGAGGTTACGACCGGCTACGACAGACCTTCGCTCGACCGGTTCGCGGCGATGGCCACGGGCTGGCAACGCGGGGAGGATTGCTTTCTCTTCCTCATCAACGGCGCCAAGCTGAGGGCGCCGGCGGCGGCCCTGGCGCTGCAGCAGCGGCTCGGCATTGCACCCGCCTGAACGCTCCGCCACAAGCGCGGGCATGCCCACCGAGACCCCACCGATCCGCATCGGCCTGATCGCTCCCGACGGCCGCATGGGCCGCGCCATCGCCGCGGCGGCCGAGGCCGACGGCGGGTTCATGTTCGACGCCGACCGGCCCGAGGTGCTGGTCGACTTCTCGGCCCCCGCCGCCCTCCCCGCCACGCTCGAGCGGGCACGCGCCACCCGCCTCCCGCTGCTGATCGGAACCACCGGGCTCGCGCCCGATGCGGACGCGCCGATTGAAGAGGCGGCGCGCGAAATCGCGGTGCTGCGCGCCGCCAACACCTCGCTCGGCGTGGCGCTGCTGGCCGAACTGGTCGAGCGCGCCGCGCGGGTGCTCGATCCCGCCTGGGACATCGAGATCGTCGAGGCGCACCACCGGATGAAGGCCGACGCGCCGTCGGGAACCGCGCTGGCGCTGGGCGAGGCGGCGGCGCGCGGGCGCGGCACGCCGCTCGCCGCCGAGCGCGGGCGCGACGGGGTCGGATTGTCGCGCGAGGCCGGAGCGATCGGCTTCGCGGCGGTGCGCGGCGGGACGGTCGCGGGCGATCATGACGTGATGTTCCTCGGCGCGCAGGAGCGGCTGATCCTTTCGCACCGGGCGGAGGACCGCTCGATCTTCGCGCGCGGGGCGCTTGCCGGGGCGCGGTTCCTGAAAGGCCGCGCACCCGGCCTCTACACGATGCGCGACGTGGTCGGCGCGCTGTGAAGAAGGCGGACGTCTTCGAGTTCTACCGGCGGCTGGCCGAGCTCAACCCCGAGCCCGAGACCGAGCTGGAGTTCACGAACCCGTACACGCTGCTGGTCGCGGTGGCGCTGTCGGCGCAGGCGACCGACGTCAGCGTCAATCTCGCCACCCGCAAGCTGTTCAGGGTCGCGGACACCCCGGCGAAGATGCTCGCGCTGGGCGAGGAGGGCGTCCGCGAGCACATCAAGACCATCGGCCTGTTCAACACCAAGGCCAAGAACGTCATCGCCATGGCACACAAGCTGATCGACGAGTTCGGCGGCGAGGTGCCGGCCGAGCGCGACAAGCTCGAGACTCTGCCCGGGGTCGGGCGCAAGACCGCGAACGTGGTGCTCAACAGCGCCTTCGGCCAGCCGACGATCGCCGTCGACACCCACATCTTCCGGGTCTCCAACCGCACCGGCCTCGCGCCCGGCAAGAACCCGTTGGCGGTCGAGCTCAAGCTGGAGAAGGTGACGCCCGGCCTGTTCCGGACCCACGCGCACCACTGGCTGATCCTGCACGGCCGCTACATCTGCAAGGCGCGCAAGCCGGAATGCTGGCGCTGCCCGGTGGTCGACCTGTGCGCCTACCAGCCCAAGACCCCGGCGCCGAAGGGGTGGGTGGCGGAGGCCGCCGCTCCCGCCGGCTAGGACCAGCGCCGATCGAAGCGCGAGCCGAGCCCGGTCAGCAGCTCATATTGCGACATGCCGGACCGCTCGGCAGCCTGCGGCAGGTCGAAGTCGATCGTCAGCCAGTCGCCCTCGCCCACGTCCGCGCCCGCCGTGGCGAAGATCAGCAGGTCCATCGAGACGCGCCCGAGCAGCGGCAGCACCGTGTCGCCGGCGCGCGCGGTGCCGACCGAAGAGAAGCCGCGGAAATAGCCGTCGGCATAGCCGATGTTGACCACCGCCGCCTTGAGGTCGCGATCGGCGACGAAGGTCGCGCCATAGCCGCAGCTCTCGCCCGCGCGCACCGAGCGGCGCTGGACGACCTGCGCCTGCAGCCGGGCGACCGGCCGGATCGCTCCCGCCGCTTCTTCGCGCGGAAGACCGCCGTAGAGCGCAAGCCCCGGGCGAACGAGGTCGAAGCTGTAGTCGCGGCCGAGACAGGTGCCGGCCGAGTTGGCGAGCGCGTGACGCTTCGCCGGGGTGCTCGCCGCCGCGTCGCGGAAGCGGGCGAGCTGCGCGGCGTTGAGCGGATGGTCCTCGTCGGCGCAGGCGAGATGGCTGTGCAGCGTGTCGATGATCAGGCCGTCCAGCAGCCCGGCCTCTTCCTGGCGCAGCCCGAGCCTGTTCATCCCGGTGTCGATCATCACGTCGCAGGGTCGCCCCGGCGCCGCCTGCTTCCACCGCGCGACCTGCTCTGGCGTGTTGAGGCACGGCCGCGCCGGGCTCGCCAGCGCCGCGGCGAGATCGTCCGGGCCAATCCCGTGGAGCACGACCAGCGAGGCGCCGTCCGGCAATGTCCCGAGCTGTTCCGCCTCCCACCAGGTCGAGACGAAGAAGTCGCGGCAGCCCGCCGCGCCCAGCCGCTCGACAACCGCGCGCGCGCCGAGCCCGTAGCCGTCGGCCTTGACCGCCGCGCCCGCCGGGACGCCCGCCCGTTCCGCGAGCCAGCGCCAGTTGGCGACCAGTGCGGTGCTGTCGAGATCGAGGCGGAGCGGGCGGTGCATGGCGGCCCGGTTAGCCGCCCTCCCCCGCCCCGTCGAGGCTCGCCTTGGCCTGTTCCCAGTGACGGCCGTCGAACCGGGTGATGGCGAGGTCGGGCCGCTCCTCGAGGCAGTTAGCGTTGACGCTCCACGCCTCGGGATGGCTTCGCGGCTGGTAGAAGCTCTTCACGCCGCAGGTCGAGCAGAACAGATGCTCCGCCGCGCCCGTGCCGAAGCGGTAGCTGGTGAGCCGCTCCGCCCCGCGCTCGAGCACGAAGTCGGCATGCGGCACAATGATGTGGAGGAAGCCGGTCGCCGAGCAGATCGAGCAGTTGCAGTCGAGCGCGGCGACCGGCGGGCCCGCGACCGTGCCATGGAAGCGAACCGCGCCGCAGTGGCAACCGCCGCTGAACTTGACCGTCATTCCGCCTCCATCAGGCGGCGCACCGCCTCACGCCCGCTCTGCCATGCGCCATGGACCGTCGCATAGTCGCTGGTCGACAGCGCCTCGCCGGCGAACGCGAGCCGCTCATCGACCGGCTCGGCGAGGCGGCGCCGCTGCTCCTGCGCTCCGGGGCGGGCGAAGCTGTAGCTACCGCGGATGAAGGCGTGGCCGCGCCAGTCGGAGGCGGCGACCGGCTCCATCGCGCGAGCGAAACCGCTGCCCAGCAACGCGCCGAGCTGCTCCCGAGCCAGCGCATCCAGCCCGGCTGCGTCGGGCAGCCAGTCGCCTCCGAAAAAGCACTCGATGACTGGCATGCCGAGCGGGCGGAGCATGTAGCTGCCGGTCTCGGAATGGTGCGGGTTGCCCAGCAGGTGCGCGTCCTTCGGAAAGGTCGCTGGATCGGGGAGCGTGAAGAAGTGCTTCTCGACATGACCCAGCGGGAGCTGGGCCGCGGCATGGCGATGGGCGTCGACGTCGGGGGCGAACCGGATCGCTTCGCTCGCCAGCATGGTGGTCGGCACGGCGACGACCGCCCGCGCCGCCGCCACCGCACCCGTGTCGGTCAGCAGGTTGACCGCCGTGCCGCTGCGATCGACCGCGCGCACCGCGACGCCGGTGCGGACGTCCAGATCCTCGGCAAGCGTCTCGACCAGCGTGCCGTAACCGCGCGTCAGCCGCCAGTTGTTGTCGGACGCCGCCTCTTCCCACGCCGCATAGTCGCGGGCGCTGACCTGCTTGAGCGCGGCGCCGTTGAGATAGCCGCTGAGCGCGTCGAGGAAGCCGTTCCAGGGGCCACCCGGTTCGAGCGCGTCGGCAGCGACGTCGCTGGCCGGCGGAACGGCGGCGATCCGCGCCTCGAACGCCGCCGCCGCCGCGTTGGCAGCGGCCTGCTCGTCCTTGCCGAAGCCGAGGTCGCGGAACTGCTCCCGCCATGGCGAGGGCGAGCGGTCGACCGGCTGGCCGATCCGCTCCGCAGCCACGCGCATCGGGTTGCGCTCGGCCGAGTGGAGCCAGCCAGCGCCGAGGTCGAGCGCATGGCCGCGCCACCGGGTCGTCTCGGCCCGCCCGCCGACCCGCGGCGAGGCTTCCAGCACCACGCAGCTGAGCCCTCGCGCGCGGGCCTCGGTCGCGGCCGCGATGCCCGCGGCGCCGGCACCGACGATGGCGAGGTCGAACATGGCGCCGGCTGTAGGGACCGGCGCCGGCCCACGCTAGGGTCGACGGGCGTTCGTCTCGGCAAGTCGGACGGGTTCGGCGCGCTTGGCCTGCGCAACCGGCGGCTCGCGCCGCATGATGGCGGCCCGGCAGGCGCGGGCGAGCCGCTTGCCAATGAGGTCAGTGTCCGACACCGCGCACTGCTGCTCGGCAAGGTCGCGGACATTGGTGCGCGGCTCAGCGTTCGCGGGGGCGGCGAGGAGCAGCAGCAACGGCAAGCTCAGGGTCAGTCTGTTCATCGTCGGTCTCCTGACAAAGGCCCGACGCCGGCGTCTTGCTGTCCATGTAGCCCTGCCAGGGCGCGGGAGTGAGCCGCGATCTTGCATAGCCGCTCTGCAATAATGCAGAATGCGCGCGAGGCAGGACGGGAGCATGGTGGCGCCATGAACGGTCACTCGGTCGACTGGAACGACTGGCGCGCCTTCCTTGCCGTGGCCCGGAACGGCAGTACGCTGAGCGCCGGCCGCGAGCTTCGGGTCAGCCAGACCACGGTCGCCCGGCGAGTCGCGGCGCTGGAGCAGGCGCTTGGTCTTGCGCTGTTCGAGCGGCGCTCCGCCGGCTATGCGCTGACCGGCGCCGGGACCGCCCTGGTCCCTGCCGCCGAGGCGGTCGAGCAGGCGACCGGCAGCGCCGAGGAACAGGCCCGGGCCCAGGCCCGCGACCTGTCCGGAACCGTCCGGCTGACCACCCAAGACCTCTACGCGCAGCAGCTCGTCTCGCCGCTCCTCGGCGCGCTTCGCGAGCGCTTCCCGGCCATCCGGATCGAGCTGGAGACCTCGTCGCGGCTGCTCGATCTGGGCGGCGGCGAGGCGGATATCGGACTGCGCGAGATTCGGGCGGAGACCCGGCAGCCGGCCGGCGTGGTCGGCCGCGTGGTCTGCCCCGACGAATGGACGCTCTACTGCAGCCAAGCCTATGCCGGTCGGCACGGAGTTCCGAGCCGGATCACCGAGCTTCGCGAGCACACCATTCTCGGCGGCGGGTGCGACGACGTGGAGGCGATGTACGACGCCTGGCTTGCCCGCGTCGGGCTGCTTGACCGGGTCGGCATGCGGTTCGGCAGTTCGACCGCGATGCTGTCGGCGATCCGCTCCAGCCTCGGGATTGCGGTGCTGCCCTGCATCGTCGGCGACTCGGATCCCGAGCTGATCCGCTGCGTGCCGCCGCTCGACTATGGCTCGAAGCTGTGGCTGGTCACGCACGAGCGGGTCCGGCGAAGCCCTGCGGTACGCGCGGTGATCGACTTCCTCTACGAGCGGCTGCTCGCGCACGTCCGGTCGCTGGAAGCGCGGGACGCCGCCTAGCGGCCGGACCCCTGGCGGTGTAGATGGCAGCCATGGCCACGCTGCACGCCGTACCCGACGCCGCGGACCCGCTCGAGGGCGTCAGCCTTCCCGGCTGGCTCTACCATGACGAGGGCTTCTTTGCCGCCGAGCGGCGCGCCTTCCTCCGTGCCGCCCCGCAAATCGTCTGCCACGAAAGCGAGATCCCGAACGCCGGCGACTGGCGCAGCCTCGAGTATCTGGGCGAAAGCGTGATCGTCATTCGCGGCGACGACGGCGCGGTGCGCGCCTTCGCCAACGTCTGCCGGCATCGCGGCTCGCGGCTGGTGGACGGGAACAGCGGCTGCGCGAGGCGGCTGACCTGCCCCTATCACGCCTGGAGCTACGCCACCGACGGGCGGCTGGTCGGCGTTCCTGACCGGGCGCAATATCCGGGGCTGGACCCGAACCGGTTCGGGCTGGTCCCCGTTGCGCTGGAGCGCTGGCTGGGGTTCCTGTTCGTCACGCTGGAACCAGGCGCGCCATCGATCATCGGGATGATGGCGCCCTACGCCGACGAGGTGGCGCCCTACCGGTTCGAGGAGCTGCGGGCGATCGGCCGGGTTACGCTTCGGCCCCGGGTGCTCAACTGGAAGACGATCGCGGACAATTATTCGGACGGGCTGCACATCCCGGTCGGCCATCCCGGGCTGACCCGCCTGTTCGGCCGAAGCTACGCCATCGAGGCTAGCGAGCATGTCGACCGGATGGAGGGCGAGCTGCGCGACACGCCTTCGCGCAACCCTTCCGAGCGCGCCTATCAGCAGCTGCTGCCCGAAGCGCGGCACCTGCCGCCGAGCCACCGCCGCAAGTGGCTATACTACAAGCTGTTTCCCAACGTTGCCTTCGACATCTACCCCGACCAGGTCGACTTCATGCAGTTCCTGCCGGTGAGCGCGACCGAGACGGTGATCCGCGAGATCAGCTATGCGCTGCCCGACGAGCGGCGCGAGATGCGCGCGGCGCGCTACCTCAACTGGCGGATCAACCGGCGGGTGAACGCCGAGGACACGACGCTGATCGCGCGCGTGCAGGAGGGCATGCGCAGCCCGAGCTATGTGCCCGGGCCGCTCGGCACCAGCGAGGTCTGCCTGCGCAGCTTCGCGACGAAGCTGCGGCGGCTGGTCCCGGAAGCCCGGCTCGACCAGCCGCCGGAGCGCTACGCCAACTAGAGGCTGCGGGCCATCTGCAGGTGGCGCTGGAGCGTCGGGAGCGTGTTGCGGGCAAGCTGCGCCGTCATCGGCTCGCGTCCGGCCGCCTGCTCGCGGTTGTCGGCGATGTCCTTCTGGTGGTCGTCGATCATGTACCGGCGGACTTCCATGTCGAAGGCGCGGCCGCGCATCCCCTGGAGCTTGGCATATTCGCTGCGCGCCTCGGGCACCGGCTGGTGCATGACCTGGACGTGCATGCGCGCCGCCAGGGCATCGACCTTGGCCCGATGGGCGCTGTGGTCGCGGACCAGCATCGCGCCGAAGCGCCGGGTCTGGGCCGAAGCGCCGCGGCTCGCGATCAGCGTCCCGAGGCGGGCCTCCGACGTATCGCCCATGGCTGCCTTCTTGAGAAACTGCGGGGCCGGCGCGGCAACGGCGGCGGTCGAAGCAGCCAGCAGGACGCCGGCGCTCAGGATACGGAACATGTCACTCTCCTCTTACTCGAAGATAAGTGACGAACCGGTCTAACCGGTTGATGTTCCAGCCGTTCGCTTGGCGTTCCAAGCGCGCGAGGCGAGCCGGACCGGCCAGCCGGCGGCGAGCAGGACGAGGCTCCACCGGCCCGCCTCCGCTCCCGCGCCCCAGAAGGTGAACAGCGAATAGAAGATCCCGACCGCCAGCGCCGCCCGCGCCACCCACCCCGACCGGAGCCGAAGTGCCGCCGCGGCGCAGGCCGCGTAGAGGATCAGCGTCGAATCGCTCGACACCAGGGTGACGAAGCCGAACAGGTCGGCGAACAGCGGCTGCGACGAGGACGCCGCGAGGATCAGCAGCCCCGCCGCCACCGAACTGATCGTCAGCGCAAGCCGCGCCGCCCCGCCCGCGCTCCGCTCGAGGAAGCGGGTCGGCAGATCCCCCTGCTCAGCCATCGCATGGCTGATCTCGCCGCACATCAGCATCAGGCTGTTCCCCGCCCCGAACGCCGACACCACGCTGAACCCGGCGATCAGCAGCGAGGCGTCGGTGCCCCACAGCGGCGCCGCGGCATCGGCGAACGGCGCCTTGCTCGCGGCCAGCGTCGCATAGGGCACCAGCATCATCACCGCGGTCACCACCAGCAGGTATATCAGCCCGGCCCCGCCGGTCCCGAAAATGGTGGTGAGCGGCACGGTCCGGGTCGGGTCGCGGGTCCGCTCGGCCGCCACCGCCGCCGCTTCGAAGCCGGTCAGCGAAAAGAACATCAGCGCCGAGGCCGCCGCCAGCGACGAGATCGTCAGCGGCACTGTCCGAAGCGGCTCGAGCGGCGCGCCCCGTCCCCACTGCCAGGCGATCAGCCCGAGCACCACGACCAGCGGCACCAGCTTCAGCCCGACCGTCAGCAGCTGGACCCAGCCGACCGAGCGGGTGCCGGCCAGATTGATCGCCAGAATGAGCCCGAGCCCCAGCAGCGCGAAGCCGGTCACGCCGAGCCCCGCCCCCGGCAGCATGTAGCTCAGCCCTCCGCCCATCGCGATCGCCACCGCGGCGAGCGCGCTCCAGTTGCTGACGAGATAGGACCAGCTGGTGAGGAAGGCCGCCCGCTCGCCGAAGGCCGCGGCGACATAGGCGTTGGGCCCGCCATCGTTGCCGGCCGCGAGCCGCGCCATCGCGAAGGCGAGGCACATCGTGCCCGCGACGGTCGCCACCCACGCGACCGGCGCGACCGAGCCGAACGGGGCCAGCGTGGCCGGCAGCACATAGACGCCGGAGCCGATCACATTGCCGATGACCATCGCCAGGCTCATCCAGAAGCCCAGCTTGCCGTCTCCGCCCCGCGTCATCGTCCGAGCGTCGGCGAAAAGCGCGCGCTTGGCAATCGCGGCGCCCGCGCCTAGTCCGCGGCGCGAACCAACGAGGGACAGTTGATGCGGGCTTTTCTTTTCCCCGGGCAGGGCAGCCAGTCGGTCGGCATGGGCGCAGCGCTGAGCGACGCCAGCCGAACCGCTCGAGACACGTTCGAGGAAGTGGACGAAGCGCTCCAGCAGAACCTCTCGCGGCTGATGCGCGACGGGCCGGAAGCCGAGCTGACGCTGACCGAAAATGCCCAGCCCGCGATCATGGCTCATGCGCTGGCGGTCTTCCGCGCGCTGACCCGCGACGGCGGCGTCGACCTCGCCAAGGCCGCACAGTTCGTCGCCGGGCACAGCCTGGGCGAATATTCGGCGCTGTGCGCCGCCGGGGCCTTCGACCTGCCGACGACGGCGCGGCTGCTCAAGCTGCGCGGACAGGCGATGCAGCAGGCGGTGCCGGTCGGCGAGGGCGCGATGGCCGCGCTGCTCGGGGCCGATGTCGACAAGGCCCGCGCCATTGCAGAGGCCGCGGCGCAGGGCGAGGTGTGCACCGTCGCCAACGACAATGATCCCTCGCAGGTGGTGATCTCGGGCCATCGCGGCGCGATCGAGCGCGCGATCGGGCTGGCCAAGGAGATGGGCGCCAAGCGTGCGGTGCTGCTGCCCGTGTCGGCGCCGTTTCACTGCCCGCTGATGCAGCCCGCCGCGGACCGCATGGCCGAGGCGCTCGGCGCGACCCTGATCGATGCGCCGGCGGTGCCGGTCTATGCCAACGTCACCGCCGGGCCGGAGAGCGAGCCGGGGCAGATCCGCGAACTTCTCGTCAGCCAGGTGACCGGCATGGTCCGCTGGCGCGAGAGCATCGCCAACCTGTGGGGCGCGGGCGTGGAAGAATTCGTCGAGCTGGGCGGCAAGGTGCTCGGGCCGATGGTCAAGCGGATCGCCCCCGAGGCGAAGGTCACCAGCGTGGTGGCGATCGACGATATCGAGGCGCTCGCCAAGGAGATTGCATGATGTTCGATCTGAGCGGGATGACCGCCCTCGTGACCGGCGCCTCGGGTGGCCTCGGCAGCGCGATCGCAAAGGCGCTCGCGAGGCAGGGCGCGCGGCTGGCGGTGAGCGGGTCCAACGCCGAGAAGCTGGAGAGCTTCCGCGCCGGGCTCGGCGGCGATCATGTCGCGCTCGCCTGCAACCTGGCAGACGGCGCCGCGGTCGACAGCCTTGTGCCGCAGGCGGTCGAAGCGCTCGGCGGCAAGCTCGACATCCTCGTCAACAACGCCGGGGTGACCCGCGACAATCTGCTGATGCGGATGAAGGACGAGGAATTCAAGCAGGTCGTCTCCGTCAACCTCGAAGCCGCCTTCCGCCTGATGCGCGCCGCCGCCAAGCCGATGATGAAGGCGCGGTTCGGGCGGATCATCTCGATCACCTCGGTGGTCGGCGCGACCGGCAACCCGGGCCAGGCCAACTATGTCGCCTCCAAGGCGGGGCTGGTCGGGATGAGCAAGGCGGTGGCGCAGGAACTCGCGACCCGCAACATCACCGTCAACTGCGTCGCGCCCGGCTTCATGACCTCGGCGATGACCGATGCGCTGAACGATCAGCAAAAGGCGTCCATTCTGGCGCGGATTCCGGCAGGTGCGATGGGCAGCGGCGAGGACATCGGTGCGGCCTGTGTCTATCTGGCCAGCCGCGAGGCCGGCTACGTCACCGGGCAGACGCTTCACGTGAACGGCGGCATGGCGATGCTGTGAGGCGTCGCCGCCCCGACAACTGATGCACGTGCGCAACGACTCGCCAAGTTTCAGGCGTTTAGCTGATATTAACCTTTTGCGCCCATTTCCCGAATGGTTAATGATCGTTTCAGCGAGGTGAAGGGGGCTTAACCTTCATTCTCCGGGAAACGGGGGAGTTGCGACGAGATGCGGGTTCTGCTGATCGAAGACGAGCCGACGACGGCCAAGAGCATCGAGCTGATGCTCGGCACCGAGGGCTTCAACGTCTACACCACCGATCTCGGGGAGGAGGGCCTCGATCTCGGGAAGCTCTACGACTACGACATCATCCTCCTCGATCTCAACCTGCCGGACATGCACGGCTACGACGTGCTCAAGAAGCTGCGCACGGCCAAGGTCGCGACCCCGGTTCTTATCCTTTCCGGCATCGGCGAGATGGACAGCAAGGTCCGCGCGCTCGGCTTCGGCGCCGACGACTATGTCACCAAGCCGTTTCATCGCGACGAACTGGTCGCCCGCATCCACGCGATCGTCCGCCGGTCAAAGGGCCATTCGCAGTCGGTCATTCGCACCGGCAAGCTGGCGGTGAACCTCGACGCCAAGACGGTCGAGGTCGACGGCTCGCGCGTGCACCTGACCGGCAAGGAATATGCGATGCTGGAGCTGCTCTCGCTCCGCAAGGGCACGACGCTGACCAAGGAAATGTTCCTCAACCATCTCTATGGCGGGATGGACGAGCCCGAGCTCAAGATCATCGACGTCTTCATCTGCAAGCTGCGCAAGAAGCTCAGCCTCGCCTGCGGGGGCGACAATTATATCGAAACCGTTTGGGGCCGCGGCTATGTGCTGCGCGACAGCAACGATGTCGAATTGGCGGACGTGGCCGTCGCCTGACCTCGACTTTTCAACTAAAAGCGTGAGAGGGCGTTCAGCTGGTCTGAGCGCCCTTCTTGCCATCGAGGACGAGTGACCCCCCGGGACATTGACCATCCCCACCGCCTGACTCCGCTCGGGTCGACGCACAACAGCGTGGCGATCCCGGACGAATCGGCGTCGGCCTGGCGCAAGTTCGCCGCCTTTACCGGCCCCGGCTTCCTTGTCGCGGTCGGCTACATGGATCCCGGCAACTGGGCGACCGACCTCGCCGGCGGGTCGGCGTTCGGCTATGCGCTGCTCAGCGTCATCCTGCTCGCGAGCCTGATGGCGATGCTGCTCCAGGCGCTGGCGGCGCGGCTCGGGATCGCCACCGGGATGGACCTCGCGCAGGCCTGCCGGGCCGAGTATCCCCTCCCCGTCCGGATTTTTCTGTGGCTGGTGTGCGAGGCGGCGATCATCGCCTGCGATCTCGCCGAGGTGATCGGGACCGCCATCGCGCTGCAGCTCCTGTTCGGCCTTCCGCTGCTGTGGGGCGTGCTGGCGACCGCGCTCGACGTGCTGTTGATCCTCTACCTCCAGCAGAAGGGCTTCCGCCGCCTGGAGGCCTTCATCGCCGCGTTGCTGATGGTCATCGCCGTCTGCTTCGTGGCCGAACTGCTATTGGCCAAGCCAAGCCTTGGCGGGATCGTCGGCGGGCTGGTGCCGACCCCGTCGATCCTGACCGACGCGGCGATGCTGACCATCGCGGTCGGGATCCTCGGCGCGACCGTGATGCCGCACAATCTCTACCTCCACAGCTCGATCGTCCAGACCCGGCGCTTCACCCGCGACCCCGCCGGCCGGCGCGAGGCGATCCGCTTCGCGACGCTCGACAGCAGCGTGGCGCTCAGCTTCGCCTTCTTCATCAACGCGGCGATCCTGATCCTCGCCGCGGCCGCTTTCCACACCGCGGGGCATACCGCGATCGCCGAGATCGGCGACGCTCATCGCCTCCTCGCCCCCACCCTCGGCGTCGCCGCGGCGAGCACCATCTTCGCGGTGGCGCTGCTCGCCTCGGGGCAGAACAGTACCGTGACGGCGACCCTTGCAGGGCAGATCGTCATGGAAGGCTTCCTTGATCTCCGGCTGAAGCCATGGGCCCGTCAGCTCGTCACCCGAGGACTCGCGATTGCCCCGGCCGCCTTTGTCGCCGCTCGCTACGGGGAGAGCGGGACGGCGCGGCTGCTGATCCTCAGCCAGATCGTGCTCAGCTTTCAGCTGCCCTTCGCGGTCTTCCCGCTGGTGATGTTCACCGGCAACCGGCGGCTGATGGGCGAATTCGTCGTGTCGCGAGGCGTCCGGATCGCGGCCTGGACGGTCGCGTTCGCCATCCTCGCGCTCAATCTCGTGCTGATCGGCGAACTGATCGCCTAGGCGTCGACGAACAGTCGGCTGCGTTCGCGGCGGCTGGGCAGCTTGCTGAGGTCCACCGCCTGCTCGATCCGGGGCGCGTCGAAGCGGCGCCAGCCGTCACGGTCCAACCGCTCGAGCGGCCTGAAACCCGCCTTGTAGTTCATGCGGTCGGATCCCTCGACCCAGTAGCCCAGATAGACGTATGGCAACCCGGCGCGGGCGGCGCGAATGATGTGATCGAGGATGATGAACGTCCCAAGCCCCTGCCGATCGCCATCCGGATCGTAGAAGCTGTAGATCATGCTTAGGCCGTCGCCCTGCTGATCCGAGAGGCAGGCGCCGACCAGCTTGCCGGGACGACCATCGACCGAGGGTTCGCGATACTCCACGACGTAGGTCCGCACCGGCGACTGCTCGACCATGTCGGCAAAGTCGTTCTCGTCCATCTCCGCCATGCCGCCGCCCGGATGACGAGCGGATAGATAGCGGCGGAGCAACGCATATTGCTCCTCGGTCGTCCAAGGCTTGCAGGCGGTGACCTCGAGGTCCGCATGCTTGCGGAGCAGCTTGCGCTGGGTGCGGGTCGGCTCGAATTCCTGCGCCAGGACACGAACCGATACGCAGGCCGAGCAATCGATACAGCTCGGACGGTAGGCGACGGACTGAGAACGGCGGAAGCCGATCCGCCCCAGCGCCTCGTTGAGTTCGGTTGGATGATGGCCGCCCAGTTCCGTGAACACCTTCCGTTCCACCTTGCCCGGCAGATAGGGACAGGGGCTCGGGCTGGTGACGAAGAACTTGGGAAAACGGAACGGTGCGCTCACCGGGTCACCCTTGGCGGAATGGTTACAGTCCTCTTTATGCGACTGGTAAACGTCCTTGGAAAGGGTTCGGCTCCCTGGAAGATGGTTAAAGAAAGGTATGTCCCGTGCCGGGTCGCAGCATGGTTAAGAAAATCATTGATACAGATCAATCTATGCGATGCTGATCGACCCGGAAGCCGGCTGATTCCAGCCGCTTGATCAGTACCACCATGGCCTGCGCATCTTTCGCTTCGCATTCCACTTCGATGACCGTGTCCTTGGCCGGAAGGTGCGTGTAGATGCGGTGGTGAAATACCTCGACGATATTCACTCCTGCATCGACGAACACCCGGGTGATCGCTGCCAGCGAGCCGGGCTGGTCCGGGGCCGCGATTCGCAGCCGCGCGAGCCGACCGTTGCGGACCAGCTCGCGGACGAGGACATTGGCGAGAAGGTGGGTGTCGATATTGCCGCCGCACAGCACGGTGCCGATCTTGCGACCGGCGAACTTCTCCTTGTTGGCAATCAGCGCCGCCAGCCCGGCAGCCCCGGCTCCCTCGACCACCGTCTTCTCGATCGACACGAGTACCGCGACAGCGTGCTCGATGTCGCGCTCGGCGACCAGCTCGATGCCGTCGAGCAGCTCTCCGAGGATCCGTGAGGTGAGCTCGCCGGGCTTCTTGACGGCAATGCCTTCCGCCAGCGTGTCGCCGCCGATCGCCATCTCGCAATCGTCGATGGCGCACTTCATCGACGGGTAGAGCTCGGCCTCGACCCCGACCAGCCGGATGTCCGGCTTGATCGACCGCGCGGCGATCGCGCAGCCGCTCATCAGCCCACCGCCGCCGATAGGGACAACCAGCGTGTCGATCTCCGGTGCGTCCTCCAGCAGTTCGACCGCAACCGTTCCCGCCCCGGCGATGATCTGCGGATCGTCGAAGGGATGGACGAACACCAGATTCTCCGCCTGCTCCATCTCGCGGGCATGCGCATAGGCGTCGTCGAAGCGCGCCCCGGTCAGGATCACCCGCGCACCATGTTCCTCGGTCTGCGTGACCTTCATCAGCGGCGTGTTGGTCGGCATGACGATGGTGACTGGAATGCCGAGCCGTTTGCCGTGATAGGCGACCGCCTGCGCATGGTTGCCGGCCGACGCGGCGATCACGCCGCGGCGTCGCTCGTCTTCGGACAGCTGGGACAATTTGTTGAGCGCACCGCGCTCCTTGTAGGCCGCGGTGAACTGGAGGTTCTCGAACTTGAGCCAGACCTCGGCGCCGATCAGCGCCGACAGCGTCTGGCTCTTGAGCGTCGGGGTGCGAATAACCGCGCCGCGGATGCGCTCGGCGGCGGCCTGGATGTCGGCGAAACTGGGTGGCTGAACCTGCATCAGCGGCTGCTAGCCCTTCCCGCCCGCTGGAACAATGCTAGGGCCGGCGCATGACCAAGGCCCTGCTGCTCCTCGCCTCCGCGCTCATCCTTCCGAAGGCGGCGAGTGCCGACACGCTCGTCACCCACGCCAACGGCCTGCAGGTCGGGGCCGACGAGCGGTTGCAACGCTTCACCGCCATGCTTGTCGGCACCGACGGCAAGGTAAAGGCGCTTTATCGCGACGGGCAGCCGACCCCGCGCGCCGAGCAGCTCGTCGACGCCGGCGGCATGACCCTGCTGCCCGGCCTCATTGACGCGCACGGCCACATCATGGAACTCGGATTGGCGGCCCTGCAGCTTGACCTCACCGGCACCCGCTCCCTGGCCGAGTTCCAGCGCCGCCTGAAGGACTATGCCGCGGCGCATCCGGGCGAACGCTGGATCATCGGGCGGGGCTGGAATCAGGAGTTGTGGGCAGACAAGCGCTTCCCCACCGTGGCCGACCTTGACGCCGTGGTGCCCGACCGGCCGGTGGTGCTCGGCCGGGTCGACGGCCATGCGCTGGTCGCCAACGGCGCGGCGATGCGCGCAGCAGGCGTGACAAGCGCAACGACGGCTCCGAGCGGCGGGCGGATCGAGAACGGCTTGTTCGTCGACAATGCCAAGCCGTTGATCGAAAGCCATGTTCCCGCCCCCACTCCTATCCAACGCGATGCGGCGCTGGCCAAGGCCCAGGAGATCCTGCTCGGCTATGGGGTGACCGCGAGCGGCGACATGGGCACCGAGTTCGCCGACTGGCAGGCGATGCAGCGCGCCGGCACAGCGGGGCGGCTGAACGTCCGAATCATGAGCTACGGCCTGGGCCTCGAGAATGCGACCTGCATCTCGCCGCGCGGGCCGAGCCCATGGCTCTTCGGCGATCGGCTGCGGATGGAGGGAGTCAAGTTCTACGACGATGGCGCGCTCGGCTCACGCGGGGCGTGGCTTAAGGCGCCGTACCATGACATGCCGAACACCCGCGGGCTGCCGTTCCACAGCGACGCTGAATACCGGATGCTGGTGGCCGGTGCGAAGGCGCGCGGCTACCAGATCGCCACCCACGCGATCGGCGACGCGGCCAACGCACAGGTTATCAACACCTATGTCGCGGCGGGCAGCGCGCAAGGCAACCGGCGCTGGCGGATCGAGCATGCGCAGATCGTCGACCCGGCCGACCTGCCGAAGATCGGCGCGAACCGGATCATCGCTTCGATGCAGCCGACGCACGAGACCAGCGACCGGCTGATGGCCGAGGCGCGGCTCGGGACAAAGCGGCTCAAGGGCGCCTATGCCTGGGCCTCGATGCTGAGGACGGGTGCACGGCTCGCGTTCGGATCCGATTATCCGGTCGAGAGCCCCAACCCGTTCCCGGGGATCGCGGCCGGGGTCAGCCGGCAGGGCATGGACGGGCAGCCACCCGGCGGCTGGCGGCCGGAAGAGAAGCTCAGCCTGGCGCAGACGCTGGCGGCGTTCACCCGCGGCGGCGCCTGGGCCGGGTTCGCCGAGCAAAGGTTCGGCGCGCTGGAGCCGGGCATGTGGGCCGACTTCATCCTGGTCGATCGAGATCCGACCAAGGTCGATGCGCAGGAACTCGCGCGGACGCAGGTGCGCGAGACGTTCGTCGCGGGGCGGAAGGTCTGGTCTAGCGAGAGCGCGCCCGCTCGATGAGCATGGCCGGGGTGAGAATCTGCGGCAGGACCTCGGCCGGCTTGCCAGGGGCATACCAGAGGTAAAGCGGGACGCCCGCCCGCTCCTGCGTTTCGAGAAAGCGGGTGATGGCTGGATCGCCGTTGGTCCAGTCGCCGGCAAGCACGTTCACCCCCGCGGCCTTGAACGCGTCCCGAACCTCGGCGCGGTCGATCGCCGCGGCCTCGTTGACCTTGCAGCTGAGGCACCAGTCGGCGGTGAAATAGACGAAGGCGGGCTTCCGCGTGGCTGCAAGCTCGGCCACCCGCGCCTCGCTCCAGCGCTCGGTGCCGAGCGGCACGGCGGTGCTGGTCGACGCGCTGGGAAGGACCAGCGTAGCCCCGGCCGCGGCGACGATCGCGATGAAACCAGCTCCGGCGAGCAGCGGGGCGCCCCCGGATTGGCGCCGACCGAGCGCGACCAGCCCGGCCGACAGCAACGCCAGCGCGGCGAGGCCGATCAGCAGCGCAGGCTGACCGGCCTGACGCCACAGCAGCCAGAGGCAGGCGAGCGCGGTCAGCGCCATCGGGAACGCGAGAACGCGCTGCAGGGTCAGCATCCATTTCCCGGGCTTTGGCAACAGCGCGCGAAGGCGCGGGACGAAGCCGATCAGAAGGAACGGGAGGGCGAGCCCCAACCCGAGCGCGGCGAAGACCAGGACCGAGCTCCAGGTGGGCAGCAGCAGTGCGATTCCGAGCGCCGAGCCGAGGAAGGGCCCTGCGCAGGGCGTCGCGACGAAGGCGGCAAGCGCGCCGGTCGCGAAACTGCCGCCGGGCTTCGCCTCGCCGCCGAGTACCGGCAGCTTGAACAGACCGGCGAGGTTGAGCGCGATCGCGGCGGCGAGCAGCATCAGGAGGAGGATGGTGCGCGGGTCCTGCAGCTGGAAGGCCCAGCCGGCGGCACTCCCGGCGGCGCGGATCGCCAGTAGCGCCACCCCGAGCGCCCCGGTCCCGGCCACGGCGCCGGCGGTGTAGGCGAGCGCGTCGCTGCGGGCATGCGCCTGTTCCGCCGCTCCGCTGCGCGCGATGTGCAGAGTCTTAAGCGCCAGGATCGGGAAGACGCACGGCATGAGGTTTAGGATGATCCCGCCCGCCAGTGCGCCGAGCAGCGCCCACCACAGGGCGTGGCTCGGCACCGCCTCGTCCCCGACGGGCGTTCCGTCCTCCGGCACGGCACCGGGCACCGCGGAGAAGGTCAGGCCCTGGCTGTCCCCGTAGGAGAGGACTCCCTCGAAACGCCCCCTAGCGTCGCCCTTGCGCTGGAGCTCGGCGACCAGCGTGTCGCCACTGCGCGAGAAATGCTGCGGGGCGGCATAGTCGACGACCCCGTCGGAGAGCGGATAGACATAGGGCGTCCCGACCGGGACCGAGGCTGGAAGCGCGATCGCGAGCCGGAGCTTGTCGCCGGCAACCGCGACATGCGCCGGCGCGGCAAGCGGCCTTGGCAGGGCTTGCCGGAACCCGTCGAAGCGGGCGCGATCGACTGGCGGCCTGTCACCGACCGGGACGTCGACCGCGAGTTCGCCCTGCTGGGGAACGCAGACCTGCTCGGTGCAGGCGAGCCAGGTCGCATGGGCGCGGAGCGGCAAGGTCCCGCTGGCGTTCGGCGGCGCCTTAAAGCGGACCAGCACCGCATAGTCTCGCTCGAAGACATAGTTCATCAGCCCGGCGACGGTGAGCCGGGTTGGGACCGGGTAGCGCAGCAGCCCCACGGTCGCGCCCGCGGGAAGCTGCCAGTCGACGCTCATCGGCTGCCCAGCATCCCCGGGGTTCTGCCAATAGCCGTGCCAGCCGGCGTCGGGCTGCATGTGGATCGCCAGCTCGACCTCGCCGCCGGGGCGAACCGGCCCTTCCGCGATCAGGCTCGCGCGGATGTGGAGCGGCCCGAGTTGCGCGGCCGCGGGGGTGCCGAGCAGGAGGGCGAGAGCGATGATCAGGAAGCGAAGCACCGCTCCCCTTAACGTCATGCCGAACTTGTTTCAGCACCCATCTTGTGATGGAAGCGCTCGCCGCTGGACGGGTCCTGAACCAAGTTCAGGTTGACGCTCAATCGAGGTTCGGCCGCAGCCACCTTGTGGCGGTATCGAGGTCTACCCCGCGCCGCTCCGCATAGTTCGCAAGCTGGTCCTGTCCGACCTTGGCCACGCCGAAATAGGCGCTGTCGCGGTGGGCGAAGTAGAAGCCGCTGACCGCCGAGGTCGGGAGCATCGCGAAATTCTCGGTCAGCGTCACGCCCGAGGGCTCGTCCCCGAGCAGATCGAACAGCACCGGCTTGAGGCTGTGGTCGGGACAGGCGGGATAGCCCGGCGCGGGGCGGATGCCGGTGTACTTCTCCCGGATCAGCTGCTGGTTCGAGAGATGCTCGGTCCCCGCATAGCCCCACAGCGACTCGCGGACATGCTGATGGAGTCGCTCGGCGAAGGCTTCGGCGAGCCGGTCGGCGAGCGCTTTCAGCATGATGTCGCTATAGTCGTCGGTGTCGGCCTTGAACCGCTCGAGGTGCGGCTCGATGCCGTGGATGCCGACCGCGAAGCCGCCCATCCAGTCCTCGCCCGCGGGATCGATGAAGTCGGCGAGGCACATGTTGGCGCGCCCTTCGCGCTTCTTCACCTGCTGGCGGAGCATGGGAAGGACGGTCTCTTCGTTATGGGCGAGCACGTGGATGTCATCGCCCTCGCGGCGGCACCGCCACAGCCCGACCGTGCCGCGAGCGGTCAGCCAATGCTCGGCGACGATCCGGTCGAGCATTGCGTTGGCGTCGGCGAACAGGCTCCGAGCACTCTCCCCCACAACCGGATCCTCCAATATCGCGGGATAGTTGCCGTGCAGTTCCCAGGCGCGGAAGAAGGGCGTCCAGTCGATGTGCGCGCGAAGATCACGGAGCGGCCATTCGCCGTAGCTGTGCCGCCCCGGGTGGAGCGGCGCGGGCGCCTTGCCTTCCGAATCATAGGCGAGACCGTTGCCGCGCGCATCGGCGAGGCTGGCGAGGTCGGCGCCCTTGGCCGAGCGCTGCTCACGGATCCTAGCATAATCGTCGGCGGTCTTCTCGATGAGCTCGCCGCGCTGCGGACCGTCGCTGACCAGCGCGGAAGCGACACCGACCGCGCGGCTAGCGTCGAGCACGTGCAGCACCGGTCCTTCGTAGGCGGGTGCGATCCGCAAGGCGGTATGCGCCCGGCTGGTCGTCGCGCCGCCGATCAGCAGCGGCATGGTCATGCCCTGCCGCTGCATCTCGCTTGCCACCGTGACCATCTCGTCCAGCGACGGAGTGATCAGCCCTGACAGCCCGACCATGTCCGCCTTGTTCTCGTTCGCAGCCTCGAGGATCTTGGTCCACGGGGTCATCACCCCGAGGTCGACCACCTCGTAGCCGTTGCACTGCAGGACCACGCCGACGATGTTCTTGCCGATGTCGTGGACGTCGCCCTTGACGGTGGCCATGACGATCCGGCCCTTGCCCTTGGCGTTTTCGTCCTTTTCCTCCTCGATGAAGGGGAGGAGGTGGGCGACGGCCTTTTTCATCACCCGGGCCGACTTCACCACTTGGGGCAGGAACATCTTTCCCGAGCCGAACAGGTCGCCGACGATGTTCATCCCGTCCATCAGCGGGCCTTCGATCACCTCGATCGGCCGCGCGGCGGTCTGCCGGGCTTCCTCGGTATCATCGACGATATGCGCGTCGAGGCCCTTGACCAGCGCATGGGCGAGCCGCTCGCGGACCGGCCAGCCGCGCCACTCGGCGGCAGCCTTCTCGGCCGCGACGTCCTTGCCCTTGAACCGCTCGGCGAGCGCGATTAGCCGGTCGGTCGCGTCGTCGCGGCGGTCGAGGATGACGTCCTCGCACGCGTCGCGAAGCTCGGGGTCGATTGCGTCGTAGACGTCGAGTTGGCCGGCGTTGACGATCGCCATGTCGAGCCCGGCTGGAATCGCATGGTAGAGGAAGACCGAGTGCATGGCGCGGCGCACAGGCTCGTTGCCGCGGAATGAGAAGCTGAGATTCGACAGGCCGCCCGAGACATGGACGCCCGGGCAAAGAGCACGGATCTCGCGGGTCGCGGCGATGAAGTCGAGCGCGTAGCGACGATGCTCGTCGATCCCCGTCGCGACCGCGAACACGTTTGGATCGAAGATGATGTCCTCGGGCGGGAAGCCGTTTGCGACGAGCAGCTTGTAGGCCCGCTCGCAGATCTCGACCTTGCGCTGCTCGGTATCGGCCTGGCCAGTTTCGTCGAACGCCATGACAACCACGGCGGCGCCGTAGCGGCGCACCTTGGCGGCCTGAGCCAGGAACAGGTCCTCGCCTTCCTTGAGACTGATCGAATTCACGATCGGCTTGCCCGACACGCACTTGAGGCCGGCCTCGATCACGCTCCATTTGGAGCTGTCGATCATAACCGGCACCCGGGCGATGTCGGGCTCGGCGGCGATGCGCTTCAGGAAGGTGGTCATGGCGAGTTCGCTGTCGAGCAGCGCCTCGTCCATGTTGACGTCGACCACCTGCGCGCCATTGTCGACCTGCTCGCGAGCGACCTCGACCGCGGCATCATAGTCGCCGGCGAGGATGAGCTTCTTGAACTTGGCCGAGCCGGTGACATTGGTGCGCTCGCCGATGTTAAGGAAGCGGGCGCTCGTGGCGGGCTGGGCTGCGGGCTCGGGAAGCTCGCGCAGCTTGATCGCGGCGGCGCCGCTCACGCGGCCAGCTCCATCGGCTCGAGGCCGGCGAGCAGGGTGTGCTTATTGGCGGAAGGACGCGAGCGCGGAATGGCGTCGGCCACGACGCGGCCGATCGCCGCGATATGCTGCGCAGTCGTTCCGCAGCAGCCGCCGACGATGTTGATCAGCCCCTCTGCGACCCACTCGGCGACCTGCGCCGCGGTCTGCTCGGCCGCCTCGTCATATTCTCCGAGGTCGTTGGGCAGCCCGGCGTTGGGATAGGCCATGACCAGCGCATCCGCCTCTGAGGCGAGGGCGGCGAGATGCGGCCGGAGCTGCGCCGCGCCGAAGCTGCAGTTGAGACCGATCGTCAGTGGCCGGGCATGACGGACGCTGGCCCAGAAGGCCTCGACCGTATGGCCCGACAGGTTGCGCCCGCTAAGGTCGGTCAGCGTCATCGAGACCATGATTGGCAGCTCGCGGCCAAGATCGGCCTCGGCCTCGAGCGCGGCCATGATCGCCGCCTTGCAGTTCAGCGTATCGAACACCGTCTCGATCAGGACGAAATCGACGCCGCCCTCGACAAGTGCGTCGATCTGCTCGCGATAGACCGACTTCACCTCGTCATAATCGACCTCTCGAAAAGCGGGGTCGTTGACGTCCGGCGACAGCGACAGCGTCTTGTTGGTCGGCCCGAGCGCGCCGGCAACGAAGATCGGGCGCTCGGCCGTCTTATGGCGGTCCGCCACCTCGCGAATGATCCGTGCGGCGGCGACGTTCATCTCGCGAACCAGATGTTCGGCGCCGTAGTCGGCCTGGCTGATCCGGTTGGCGTTGAACGTGTTGGTAGCCAGCAGGTCAGCGCCCGCCAGCGCATATTCCTCGGCGATCCGATTGATCACCGAGGAATTGGTGAGGTTCAGGAGATCGTTGTTGCCCTTCTGATCCTTCGGCAAGTCGAGCGAACCGCGATACTCCACCTCGTCCAGTCTGGCGCGCTGGATGGCGGTCCCGAACGCCCCGTCCTTGACGAGGATGCGCTGCGCGGCGGCGGCGCGGAAATCACTGGCGATACTCATGCGGAAACAGACGCCTTCTTCGCGCGCACCCCAAGCAAGTGGCAAATGGCGTAGGCCAGCTCGGCGCGGTTGAGAGTGTAGAAGTGGAAGTGGCGGACGCCGCCGGCGTAAAGCTGGCCGCACAGCTCGGCCGCGATCGTCGCGGCGATGAGCTGACGCGCGGCCGGAAGCTCGTCCAGACCGTCGAACATGGCATCCATCCAAGCCGGAATCTCGGCGCCGCACTGGCCTGCGAACTTGCGAGTCTGGGAGACGTTGCTGACCGGGAGAATGCCGGGGACGATCTCCACGTCGATGCGGCGGGCGGCAACCCGATCGCGGAAGCGGAAGAAGGCGTCGGCGGAAAAGAAGAACTGGCTGATCGCCCGATCAGCCCCCGCGTCGACCTTGCGCGCGAGATTGTCGAGGTCGCTGTCGGGACAGTTCGCCTGCGGGTGGGTCTCGGGATAGCAGGCGACGCTGATCTCGAAGGGGGCCACCTGCTTGAGGCCAGCTACCAGCGCGGCAGCATCGGCATAGCCGTCCTCCCGTGCGGCATAGGTGGCGCCTTCCTCGGGCGGATCGCCGCGCAGCGCAACGATGTGGCGCACGCCGATATTCCAATAGTCGCGCGCGATGGCGTCGAGCTCGTCGCGACTGGCATTGACGCAGGTAAGATGCGCGGCGGCCGGAAGGGTCGTCTCGCGGGCGATCCGTTCGACGGTGGCGTGGGTCCGCTCGCGGGTCGAGCCGCCCGCACCGTAAGTCACCGACACGAAGCGCGGCTGGAGCGGCTGCAAGGTCTCGATCGACTGCCAAAGCGTCTCGGCCATGCGGTCAGTCTTGGGCGGGAAGAATTCGAAGCTGACGTCGATGTCTCCACTCGCACCCGCGAACAGCGGCGGACGTTCTTCGACGAGCCGATGGGCGAGCGCCGCGCTCATGCCGCCACCCGCAGCCGCTTGGCCGGCTTGCATGCGCTCCACAGCATAACCGTCAACTCTCCACCTTCCAGCTTCCTCGTATCATCGCCGCGCAGCCCTGCGCTCTTGAGCCAGCCCCGGATCGCGTCGGTCGCAAAGCCGAGCCGGACATGGGCATCGCGAGACCGCAGATCCTCCCGCTCGTGCAGGGCGAAGTCGATGACCAGCAGCCTTCCACCGGGCGCCAGCACGCGTCCTGCCTCCGCAATCGCGGCGGCCGGGTTCTGCGCGTAATGGAGCACCTGGTGAAGAATCACGATGTCGGCCGCCGCGTCGGGCAACGGCAGCGCGTACATGTCCCCCTGCCGGAAGCTTGCGCCCGGGACGGCGGCCTGATCGAGTTTCGCACGCGCCAGACGCAGCATCTCCGACGAACGATCGATTCCGATCGCGCTGGTCGCGCGCGGGCCGAACAGCTCGATCATGCGCCCGGTGCCGGTGCCGATGTCGACGAGCCGACCGAGCGCCCCCTGCCCGAGCAGCTCGGCAATGGCCGCCTCGACCTCGGTCTCAGCCACATGGAGCGAGCGGATATCGTCCCAGTCGGACGCGCGGGCGGCGAAGAAGCGCTGGGCGGCCTCGGCACGGTCCTGGCGCACGGCGGTCAGGCGGGCCCCGTCGGCAACGAAGGCAGAGCGGCTCGCCTCGTCGGACCAACCGTCGAGGAGCGCGAAGAGCTGGTCGGGTTCCGCCTCGGGCACGAGGTTGAGAAAAACCCAACTGCCTTCCTTGCGGCGCTCGACCAGCCCGGCGTCGCCAAGAATCTTGATGTGCCGCGACACGCGCGGCTGACTTTGCGCCAGCACCTGAGCCAGCTCACCGACCGACAGTTCCATCGCCCGAAGAAGCGCAACGATGCGCAGGCGGGTCGGGTCGGCCAGCGCCTGGAAGCGATCGGCAAGAGGAAGGTCAGTGGTCACGTCAAATAAGGATATAAAGATATCTTTATATGTCAATCGAAAGAACTGCGTCACTTCTGTGTAAGCCGTGCCTTCGGTTCGTCGCAAAAGGGAATTGCCTAGCCGATCACTAGCCTTTACATGGCGTGCTGGCCTGACGTTTTCGTGCGACGGGCCGAGCTTGGTGCCCCTTCGGGGTCATAATGCAAGGAATGGAACGATCATGAAGAAGGTTGCCCTGACCGCTCTCGTCCTGTCGCTGGGCTTGGCCGCGTGCCATAACAATGCTCCGGACAACAACGCCAGCGCCGTGAACAGCGCCGAGATGGAGGCGAACGCCGACGCGACCGCCGCCGTCAACGACAGCGCAAACGCCGCTAACGTAGCCGACAACGCGCTAGACAATGCCGCGAACTCGGTTTCGGATGCCGGCAATGCGGCGTCGAACGTTGCCGACAACACCGCGAACGCGGTGAGCAACGCCGGCAACATCCAGTAAGCTCAGGCTTATCGGTTCAGAAGAGGGCCGTCCGGGCGACCGGGCGGCCCTTTTTCTTTGTGCCCTGCCGCTGGTAGCCTGAGCCGGTGCGACATCTTGTCCTCTTCGCGCTGTTGCTGGCCGGCCCAGCCTGCCGCCGGGACGCGCGTCCGCCTGCCCCGTCGGCCGAGGAGAGCCTCCGCCTCAACCAGACCGAGCGGGAGTTGGACCAAGAAAAAGGGCCGGACGCCTCGGCGCCCGACCCGCTTTTAAACAACTCGGCAGGTGTGCCGAGCGGCTGAGGATTTCGCTTAGAAGTCCATGCCGCCCATGCCACCCATGCCGCCGCCGCCGCCCATCGGCATCGCCGGCTTGTCCTCGGGCACTTCGGCGATGGTCGCCTCGGTGGTGATGAGGAGACCGGCGACCGAGGCCGCGTCCTGGAGCGCGGTGCGGACGACCTTGGTCGGGTCGATCACGCCGGCCTGAACCAGGTTCTCGTAGGTATCGGTCGCGGCATTGAAGCCCTGCGTCTGGTCACCCTCGCGGAGCAGATTGCCCGCGACGACGGCGCCGTCGACGCCCGCGTTCTGGGCGATCTGGCGCAGCGGGGTCTCGATCGCCTTGCGGATGATGTCGATCCCGCGGGTCTGGTCGTCGTTCTGGCCCTTGAGGTTGTCGAGCGCCTTGGTGGCGTAGAGCAGCGCGGTGCCGCCGCCCGGGACGATCCCTTCCTCGACCGCGGCGCGGGTCGCGTGGAGCGCGTCGTCGACGCGGTCCTTGCGCTCCTTCACCTCGACCTCGGTGGCGCCGCCGACCTTGATCACGGCCACGCCGCCGGCGAGCTTGGCGAGACGTTCCTGGAGCTTCTCGCGGTCATAGTCGCTGGTGGTGACTTCGATCTGCTGACGGATCGCGCCAACCCGGCCCTCGATCCCGGACTTCTCACCCGCGCCATCGACGAGGGTGGTGTTGTCCTTGTCGATGGTGACGCGCTTGGCGGTGCCGAGCATTGCCGGGGTGACGTTCTCGAGCTTGATCCCGAGATCCTCGGAGATCATCTCGCCGCCGGTCAGGATCGCGATGTCCTCGAGCATCGCCTTGCGGCGATCGCCGAAGCCCGGGGCCTTGACCGCCGCGACCTTGAGGCCGCCGCGCAGCTTGTTGACGACCAGGGTCGCCAGCGCTTCGCCCTCGATGTCCTCAGCGATGATCAGCAGCGGACGACCCGACTGGACGACCGCTTCCAGGATCGGGAGCATCGCCTGCAGGTTCGACAGCTTCTTCTCGTGGATGAGGATGTAGGGATCGGTGAGCTCGACCTGCATCTTTTCCGGGTTGGTGATGAAGTAGGGCGAGAGGTAGCCGCGGTCGAACTGCATGCCCTCGACGACGTCGAGCTCGAAATCGAGACCCTTCGCTTCCTCGACGGTGATCACGCCTTCCTTGCCGACCTTGTCCATCGCCTCGGCGATCTTCTCGCCGACTTCACGGTCGCCGTTGGCCGAGATGATGCCGACCTGAGCGATGTCCTGCGAGCCGGCGACCGGCTTGGAACGGCCCTTGAGGTCCTCGACGACCTTCGTGACGGCCTGGTCGATGCCACGCTTCAGATCCATCGGGTTCATGCCGGCCGCGACCGACTTCATGCCCTCGCGGACGATCGCCTGGGCGAGCACGGTGGCGGTGGTGGTGCCGTCGCCGGCGAGGTCGTTGGTCTTCGAGGCCACTTCGCGCACCATTTGGGCGCCCATGTTCTCGAACTTGTCCTTGAGCTCGATCTCCTTGGCGACGGTGACGCCATCCTTGGTGATGCGCGGCGCGCCGAAGCTCTTGTCGATGACGACGTTGCGGCCCTTGGGGCCGAGCGTCACCTTGACCGCGTCGGCGAGGATATCGACGCCGCGGAGAATGCGCTCGCGGGCGTCACGGCTGAATTTCACGTCCTTGGCTGCCATCTGGCTACCCTTTCAGGTTCGAATGTTCACAATGTTCACGGTCACCACGCGCGCGGGCGCGCGAGGGAATGAGGTCAGGCGACGATCCCGAGGATGTCGCTTTCCTTCATGATCAGCAGGTCCTTGCCGTCGACCTTGACCTCGGTGCCCGACCACTTGCCGAACAGGATCCGATCGCCTTCCTTGACGTCGAGCGGCGTGACCTTGCCGTCCTCGCTGCGTGCGCCGGTGCCGACGGCAACGACCTTGCCCTCCTGGGGCTTTTCCTTGGCGGTGTCGGGGATGATGATCCCGCCCGCAGTCTTTTCCTCAGCTTCGATGCGCTCGACAAGAACGCGGTCGTGAAGCGGCCTGAAACCCATGATTGAAGCCCCTCTTCGTGGTTGCTCTCAAGATGAACGAACGGCTGGCACTCACGAGATGGGAGTGCCAGCGACGCCGCGCATTTGGGGAGCGGAAACCAACTAGTCAACACCCCGCGGGAACTCGTTTTCATGGCTGATTGCGAAGCCACTCGAGCGGGGCTGTCAATCTGCAGTTCAGGCAGCGGGCGGAATCGCAGCAACCATGCGCAAGACCATGATCATCGCGGCGCTGTGCGCCACGCTCTCCGCCGGCTGCAGTATGAGCCCGCCCAAGGTCGCCCAGGCGCCCGCCCGGGTCGATTGGGGCTACACGGCCAAGGCGCGGCAGGCGATGACCGCCAAGTGGGGCGTCCTTGGGCTGCGCAACGGCGAGTGGAAATGGACGCCAAGCAAGTCGACCGGGCCGACTGACGTCGTCGTCAACCTGTCGCAGCAGATGGCGTGGGTCTATCGCGGAGGCTCCCTGATTGGGGCGACTACGATCTCGAGCGGCATGGTCGGGCGCGAGAGCCCGGCCGGCTACTTCCCGATCCTGGAAAAGGATCGCTTCCACAAGTCGAACAAGTATAGCGCCGCGCCGATGCCCTTCATGCAGCGGCTGAACTGGTACGGGGTTGCGATGCACGGCGGCGAACTGCCCGGCTATCCGGCTAGCCATGGCTGCATCCGCTTGCCAATGAAGTTCGCCGAGAAGCTGTTCGCGACGACAAAGGTCGGCGACCGGGTCTTCGTCGAAAGCTGAGCGACCCGATCGGTCCTGCGAGCGTCAGAGCTCGTCGATCGAATTAACGATCCGCGCGATCCGGCCGCCATCAAGCGCAATGATCCGGTCACAATTGGCAAGGGTCGACAGGCGGTGGGCGATCAGCACCACGGTGATGTCACCCGGCAGGTTGTCGATCGCTTCCATGACCGACCGCTCGGTGGCGGTGTCGAGCGCGCTGGTCGCTTCATCGAAGATCAAGAGCGAGGCGCGCTTATATAGAGCCCGCGCGATGCCGATGCGCTGGCGCTGGCCGCCGGAGAGCCGGGCGCCGCCCTCCCCCACCGCGGTCTGAGCACCCTGCGGTAAGGTGGCGACGAAGTCGGCCAAGCCGGCGGCCCGGAGCGAAGAAGTGACCAGCGCGTCGTCCACCGCCGCCTCCGGCACCGCGAACGCCACGTTGGCGCGGATGCTCGCGTCGAGCAGGAAGATCTGCTGCGGCACGTGCGCGACCTGGGTCTGCCACCAGGCTCGGCGTGCCTCGTCGAGGACCTTGCCATCGACGGAAACCGTCCCCTGCTGCGGCTGGAGCAGCCCGAGCAGCAGGTCCATGAGCGTACTCTTGCCGGATCCGGTCGGCCCGACAATTCCGATCCGCTCGCCGCGGCGAATAGACAGATCCAGGTTCCGGAGCACGGGCCGATCGTCGAAGCCGAACTCGAGGCCGTGGAGTTCCAGACGATCGGCGAACAGTCCGCTGCGCTCCGGCGTCACCTGCGCGTGATCCGGCAGCCGCAGCAGGTCGGCGACGTCCCTGATGGTCTGCTGGTTGCCGGCAAACGAGGACCAGCCCTGGAACGCGGTCTGGACCTGCGGCAGCAGGCGCATGGCACCCAGGGCCATGACCCCTAGCGACGGCAACGAGCCGGCGAAGCCGCCCGGCTGCTGGCTAAGATAGTAACCGAAGCCCGCGACGAAGAGCATGAGCACGGTCTCAACGACGATGCGCGGGGCAAAGTTGATGAAGCTGTTGCGGACCATGGCATAGCGGGCCTGGTCCGCGGCCCGCGCCATCCGCTGTTCGAACACGGCTTGGCTGCGGTCGAGCAGGATGTCGCGGATGCCGCCGAGGGCCTCTTGAAGCGCCCTCACCCGGTCTCCCCAAGCCTCGGCAACAGATACTGCGTTCAACTGCAGGGAGCGCCTCACCAGAAGGCTGACAAGGAGGTATGCCGACACCAGCAGGCCGCCTCCGATGAGCGCGGTCCTTGGGTCGACGATCAGAAGCAGCGCCAAGAGCGCGACGCAGAGCACGAGCGCGGCGCTGCCCTGCATGGCATTGAGGATCACGTTATAAGCGAGGCTGTAAATCTTCTCGAACCGCCCGATAAGGTCGGCGCTGTGTGCCCGATTGTAGAAGGGATAGGGCTGACGAACGACCTTTGCGAAGGCGACGGTCGTTATATCGCGGCTTGCGCCAAAGGCAGTCGCCTGGACGGCGTAGGTCAGCCAAAGGCGAACCGCACCGCTCACGACGAAGGTGAGTGCGAAGAGACCGACAACCATCCTGTCGCCGCCGGGCTGGTGCGACATCCGCAGCAGCGCAGCGCCGACAAACGGAACCCGGCCGAGTTGGTCGGAGTTGGTCAGGAGCGCGAGCAGCGGCAGGAGCGACCCGACCGTCAGCACCTCGGCCAGTGCGCCGGCCAGCACGAGTAACGCCGTCCCGAGCGTCTGAAACTTGCGGGCAGACGGAAGCCCGCGCCAGAGCACCTGCAGGTCGTGCCCCCGACGCTCTGCGGTTTGGGATTCAATCATGCGACCTGCCAGGTCCGGGTAAACCACTCACCAGCGCAGCGGTTTTGAAGCTGTACCTGCGCCGACGAGCGCCGCAGTTTCTTGCCAGCGGGCAAGAAGTCGAGGCGAAGATTGAGGGTCAAGCGGCCTGGGCTGCGGAGCGAAGCAGCGTCGGCCTCAACCCAAGACTGCCGGTGCTGGTGTTTGACATCGCGGAATGTGGCCCCAAACGCCGGCAGGACGGTTAATGGATCATCGCGCGATACCATTGTTCGCCTTAGACGCCAGCAATAGTTCGGTAAGTCACATGGCACGTCCGCACCTCGCGCCGTGTAGCGAATTGTCCGCTTGAAATCCGCCACCTCCCCCACGAGGTGACCTCACCGCACCTTCTACCCTTGCTGCTCAAGAGATACCCCGCCCATGGCCTCCACCGACATCCTGTTCCGCCCGCTAACCATCGGTTCGCTCACCGTCCAGAACCGCATCGTCATGGCGCCCATGACCCGCGTTTTCGCGCCTGAAGGGGTGCCGGGACCGGCGAACGCAGCTTACTACCGCCGGCGTGCCGAGGGTGGGGTCGGGCTGATCCTGTCGGAGGGCACGGTGATCGATCGGCCGGCCTCGCGCAACGAGACCGGCATTCCCTTCTTCCACGGCGATCAGGCGCTGGCTGGGTGGAAGGGCGTGATCGACGCGGTGCATGCGGCCGGCAGCCGGATGGGCCCGCAGATCTGGCATACCGGTTCGACCCGCGGACCGAGCCGGTGGGAGCCGGAGCAGCCGGTCGAGAGCCCGTCGGGGCTGCTCGCCCCCGGCAAGCCGCGCGGCGGCGCAATGAGCGAGGAGGATATCGCCGACACCGTGGCGGCGTTCGCGAGCGCCGCGGCCGACGCGCAGCGGCTCGGCTTCGACATGGTCGAGCTGCACGGCGCGCACGGCTACCTTATCGACCAGTTCTTCTGGGGCGGGACCAACGAGCGCGACGACCGCTACGGAGGCGCCTCGATCCGCGAGCGGTCGCGCTTCGCCGCGGAGGTGATCGCCGCGGTCCGCGCCGCCGTCGGTCCCGACTATCCGCTCGCGCTGCGGGTCAGCCAATGGAAGCAGCAGGACTATGGCGCGCGTCTGGCCGAGACTCCGACCTTGATGGAGGATTGGCTCGGTCCGCTGGTCGAGGCCGGAGCCAACATTCTTCACTGCTCGCAGCGCCGCTTCTGGGAGCCGGAATTCGCCGACATCGACGGCGAGCACGGGCTCAACTTCGCCGGCTGGGCGAAGAAGCTCACCGGCGCGACGACGATCAGCGTCGGCTCGGTCGGCCTGTCGGGCGAGTTCGTCTCCGCGTTCCGCGGCGAGACATCAACCAGTACCGGCCTCGACCAACTGATCGAGCGCATGGAGCACGATGAGTTCGACCTCATTGCGGTCGGACGCGCGCTGATCAGCGACCCTGCCTGGGTGGAGAAGGTCCGCCGCGAGGCATTCGACCAGCTTCGGGGCTTCCACCCCAGCCTGCTGTCCGAGCTGGTCTGAGCTCAGGCGGCAGTTGGCGTCAGGCCGAGCCGTTCGCGCCAGCTCCACCGCGCGATCATCAGCACGGCGACGACCGCCAAACCGAGCGCCAGACCGGCCCAGATCCCCTCCCCGCGCCAGCCAGCGTTGAAGGCGAGCGCATAGCCGCCGCCCAGGCCGACGAGCCAGTAGCCCACCAGTGCGAAGAGCATCGGCACACGCGTGTCATGCAGCCCCCGCAGCATGGCGGCGCCGACCACCTGCGCCCCGTCGGCGAGCTGGAACAGCGCGGCGATCGTGAGGAACCGGACGGCAAGGTCGAGGACCGCCGTGCTGCCGCTCAGCTGGCGATCGAGAAAGAGCGCGGCCAGCGGGCGCGGAATCGCCCAGATCGTGCCCGCGGCAATGGTCATGAATAACATTGCCAGCAGCAGCGACGCCCAGCCGGCGCGGCCGATCGCCACGCAGTCGCGGGCGCCAAAGGCAAGCCCGACCCGGACCACCGTGGCCTGGCTCAGCCCGAGTGGGACCATGAAGGTCACCGAGGCGATTTGCAGTGCGATCGCGTGCGCCGCGACACTGACCGTGTCGATCCACCCCATGAAGTAGATGGCGGCGCTGAAGATGCTGACCTCGAACGCCAGTGTCACCGCGATTGGGACCCCGAGCCGCGCAATGGCGGCCATCCGCGCCGGCTCGAAGCGAAGCACGCCGTGCCATAGCCGGAAGTCGCGCGTTAGGCCGGAGCGCGCGACATAGAGGCCGAGCAGGAGCACCATCGCGCTCGCCGAGATCACGCTCGCCAGGGCCGACCCGGGCAGGCCGAGCGCCGGGAGCCCGAAATGACCGAAGATCAGCCCATAGTTGCCGAGCGCGTTGAGAAGCAGCCCGCCGATCATAACCCATAGCGCCGGTCCTGGCCGGCCGAGCGTCGCCAGCGTGGCGCGGAGCAGGACCAGCAGCAGGTTGGGGAGCATGGTCCACATCAGCAGGCGCAGGAAAGCGCCGCCGGTTGCGGCGAGCGCGGGCGCCTGCCCGAACAGCAGCATCAGCCGTTCGCCGTTCCACAGCAGCAGCCACAGCGCGGCCGAGTAGAGCAGCGCCAGCTGGACGCCGCCGTGGAACGTCGCGCGGAGCGTCTCCCCGGCCCCGGCCCGATCGCGGCCGAGCGCAGCGGCCATGATCGGCGCCGCGGCGCTCATCAGGCCGGTGCCGCAGAAGAAGAAGCCGGACAACAGGCTGACCGCCAGCGCCGAGGCAGCCAGCGGAAGCGAGCCCAGCCGCCCGATCATGATCACGTCCGTAGTATAGATACCGGTCTGGACGAGCTGGGTCAGGACCAGCGGACCGGCCAGCCGCAAAGTTGCCTGGAGTTCGGCTCCGAAACTGTCGACCTTGCCAGCATCCCCCATGGCGGTCGCCTTTGGAAGCCGGGCGGAGGCAAGGCAATGGTCATTCGTCGAAGCGACCGGCTTACCGGCGCTCTCCGCTCGCCTTGCGTCGCAGCATCGTTTAACGCGAGCGACAGAAGGAGACACGCATGGGGTTCGTTCGCGGCCTGTGGAAGCTGCTCGTCGGGATCAAGGACGGTTTGGTCCTCCTTTTCATGCTGCTCTTTTTCGGCCTCCTCTATGTCGCTCTGACGCTCCATCCCACGCCCAAGGTCGGCGACGGCGTGCTGCTGCTCGCGCTCAACGGGCCAATCGTCGAGCAGCCGTCGGCTACGGATCCGATTGCACTGGCGTCCGGAAGCGCGGACCCGCGCCGCGAATATCGCCTGCGCGACGTCCGCGCCGCCCTTCTCGCCGCCGCTCGCGATGACCGGGTGAAGGCGGTCGCGCTCGATCTCGACCGGTTCGGCGGCGGTGGCCAGGCGGCGCTGGGCGAGGTCGGCAGCGCGCTCGACACGATCAGGCGCGCCGGCAAGCCGGTGCTCGCCTATGCGACCAGCTATGACGACGACGGCTACCAGCTCGCCGCCCACGCGTCGGAAGTGTGGATGAACCCGCTCGGCCAGGTGCTGATCCCCGGCCCGGGCGGCAGCCAGCTTTACTACAAGGGACTGCTCGACAAGCTGGGGGTCACCGCCAACGTCTACCGCGTCGGGACCTACAAGGCGGCGGTGGAGCCCTACATCCGCAGCGATGCATCGCCGGAAGCCAAGCAGAATTCGCAGGCGCTCGGCGACTCGTTGCTCGAAAGCTGGCGCGACGAGGTCCGGCGCGTGCGGCCGGCGGCCCAAGTCGTCCAGTATCAGTCGCAGCTCCCGCAACTCGTCGCCGGCTCGGGCGGCGACTTCGGGCGCGCGGCACTCGGGCTCAAGCTCGTCGACAAACTCGGCGAGCGCTCCGGCTTTGAGGCTCGCCTGGCGCAGCTCGGCGGCGAGGATCTGAAGCAACCGGGCGGCTACAAGCGGGTGCGGCTGGACTCCTACGTCGCCGACAAGGTCAAGGACGACGGGAAGGCTCCGATCGGGGTGGTTACCGTTGCGGGTACCATCGTCGACGGCCGCGCCCCGCTCGGTACGGCGGGCGGCGAGAGCATCGCCGGCGCGATTGAGCGCGGCTTGCGCAAGGGCGGGTTGAAGGCCTTGGTGGTCCGGGTAGACAGTCCCGGCGGCTCGGTCACGGGTTCAGAGCGAATCCGCGAAGCGCTGTTCGAGGCCCGCGCGCGCAGGATCCCGGTCGTTGTTTCGATGGGCAATGTCGCGGCATCGGGCGGCTACTGGGTCTCAACCGCGGGGAATTACGTCTTCGCCGAACCGTCGACGATCACCGGCTCGATCGGGGTGTTCGGGATTCTGCCGAGCTTCCAGGGCAGCCTGCAGAAGCTTGGGCTCGGTGCCGACGGGATCAAGACGACTCCATTGTCGGGCGAGCCCAACCTGCTGACCGGTCCCTCGCCGGAGGCTGGGCAGCTGGTCCAGGCGGGCGTCAACAACATCTACGCCCATTTCCTCCGCATCGTCGCTGACGCCCGGCGCAAGTCGCCGCAGCAGGTGAACGCCATTGCGCAAGGTCGTGTCTGGCCCGGCGGCGCGGCTCGGCAGCTTGGGCTCATCGACCAGTTCGGCGGGATGGATGCGGCGATCGCCAAAGCTGGCGACCTTGCTGGACTCGCCGCCGACGACCGCGACGTGACCTATCTCGAACGCCCCGCTACCTTCCGCGAGCGGATCTCGCAGCTGTTCCGCGGCGAGGGCGACGACGACGGCGGTAGCAGCACCGACGCTTTTGCCGTGCTCCGCGCCGATCCACAGCGGATCATGGTTCAGGCGCTGGCCGACACGCACGCGATCCTGACTGGCCCGACCGTGCAGGTACGCTGCCTCGATTGCGGACCCATGTCCGTCGCGCCGGCACCGGGCGGAACGCCAAAGGGGATGGCCGAGATGCTGCTCGCATGGCTGCTGCGCTGATCCGGCTAGCAACGGCCGGCGACGCCGCCGCCATTGCCGAAATCTACGCGCCCTATGTCAGGGCCACGCGGATCACCTTCGAGGAAATCGCTCCCGGCACGGCCGAGATGCGGGCGCGGATGGGGTCGCCGCACCATCCCTGGCTGATCGCGGAGGAGTCGGGAGCGGCGCTCGGCTACGCATGCGCGACCCCCTATCACCTGCGCAGCGCCTATCGCTGGACCTGCGAGGTCGGCATCTATCTGGCGGCGGCGGCGCAGGGTCGGGGGCTCGGAACCGAGCTGCTCGGGACCTTGCTCGAGCTGCTCCGGCTGCAGGGCTACAGCGCGGCGATCGGAACCATCGCGCTGCCCAATCCCTCCAGCATCCGGCTGCACGAGAAGCTCGGATTCCGCCCTGCCGGCCATTATCGGGCGATCGGGTTCAAGCAGGGCGAATGGGTCGACGTCGGCCGCTGGCAGTGCGACCTCGGCGAGCGGGCGGAAGCTCCCGCCGAGATCCGGCCCTTCGCCGAACTGGGATGACGCCGTCGACGGCCGGTCAGCGAGCCCGGATCTCGATCACCACGGCAACATCGTCATCAAGTCCGACCCGGGCCTCCCTCTGCACCGCCATCTTCACCGGAAGCAAATAGGTGTCGCCTCGCGGGAACAATGACGTGGTGAACGCCACGGCGTTGAGGGTCGCCTCGACCGGAATGACGCCCCAGCCATAGCTCACGATCCTCGCCGCGTAGCGGATCTCGCCTGCGAATTCGTCGGGAACAGGCACGAACAAGTAGGGCGCCGGGCCACGCCATTTGATGATCGTCGCGTCAAATCGAAATCGGGCCAGCATCGCTGCCGTTGTGACCACCTTCAGAAGCCTCCGCAACGAACCGGTTACGGAGGCCTTGGTAGCTGCCGACTAGATGTGGATCGGCTTGCCCTGAACCGCCATCGCCGCTTCCTTGAGCGCCTCCGAATGGGTCGGGTGGGCGTGGCAGGTGTAGGCGATGTCCTCGCTGGTGGCGCCAAATTCCATCGCCTGCGCGGCTTGGGCGATCATCGTGCCGGCGAGCGAGGAGATGATCCAGACCCCGAGCACGCGGTCGGACTTGGCGTCGGCGATCACCTTCACGAAGCCGTCGGTGTCGCGATTGGTCTTTGCGCGACTGTTGGCCATGAAGGGGAACTTGCCGACCTTGACCTCGCCCTCCTTGCGGGCGTCCTCCTCGGTCAGTCCAACGCCGGCGATCTCCGGGTGGGTGTAGACGACCGACGGGATCACCGCATGGTTCACGATGCCGGTCTGGCCCGCGATGTTCTCCGCGACGGCGACGCCTTCGTCTTCCGCCTTGTGGGCGAGCATCGGGCCGGGGATCACGTCGCCGATTGCCCACACGCCGTCGACTCTGGTGCGGAAGTCGTGGTCGGTCTCGACCTGACCGCGATTGTTCTGCTGGAGACCGATCTTGTCGAGCCCGAGGCCCTCAACGTTCGGGCGGCGCCCGATGGCGACGAGGACATAGTCGGCGTCGAGCGTCTCGGCAGCGCCGCCCTTCGACGGCTCGACGGTCAGCCGGACACCCGTATCGCTTGCCTCGGCGCCGGTGACCTTTGTCCCGGTTCGCAGCTCGAAGCCTTGCTTCTTGAAGATCTTGGCGCTTTCCTTGCGGACCTCGGCATCCATCCCGGGGAGGATCTCGTCGAGGAACTCGACCACGATGACCTCGGCGCCCAACCGGCGCCAGACCGAGCCGAGTTCGAGCCCAATCACGCCGCCGCCGATGACGACCAGCTTCTTCGGCACCTCGGGTAGCGCCAGCGCGCCGGTGGAATCCACGATCCGCCGGTTGTCGATCGTCACGCCAGGCAGCGGGGTGACCGACGAGCCGGTGGCGATCACGATGTTCTTGGCGGTGACGGTACGGTCGCCGACGGTGAGGCTGTGCGCGTCGTTGAAGCGGGCTTGGCCCTTGAGCCATTCGACCTTGTTCTTCTTGAACAGAAACTCGATGCCGCCGGTCAGTTCCTTGACCGCCTTGGCCTTCTCAGCATGCATCTGGTCGAGGTTGAGCGACGCGCCTTGGATCTCGATCCCGAACTTGGCGAGCGCACCGGCATGCGCCTCCTCAAACAGCTCGGAGGCGTGGAGCAACGCCTTGGAGGGAATGCAGCCGACATTGAGGCAGGTCCCGCCCAAGGTCTCGCGGCTCTCCGCGCAGGCGGTCTTGAGGCCGAGCTGCGCGGCACGGATCGCCGCTACGTAGCCCCCAGGGCCAGCGCCGATCACGATTACGTCAAAGTCAAAGCCCTCGGCCATCAACCGCTCCGATGAAAGAATTCGAGGGCGACTTAGGATCCTCCCTCTTGGGCCGCAACCCGCACGCATCGATCAACCACACCTTAACCGATGTGGTGTTAGCGCTATCAGCCTGAGAGAGGGTAGTTGTCATGCGTCCTGTCATGGAAGGCGAGCGGCCTTGGCTGCTGATCGAGGCTTCGCACGAAGGGGCGGTGAGGCTCGCAACGGTGTCGCCTTCGGCCCAGCCTCACCTCGGCGTCGTTCACGAAATCGGCATTGCCGGCATACCTACCTTCACCGACGTGCTGCAGCGCTTCGAGCGAGAGAAGAACGTGCCGCTGAGCGGGCTGCGCTGCGGGATCGCGATTGCCGGAGCGGCGAGCGGTGAGACGATCTCGCTTGTCCGCTCCCGGTGGACGATTAGCCGGGCTGGGTTGGAGGCGGTGCTCGGCCACCCGCCGGTCATTCTCAACGATGTCGCCGCCCGAGCATGGGCGACCCGCTCCGGAACAGCCAACATCGTGCCCGTCCGCGGGATCGGCACGCCGAGCTTCGGCCGGCCGGGGCGCTACGGCATGATCATGGTCGAGGAAGGTCTGGGCGCCGCCATCGTCGACGTCGACCGGGACTCGGGTGCTCGCGTGCTGGAGACCGAGGGCGGGCACATGGAGTTTGCCCCCGCCAATGAGCGGGAGGAGCGGCTCGCCAAGGCCGTGCGGGGAACCGCCGCCATGGTCAGCTGGGAAATGATGCTGATGCTTGACCGGTTCGACCCGCTGTGGAGCAAGGCGCTGCCCGAACTGCCGGAGCCCGACAGGGCGCGGCTGCAGACCGGGCTGCTCGGCCGCTTCGCCATCAACCTGATGCATAGCTTCGGCGCCTGGCAGGGGATGATGATCACCGGGTCCCGGGCCGCCCGCATGCTGGAGCCCGGCAACCGCATGGCGTTTGACCAGGAGTTCAGCGCCCGGCGCCGGTTCAGCCGGCTGGTGGGCGCGGCGCCGGTGTGGCGGGTCGACCAGCACGAGGCGGTGCTGGCCGGGATTGCCCAGCGGCTGGCGCAGGACCGGCCGTCGGGATTGCGCGCCGCCGCCTAGAGGTCGATCAGCAGCCGGGTCGGATCCTCGATCGCTTCCTTCATCCGAACGAGGAAGGTCACCGCCTCGCGACCGTCGATCAGCCGATGGTCGTAGCTCAGCGCGAGGTACATCATCGGCCGGGCGACGATCTGCCCGTCCTTGACCACCGGCCGCTCCTCGATCCGGTGCATGCCGAGCACCGCCGACTGCGGCGGGTTGATGATCGGGGTCGACAGCAGCGAGCCGAAAACGCCGCCATTGGAGATGGTGAAGGTGCCCCCGGTCATGTCGGCCTGGGTCAGCGTGCCGTCCTTGGCCTTCTTGCCGAAGCCGGCGATTGCCTTCTCGATCTCAGCGAAGCCCATCCGGTCGGCGGAGCGGATCACCGGAACGACGAGGCCTTTGGGCGCGGAGACCGCTACCGAGACGTCGAGATAGTCGCGGTAGACGATCTCGTCGCCCTCGATGCTGGCGTTGACCGCCGGCACGTCGCGCGCGGCGAGCGCCGCCGCCTTCACGAAGAAGCCCATGAAGCCAAGCCGGATGCCGTGCTTCTTCTCGAACAGGTCCTTGTAGCGGGCCCGGGCGGCGATCACCTCGGTCATGTCGACGTCGTTGAACGTCGTTAGCAGGGCGGCGGTGTTCTGCGCTTCCTTGAGGCGGCGGGCGACCGTCTGGCGAAGGCGGGTCATCTTGACCCGCTCCTCGTTGCGGCCCGGTGTCGGAACCGCCGCGGCGGGCGCCGACGAATTGGTCGGCGCGGCCCCCTGCGACTCTGCCGGCGAAGGAGACTTCTTCGCCTGCGCCGCCTGAAGCACGTCATCCTTGGTCAGCCGGCCGTCCTTGCCGCTGCCTCTAATGCTGCTCGGGTCGATATGTGCTTCAAGCACCGCACGACGAACGGCGGGCGACAGGCGGAGGTCGGCCGCCTGCGCATCCGTCAGCTCGCCGTTGCTCGGCGCGACAGCAGGCTGGGCCGGGGTTGGTGCGGACGTGGGAGACGAGGCCGGCTGGGTGGCGACATTTGCGGCCGGAGCAGCGCCGGCGCTCCCTTCGTTCACGGTCGCGATCACGGCACCGACGCCGACCGTGTCACCTTCCTTGACCAGCGGATCGCCGAACACGCCGGCGACCGGCGAGGGAACGTCGACACTGACCTTGTCAGTCTCCAAGCTGGCGATCGGCTCGTCGGCGGCAACCGCATCGCCCGGCTTCTTGAGCCACTGGCCGAGCGTCGCCTCGGTGATGGATTCGCCCAGCGTCGGGACTTTGACCTCGATACCCATTTCGGTCCTTCTCAGGCAGTCGCGGTTTGGGCCGGCGGCTGATTGCGCTCGACGGCCTTGTTGGTGATGGGCGGCGTGCCAAGCGCGTCGCCGATGAGGCGCGCCTGCTCGGCAAGGTGGCGCCGGGCGAGACCGGTCGCCGGCGAGGCCGAAGCGGCCCGCCCGGCGTAGCGCGGGCGAAAGCTCTTACCGGCTGCCTTCAGGCATTCTTCAAGGTAGGACTCGACGAAGAACCAGCTGCCGTTGTTCTTCGGCTCCTCCTGGCACCACACCAGCTCTTCCAGCTTCGGCATGACCTGAAGGCGCCGGATCAGCGGCTCCGACGGGAAAGGATACAGCTGCTCGATGCGAACCACCTCGGTGTCGGTCGATCCGGCCGCGTCGCGCGCCTCGATCAGTTCGTAACCGATCTTCCCCGAGCAGAGCACGAGTCGCTTCGCTTCCCCCGCTGCAGGCGGGTTTAGGTCGGAGACGATGCGCCGGAAATGGCTGTCGCCGACAAAGTCCGCGCGGGTCGAGACCGCCAGCTTGTGCCGGAGCAGCGATTTCGGCGTCATCATGATCAGCGGCTTGCGGAAGTCGCGGCGGAGCTGGCGGCGGAGAATGTGGAAATAGTTCGCCGGCGTGGTGCAGTTGGCGACCTGGAGATTGTCGTCGGCGCAGAGTTGGAGATAGCGCTCGAGCCGGGCCGAACTGTGCTCGGGCCCCTGCCCTTCAAAGCCATGAGGCAGAAGCATCACAAGGCCGCTCGCGCGCAGCCATTTGCTCTCGGCCGACGCGATGAACTGGTCGACGATGACCTGCGCGCCATTGGCAAAGTCGCCAAACTGCGCCTCCCACAAGACGAGGGTCTGCGGGTCGGCAAGCGAATAACCATATTCGAAGCCGAGCACGCCGAATTCGCTGAGCGGCGAATCGCGCACCTCGAACCGACCGCCGTCGATCGTGGTCAGCGGGACGAACTTGTGGCCGTCGGTCTGGTCGACCCACACAGCGTGCCGCTGCGAGAAGGTCCCTCGGCCGCTGTCCTGGCCGGACAGGCGGACGTTCTGGCCCTCGGCGACCAGCGACCCGTAGGCGAGCGCCTCGGCGGTCGCCCAGTCGAACCCCTCGCCGCTGTCGAACATCGCACGCTTCGCATCGAGCACGCGGCCAAGCGTCTTGTGGATGGTGAGGCCTTCGGGAACGATCGTCAGCGCCTTGCCGATGCGGTCGAACTCCGCATCGTCGATCGCGGTCGCGGTATTGCGGCGCTCCTCGATCTTGGCCTTCGGTCGCCCAAGACCGGCCCAGCGGCCCTCGAACCAGTCCGCCTTGTTGGGGATGTAACTGGCGCCCGCGTCGAACTCGCCTTCAAGCAGCGCGATGAACTGCTTGGTATGCTCGTCGATCCACGCCTGGTCGACAACGCCTTGCTCGATCAGCTTGCGCCCGTAGAGCTCGCTCACCGGCGGGTGGCTCTTGATTGCCGCATACATCAGCGGCTGGGTGAAGCTCGGCTCGTCGCCCTCGTTGTGCCCGAAGCGGCGATAGCACCACATGTCGATGACGATGTCGCGGTTGAACTTCTGCCGGAATTCGATCGCGAGCTTGCAGCAGAAGGTCACCGCCTCCGGATCGTCGCCGTTGACGTGGAGGATCGGCGCCTGGACCGACTTGGCTATATCGCTCGGGTAGGGCGAGGAGCGCGCGAACTGCGGGCTGGTGGTGAAGCCCACCTGGTTGTTGATGACGTAATGAATGGTCCCGCCGGTCCCATAGCCGGGGAGGCCGGAGAAGCCGAAGCATTCCGCGACGATCCCCTGGCCGGCAAAGGCAGCGTCGCCGTGAAGCAGGATTGGCAGCACCTTGTCGCCGTCCGGGTCCTGCTTGATCACCTGCACCGCGCGAACCTTGCCGAGCACGACCGGATCGACCGCTTCGAGATGCGAGGGGTTGGCGAGCAGCGAAAGGTGGACCTTGATCCCGTCGAATTCGCGGTCCGATGAGGTGCCAAGGTGGTACTTGACGTCGCCCGATCCGCCGACGTCGTCGGGATTGGCGCTGCCCCCGGCAAATTCGTTGAAGATGGCGCGGTACGGCTTGCCCATGACGTTGGCGAGGACGTTGAGCCGTCCGCGATGCGCCATGCCGACGGCAATCTCTTCGACGCCGTACTGGCCGCCATATTTGATGATCGCCTCGAGCGCCGGGATCATCGACTCGCCGCCGTCGAGGCCGAACCGCTTGGTCCCGACATATTTGCGGGCGAGGAATTTCTCCCACTGCTCGCCCTGCATGACTTTCTCGAAAATCGCCTGCTTGCCTTCCGGCGTAAAGACGATCTCCTTGTCCTTGCCCTCCATCCGATCCTGGAGGAAGCGACGCTCCTCCGTGTCGTTGATGTGCATATATTCAAGGCCGACATGGCCGCAGTAATTGGCCTGGAGGATCCCGACAATGTCGCGGACCGTTGCCGTCTCGAGCCCGAGCGCGCCGCCGATGTAGATCGGCCGGTCGAGATCGGCACCGGTAAAGCCGTGCCACTCGGGCGTGAGATCGGCGGGCAGCTCGCGCTTGGTGAGCCCGAGCGGATCGAGCTGTGCGGCAAGATGGCCGCGAACCCGATAGGTGCGGATCAGCATCAGGGCGCGGATGCTGTCTTCCGCGGCCTTGCGGACGCTCTCGGGATCAGCAGCGCCGGTGGCGGCCGCGGCCTTGGGCGCCACCTTCTCGATCACCGCCTCGGTCGGATCCAGCCCGAGATTGATCTCGTCCAGCTCCGACAGCGGCCAGTTGGCCCGCTCCCAGCTCGGTCCCTGCTCGATCTCGAAAAGCTCGTCCATGTCCGTCCTCGTCGCCCCAGATACGCCGGGGTCTCAAGCTACTATAGCGCAATCGCGCAATCGCAGACCCAGCTCCTGGCGGCTAACTAGCCCTTGAGCAGCTCGGTCAGCGTGCTGCCCAGCTCAGATGGGCTCGGCGACACGCGAATTCCAGCGGCTTCCATCGCCGCGATCTTCGACTCCGCATCGCCCTTGCCGCCCGACACAATCGCGCCGGCGTGGCCCATGCGGCGTCCCGGCGGGGCGGTGCGGCCGGCGATGAAGCCGACGGTCGGCTTGGAGCGCCCGCGCTTCGCCTCGTCGGCGAGGAATTGCGCCGCGTCCTCCTCGGCCGAGCCGCCGATCTCGCCGATCATGATGATCGACTTGGTTTCGTCGTCGGCCAGGAACATCTCGAGCATGTCGATGAATTCGGTGCCCTTGACCGGATCGCCGCCGATCCCGACCGCGGTGGTCTGGCCGAGGCCCTCGTTCGTAGTCTGGAACACCGCCTCGTAGGTCAGCGTGCCAGAGCGCGAGACGACCCCGACGCTGCCCTTCTTGAAGATGTTGCCGGGCATGATCCCGATCTTGCACTCGTCGGGCGTCAGCACGCCCGGGCAGTTGGGACCGATCAGCCGCGACTTCGACCCCGACAGCGCGCGCTTGACGCGGACCATGTCGAGCACCGGGATGCCTTCGGTGATGCAGACGATGAGCGGCACCTCGGCGTCGACCGCCTCGAGGATCGAGTCCGCGGCGAAGGGCGGCGGGACGTAGATGACGCTTGCGTCGGCCCCGGTCTTCTCGACCGCCTCATGGACGGTGTCGAACACGGGCAGGTCGAGGTGGGTCGTGCCGCCCTTCCCCGGGGTGACGCCGCCGACCATCTGGGTCCCGTAGGCGAGTGCCTGCTGGGTGTGGAAAGTGCCTGTCTCGCCGGTCATGCCCTGGGTGATGACGCGGGTGTTCCTGTTGACGAGAATGCTCATTCAATGACTTTCCATATTTGTAACATCGATGCGGACCGCTGCAGGTGCCTTTACGCTTGGCGATCCAACGAAGAACAAGAGATTATGAGAACCCTTTTGAAATAGAATTCCCCGGTCCACTTTTTTGAAGCGATCCGGGTGAACTGCATCATCGACGCCCGATAGCGTGGCCTTAACATCATCGAAGCTAGCCACGGGGGCCACTAAACTACATACGGGTCCGACTGCAGCGATCTCGGCGCTAATGTTGGGCTTTCGGAAGAGATGGCCACCGCGAGTTACCGGTCTACCCGCACTGTCGAGAGCTTCGACCCAGCCAGCGGCCGCGAGGCGCGACACTTCCGGACCCTTCGAAGTCGTGGCGTCAAGGCAAGTCATCGCCGCCGCGACCACGTCTTCAACGCTCGCCGGCTTTAGCTGCGATGCACCTGCCGCCGAACTGGCAAGGCTCGTAACGAGTAAGGCGGTCAGGAACATCAAGCCAGCGAGCTGTCGATCTGCTTGCACGCATCGAGAAGCTCCTTGACCGCGTCGACGCTGACCTCGAGATTCTTCTTCGCTTCCGCGTCGAGCTCGATCTCGATGATCTTCTCGACGCCGCCCGCGCCGATCATCACCGGCACGCCGACGTAGAGGCCGTCGACGCCATACTGGCCGTCGACGAAGGCGGCGCAGGGCAGGATCCGCTTCTGGTCGCCGAGATAGGCCTCGGCCATTGCGATGCCGCTGGTCGCCGGGGCGTAATAGGCCGAGCCGGTCTTCAGCAGCGCGACGATCTCGCCGCCGCCGCCACGGGTGCGCTTGACGATGGCGTCGATCCGCTCCTGCGTCGACAGGCCCATCTTGATGAGATCGGGCACGGGGATGCCGTTGACCGTCGAATAGGCCGCGACCGGAACCATCGTGTCGCCATGGCCGCCAAGCACGAAGCTGTTCACGTCGCGGACCGACACGCCGAACTCCTCGGCGAGGAAGTGGCTGAAGCGCGCGCTGTCGAGGACGCCGGCCATGCCGACGACCTTGTTGTGCGGAAGGCCGGAGAATTCTCGGAGCGCCCACACCATCGCGTCGAGCGGGTTGGTGATGCAGATGACGAAGGCGTCGGGAGCGTTGGCCTTGATCCCCTCGCCGACCGCCTTCATCACCTTCAAGTTGATGCCGAGCAGGTCGTCGCGGCTCATCCCCGGCTTGCGGGCGACGCCGGCGGTGACGATGATGACGTCAGCGCCCGCGATGTCGGCATAGTCGTTGGAGCCGGTGATCATCGCATCGAAGCCCTCGACCGGACCGCACTGGCTGAGATCGAGCGCCTTGCCCTGCGGCACGCCCTCGACGACGTCGAACAGGACGATGTCGCCGAGTTCCTTTATCGCGGCGAGGTGAGCGAGGGTACCGCCGATGTTGCCGGCGCCGATGAGGGCGATCTTCTTGCGAGCCATGGGGGCGTCCTGTCCCTTTGTCTGTCTAGCGAAAGGCCGCACCGGGCGGGCGGCATGCAGGCGGCGCCTTAACCCCATGCCGCGGGAGGGGCAACCGGCAGGGCCGGAAACACTCCGCCATTTATGACGTTGAATGTTCACTGGGCGGAACAATCCCGCCTGCAGGGCCCATGAACGCGGCGCCAAGCGCCGGTTCACCACCGCCCGAGTAGAAAGGCTAAATGATGAACAAACTTCTGATGCTCGCCGGTGCCTCGGCACTCCTGGCCGGAACCCCGGCGCTCGCCGACCCCGACCACGGCCATGGTCATGGCCGCGGTGGCGATCGCGACCATGGCTGGAACGACGATCGCGGCTGCCCGCCCGGTCTCGCCAAGAAGCACAACGGTTGCATGCCGCCGGGCCAGTACAAGAAGCGGTGGAGCCGCGGCGACCGCTGGCAGTCGGGCTACGGCAATTACTACAGCTACAACCGGATCCCGCGCGACTGGCGGGATCGCTACGACCTCAACCAGAACTACCGCTATTACTACAATGACGGCTACCTGTACGGCGTCGATCCCCGGACCTCGGTGATCCAGCAGGTGATCCAGGGCTTGCTGCGCTAAGCCCGATCTCCTTCCCCGGACTGGCGTCCGGGGGAGGACCGCCGCTCAGCTCGCCAGGGCGCGCAGCAGATTTTCCCAATGGAGAACATTGTCGTAGAAGGCGCTGACCGGCAGGCGCTCGTCGAGTCCGTGCGCGCGCTCGTCCTCGGGCGAGATGATCCAGCTGCCGTTTACGTCGTAAACGGGGATGCCCTTGGCGCGGAAGAAGCTTCCGTCGCTGGCCCCGGTCGACATGCTGGGGATGATCATCAGGCTGGCACCATGCAGCCTGTGCACGGAGTCGCTGAACGCCTTGAGCACGTCGGGGCGCAGCGGCGATGCGGGCGTCGGCACGCCGATGAAATTGGGATCGGGGACAATCTCGACATTGGGCCCGACCGTTTGCTGAAGTTCAGCCTGTACCGCACTGGGCTGAACGCCCGGGAAGATGCGGCAGTTGACCGTCGCCTGCGCCATCTGCGGCAACGCATTGTCGGCATGGCCGCCCTTCAGCATCGTGGCGACGCAGCGGGTGCGGGTCAGGCCGACTTCCGTGTCACTCGCCTCGATGACATCAGCCGCCTGGCCATCGTTGGGGTTGGCGACCCAGCGCCGCATCGCGTCGCCCAGCGCGCCCTTCTCCTGCGTCGAACGAGCGGTGAAATACGCCTTGGTCGTGTCGTTCATCATCGGCGTGAAGCGATGGTTTTGCAGCTTCTTGAGCGCGTCGGCGAGTTCGTAAATCGCATTGTCCGGGCGCGGCCGGCTGGAATGACCGCCGCGATTGCGGACGGTGAGGAAATAGGTCTGGAACGTCTTTTCCGACGTGGTGAGACTGAAGCCAAGCGGCGTGCCGTCGCGGCGGAAGGCGCCGGACGAGCCGTCCGCATTGAGCCCGAACTCCGCGTCCGTGTATTTGCGCCATTGGGTCGCGCCCAGTTCGGCGCCCTTGCCCTGGGTCTCTTCGTCGCCCGAATAGAAGAGGATGATGTCACGGTCGGGCACGAAGCCGGACTGCTTAAGCTTGAGCACCGCCATGGTGGTGCCGACCACCCCGTCCTTCATGTCGGACGCGCCACGGCCGTAGAAGTAGCCGTCGCGCTCGGCGAAGACGAACGGGTCCTGCTTCCAATCCTCGCGCTTCGCCTCGACCACGTCCATGTGCCCCAGAACGAGGATCGGTTTCTTGGTTGGATGGGGCGATCGCCAGCGGGCCACCACGACCTGCGTCTGATCGCCGGCCACACCCTTGTATGGCAATCGCACGATGTCGCTCGCGGGAATGCCGCCGGCGGTGAGTTCCTTGACCAGCAGGTCGCCGACCTTCGGCACCAGCCCCCGCCCCGAGACCGAAGGCACCTCGATCACCGCCTTGTAGAGCGCGCGGGCACGAGCCTGCCATGCCGGGTCCAGCTTGGTTGGCACTGCGACCGGGTTCGGCGCGGCGAGTGCCGGAGCGGACAGCCCCGCGCACAGGAGGGCAGGAAGCGAGCGGCGAAGGATCATGCGAAGCTCCGGTTCGAGTTAATGGCAAAGGCTAGGCTCCGCCACGCCCTCGTCAACCAGGCCGTGAACATGACAAAGTCGTAAGTTGTCGCCTGCAACGTTCGGGCGCTGACGTGTTGCATGCGCATCATTCCGTTCATCACCGCTGCGACCATCGTCGCTGCGAGCAGCCCCGCCGCCGCGGCGAGCCATCACGCGTGGGACCAGGCCAGCTCCATCGGTCGCGACGCCCTCGTCGTCGTGGCTCTCGGTTTCCCGGCGGTGCAGGGCGACTGGAACGGCGATGCCCAGGCAGCCCTGTCGATGGGCGCGGCGTTCGGCGCGACCCAGATCCTCAAGCACACGATCCACGAAGAGCGGCCGGACAACAGCGACAACCAGAGCTTCCCGTCCGGGCACACGTCGGTGAGCTTCGCTGCAGCCGCGAGCCTGGAGAAGCGCTACGGCTGGCAGGTCGGCCTTCCGGCGCACCTGGTCGCGGCATTCGTTGGTGTCGCACGCGTCGGGGCGAAGAAGCACTTCGTTCACGACGTGGTCGCCGGCGCGGTAATCGGTGAAGCGTCGGGCTGGCTCCTGACTCGCCGCAAGGATGACCGCGTCCGCTGGCTGCCCTGGGGCGATGCCCATGGCGGCGGAGCGACGTTCGCAATGCGCTTCTAGGAGGGGCTAGGCGGCCGAGCGGAACGCTCCAGCCTCGGGCTGCAACGCCTCGTTTGTTCGACCCGAGCCTGCCGGCGCGCGGCGATCCACCGTGACGGGCAGCTGCTCGTGCCGCCGCTCCCATTGGAACTTGTCGGCGTGGCCGACCAGCGTCCGGGCGTCGTCGAGCAAGCTGGACGCCGCCGCGGAGGTCTGTTCGACCATGGCAGCATTCTGCTGGGTTGCCGTGTCCATCTGCCGCAACGCGACGCCGATCTCGCCGATGGCGATCGTCTGGGCACGACTGTCCTCGGCGAGTTGCCCGATCAGCTCCGCCACGGTGGCGACATCACCGACAATGCTGCCGAACTCCTGCTCGACCTCGGCGACACTGGTCACCGCCTCGTCGATACGCGCGGTGGTGGCTGTCAGCTGCTCGCGCGCTTCGCGGGCTTCCGCCTCGGCGCGGACCGCTAGCTGCGAGACCAGATCCGCGACCACCGCGAAGCCCTTCCCGGCCTCGGCCGCGTGACCCGCCTCGACCGCCGCGTTCATCGCCAGCACGCGGGTCTGGAAGGCGATCTTGTCGAGCGCTTCCATGACCCCGTCGACGCTCGCCGCCGATCCGCGGACCTGCTCCATCACTTGTGCGGCGCGTCTGGCCCTAGCGAGACCCTGGTCGACCGCCGTGCGGGCCCGGGACGCCGACATCGCCGTGCTCTCCGCAGCATCGCGCGACGAGGCCAGCCGGGTATCGACTTGGGATAGGGCAGCATTGGTTTCCTCCAGCGCTGCGGCGGTCGACTGCGTGCGCGTCGACAGGTCGGCCGAGGCGGCGCTGATCTCCGCCGCCGACCCGCTAATTGATGTCGCGTTCGAGACGACGTTCTGCACCATGGTCCGGAGCGTGTTGACGGCGAGGTTGAGGTTCTCGCCAATCGAGCGGTATTCGCCCGAGAAATCGAAGTTCAGCGACTTGCGGAGATCACCATCCGCCATGCGCATCAGCACGTCGGCGAGGGCGTCGATCATCTTTCTCTTCTCGGCGCTGTCGCGGGCATCGGTCGCCGCCCTTTCCAGCGCGCTCCGATGGAAATGCTCCACGGCGCGGGCCATCCGGCCGAGTTCCTGGTCACCGGCGGTATGCGGAACCGGTAGGTCCTGCCCGGCGGCAAGTTGGGACGTGACCTCGCTGAGTTCCGCCAGCGGTTGAACGAGGCGCCTAATCATCAGCCACGATCCGACACCCAGCCCGACCAGCAGCAGGCAGGCGAGCGTCCCGAGCACCGCCGCGATCCAGCGCATCCGGGCGCGGGCGGCGTCGATCAGTTCGTCCTGGTAGACGTCGATCTCCTCAAGATAGGGGAGAACCGCCGCCTGGTGCTCGGCGAACAGCTTGCGGGCATCGGCCAGAGCTGAGGCGGCGGCGGCGCGGTCACCCTGCTTGATCGCCGGCAGCAATCGCGTCTCGATGACCGTCCAGAACTGCTGCGCCGGTACATAGGTGGTCGATCCGATCATTATCTTCAGCTTCGCCGTCAGCGGCAGGGCCATCCATTCGCGATGCTCGTCATCGAAAAGCTTGTGCAGCTCGCCTAATTTTCTGGCGTGAGCCTGCTCATGCCCAGGGTCTGACAGGAGCTCGTTGGCTTCGAGGAACGGCTCGACGAGGTAGAGGGCGGGCGACCGGCTGTTCGCCTCCAGATGGTAGCTGTCGCGAAGCTCGTCGTACCGCGACCCGCCTATCCGAATCGCGTTTACGTCCAGCGTAAAGACGATGATGGCGATCAGCAGTGTGCCGAACAGGGTGACGGCGGCGATCTGAACGGAGCGCTGGATCGACATGCCCGGGCTCGTCTAGGCGGCGTCGGAGAGGCGCTGCTCGAGCGAAGCCTGCTCGGCGTGCACCGCATTGATACTGGCGACCTCTTGCGCGGTGCGGCCGCGACGCTCGAACGGCACCGCCTTCTGGCGCATGCGGCGATCCCATTTGAATGTCTCAGCCTGATCGACCAACTTCTGCGCGTCGGCGAGGAGGCTCCCGGCGGCGGCGCTGGTCTGCTCGACCATGGCAGCATTCTGCTGCGTCGAGACGTCCATCTGGCGCATCGCGGCGCTGATTTCGGTAACCGCACTGGCCTGGGCGCGGGCGTCCTCGGTCAGCCGCTCGACCAGCTCGGTGACGCTGGCGACATCGTCGACGATGCCCGCAAACTCCTGCTCGACCTCGCCCACGCTGGTCACCGCCTGGCCGATCTTGGCCGAGGTGGCGGTCAGCTGCTCGCGGGCCTTGCGGGCTTCCTCCTCCGCGCGGGCGGCGAGCTGCGAAACGAGGTCGGCGACCACTGCGAACCCCTTGCCGGCCTCTCCGGCGTGCCCGGCCTCGACCGCGGCGTTCATCGCGAGAACGCGGGTCTGAAAGGCGATCTTGTCGAGCGCTTCCATGACCCCGTCAACGCTGGCGGCGGACTCGCGCACCTCCTCCATCGTCGCGGCGGCGAACTGGGCCTTGGAACGACCCTGGTCGACTGCGCTCTTGGCGCGCGAGGCGGACTGGGCGGTGCTTTCCGCGGCATCGCGGGTGGAAGCGATGCGGCTGTCGACATTCGCGAGCGCGGCGGTGGTCTCCTCGATCGCGGCGGCGTTGGACTGGGTGCGCTCGGACAGATCCTGCGAGGCGGCCGAGATCTCGCCCGCGGCGGAGCGGATCGAGGTGGCGTTGAGCACCACTTGCTGGACCATCGAGCGGAGCGCTCCGATCGCCTTGTTGAGGCTCTCGCCGATCTCCTTGTAGCTGCCGGGGAAGACGACGTTGAGCTGCTTGCGCAGGTCGCCGTCGGCCATCACCGCCAACATCTCGCCAAGCGCGTCGGCCACACCCTTCTTCTCGGCGGAGTCCTTGGCGTCGCGTTCGGCGCGGATGTTCGCGCTTTCGCGGAAATGGTCCACGGCGCGGGCCATGGCGCCGAGCTCGTCATGACGATCGGTGAAGGGTACCGGGACGTTGCGACCATCGGCCAGTTCGGTCGTCACATCGGCCACGCGCCCGAGCGGATCGATCACGCGACGCATCAGCAGAACCGCGCAGAAGATGAGCCCGGCAAACAGGAGCAGACCCAGCCCGATCAGCAGCGACGCCGTCCAGGTCAGCGCCGACTTGGAGGAGTCGAGGGTCTCGGTCTTGAACTTGGCGACTGACTGCAGCGACTCGTCCAATTGGCCTTTCTGGTTGTGGTAAGCCGCAGACATGGCATTGAGCACAGGCCCGGTCGAAGCCGGATCATTGCGCCGGAGCGCTGGGATCGTCCTGTCGTTGATCACCGCCCAGAAGGCGTCGCCGGCTTTCATCGATGATCCCTCGATCGTTGCGCGAATGGTGTCGCTGACGTCGGCCGTCTTCCAGTATGATTTTCGATCCTCATACTGCTTATGCATTGCCTCGAGCCGACTGATCGTCTCCGCCGCCCGTTCGGGATGATTCAGGCCTTCCATCGCGACCGCGTAGGGCTCGACGACGAATAAAGGCGGCGGGAGCAGGTCGGCTTCGAGCGCACTGGCGCGCTCGATCTGCCGCTCGTGACTTCCCCCGATGCGGATCGAGTTGATCCCCATGGTGAAGACGACCGCGCAGACGAGCATGGTGCCGAGCAGGGCGGCGGCGGCGATTTGAACCAGGCGCTTGATGTTCATGGAGGGGCCTTCGCTGGAGAGCTTCTCTCCCGCACTTATAGGAAGGCTGACTGGCGGCGCGGTCGCGAGCGGCGCCTTTCCCTAGTCGGCCGTGCCGTGACCCTCGGCAAGATAGGCAGCGCTCTGCATCTCCTCGAGACGGCTCACAGTCCGTTCGAACTCGAAGCGTCCATCGCCAGCGGGGTACAGGTCGGCGGGCTCCGCATCGGCCGCCGCGAGCAGCTTGACCTTATGCTCGTAAAGCGAGTCGATCAGCGTCACGAAGCGGGCCGCCTCGTTCCGGCTTTCCGGTCCCATTACCGGAATGCCGACGATGATCACCGTATGGAAGCGGCGCGCAATGGCGAGATAATCGGCCGCACCACGGGCTTCGCCGCACAATCTCCTGAAGGAGAAGACCGCGACACCCTTGAGGCTCTTGGGGACGTGCAGCGTCCGGCCGCCGCCAACGTCCAGCTCCTCGGTGGGGACGTTAGCGCGGTCCTCGACTGGATAGTCGGTGAGCTGGAAGAAGGCCTGCGAGAGCGCCGCGGTTGCCGCCGGTCCGTTGGGGACATGCCAGGTGTCGACCCCCTGCATGCGGTCGAGGCGATAGTCGGTCGGGCCGTTGAGCGGCACCACCTGCATTCGCCGCCCGATCAGATCGATGAACGGGAGGAACAGCTCGCGGTTCAGGCCATCCTTGTAGAGGTCCTGCGGCGGGCGGTTGGATGTCGTCACCACCGTGGTGCCCTCGTCGAGCATGGCGGTGAACAGCCGCGACATGATCATCGCGTCGGCGCTGTTGTTCACCACCATCTCGTCGAAGCAGAGCAGCCGTGCCTCGGCTGCGAGGTCGGCGGCGACGCGCAGGACGGGGTCGCCCTCCTCGCTCCTGCGAGCTTCGTGGAGCCGCTGGTGAACGTCGAGCATGAACGCGTGGAAATGTGCACGGCGCTTCGGCTCGACCGGGATCCGCTCGTAGGCGAGATCCATCAGCATCGACTTGCCGCGCCCCACCCCGCCCCACAGATAGACGCCGCACACCGGGGCCTCGGCCTTGCCGAAGAGCCGACCGAAGAAGCCGCTGCGGGGCCGGGCGAGATCGTTCGCGAGCCGGTCGAGCGCCGCCACCGCGCACGCCTGGTCGGAATCGGGCTTCAGCTCGCCCGCCGCGACGAGCTGCCGGTAGGCGGGATCGACCGGCCCGGTCACGAGCGCTCGCGTACCCGCTTCAGCGTGCCGGCGAAGCTGTAGCAGGGCTGGTCGGACTGGCGCACCACGCCTTGAAGGAAGGAGAAGCTGCGCGTCTCCTTGATCAGCTCAACATGCGCGTCGAGCGGCTCACCGGGTCGGCCGCGACCCAGGAAATGGGTGGTGAGGTCGAGTGTCACGAAATGGCCGCGCTTCATCCCGGCACAGTGGCCGCCGATGAAGAGGCTCATGTCGATGAAGCTCATCACCGCGCCGCCGTGCAGCGACCCGCCCATGTTGAGGTGGCCCTCGGTCGGGAACATGCGGACGATGCCCCGCCCCGGACCGTCGGGCCGGTAGATCATCGGACCGGTCGCTGCGGCGAAGCTGCTGCGTGGAAGCGGGCCATTCCAGTACCAGCCCGGATGATCGGGATGTTCTACCGCGCGCTGAGGCAGCGGCGGGCTCGCGTCGTCCATCGCCAACCCTCGCCGCCCTCGATCAGGCCGCGCGCTCGGCGATCAGCTTCTTGGTCTCGGCAATCGCCTTGGCCGGGTTCAGCCCCTTGGGACAGACGTTCGCGCAGTTCATGATCGTGTGGCAGCGATACAGGCGGAACGGGTCCTCGAGCTGGTCGAGCCGCTCGCCGGTCATCTCGTCGCGGCTGTCGGCGAGCCAGCGATACGCTTGGAGCAGGATCGCCGGGCCGAGAAAGCGGTCGCTGTTCCACCAGTAGCTCGGGCAGCTCGTCTGGCAGCAGAAGCAGAGAATGCACTCGTAGAGGCCGTTGAGCTTCTCGCGGTCGTTGGGCGACTGGAGCCGCTCCTTGCCCGAAGGCGCCGGCGTAATCGTCTTCAGCCAAGGCTGGATCGAGCTGTACTGCGCATAGGCGTGGGTGAGGTCGGGAACGAGGTCCTTTACCACGTCCATGTGCGGCAGCGGGGTGATAGTGATCTCGCCCTTGATGTCCTCAAGCGCCGTCGTGCAGGCGAGACCATTGCGCCCCCCCATGTTCATCGAGCAGCTGCCGCAGATCCCCTCGCGGCAGGAGCGGCGGAAGGTCAGGGTCGGATCGACCTCGTTCTTGATCTTGATCAGCGCGTCGAGGACCATCGGCCCAGTCTGGTCGAGGTCGAGCTCGTAGCGGTCATACCGCGGATTGGCGCCGGTGTCGGGATCGTAGCGGTAGACCTTGAGCTTCTTGACCCGCTTGGCACCGGCCGGCGCGCGGAACTCGCGACCCTTGCCGCTGATCTTGCTGTTCTGGGGAAGGCTGAACTCGGCCAAGGCCATGCTCCTTAAGACTTGGCCCGGCCGCTAGCATGCGGCGGTAGGCGTTTCAAATCCCGCCTGACCGCACCCGGTTAATTCCTGTCGGTCGTCAGCCCAAGCCCGATGCCGAGCTGGCTAAGACGCTGATCAGCCCCGCGCGGCGGCCAGCACCTCGGCCGCATGACCCGGCACCTTCACCTTGCGCCAGGCTTCGAGAACCGTGCCGTCCGCATCGATCAGGAAGGTCGAACGTTCCATGCCCATATATTTGCGGCCGTACATGGACTTTTCTATCCAGGTCCCGAACGCCTCGCTCACCGCGCCCGGATCCGTCGCCAGCGGCACCTTCAGCTCATATTTGTCGATGAACTTGGCATGCTTCTTCATGTCGTCGCGCGATACGCCGACGACCTTCGTACCGGCGGCGGCGAAATCGCCGGCGAGCGCGGTGAAGTCCTGCGCCTCGCGGGTGCAGCCGGACGTATCGTCCTTGGGGTAGAAATAGAGCACGAGCTTGCCACCCGGCGCAGCGAGGTCGAGTTCGTTGCCATCGCTCAGCGGCAGGCGCAGCGCCGGCGCCTTCTGTCCTTGGTCGATCATCATCCCTCCTTCACTCGAGCCCAGCGCTCCGCGACCCTCTGCCGCGCCGCGCCGAGCGCTTCAAGCAAGCCGTTCCAGCTTTCGTGCCCGCACAAAGTCGCGACCAGCAACCGCGATTGCGGCGCCGGCTCACCCTCCGGTGCGACGAGGCGGAGCACGACGAGGAGCCGGGTCAGCAGCTTGCCGTCAGCCTCCGCGGTCTCGTCGAGCAGCCCGGCCGCGGTCAGCGCCGCCAATACCGCCCCGACCCGGGGATAGAGCGCCTGTCCGGTCGTCAGCTGAAGCGTGTGAACGGCGAACTCCAGATCAACCAGGCCTCCCGGACCCAGCTTGATGTCGAGCGGACCGGCCGGTGGCTTGTGGCGGGCCATTTCGCTGCGCATCCGGCCGGCGTCGCTCCGCACCTTCGCAGCATCGTGAGGCGTCGTCAGCAGCGTCTGGATCGCAGCCTCCAACCGCTCGCGTCCGACGACGGAGCCGAAGACCGGCCGAGCCCGGCACAACGCCATGTGCTCCCAGGTCCAGGCCTCTCTCGCCTGGTAGTCCAGGAAGCCATCGAGGCTGACCGCCAGCATCCCCTTGCTGCCCTGCGGGCGAAGGCGGGTATCGACATCGTAGAGCGGACCCGCCGCCGTGCCGACGCTGAGCGCGGCGACGATCCGCGGCGCCAGTCGGTTGTAATAGTCGGTGGCGCTGAGCTGCCGTTCGCCCGCTGAGCGGGCACCGGCGGGAGCGTCGTAGAGGAAGATGAGATCGAGGTCGGAAGCATGGGTGAGCCGGCGACCCCCGAGCCGCCCGAGCCCCAGGATCAGCAACTCGCCTTGCTCGACCCGGCCGTGGCGCTCGGCGAACTCAGCCGAAGTCCGTTCCGACAGGATGATGATCGCCGCCTCGGCAAGATCGGCATATTGCTCCGCTACCGCGAGCGGGTCGCGCTCCCCGGAAACAAGCTGAACGCCGAGCGCGAAGCGGCGCTCGTTAACGAACCGACGGGCACGATCGAGCGCCGCGTCGAACGGTTCGGCAGCGATCCTGCGCCGCAGGGCGGCGACAAGGTCGTCCAGCGCCGGGAGCGGATCGAGGCTGCTCTGGTCGATCAGGCCGTCCAGCAGCTCCGGCCGGCGTGCAAGCTGGTCGGACAGGACGGGCGCATGAGCCAGAACCAGCGCGAAGATGCGGGCAAGGTTCGGCCGTGCTTCGAGCAAGCGGAAGAAGTTCACGCCGCTCGACAGCCGCTCGACCAGATCGCTGAGGCGATTAAGTGCGTGATTGGGGTCCGGACCTCCCGCGATTTCGCCGAGCAGCAGCGGCAGCATGGCCTCGAACGCCGAGCGCGCTGGTCCCGAGCGAAGAGAGCGGGCCCGCCCGGACCGCCAGTCCTGCACCCGGCGGGCCGCCGCCTCGGCGTCGGCGAAACCGAGACGGGCCAGCTCCATCCGCAGCGTTGCGCCGGTTTCGGATAGCCTCTCGCTTCGCTCGGGAAGCAGTTCGCCGAATTCGGCGGCGACCCGCTCGACGTGCGGCCGCAGGGACCCAAGCAGCGCTTCGCTGCCTTTCAATCCATCGAGCGCGGCGACATTGTCGAGCGCCTCGGCATCGAGCGGCAGGCGGTGGGTCTGCTGGTCCTCGACCATCTGCAGCCGGTGCTCGACGGTACGAAGGCGCCGGTAGGCGCTGCCCATCGCGGCCGCCGTGTCGAACGAGAGGTGGCCCGCGGCGGCTAGCGACTGTAGCGCCGGGATCGTGGCTGGCGAGCGGAGCGCAGGATCGCGCCCTCCATGGATGAGCTGCTGGACCTGCGCGAAGAACTCGACCTCGCGAATACCCCCCTGCCCGCGCTTGAGGTCGAAGCCGGGCCCGAGCTTCTGACCTTCCTCATAACGGTCGCGGATGCGACCGGTGATCGAGCGGATTTCCTCGATTGCGCCGAAGTCGAGTGCGCGCCGCCAGACGAACGGCCGGATCTCGCTCAGGAACCGCTCGCCCAGTGCGATGTCCCCGGCGCAGGCGCGCGCACGGATGAAGGCCGCGCGTTCCCACGGCAGGGCGCTCGATTCGTAATAGGAGATGGCCGCATCTACCGGGAGAGCCGCCGGGGTGACCTCTGAGGATGGGCGGAGCCGCAGGTCGACGCGCAGGACGTAACCATGTTCGTCACGGCGCTGCAGCAGCTCCGCCATCCGCCGCGCCACTCGCACCGCCGCCTCGCCCGGTTCGTCCCGAGCGCGCCGCGGCAGCACGTCGGGATCAAACAGGAGGATGAGATCGACGTCGGAGGAATAGTTGAGCTCGCGGCTGCCAAGCTTTCCCAGCGCAAGCACCGCAAAGCCGTTCGGGTCGGCGTCGGGGAGACGTTCGTGAATTGCCGTGCGCACGGCTGCATCGATCGCGAAATCAGCGAAATCGGACAGGGCACCAGTTGCTGTCTCAAGATCGAACTCGCCGGCGAGATCGCCTAGTGCCACGGCGAACGCGAGGGCGCGACGCTGGCGCCGGAGGCTGATCCCGACAGGGAGGTCGGGCTCGCTCCGCGCAAGTGCAAGCGCGGCGGTAGCACCCTCGGAGCAAAAGGTATCCTTCACTGCCGGAAGCGCATTCAGCGCCTCCCGCAGGAAAGGGGAATGACGGCGTGCCCGTTCGAGCGCCGCGATGCGATCAAGCGTTGCCGCCATGCATCAGGCCCATGCCAGACGAGTCACTTTTGCGAAACCTCGGTTGGCCTCGGTCGTTTGTCATTCAAATGACGACCGAATTTCCCAAGAACCCGGGAAGGGGAGCAACGACCATGGATCGAAGGATCATCCGTGTCGAACTTCCGCCCGCTCATGCCGGAGTGACTGCTGCACTCCGGCGGGCGTTCAGTACGTCGCCCTACGCGACCGACCACCAGTTCGACGACCTGCTTGATCGGATCCGCTAAGGCGGTGAATGGAATGGCGAAAGTTCAAGAGCCGCGCAGGGTTACCTGTGCGGCTCAATCGATTTGGGTCAGCTAGGAATGAGGTTCAGCGGCCGCCGCTGAGCTCGTCGACCTCGCCCATGATTTCCTGGAGCGCCGACTTGTCGGGATCGCTCTTGTGCTGGCGGCGAGATGGCAGCTTGCCGCCAGAGAGAAGCTGCTCGAGCGCTACGCGGCCGCGGGCGACCCGGCTCTTGATCGTGCCGACCGCGCAGCCGCATATCTCGGCGGCCTCTTCATAGGCAAAGCCGCCGGCCCCGACCAGGATCAGCGCCTCGCGCTGCGGCTGCGGCAGGTGCAGCAGAGCGCGCTGCATGTCGCCGAGTTCGACATGGCGATCCTGGCTGGCCGGGGCAGCGAGCAGCTTCGAGGCGGTCACATCGTCCCACTCGCCCTTGAAGCGCGCCCGGCGCATCTGGCTTAGGAATAGGTTGCGCAGGATAATGAAGGTCCAGGCCCGCATGTTGGTGCCGGCCTGGAAGCGCTTGCGCGCCGCCCAAGCCTTCAGCAGCGTTTCCTGAACAAGGTCGTCGGCGAGGTCGCGGCTGCCCGACAGCGAGCGCCCGAAGGCGCGCAGGTGAGGGATGACCTGAGCCAGTTCGGCCTTGAACTCCGGGTCCGACAGCGGAACCGGTTCGGCCCGAGGAGCCGTGTCGTCATGATCGTCGCTGTCGCTCAACTTATCCCGCCCGGTCTCGGCGCAGCTCTCGTCACGAGCCGCCGCCCCACTATGGATCATTCCACCACCTAGGAAATATACGGTGTTAGCGGGCGATGAACAATATCAGGACGAACGCAACCACCACGAGCACCAATCCACCGACCAGAACATAGCGTGTCATGTGCGGCGTGGTGCCCGCGCGAGCCTCCGTGCCCGTCTTGTGCTGAGTGGGTTCAGCCATGAAGAAAACATCCCCGAAACTGCTGTTTGCCTTGGCCAACGCGCGGCCTCGGGGGCTGTTCCACCGTTAGGCAGCCGGAACGGTTGCGGCGTCGAAGAAGAGCGCCTGGGCGATCGCCGCCTTCACGGTCGAGCGCTGAAACGGCTTGGTGATGAGGAAGGTCGGCTCTGGCCGGGTGCCGGTCAGCAGCCGTTCCGGGAAGGCGGTGATGAAGATCACCGGGACCGAGAATTCGGCGAGGATATCGCGGACCGCGTCTATGCCCGAGCTGTCGTCGGCGAGCTGGATGTCGGCGAGCACCAGACCCGGCGGGTTGGCACGGGCCTGAGCCACGGCCTCGTCCCGAGTCACGGCGACACCGGTGACGTTGTGGCCGAGGTCACGGACGATCGTCTCAATGTCCATCGCGATGATCGGCTCGTCCTCGATGATGAGGACATCCGCCAGGGTTTGCCGCTCAATTTCGCCAAGCGCTTCGGAAACGAGGTTCTCGACTTCCTGCGGCTGCGCACCGATCAGGTAGCCGGCCTCGCTCGACGAGAAACCCTCGAGCGCGGTGAGCAGCAGCGCCTGGCGCGACAGCGGAGTAATGCGCGACAGGCGCGCCCGTGCGATCCCTTCGGCGCCGTCGACGGTGGCCGCCGGCTCGCTCTGCTCCTCAATGTTGGCGGTTGACCAGATCGCGTGGAAGGTGCGGTAGAGGCCGAGCCGCGGCTCGACATCGCGCGGGAAATTGTCCGGAGCGGCGACGATCGCCTCGAGAGTGGCACGAACGAAGGCGTCTCCGTGGGCTTGGCTGCCCGTCAGGGCACGCGCATAACGGCGCAAGAATGGCAGATGCGGCGCAAGTTCCTGGCCCAGCGACATAACGATAGTTGCTCCTGTGTAACTATTGATCTTCCTTTTGGGAGGCGGACGGGCTTTGTGCAACCCTGCAGGCCACGGCCCATTGTACCCCCGAGCGAAAGACCGCTTTTTGGCTGACGGGGGAACAAAGGATCGACCGTTTGGTTTCGTCGGCCAAGCAAGGCTGATTGACGAGTCGGCTGAGCGACATCTAGGGGGCCAAATCGGTTGCTTAGTAGAGTCATGGCGGCGCGCTATTCACGTGTTCAAGACAAGCCGATGGGGGGCGAGAGGTTGAGTGCCAACAAGAAGGCCAAGCCAGATCGTCCGGATGCCGCAAACGACGCGCCCATCTCCGAGGATACGAAACGAAAGAAGCGAGGTTCGACGCCGAACGACGTCGGCAAGGCGCTGCGTACTGTTTATGATGAGACGCTTCAGGAATCCGTGCCTAACGATTTTCTCGACCTGCTCGGCAAGCTCAGCTGATTTTCGGCGCCAGGCGCACCGCGAATGAGCGGTTCGCTACGCGGACGCTTCGACCGTCTCTCGACGGGTTCGAAGCTGTTTCTTATTTTGACGCTGGCGCTGCTGCCGTTCGGGCTTGTTCTGGCATGGACCGCGGCGGGCAATGTCGCGCAAGCCAACCGCGCGCTGGAGCAGCGCGCCGAGGCGCAGACCGGGAGCGCGATCCAGTCGGTCGAAAGCGTCGTCGCGCGTAACGCCCTGGCACTCCGGATTGCCGCAAACGGCGCGCTTCGCCAAGCCAACTCCGATCCCTGCCAAACCACGGCACAGACCCTCGCGCTGACGCCAGCCGTCGGGCGGAACTTCACGCTGCGCGACACCAACGGGCTCCAGCTCTGTACGGCCGGGATCTTCCAGCCGCAGCGTGACAACCTGCTCGTCGCGCCGGGCGACATCCGCACCTGGGTAAGCAACGATGGTCACCAGCTATTCTTTAAAGTCGGAGTGATTAACGGAACCGCGACTGGGGCGCTGCCCGACACCGAGCTTCGCCAGGCCGCGCTGGCCAGCGGTGCGCATTTCCTGACCTTCGGGCTGAACGACAGCCTCCACGACATGGTGCTGATCGACTCTCCGGTCGCATCGGGCGCCGAACTGCTGCCGACCATCACCCGGAGCCGGCGGATCGCGAACAACCAGCTGTCCGTGTCGAGCGTCACCCGGCTGCCGCGGATCGCCGAAGCGGATCGGGTGCTCATCTTCCTGCCGCTGCTGATGTGGGCGCTGGCGTCGCTGCTGAGCTGGTGGCTGGTGCAGCGGCTGCTGATCCGACCGCTGCGCCATCTCCAGCGCTCGGTCGCCAACTTCCAGCCGGGCGATGGTCCCCTCGCGCTGCCCGACCGGCGCGGCCCGGCGAAGGAGATCGACGAGCTCGGCCAAGCGTTCGAGCGAGCCGTCGAGCGCGTCGAACACAGCGAGCGCGAAATGGGCGTCGCGCTCGAGGGCCAGCGGCGGCTGGTCCGCGAGGTCCACCACCGGGTGAAGAACAATCTCCAGGTGGTCGCCAGCCTGCTCAACATCCATGGGCGCAACGCCGGGACGCCGGACGCCAAGGATGCCTACTCGGCGATCGGGCGCCGCGTGGACGCGTTGTCGGTGGTCCACCGCAATCACTATGCCGAGCTCGAGGAGAATCGCGGCATCGCGCTTCGCCCGCTAGTCACCGAGCTCGCCGCCGGTCTTCGCGGCAGTGCGCCGGACAGCGCGCGCGCCATCTCCATCCAGCTTGACGTCGAGAGCCTCAACACGACCCAGGATGCGGCCGTGGCGGCGGCGTTCCTGATCACCGAAATCGTCGAGTTCGCCATGCTCCACGAGCCGGAGGAGCCGATCGAGGTCGTGCTCCGCCGCACTGGTGACCTCACCGCTGCGCTCAGCCTGACCAGCCCGGTACTGGTGCCCGGGCAGGAGCAGGTGAACCCGGAGCGCAAGCAGTTCGAGCGGATCGTCGATGGTCTCGCGCGCCAGCTCCGCTCCCCGCTCGAGCGCAAACTGGGGCGCTACAGTGTCGACCTGCCGGTGTTTCCGGCATCCTGAATAATTTCGTAAATTTTCTCGAGGACAGCGGAACCCCGGACGGCCAACACCGTTTTACTCTTCGGATAGTGACCTTTTGCCCCCCCGCTCTCGCTATCCGCTTACATGGGCCCGGAAACGTCAACCCTCCCCCCCCCGGTGACGTTTTCGGGCCCAAATTCTATCCGGGGTTCATTGGCATCAGAGGCGCCCGAACACTGTCGGGCTCCAACGGCTAAGTGGCGCTACCCTGTCCTTCGCCGGCCTTTTTCCGCGCGGCTCGCCAGTGGGTCAGTCGGATCGCCAGAATGGCGAACTCGTAAAGGCCGTAGAGCGGCACCAGCAGCAGCAGCATTGAGACCACGTCGGGCGGGGTCAGCACGGCGGCGGCGGCTCCCGCGATGACGACGGCATAGCGCCGGCTCTTCTGCAGCTGCTCGACGGTGATGATCCCGGCACGCTCAAGGATCATCAGCAGCACGGGCGTCAGGAACGCCGCGCCGAACCCGAACAGGAAGCGGGTGACGAAGTTGAGGTAATTGCCGACGCCCGGCAGCGCCTCCTGCTGGACCCCACCGATGTTGCCGCTGTAGCCAAGCAGGAACTTCAGCGCCCACGGCATCGCGACGAAATAGGCGAAGCTCGCTCCGGCAATGAAGAAGAAGGGCGTCATGAGGAGGAAGGGCAAAAAGGCCCGCTTCTCCTTGGCGTAGAGGCCGGGCGCGACGAACCGCCAAAGCTGGGTCGAGATGACCGGGAAGCTCAGCATCAGCGCCGCCCAGGCCGCCACCTTCACCTCCACGAAGAAGGCCTCGAAGATGTCGGTGTAGATGAGCTTGCCCTGCCCCGCGCGGAGCAGCGGCTGGACCAGCACCGCGAAGATCGGCTTGGCGAAATACATGCAAACGAAGAAGGTCAGCGTCAGCGCCGCCAAACAGATGAACAGGCGGCGGCGGAGCTCGACCAGATGCTCGAATAGCGGCTGCTTGCTGTCGTCGATGTCCTTCATGGCAGCGGCCGGGCGGGCGGGCGCGGCAGCGGAAGCTGCGGCTCTTCGTCACTGCCGTTGGACGGAGCGGGGGCGGCGAGACGGCCCGGATCGACTACCGGGGGCATGGTGTCGGTAAGGCCGATTGGGCCGGCATCCGCGCCCGGCGGCGGGCCTAGCTCGCCTGCCTGCGGCATCATGGTCGTGGCCGGATCGAGCCCTGCGGCACCCGGCTCGGGATAAGGGGCATTGGCCGGATGCAGATTCATGATCCGCTCATTCTCCTCCCGCCAGCGCTTCTCCATCTCCTCCAGCTCGGCTTCGCGCATCATGTTCTCGATGCCGGCTGTGAAGTGGCGTGCCATGCCCCGTGCCCGGCCGTAAAAGCGGCCGACCGTGTGGAGCACCCGCGGTAGGTCCTTGGGCCCGATGAAGACGAGCGCCAGGACGGCGAGGACGAGCAGCTCGCTGCTGTCGATCCCGAACACCTAGGGATCAGCCGCGGCGGGTGTCTTCCGGCGGCGGTGCCACCGGCTGCGCCGGCGGCGGAGGCGGCGCGACCGGGTCGGGCGCGCGGGTCGAGCTCACCTCGATCGGACGATCGGGAGTCTGGCCGAGCCGCTGCTGCTGCTCCCACCGCTGCCGCTCATAATCGCGGCGCTTCTCTTCCTCGTCGTCGGCCATGCCGGCCTTGAACTGCTTCATGCCCTTGGCGAGGTCGCCCATCATGTTGCTGAAGCGATTTCCGCCGAACAGCAGGAGGACGAGGATGGCGAGGATCAGGATATGCCAGAGGCTGAACGAGCCCATTGTCGAAAACTCCTTTGGTCGAGCTATCTAGTCGTCCTCGCCCGCGCTTTCCAGCTGCAGTTGTATAAGCCCGTCGTCGAGCGGATCGAGCAGCCCCGCCGCCTTCAGATCGTCGATCCCGGGCAGGTCACGGCGCGAGCCAAGTCCGAAATGGCGCAGAAATTCGGCCGTCGTTGCGTAGAGCAGCGGCCGCCCCGGCGCCTCGCGCCGCCCGGCCGGTCGGACCCATCCCGCCTCCATCAGCACGTCCAGCGTCCCCTTGGCGGTCTGGACTCCCCGAATCGCCTCGATCTCGGCGCGGCTAACCGGCTCGTGATAGGCGATGATCGCCAGCGTCTCGATTGCTGCGCGCGAGAGGCGACGCGGCTCCTCGCGAGTTCGGCGAAGCAGGTGTGCGAGGTCGGGCGCCGTCTGGAAGTGCCAGCGACCGCCGCGCTCGACCAGCTGAATGCCGTGCGAAGCATAGGTTTCCGCCAGCACGACGAGCGCGGCGGGTACATCTCCCTCCCCGACGTGCAGCGCGATCTCGTCGAGGGTGACCGGCTCGGTCGCAGCGAACACCGTCGCCTCCACGGCGCGGACGAACTCGTCCATCACGCGGCCCTCACCTCGAGCGGCTCGAACGGCCCACCCTGACGAAGGTCGAGCCGTCCCTGCCGGGCGAGCTCGAGTGCGGCGACGAACGAGCTGGCCAGCGCTGAGCGGCGATAGGCCGGGTCCTGGGTCGCCGGAAGAAAGCTTTCGATGCGCGACCAGTCCATACGGCTGCCGACGAGCCGCCCGACCCGCTCGATTGCTTCTTCGAGCGTCATCACGGCGCGGTCGGCGACGACGTGCATGGCCGGCGCGGTGCGGGCCTTCACAGCCCCGAATGCCGCGTAGAGGTCGAACGAGGCGACCTGCCAGGCGGCGCGGCGCGCGAGCTTCAGCCCTTCGGGCGCGCCGCGGAGGAAGACGTCGCGGCCGACCCGGTCGCCGCCCATCAGCCGCGCCGCCGCCTCGCGCATCGCGTCGAGCCGCTGCAGCCGCAGCTGAAGGCGAAGTGCCAGCTCCTCAGGGCTGGGGTCCTGCTCGGGATCCTTGGGCAGCAGGAGACAGGATTTCAGATAAGCGAGCCATGCCGCCATCACGAGATAATCGGCGGCGATCTCCAGCTTCAGCGCACGAGCGCCCTCGAGATAGGCGAGATATTGCTCGACCAGCGAGAGGATCGAGATCTGCTGCAGGTCGACCTTCTGCGCCCGCGCGAGATTGAGCAGCAGGTCGAGCGGCCCCTCCCACGAGCCGAGGCTGAGCGTCAGCGGCTCATCGGCGTCGTGAAGCGGAAGGGCCTCGGTCACCGCCGCAGGTTAGCGCATCGGCCGCAGCGAACAAGCTGATCAAAGTTGTTGCGGACCAGTCACAATCCATCGCTCAACATTGCCTTCCTGTCACTTTCCACTCCCGTGCACGGCGGAAAACCCCTAAATTTGGCGGCGGGGAACAAGCTTGAGGGGGAAAATCATGCGTCGGACCACGTCTCTTGTCTGCCATCTTCTGGTCGGAAGCGCCGCGCTGGCCTTCGTCACGCCTGCCGCGGCGCAGACGAGCCAGGAGGGCGCCGCGCAGGCGACCAACCCGACCGCGACGACGCCGGCACGGGAAGTCACTAACGACGGGGAAATTATCGTCACCGCCACCAAGCGCGCGACGACGGTCCAGGACGTCCCCTTCTCGGTCAACGCCCAGTCGCAGCAGGACTTGCAGCGGGCCAATGCGCAGACGGTCGAGGACATCAGCCGCAACGTCGCCGGCCTTACCGTCCAGAATCTCGGGCCGGGTCAGAGCCAGGTGTCGGTCCGCGGCGTCTCGGCGGGGCAGATCGTCCGCGACCAACCGGGCGTTAAGGAGCAGGTCGGCGTCTATCTCGACGAGAGCGTGATCTCGCTGTCGCTGTTCACGCCCGACTTCGACCTGTTTGACCTCAATCGGGTGGAGACGCTGCGCGGCCCGCAGGGCACGCTGTTCGGCTCGGGCAGCGTCGGTGGCACGCTCCGCTACATCACCAATCAGCCCAAGCTCGGGAAGGTCGAGGGGCTGGTCGAGGCCAATGCCAACACGGTCGACGAGAGCGACGTCGGCGGTCACGTCAAGGCGGCCGTCAACGTGCCGCTCGGCGCGACCGCGGCGATCCGCGCGGTGGGTTATGCCACGCACTACGCCGGCTTCATTGACGCGGTCGGCCCGGCAGCCGGCAAGAACATTAACGACGGCCATCGGATCGGCGGCAGGCTCTCGCTGCTGTGGGAAGCCGCCCCCGGCATCCGGCTGACCCCGCGCATCGTCTACCAGGATGTCAAGGCGAACGGCTTTAACCGCCGAGAGGAATACCATCTATACTGCAACCAGTTCCTCACCCCGGCCTGCAGCTTGGGGGGTGCCGACCAGTATCTGAAGCTGCGCGAGCAGTTTCGCGATAAGACGACACTCGCCGACCTTACCGCGAGCGCCGACTTCGGCGGTGCGGAGCTGACTTCGGTGACTAGCTACATCCACCGCAACATCCTCGTCAGCCGCGACGCGTCGGCCTTGACCGGCTCGGTTTCCGTTTCGCCGTTCATCATCGCGCTAGGCGCCGCGCCGGCACTGGCCAACCTGCCGTCGAACCTCCGCGACACGACCCGGCTCAACCAATGGAGCCAGGAGCTTCGTGTCGCCTCGACTGGCAGCGGACCGTTCCAGTGGGTGTTCGGCGGCTTCTACAGCCACGTGAACCGCAAATATGCGCAGCGGCTGCCAACCCCCGGTTACGACGCCTTCGTCGACGCGGCGCTCGGCGCCGGCGTCTCGGCCGCCGTCGCTAACGGCTTCCCTCTCAACTCGCCCTACAACGCCGACCTGCCCTACATCATCAAGCAAGCCGCGGTGTTCGGCGAGGCGAGCTACAAATTCGGACAGTTCAAGCTGACCGGCGGGGGTCGCTACTACGACTTCAAAGAGAAGCGCGACTTCATCTCAGGCGGCATCTTCTCGAACAGCGACACCCGGATCGGCGACAAGACCAAGTCGAACGGGTTCAGCCCGCGCGCGATCCTCAGCTGGGAGCCGCAGCGGCGGACCGCGGTCAATCTCCAGATTGCCAAGGGGTTCCGGCTCGGCGGCGTCAACGATCCGCTCAACATCCCGCTGTGCAGCGGCGGCGCGACCGGCGTCGATGCGCAGACCTACGGCGGGCGTCCGACCTATAAGGACGAGACGCTGTGGAACTATGAGGCGAACTTCAAGCTGGGCGGCCGCGGGCTGAGCATGACGGCCGCGGCCTTCTACAACGACATCAAGAACCTGCAGGTGACGGCGGACGCCGGCAGCTGCTCCTCACGCGTGGTCTTCAACGTGCCCAAGGCGCACAGCAGCGGCGTCGAGCTGGAGATCAACGCCACGCCGATGCCGGGACTCGATCTCAGCCTCGCCACCAACGTCCAGTCGGCGAAGTTCGACTCGAGCGTGGTGACCGCCGGTGCCAGCCCGACGGTGATCGCCGGCATCCGCGACGGCAACCGTCTCCCTACCGTTCCCAAGTTCCAGCTCGCCGCCACCGCGACCTACGGGCAGCGGTTCAGCAGCACGGGCGAATGGTATGTGACCGGCAGCTTCCAGCATGTCGGCAACCGCTTCACCCAGCCATCCGATCAGGAGACCGGCGCGGGTAACTTCAACTTCATCTTTTTCAACCCGGCCACTGCCGCCTTCGGGACGCGCAACGGCAGCTTCGGCTCGCTCAAGCTGCCGAGCTACGACCTCGTCAACGCCTCGGTCGGGTTGAAGTGGGACAATGGGCTTGAGGCGGTGCTCTACGCCAACAACCTGTTCAACAAGACCCCGCTCCTCTCGCTCGACCGCGAGCGCGGCGGGCGGGCACGGCTCGGCTACAATGTCGGGCAGCCGCGGACGATCGGGCTGACCGTTCGCAAGGCGTTCTGAGCAACGGCACCGGGGCGTCGCGCGCGGCGCCCCGGTATATTCGGGAAGAAGTCAGGTCAGACCAGCGCGAGCAGCCTGTCACGCTTGTCCAGTGCTGCGGCGAAGTCGAGTCCCTCCTCGGGCGCAATGGCCGCCATGGCTTGTTCCAGCCGCTCCGCGCTACGGGGGGTCATTGCTCCCACCCGCCCCGCCACGTCGATCATCTCATCGAGGCGCCCCGAACAATGGAGTGCGACGTCGCAGCCGGCGGCGAGGCAACGCTCCGCGCGTTCGCCGGGTGATCCGGCCAACGCCTCCATGCCCAGATCGTCGGTCATCAGCCAGCCGTCGAAACCGATGCGGCCGCGGATGATATCACGGATCACCACTTGGCTCTGGCTCGCCGGGTGCAGGGGATCCCAGACGGAATAGACGATGTGCGCAACCATCGCCATCGGACAGCGGCTGCTGAGCCGCTCGAACGGCTCCAGATCGATCGCCAGTTCCTCCTCCAACGCGGAGACCAGCGGCAGTTCCTTGTGGCTGTCGACCAGTGCGCGGCCGTGCCCGGGAATGTGCTTCAAGGTGCCGAGCACCCCGGCCGACGCCATCCCGTCGAGGACCGCGCGGCCCAGCGCCGACACCTGCATCGGCACGCTTCCCAGCGAGCGATCTCCGACGATGTCGCTGGCGCCGGGCTGAAGCACGTCGAGGACGGGGAGACAGTCGACGTTGATCCCGCACTCGACCAGCATCAGCGCAAGTGCGCGGGCGTTGACCCGGGCGGCTTCGATCGCGCTGGAGGGTGCAATATCGTATAGTTTGTCGAAAACGCCCATGGGCGGGAAGGCAGTCCACTCTGGCGGCTTCATGCGCGCGACGCGGCCGCCCTCCTGGTCGATGAGGATCGGAACGTCGGCCCGCCCCGAAAGCGATCGAAGCTCGTCCGTCAGCGCCCGCAACTGTTCCCGGTTCGAACAGTTGCGGGCGAAGATGATGAATCCTGCCGGATCGGCGTCTCGGAAGAAATCCCTTTCGTCGGCCGCCAGCTGAAGGCCGGCAAGACCGTAGATTGCCGCCTGCATCAGTTGACCGGCAGGCAGTTCTCGCCCGCCACCTTGAGCGTCTGGCACGCGGCCCGCGCATCGGCCGAGGAGGCGGCGCCCGCGCGAAGACGGTAAACCGTCCCGCCGTTCACGGTGGCGGGGATGACGATCTTGGTCATCGCCGCGATCGTCGGGAAGCGCGAGCTCAGCGCCTTCCAAGCGGCTTCCGCCTGGGCGGGACGAGCATAGGCGCCGAGCTGGATCACGCTGCCCGCGCCCCCCGCCGGCGGCGTGGCGACGACCTTCTCCGGCGCGTCGGTCGCGGGCGCCTTGGTCTCGTTCGGAGGCGTGGTCTGAGGCGTTGGCTGCGGTCGGGCGATCGGCGCCTCGGGAACAGCATTCAGGTCAAGCTGGCTGTCCTGGTCCTCACCCGCGCTGGTCGAGAAGGCGGTCACGCTGTCGCCAGCCACGTCGAGGCTGCCCTTGTCGTTCGAGGCGACCTTGTAGGGTCCGGGCTGCGCGCGGATCAGCTCGGGCGGGCCGCTGCCGTCGCGGTCGCGTGCGAGCCAGAACAGCGTCCCGGCGACGAGGCCGGCGCCGAGCAGCACGACCAGGATCGCCGCGAACATCTTGCGCGCCGAGAGGCCGCGAGGCTCGTCCTCGTCATCGACCGCCGCCAGCCAGGGCAGTTCGCGTTCCTCGACGTTCATTCCATCTCCCTCCCGGCCGGGCTCAATAGACGACCATGCAGGTTTGGCCAGCGGCCCTCAAGCGCTGGCAGATGACCAGCGACTGGGCTTGACTGTCCGTCCGCAGCTGGAGCCGCCAGAGAATGCGCTTCCCGACCTCGGGCGTGTTGGGGAGCACGATCTTGGGCTTGCTTCCCAGATAGGGCCAGCGGGCGAGGATCGAGCGCCAGCTCTGGTCCGCCTGTTCCGCCGTCAGGTAGACGCCGAACTGGATCGCACGGCCGGACGGACCGGCGCGCAGCGGGATGGGATAGAGCGGGACCGAGGCCGAGGGCGGCGGGACCTGCTGCTGTTCCTCGACCGCATCGTCAAACGCGGGACGGCTCGTGTCCGGCCGGGTCAGGGTCGCGGCGTGAGCCGGGCTGCGGCTGGGGCGCTGCGTCGCCGGGTGGGTGGCAGCCGGCGGCTGCGCCAATGGCGGCGACCCCTGGGTAACCGGCGCGGGGTTGAGCGGCGCGGGCACCAGCTCGGGCGCGGGGGCGATCGAGACCGGCTCCAGCGGGATGGTGGCTGAGGGTGGCGTTTGCCTCTCGGCGGATCGAGGCGCCACGCCGGCGGGCACGGCTTCGTCCCGCCGCGTGCCGAGCCAGTAGCCGGCGGCGGCGAAGGCCAGCAGGAGGACGAGAACAATGGCGATCCAGCCCGCCCGGCCACCCCGCTGCGCGGAACTGTCCCGTGCGGCAGCTCGCGGCGCTCCGCGCGCCGGCGCCGCCGACGCCTTCGTCGGCGTGTCGTCCAGCCAGGGCAGTCGGTCGGCCCGGCTGTCCGTCATCAACGCATCTCCTGTGCGGCCTCCACGCCCATGATCGCGAGACCGGAGCGGATGATCTGCCCGATTCCACGCGCGAGTTCCAGCCGGGCTCGCGTTAAATCCCGGTTGTTTTCAAGCAGAAAACGCCTTTCCGGATCATCGTTGCCGCGATTCCACAGCGCGTGGAACTCGGCAGCCAGATCGTAGAGGTAAAAGGCGACGCGGTGCGGCTCGTGCGCCAGCGCGGCGGCCTCGATTACCCGGGGGAACTGTGCTGCCGTGCGGACCAGCGCCAGCTCCTCGGCGTCGAGCAGCGACAGGTCGGCGGCCTCGTCGAGCGACACGCCCGCCTCGGCCGCCTTGCGCTGGAGGGAGCAAATCCGGGCATGGGCGTACTGGACGTAGAAGACCGGATTGTCCTTCGACGCCTCGACCACTTTGGCAAAGTCGAAGTCGAGCATCGAATCGGTACGCTTGGTCAGCATCATGAAGCGGACCACATCCTTTCCGACCTCGCCGACCACGTCGGCCAGGGTGACGAAGGAGCCGGAGCGCTTCGACATCTTGACCGGCTCGCCGGCGCGGAACAGGCGGACCATCTGGACCAGCTTGACGTCGAGATCGACCTTGCCGTCGGTTAGCGCGGTGACCGCCGCCTGGACCCGCTTGACCGTCCCGGCATGATCGGCGCCCCAGATGTTGACGAGATGGTCGGCGACCTCCGCCTTCTGCAGGTGATAGGCGGCGTCGGCGCCGAAATAGGTCCAGCTGCCGTCCGACTTCTTCATCGGCCGATCCTGGTCGTCGCCGAACCGCGAGGAGCGGAACAGGGTCAGCTCGACCGGCTCCCACTCGTCATGCTCGTCGAGGCTCTTGGGCCGCTCGAGCGCGCCCTCGTAGACCAGCTCCTTGGCGCGCAGCGTATCGAGTGCGCGGGCCGGCGCGCCCGACGCCTGGAGCTCGGCCTCCGACGCGAAGATGTCGTGGTGGATGCCGAGCAGCGACAGGTCATGGCGGATGAGGTGGAGCATCGCCGCCACGGTGCGCTGCTTGAACAAGGGCAGCCATTCGGCTTCCGGGGCCTCGGCGTAGCGACCGCCGAACTCAGCGGCGAGCGCCACCCCTACCGGCCTCAGGTAGTCGCCGGGGTAGAGCCCTTCGGGGATTTCGCCGATCGTGTCTCCGAGCGCCTCGCGGTAGCGCAGGTGCGCGGAGCGGGCGAGCGTGTCGACCTGGCCGCCCGCGTCGTTGACATAATATTCCTTGATGACACGGAAGCCGGCCGCCTCGAGCAGCTTGGCAAGGCTGTCTCCGACCACCGCGCCGCGGCAATGGCCCATGTGCATCGGGCCGGTCGGGTTGGCCGAGACATATTCGACGTTGACCCGCTCGTTGTTGCCGATCGTCGACAGGCCGTAGCGCTCGCCTTCCCGGACGATCGCCTCCAACTCCGACCGCCAGATCGCCGGGTCGAGGCGAAGATTGATGAAGCCGGGGCCGGCTATGTCGACGCCGACGACCCCGGGAAGAGCGGCGAGCTTCGGCTGGAGCAGCGCGGCGAGCGCGCGCGGGTTGGTCCCGGCGCCCTTGGCCAGCACCATCGCCGCGTTGGTCGCCAGGTCGCCATGCGAGGGGTCCCTCGGCGGCTCGACCGCGACTGCGCGGCGCGCCAGCCCGGCGGGCAGCGCGCCCTCGGCTTCGAGGCTGTCGAGCACTTCGGCAAGAAGCGCGGAATAACAGGCGTAGAGGCTCACTTCGGCTCACCAGGGTTGCGGGAAAGCGGCGCCCTTAGCCGATCTTCCCGCTCCTGCGAAGGCGGGCGTGCCGCGTCAGGCGATCATCCGCGCGGTGAGCGGTTTTGGCGACGTCTCCGGGAACAGCGTCGCGCCGAGCCGCGTGCCGTCCTGCCTGTAGTGCTGGGCAAGCACGGTCGCGATCAGCGCGTCGAGGTCGGTCGTCGGCCGGACGTCGCGGTTCTCGTAGAGCGCCGCCGGGGCGAGGCCCGGCCAGTCGCCATAGACCCGCCCGCCGGCCAGCGCACCGCCCATCAGCAGCGCCGCCGAGCCGGTCCCATGATCGGTCCCGTTGGTGCCGTTGATGCGCGCGGTTCGGCCGAACTCGGTGGCGACGATCACCAGCGTGCTGCCCCAGTCGGCGCCGAGCCCGTCGCGATAGGCGGCGAGCAGCGCGTCGAGGTTCTTGAGCTGGTTGTTGAGCCGCGCGTTCTGCGCGCTGTGGGTGTCCCAGCCGTCGGTCTCGATCATCCCGATCCGCGAGCCGCCCGGGCCGGCCATCATCTTCGCCGCCAGCATTCCGGCCGCGCCGGCGCCCTTGACGTCGGTCAGGCTGCCCGCCTCGTGGCGAGCCTCGAGCGCCGCGTTCCACAGCGGCCCCAGCTGGTGGTCCGCCGCATAGAGCTCGCCGACCCGCATCATCAGGTCCTGCGCCGGCGCCGGCAGCCCGGACGGGGCGAAACTGCTCACCCGCGCCGACCCGCGGAGCGCGGCGGGAACGGTCGGCGAGAAGGCGATCGCGCGAGGATCGGCGGCCATCGTTTTGACCAGCCGGTTCATCCAGCCGTCGCTCAGCCGGTAGGGCAGCGAGCCCCCGGTCTCGAGCACGTTCTGGCCGTCGAAATGCGAGCGGTCGCGATAGGGCGAGGCGACGGCGGTGACGAAGGCCGCCTGGCGAGCCGCGAACATCCTGCCGGTCTCGACCAGCGCCGGGTGGAGCGTGAAGGTCGAGTCAAGCTTGATCCCGCTGGCGAGCGGCTGCGCCAGCTCGCCGCGGGTGGCGGCGAACGCCGGGTCGCCGGTCGGCGCGACGATCGACAGGCCGTCGGCGGCGCCGCGCTGGATGATGAAGAGGAAGCGCCGGTCGGTGGCGGCCTGGGCGAAGGCGAGCTTGGGCGCGAACAGGGCCGAGGCGCCGACCGCGCCGCCGAGCTGGAGGAAGGAACGACGGTCCATGACTTGCTACCTCCGGAGGAATTCGGGGCTGACCAGCATCAGCGCGAGACCGGTCTGCGGGCTTTCGGCCCGCGAAATGGCGGTGGCGGTCGCCGGCGTCAGGCTGGCGCCGAGGATATGTGGCGCAAGCGCTCGGGCGTCGATGCCGGTGTTCGCCTGCGCGATCCGCTGCGCCGCCTCGACCCGGCGGACCAGCGCGTCGGGGGCCGCCCAGCTCGCCGCGATGTCGTCGTAGCCGGCGGGCGAGCCCGGCCGCCAGACCGGCTGGCCGAGCTGCTGGAGGAGCGAGACGACCATCTCGGGCTTGACCTGGTCGGTCGACACCGCGCGGAGCGAGGCGACGGTCCAGTCCCACGGCGTCCGGAACTTGCGGTTCTCAGGGCTCCACGCCTCGGGCGACGCGATCAGCGCGCGGTAGACGGTGGGGAGGTCGCCACGGCTCTTCAGAAAGGCCTTCTCGATCCGGGCGACCATCGCCGGCGGCGGATTGTCGGCGGCGAAATGGCGCGCGAGCTTGGTCGCGATATGGTGCGCGGTCGCGGGGTGGACCGACACGTCCTCGAGCACCGCAAGCGTCTGCGCCTCGCCGTCCTCGGGATAGGTCTTCCCCATGATCGTCCGCGCGCCCGGCTCGTGGAATGCCTCGGCGAAGACGAAGGAGCCCGGCGGCCCCTGTAGAAAGCGCTGGTTGGGATTGAGTCCGGCCACGCTCCACCCGGTGAGCGCCCGGGCGAATTCGGTGACGTCGGCCTGGGTGTAGCCGCTGCGCACCCCGAGCGTGTGGAGCTCGAGGATTTCGCGCGCGAGATTTTCGTTGAGGCCGCGGGTCTTACCGTTGCGCCCGACGCGCCCGCCGACCTGGCTGTTGGGCCCGATCGAGCCCGCCTGGTCGAGATAGAAGAGCATCGCGGGATGCTGTTCGACCGCCAGCACCATGTCGGCGAAGCGCTTGTCGAGATTGGGGCGGATCGCCTCGAACTCGAGCAGCCCGGCAAAGCCGAGGTTCTTTTCGCCCTGCGCCGAAACCGCGAAGTGGTTGGCCCAGAAATGCGCCATCCGCTCCATGAAGGGCGAATTGCTGTTGAGCGCGGCATCGGTACGGGCGCCGACCAGGCGCAGGTAGATCTCGCGTTCTTCCGAGCGGGCGGCCTTGAGCGCTTCCGGCTGCTTCGGCCTGGCAGCGTCCATCTGCGCCGGGCCTGGAGCTGCCGGCTGTGATCCAGCAGGAAGCGAGGACATGATGTCGGCGCCGGTCGCCATGGACGCGGGCATGACCTTGGCGGGGCCCAGCAGCCCTTCGCTCTTCAGTTCGCGCCGTTCCTGGCGATAATCGAGGATGGCCTGGACCACGCCCGCCCGGCTCGGCAGATCGGCGGCCGGCTGCGGCACCGCGCCGATCTGCGCCTCGACCCAGCCGCGGGGATCGTTCCCCCCGCCCCGGCCGTCTCCCCGCGCACCCATTCCGAACCGGTTTTCGGCGAAGCTGAGGTCGGCCACTTGATCATCCTTCCCGGCGAGAAAGACCAAGGCTGCGCCTCACCGGGTGAACCTCGGATTACCCTACGTAATCGTCATCTTTCGACCAGCTAGAAGCGGTCGGGCAGGCATACCGGGCCTACCAGTTCCTCGTGCCGGGCAATGGCGAAGGGATCCGTCATACCCGCGACATAGTCGCCGACCTGCCTCGCCGCGGCGAGCGGATCGTCGATCTCGCGATGCCAGCTTTCGGGGAGCAGCCGGGGATTATCCAGATAGGCGGCGGCGAGGTTGCCAACGACGCGCTGCGCCTCGAACCGGACCGGCTGCAGCGGCGGCGCATTGTAGAGGTTGGCGTAGAGAAAGCGCTTCAGTTCGCGCTCTTCCTCCGCCAGCGCGGCCGAGAAGCCCGCGAGCGCCCGGCCTGCGGCGCGGACCTCGGCGAGCGTCGCGACCCCGGCGTCGGAGACCCGGCGGCGGGTCTCGTCGATAAGGTCGCCGACCATCGTCCCGATCTGGTCGCGGACGAGCGCGCGCAGCTTGCGTTCGGTCGACAGGCCGGGATGGCGCTGCTCGATCGTGGTCCAGTGCCGCGCCACCAAGGGCACCGCCAGCAGCGCGTCGAGCGACAGCACGCCGGAGCGCAGCCCATCGTCGATGTCGTGATTGTCATAGGCGATGTCGTCGGCGAGCGCGGCGACCTGCGCCTCGAGGCTGGCATAGCTGGCGAGCTCGAGACCGATCTCCCGGTCGGCCTCGGCCAGCGCCCAGCCGGGTTCGAGCACCGGCCCGTTGTGCTTGGCGAGGCCCTCGAGCGTTTCCCAGCTGAGATTGAGGCCGTCGAACGCCGGATAGGTCTGCTCGAGCCGGGTCAGCAGACGAAGTGTATGGCCGTTGTGGTCGAACCCGCCGACTGACGCGATTGCCGCGCTCAGCGCGTCCTCCCCGGCATGGCCGAACGGCGGGTGGCCGAGGTCGTGCGCGAGGCAGAGCGCTTCGGTCAGGTCCTCGTTGAGTCCGAGCACGCGGGCGATCGTCCTCCCGATCTGCGCCACCTCGATCGAGTGGGTCAGCCGGACCCGAAAATGGTCGCCGTCGGGCGCTACGAACACCTGGGTCTTGTGGCGGAGCCGGCGGAACGCAACCGAGTGGACGATCCGGTCGCGGTCGCGCTGGAACAGGTCGCGTGGGCCGCGGGGGCCGGACTGTGGTTCGGGATGAACCCGCCCGCGCGATCGCGACGGCAACGCCGCGAGGGCGGAAAGGCTGGTCATGGATTGAGCTTGCGAACCATCTGTCCCTGATCGTTGCTCCAGCTAAAGCCGGGGATGCGAGACGCTTCAAGCTCCTCGGTGAAAATCTGCACGTCCTCGCGGCTCTTGAAGGGACCAATCAGCAGCCGGCTGCGGGGGCCGTCGGTGCTAACCCAGGGGGAAATGCCCTTGAACAAATCCGGATCCTGGCGGGTGATCCGATCAAACTGAACGCCGAGCGCCTGCTCGTTCGGCCCGCTGGCCAGCTGAATCCATAGCTTGCGCTGGAGTTGCGCAGCGACACCGGACGAGGCCGGCGGAGACGTTAAAGCCGGCGGAGACCGGACCGGCGAGGGCAGCGGGGTCACGGTTGCCACCTGCGTCGGGCCGAACGCTGGGGCGGGCGGCGGACCTGCGGCCGGCGGAGCAGCCGACGCGGTCGCATTCAGCCAGCTGTCGATCCCGGCCAGTCGATCGCTGTCCGACTGCGTGGAACGGGGAACGGGCGGCACACTGGCCAGCGCGGTGCCGCTCGAAGCCTGGTCACTACCCGGGAAATCCCCCAGCAGGACCGCGGCCGCCTTGGCCCCGGGGGTCAAACCGGCGAGCCGTCCCATGAACGGCGCCAGGCTCCCCGCCATGCCCGGCATCGCGCTGTTGACCGCCGCGGCAGCCCCGGCGGGATCACCAGTCAGCGCCAGCACGAACGCGCGCGCGCGAAGGGCGGCCGGGTCGCGGCGCCCCAGCAGCGGATCGAGCGCGGCGAGCGCCTCGGCGCGGCGGCCACTGATCGCCAGGCTGAGGGCCAGCCGGCGCCGCGCTTCGTTGGGATTGCTGCCGGTCAGCGCGATCCGATAGTCGTTCTGGGCCGCGGGCTGGCGCCCGAGAAGGTCGTAGGCTTCTCCGCGGTCGAGGGCGAAGCTTTGGACGGCGGCTCCCAGCTGTTGTGCCCGGGTGAAGTAGGACAGCGCGCGATCCGCCTCGCCAAGCGCGCAGAGCGCGGCGCCCATACCGATCTTGGGGACGGGGCTGGTCGGGTAGACTTCCTCGGCACGGCCGAAGAAGCCGAGCGCCGCCTGGGCGTCGCCAACGTCGAGCGAGGCGCGCCCGGCACCGACCAGCGCGTCGAAGTTGCGCGGATTGATGGCGAGCAGCCGCACCTCGCGGGCCAGCTTCGCCTCCGGAGACTCATATTGCCCCGGCAGGGGCGCAGATGGCGGCGGCGGCGTGTCGCCGCCGATATATTGCGCCGCAGCCGCGCCGGGCACCAACAGCACCGTGGCGGCAGACGCCAAGCATTTCCGGAACATCGTCCTCCCCTTGCTTCTCGCTAGCTGACTGGAAGCTTGCTGGAAGCCGATAGCGAGGAAGTTCACGGCGGCGCGTTGTCACGGCACGGCGAACCGTTCGCCCGTCCGAAGAGGCTTGCGCACCCGCGCCAAGGCTTTAAGGACGCTGCGACTGCCAAGCGGCGGGCCCCTGCCCGCGGCTTCAGCCGATCAGGCCCGATGGCGGAGTGGTTACGCAGAGGACTGCAAATCCTTGCACGCCGGTTCGATTCCGGCTCGGGCCTCCACTCCCGGCAAGCTCATACCTGGCCCCGACGGCATGCCGCGTATTCTGTAGGCGACAGGAGCGTGGCCTGACGAAGCGCAGAAACGTTCAAAACAGAATTTTGCAGGGCGAGTCAGCGGAGCCTTAACCAAAGCGACGGCAGGGTCAGGATCGAACCTATTTGAGCCAAGGTAATTGCCTCCCATGCCTGTTCGTACGCGTATCGCAATCGTCGGCGCGCTTCTCCTCGTCGGCCTGCTCTTTTTCGTTCACCTCCGTTCCCAACCTGCCGTCAGCGTGATTCCCGGCCTGGCCGGACCCGCGGGCAAGACCGTGGTTGCGCCGCCGCCGCCGCCGCGGGTGGAGGATTATGGCGGTGGCGGCGCCACCCGCCTCGCGGTCCTGGTGACCGATGTCGACTCGGACTGGATCGGGCTGGTGCGCGCGCTGCGCGCGCGAGGCATTCCCGCGACATTCACCCGCGACCCGGCCGAGGCGATGCGGCATCGTGCCATGCTCGCTTATCCGCTGATCTCAGGGAAGGTGCTGAGCGGCGACCATATCCGCGCGCTGGCGGCGTTCGTCCACGGCGGCGGCGGGCTGATGACTTTTGACCTGGCGGGTGGTGGCCTTGAACCCCTGTTCGGGATTCGCGGCGAGATCCCGGGCCGGGCGCGCTCGGCCCTACGATGGCCGGCGACAGCCGGCGCCACCGCGATCACTCCGCTCAACGCCGCGGGCATGGAAGCGACATTGGGAAGCCAGGGCTTGGATGTAACAACGGCGACGACGTTGGCGCGGTTCGACGACGGCGCCGCGGCGCTGACCTGCCAGTCGGCCGTGGGGCGAGCCTGCATCCTTGGCGTCGACGTCGGTTCCTACGCGAACCGCGCCTTCAACCTGCGCGCCGAGCCGCTTGCCGGCGGCTATGTCAACGGGGACGCCGACGGGCTCGATCGACTGATGAACGCGGTGCGCGACTTCTACGTCGCCAGCGAGCCGAACGCCTACCTGATCGGGACAGCGCCAGCGCCCTTCGGCGGCAGCTTGATCCTCACGCATGATCTGGACGCCGGCAAGGCGCTTGCCGACTCGCTTGCGCTGGCTGAGGCAATGCGAAAGCGGGACGTCGACGCGACGTTCTTCATGCAGACCAAATATGTCCGCGACTGGAACGACGACGTCTTCTTTCGCGCAGACACGCTGCCGCAGCTGCGGCGATTGAAGGCGCTGGGGATGGAGGTCGGGAGCCACAGCGTGGCGCACGCGCGGGCGTTCAATCAGTTCGAACTGGGCGACGGAACCGAAGCCTATCCGGATTACCGCCCGTTCGTCACCAGCCAGACGACCGCCCGCGGCGGAACCATCCTCGGCGAACTGCGGGTTTCGAAATATCTCCTCGATAGCGCGATTGGCCAGCAAACCCTCGCCTTCCGACCCGGGCACCTGCGTAACCCGGCGATGCTGCCCCAGGCACTGGCGGCCACCGGCTATCGGTTCACGTCGGACCTGACTGCCGAGAACGCCCTGACCAATTATCCCTTCCAGCTCGCCTATGGCCGCAGCGGACCGGGCCTGATGCCCGTCTGGGAGTTTCCGGTCACGATCGAGGACGAAGCGGCGCCCCCTTTCGCGGCTCGCCTCGACGCCTCGGTTGCGCTGGTCGAGCGGATCGCGTCCAGAGGCGGGGTCGCGACGCTGTTGGTGCATCCCGACCATGGGTCCAAGCGCGACGCCGAGCTGGCGCTGATCGACCGGCTTCGCGGCCGCTATTGGATCGGCGGGCTCAGCCGGTTCGGCGAGTGGTGGCGCGCGCGCGACCTGGCGGCCATCGACTATGATGGCAAGCAAGTCACCGCGCGCGGTCCGCTGCCCGTGCATGGCGTTACCGTCAGTTTCCCGAGATCAGGCCGAACTCACGTCATCCCTTGAGTGCGCATCCCCAACTCAGATGAAGCTGAGCCAGCGTTCGCGCCGGGTTCGTTTCACGCCGGCAAACCAGTGCGACAGCGGGACGAGCAGGAGCAGCACGATCAGCCAGGCAAGATAGACGCCGCCGAGGCCATAGCCCCAGGCAATCGGCTCCTGCGCCCCGGACGTCTGGCGCGCGACGAGGTCGATGGCCGCCTGTGGCACTCCCATGGAGGACGCCAGCAGGAGCATTGCGCCATGGGCGATGTAGATGTGGGCGATGTAGGTGAAGAGCGGCGTTCGACCGAAGTCGAGCAGCACGCGCGCCAGCGGACCGCGCAAGCGCTCCAAAAGCAGGAAGAGCAGCAGCGACACGCCAAGCGTCGCCATCACATAGTCGGGCGACGGCGGGTATTTGGAAAGGTTGAGGTAGGATAGGGTGGTTCTGAGGGGGTTGCCGTCGCGGACCCAGGGGGACGGGTCGCCGTAGCCGTTCGCCCAGCGCAGGAGGAGGACGCCGGCGAGCAGCGCCAGCGCGAGGCGGAGCAGCGCTCGGGCGCGGGCCGGCTCGGGAGTGGCGAACAGCGGCCCCATCCCGAACCCGACCGCCATGATCCCGAGCCACGGCAGGGCCGGATACATGACGAGGCTGGGCACTCCGGGCAGCGCGCCCGGTGACAGCAGCAGCGTGCGAAGGACCCCTGCCCCGCCCTGCCATCGCGCGGTCGCCGCGACCGCCAGCGGCCCGAGTGCGACGAGCGCGATCCCCACCCCCAGCACCAGCTCGGGGCGCAGCCGCGACAAGAGGCTCATCGCCATCATCCCGAACCCGATCGCCCAGATGACCTGGAGAAAGACGAAGGGCTCGCCGAAGTTGAAGCCGAAGCCGACGAGCGTGAGCTCGAGCAGGATCAGCCAAGCGCCGCGGGCGAGCAGGAAGCGGCCGAGCGCCCCCGGCTCCTTGTGCAGCGACTGGAGGTAGATGGAGGTGCCCGCCAGCAGGACGAAGGTCGGGGCGCACAGGTGAGTCACCCACCGGGTCGCGAACAGCAAGGGCCAGGAGGTCGCGGGATCGGTCGGGTTGTGGAGCGCCGGGCCGCCGAAGAAGTCGCGAACATGGTCGAGCACCATCAGTGCGATCATCAGCCCGCGCAGCAGGTCGATCGCGTCCAGCCGCCGCACGCCGGCGCGGGTCAGCCCGACCGAGCGGGGCTCGACCAGCGGATCGTCGACCGCGGAATCGACAGCGGCGGCTCTCGTCGACATGCCCCGTCTCCTCTCTCGAGCGGAACGGCCTTAGCCAAGCTGCCGCCGTCCCGAGCGCGACCAGTGTGCACCTTCGGCGGATCGCTGCAATCCCCGCGGAAGAGCCGGAAGCCGCTCCGGCTGCGGCGGACACCGCGTCCGCGATGTGACCGCCCGCCAGTCCCGCGCGTTGAAAGCCCTGTCGCGTGAGGAGCCAGCCAGAATGAATGTTGCCGACCAGATCGTCGAGACCCTGCAGGCGAGCGGGGTCGAGCGCATCTATGGCGTCGTCGGGGACAGCCTGAACGGCATCACCGAGGCGCTTCGCCGGCGCGGGACGATCGACTGGGTGCACATGCGGCACGAGGAATCCGGCGCCTTCGCGGCCGGCGCCGAAGCCCAGCTCACCGGCCGGCTGGCGGTCTGCGCGGGCTCGTGCGGGCCGGGCAACCTCCACCTGATCAACGGGCTCTACGACTGCCACCGGTCGGGCGCGCCGGTGCTGGCAATCGCCGCGCAGATCCCGCTGGCGGAGATCGGCAGCGGCTATTTCCAAGAGACCAAGCCGGAACGGCTGTTCGCCGACTGCAGCCATTATTGCGAGCTGGTCTCGAGCCCCGAGCAGATGCCGCGGATCCTCGAGCAGGCGATCCGCGCCGCGGTCGGCAAGGGCGGGGTGGCGGTGATCGTCATCCCCGGCAATGTCGCGCTGCTCGACGCCACCGAGCGCAAGGTCCCGCCGGCGGCCAGCCTGCTGCCGGCGCCCCCGGTGGTCGTGCCACGGGACGCCGAGACCGACGCGCTGGCGGAGCTGCTCAACGGATCGCGGCGGATCACCCTGCTATGCGGGCGCGGCTGCGCCCACGCGCATTCCCAGCTGCTCCGGCTGGCCGAACGGCTCAAGGCGCCGATCGTCCATGCGCTCGGCGGGAAGGAGTTCGTCGAGCCCGACAATCCCTTCGACGTCGGAATGACCGGGCTGATCGGCTTCGCTTCGGGCTATCGCGCGATGCTGCAGTGCGACGCCCTGCTGATGCTCGGAACCGACTTCCCCTACCAGCAATTCTACCCGACCGAGGCGCGGATCGCGCAGGTCGACCTGAAGCCCGACCATCTCGGGCGGCGCTGCCGCCTCGACCTCGGGCTGGTCGGTGATGTCGCCGCGACGATCGACGCGCTTCTGCCCAAGCTGGAGGTCAAGGCGGACCGGGCGCACCTCGACGACAGCGTCGCCCATTACCGGCGCTCGCGCGCGGACCTCGACGAGCTGGCCACCGGCGAGCCCGGCCGCAAGCCGATCCACCCCCAGTTTCTCGCGCGGACGCTGAACGAGGTGGCCGCCGACGACGCCATCTTCACCGCCGATGTCGGCACGCCGACTATCTGGGCCGCGCGCTACCTGAAGATGAACGGCCGCCGCCGACTGATCGGATCCTGGGTCCATGGCTCGATGGCGGGGGCGATGACCCAGGGCATCGGCGCGCAGGCGGCCTTCCCGGAGCGGCAGGTGATCTCGCTGTCGGGCGACGGCGGCTTCGCCATGCTGATGGGCGACTTCCTGACACTCAACCAGCAGAAGCTGCCGCTCAAGGTCGTCATCTTCAACAATGGCTCGCTCGGCTTCGTCGAGCTGGAGATGAAGAGCGCGGGGCTGATCGAGACCGGGGTCGCCCTCGACAATCCCGATTTCGCCGCGGTGGCGCGCGCGGCTGGGGTCCACGCGATCCGAGTCGAGGATCCCGGCGACCTGCGCGCCGCTGCCGAGGACATGCTTGCCCACCCGGGCCCGGCCCTGCTCGACGTCGTCGTCAACCGGCAGGAACTGTCGATGCCCCCCAAGGTCACGCTGGAGCAGATGAAGGGGTTCAGCCTCTACGCGCTGCGGGCGATCATGAACGGCCGCGGCACCGAAATCGTCGACCTGGCGCGAAGCAACCTGCTGCGCTGACCCTTCACCCTTGCCCGACCCTTCCTGCGGGGCGATGACCGGCTGTGGACAAAGCGAAACGGACGACCCTCAAGCAGCTGGCGGGCGCGACCTGCATCGTCGGGCTTCCCGCCGGCGAGCTCGACGCGGCTGCTCCAGTGCCCCCCGGCGGCCACGACGGCGCGGATTGGCTCGCCGCTTACAATCCCGTATGGACCAGCCCCAGCAAGAACGCGGGCGAGTCCATGCCCTGCGGTGCCGGCGACATCGGCCTGAACGCCTGGGTCGAAGGCGGGGAACTCCTCTTCTACATCGCGCGCAGCGGCGCGTTCGACGAGACGAACAGCTATCTCAAGCTCGGCCGGGTCCGGGTCCGGCTGGACCCCTCCCCCTTCGTCGCCGGCGCTTCGTTCCGGCAGGAACTGCGGCTGGCCGACGGCGAGCTGGTTATCTCGGCCGGGGACGTCGCCATCAGCCTGTGGGCCGACGTCGAGCAGCCGGTGGTGCACGTCGCCGTCGAGAGCGGCGCCCCGCGGCGGGCGACGGCGACGCTGGAGAGCTGGCGCCTGGTCGACCGAGATTATCTGCCGGACGAGATGTCGATGCACCGCGCCTACGACGGGGCGCCGGTGGTGCCCCGCCAGCGCGCCGACACGGTCGGCTTCGCGGAAGGCGGGGTGCTGAGCGCACGGCGCAACCACGATGAGGACACGGTGTTCGACCTGCTGGTGGCGCAGCAGGAGCTGACCGCGGTCAAGGACCAGCTGTGGAACCCGTTGCGCGGGCTCGGCTTCGGCGCGCTGATGCTGGGGCCGGGGTTCGCTCCGGCCGGCGAGACCGTCGGCCGCTACGCCAGCACGCCGTTCCGGGGCTGGTCGCTGCGAAGCGCACGACCGCAGCGGCGGCATTCGCTCAAGATCGTCTGCCACGTCGCCCGGACCGATAGCCAGGACGAATGGCTCGCCGGGCTGCGCCGCCTGACCCGGACCGCGGCTGCGCCGGCCGCGTCGCGGGCGCGCTCACGGCGGTGGTGGCGTGGCTACTGGGAGCGCAGCTACATCCTGATCCAGCCCGGCCCGGCGCGGCCGGACAGTCAGCCGTGGCGGCTCGGACGAAACTACCAGCTGTTCCGCCACATGCTCGGCGCCAATGCGCGGGGCGACTGGCCGACCAAGTTCAACGGCGGCAACTCCACCGTCGATCCGGAATATACCGACCCCAAGCTGCGGCTTTCTCCCGACTACCGGGCCTGGGGCGGCGGCGAGTTCACCGCGCAGAACCAGCGGCTGGTCCACTGGCCGATGCTCAAGAGCGGCGACTTCGACCTGCTGCAGCCGCAGTTCGACTTCTACCGCCGGCTGCGGCGCAACGCCGAGCTGCGCACCCAGACCTACTGGGGCCACCGGGGCGCCTGCTTTGTCGAGCAGATCGAGAATTCCGGCCTGTGCTGCGGGCAGGAATGGGGCTGGCAGCGCGGCTGGAACAAGCCGGCGATCCACATGCCCGGGGTCGAGGACAGCGCGTTCGTCGACCATCTGTGGGACACGGTGCTCGAGTTCTGCCTGATGATGCTGGAGGTCGGGCGGTTCACCGGGACGATCGCCGAGGGCGATCTCGGCTTCATCGACAGCTGCCTGACCTTCTTCGACGAGCATTACCGGCGCGAACATGCCCGCCAGTCCGGGCGCGAGCTGGACGCCGACGGGCACCTCGTGCTGTTCCCCGGGACCGCCTGCGAGACCTACAAGAACGCCCTCAACTCGACGGTCACGATTGCCGGGCTGGACGCCGTGCTGGGCGCACTGCTGGCCTTGCCGGCGACGCGGGTCGGGCCGGCGCTGAGAGCACGCTACGCCGCCATGCGCGCCACCCTTCCGCCCTTCTCGTTCCGGGTGATGGAGGGACGGCGGACGATCGCCCCGGCGCGGCTGTGGGACCGGATCCAGAACGTCGAGATCCCCCAGCTCTACCCGGTCTTCCCCTACGGGCAGTACGGGATCGGGCGGCCCGACCTCCAGGTCGCGATCGACACCTGGCGGGTCGGCGTGGACACGGCGGCGCAGAAGGACATCAAGAGCTGGCACCAGGACGCGATCTTCTGCGCCCGGCTCGGGCTGACCGAGGAGGCGGCTCGGCTGACCGCGCGCAAGCTGGACGATTCCGGGCGACGCTACCCGGCTTTCTGGGGACCCGGCCACGACTGGGCACCCGACCATAACTGGGGCGGGTCGGGGATGATCGGGCTGCAGGAGATGCTGATGCAGACTCCGGGCGACGCGATCCACCTCTTCCCGCGTGGCCGCGGGACTGGGACGTCGATTTCCGGCTCCACGCGCCCGGGCGCACGCGCGTCGAGGCGTCGCTGAGATCCGGGGCGCTGCAGCGGCTGGCGGTCGACCCGCCGGCCGCTCGGGCGCGGGTGGTGCTGCCGGGATGGACCGACGCATGACCGGGAGCGGCCTGCGTCGGTCCTGACCTGACTTACCGAGCCGGGTTTCCGGCAGACGCCGCCACGGGCGCCGCGGGAGCGGTTGCCGCTGGCGGCGGTGATGGCGGGGGTGGGGTGTCGCCGGGGAGGGGCGCGCCGGGGCCGTGGTCGGGCCCGCCGTGCGGACCGGGGCGGCCGTGCGGCGGGCCGGCGAGCGGGCCGAGGGCGGTGACCTTGCTGTCGGGCCCGACGAGGAAGGCGGCGTGGACGAAGCCGCGCTCGAACCGGCCCTGCACCAGGACCGGCTCGCCCGCGGTGACGAGCTGGCGCTCGTCGCCTTCGCGGCCGGTGTCGACCAGCGCGCGTCCGCTGGCGTCGGCCATGATGAACTTGTTGCCGTAGATCTCGGCGACCCGGCCGCGGATGGTGACAATCCCGTTCGCCGAGAGCGAGCGGATCGGCACCGCGCTGGCGGGCGCCATGGTGACCGTCGGTCGGGCCTCCGCCATCAGGGCGGCACCGGCCGCGCCGCCCAGCGCCAGCAGCGCCGCGGCGGCCAGCCCCAGCTTGCCGCCGGTTCCCAGGTGAAGCGGTCGGCGGGCGGATCGTTCGGAAATGTCGGACATGGTTTTGGCTCCTTTCGAGTTGCGAGGCCCGGTCTACTCGCCGCCCCCCGCCGGTGCGCTGAACCGCGCCGTTCAGATTGAGTTTGGCTTGCAGGCGTAGCGAGGACGCGAAGGGAGGGACGCTTGCGGATTTTGCTGGTCGAGGACGACGCGGACCTGGCCGAGGGAATCGCGCGTGCGCTTCGTGCCGAGAAGTTCGCGGTCGATATCGCGGTGAACGGCGAGGACGGCGCGCACCTGGGCGCGACCGAGCTGTACGACGCGGCGGTGCTCGACCTCGGGCTGCCCCGGAAGGACGGGGTGACGGTGCTCCGCGAGTGGCGCGCCGAGGAGCGGACGATGCCCGTCCTGATCCTCACCGCCCGTGACGCATGGTCGGAGAAGGTGGCCGGGTTCAAGGCCGGCGCCGACGACTATCTGACCAAGCCGTTCCGGGTCGACGAGGTGATCATGCGGCTGCGCGCGCTGGTGCGGCGGGCCGCCGGCCATGCGGGCGCGCGGGTGACCTGCGGGCCGCTGACCCTCGACGCGCAGCTCGGCGTGTTCGAGCTCGACGGACTGCCGCTCCGGCTGACCGCGCTGGAATGGCGGGTGCTGTCCGCGCTGATGCTGCGGAAGGAAGCCGTGATCGAGCGGGGCGAGCTGATGGAGCGGGTATACGAGGGCGACGCGGAGGTCGACTCCAACTCGCTCGAGGTGATCATCGGGCGGCTCCGCAAGAAGATCGGCGCGGCGATGATCCAAACGGTTCGCGGTCGCGGTTATCGGCTGACCGCGGACGACGCATGAGGCTGATCCCCCGCTCGCTGTCCGGCCGGCTGCTCGCCGTCTCCGCGCTGACCAGCATCGCCGCGCTCGCCTTCGCCGCCTTCAGCATCGGCAGCGTGCTCGAGCGGTTCGTCATCCGCGGCCTCGACCAGCAGCTCGACGCCGAGGTCGCCATGCTGACCCGCGCGGTGCGGCCCGACGGCGTGCTCGACCAGCGCCTAATCGTGAACCTGCCGGCGTTCGAGGCCGGCCGCCGCGGCTGGGGGTGGCGGGTCGAGGGGACGCGGGGGCGTTGGAGCGGCGGCGACCCCATCGTCGAACGGCCGCCGCCGGAGCCTGACCGGTTCGAGCCTCCCGACATGGACATGGCGGATCGCGAGCCGCGTCCCGGGGACGGGATCGCGTCGTCGGGCGAGCGAGTCCATGTCCGCCAGCTCAGCGTGCCGACCGGCGCCGGGCCGGTGATCGTGACGGCGGGCGGCCCGCGGCGGGTGGCGATGGCCCCGATGCGCGAGGCGATGGTCCCCCTGCTCGCCTCGCTCGCGCTGCTCGGCGGGGCACTCGCGTTGGCAACCGCGGCGCAGCTCCGCTTCGGGCTGCGCCCGCTGCGCCGGCTTCGCGGCGCGGTCGCGGACGTGCGGATGGGCCGGGCGCGCCACGTGCCGACCAATCAGCCGGACGAGTTGGCGCCGCTCGCGACCGAGCTCAACAGCCTGCTCGACCAGAATGCGGCGCAGCTCGATCATGCGCGCCGTCATGTCTCGAACCTGGCGCATGGCCTGAAGACGCCGCTCGCCGCGCTGGCCCTGCGGCTGGCGGAAGGCGGCCGCGATCCGGACGGCAGCCTGGCGGCGATGGTCGCCGACATCGACGGGCGGGTGCGGCATCATCTCGGCCGGGCCCGCGCCGCGGCGCCGGGAGGCGGCCAGCGGGCGAGCACCCGGCTGGCGGCCGCTGTCGACGACCTGGTCGGGGCCATGCGGGGGATCCATGCCGGCCGCGCCGTGGATGCCGCAATCTCGGTCGCGCCGGAGCTGGCGGTGCTGGTCGACCCGCAGGACCTCGACGAGTTGCTCGGCAACCTGCTCGACAACGCCTGGCGCCACGCGCGATCCCGGGTGAGCGTCACCGCTTGCCGGAAGGAAGGCGAGGTCGAGATCATCGTTGCGGACGACGGCCCAGGGCTCTCCCCCGACGAGATCGCACTGGCGCTGATGCCGGGGCGCCGGCTGGACGAGCGCGGGGGCGGTCACGGCTTCGGCCTGCCGATCGCGCAGGAACTGGCGGAACTGAACGGCGGTCAGCTGACGCTCTCGCGGGCCGAGTCCGGTGGGCTGCAGGCGGGGCTGCTCCTACCCGCGGCCAGAAAATAGCCCGGGCTCGCGCCCCGAGTCACCCTGGGCAGCGAGCGGGCGAACCCCGACGCGAGCCGACGCGATGCCGTTCAGGCGGCGTGCGGGTTGCTGCAGAGCATTCTCTGGTTGTTCGACAGCGATGCCTCGTTCTTCATCGCCTGGTCGCTCCGCTCGCGCACGGTCACCGTCTGGCTGGTGCGGATCGTGATCGGTCCGAACCAGCGGTTGGAAAAGAGCGGCTGATAGGCATAGACGACCTCGGCCAGCATCACCGCGGTGTTCCTCGCCGCCGTGATCTTCGGCCCCCCGGAGAGGCCGTAGCCGGACGCCTGGGCGGTGCCGCTCGCGCCGTCGCCTTCCGCGCCGTGGGTCGAGTTGGCGGCATTCGCCCCGGTGCAGCGCTGCCACCGAATATACTGGTTGACCACGGTCGGCGTCGAACCGCTGCTCATCACCGGTTCGATGCTCGACAGGATGATCCGGCCGTTGCGCGCAAAGTCGATCTTCTGGCCCATCAGCTTGGCGCCGAAGAAGATGTCGTTGATGTCGGTCTCGTCGATCGACGTCCGCACCCGGGCAGCATTGTCGGCGGTCTTGATGGCGATCGAATTCACCGTGAGATAGGCGATCGAGAGGTTGGCGATCTCGAGCCCGGCGAGGCAAAGCAGGCAGAGCAGCGGCAGCGCCAGCGCGAACTCGGTCATCGCGACGCCAGACCGGCTTCGGAACAGCCGGCGCGGAAGGGTCCTGAGGTTCATGCGCATCGGCCTAGCACCGGATCGCTGGGGTGGCCTGGGCGGCATAGGGCTGCCGCTTGACGATCGTGGTGACGGTGGTGCTGTGGTTGCCCGCCAGATTGGTCAGGAAGCCGCCGATGTCCGCGAAGGGCGGAAACGAGACGGTCAGCTGATAGTAGATGATGTCGTCCGCGCCGCCGACGCCGGCGCGACCGGGCGTGGTGTCGTAGGCGCCGTTTGGGATGAGATCTTCCCAGCAGTCGCCGGGATCATACTTCCCGTTGCCGTTGACGTCGGTGATCAGCTTCTCGGGCTTCCCGATGCCGGCGAACTCGTAGTAGTTGCGGACGCTCCAGGCGAAGCTCGCCAGCGGCGCGATCCGCTTCACCTGGTTCTCGACCCCCGTCTGCAGCGCGGCCGCATCGACCGCCGCCCCTCCGACGCCGGCGCCGCGGGCGGCGGACTCCAGCGCTCCGATCGAGGTCGACCGGACGTAGATCCAGTAGCCGAAATCGAGGAAGCCGAGGATGAAGAGGACGAGTACCGGCAGCACCAGCGCCATCTCGATCACGGCGGCGCCGGCCCGGTCGCCGAGCAGGCGGCGAACCAAGCGGCTCACTGCGACAGCCTCAGCGCGCCGATCGCCTGACCGATCTGCGTGAACTTGTCGACCAGCGCCGCCTGATCGTCGGCCTTGAACGCCTGGGCCGGGGTGTTCGCGCAGTTGACGAGATCGGTCGACAGGCCCGTCCCGCTGCTCGTCCCGAAGGCGATCACCCAGATGTTGACGTTCATGCCCTTCACCGCGTTGCACATCATGCGGAAGCGCTGGAGATGGCTGTTGTACTGGCTGGTCGAACTGCCGTTGCCGGTCACGCGCTTGTCGAACTTCTCGACGCCGTAGGCGGAATAGGCGCTGAGGTCCGGCTCGAGAGCCCCGTCGGTCATGAAGATGAGGTGCCGATTGACCGGGAAACTATTGTAGCTGCTCGGGTTGTTGCTTGCCCACAGCCCGGTCGGCGAGAGCAGCCGGGCACCCCAGAGCATGCCGAGATCATGGTAGGTGTAGCCGCCGGCCGCCAGCCCGGCGGTGTAGCTGTTCATGTCGCTGACGCTCGACATGGTGCCGAGCGACTGGACGGACTTGGGACAGGCATAGCCGAGCCCGGCGACATTATACTTCGCGGTCTCTGAATCCGGGTCGTAGGCGTTCCAGGCGGTTGCGCTGCTCGTCGGCGCGGTGTCGACGTCGAGGTCATAGGCGTTGGCCGGCGGCGTGTAGCCGGACGAGGAGCCGATGGAGGAGACGGTCTGGCGTTCCTCGATGCAGCCGGCCCAGCTCGACCAGAAGCTGGAGTCGTGGGTCACCGAGCTCGCCGGTCCCACCCCGTTGCAGGTCTGCCCGCTCGGGGTCACGCACTTGCGATAGCTGGAGGTCGTGTTGACCCAGCTCGGGTTGGTCGATCGCAGCAGATTGCCCGCGTTCACCGTCAGCGAATAGGGCACGATGCCGTAGCGGAGCCGGAGGCCCTGGCCGGCAAGCTGATCCTGCGCCGGTTTCAGGGCATTGTAGAAGGACGTCACCGCGGCCCGAAGCGCCTGGATCTTCGATCCGCTCTTTTCGGAGGGACAGTAGGTCGTGGCGGACTCGGCCGGCAGGCAGTTCATCGACAGCGTCGTATCGAGAACCAGCATCACGTCCGTGTTCACGAAGTCCTGCCGCGCGGTGCAGGAGACGCTGATCGGGATCGTGGAGATGCCGAAGATGGTCATCAGCGTCGTCGGCACGCTCGTGGCGAGCGTCAGGTCGACGGCACTGTTCGCACCCGCGGTCGGAACCACGGTGAAGGCCGAGCTGCCGAACGTACCCTGCGGGAAGTCATAGTCGACGAACTTCCTCACCTCGGCGGTGACGGTTGAGTCGAGGCCCGCCGCTCCCATCACCTTGCGGCCGCCGAGCACGCCGGCGTCGCAAGCCTGCTGAAGCCGGGTCTTGGTGAGATAGGCGCGGCTGATGTCGACGCCCGAGCCGACGATTCCGGCGATCGGGATCATCGCCACGGCGGTCAGGACCAGCGCGTTCCCGCGCTTGTCCTCCCGCAGCCGGCGCATGAACGTCCGGTCGTCACCCGCCGAGCGGCGGGCGAACAGGCGACGCAACATTCCGACAAGCCTTTTCATCAGCATTGTCCCACCAGAACATGCGCCGGTTTGAACCTATTTTTCTAACGCTTGCTTAGATGCGAAGGTTAACGGGATGGCTGCCATACAATCCCGTCAGGCCCTTAGCGGCCAGCGCACGGCGGCATGGTTGCGGGATCACCAACAAAGGCTTCAATTGGGACCGATATGCGTCGACCTCAATTTGGCAGGACGCGCACCCGGTCGTTGCTGAAGCTTGCCGAGCGGCCCGGTGCCCCGGTTCCAGGCTGGCCGCCCCCGACGCTGACGGTGAAGCGGCCCGCCATGACTTCCCGCACGCCGTCGGCGGTGACCGCGCTAAGATCCCGCGGCGCGAGATCGAAGCTCAGGGCACGCCGTTCGCCGCGCTGGAGGTGGACGCGCTGGAGCCCGCGGAGCGCCAGCCGCGGCGCGCCGGCGACCGCCGGGAAGGAGAGGTAGAGCTGGGCCACCTCGTCGCCATCGCGGGCGCCGCTGTTGCGCACCTCGGTGGTCACGCGCAGCCCGTTGCCGACGCCCCCCGAAGCGGGGCGCAGGCCGATCGGCGCATAGTCGAAGCTGGTGTAGCTGAGCCCGTACCCGAATGGGTAGACCGGGGTGCCGCGATAATAGCGGTAGGTGCGGTTGTGCATCGCATAGTCGTTAAACGCGGCGAGGTCCTCGACGCCGCGGTAGAAGGTCAGCGGCAACCGCCCCGCGGGGTTGGCCGCGCCCGCCAGCACCTGGGCGACCGCCAGCCCGCCGGACTGGCCGGGGTACCAGGCTTCGAGGATCGCGGCGGCGTTCGCCTTGGCCCAGGCGAGGTTGATCGGGCTGCCGTTCATCGCGATGACGACGAGCGGCTTGCCGAGCGCATGCGCCTTCTCCAGCAGCGCGCGCTGGTCGGCCGGCAGTTCGAGCGAGGTCTTGTCCCCGCCCGAGAAGCCCTCGACATGCACCGGCATCTCCTCGCCCTCGAGGTCGGAGGTGAGGCCGACGACAGCGACGACGACGTCCGCGTTGCGGGCCGCGTCGGCGAGTGCGGCGTTGTCATCGGTCGAGATGCGCTTCCAGAACATGCCGGGCTGGCCGCTGCCGCCGCTCCGCGTTTCGAAGCGCAGCGGGTAGCGCTCGCCCTTGCGCAACTCGACGGTGACGAGCTTGAGCGGGTCGCCCCAGCCCGACTGGCGATCGGAGCGCACCGCTGCCCGGCCACCCACCTGCATGTCGCCGGTCACGCCGGTCACCGCGATCCGGTAGGTTCCCGTTTCGGGCGCGACGAGGGAGCCCGTCCAGACGGTGCGATGCCGCTCGGCGACCTTGCCGAGGGTCGCGGCCGAGCTCGCAAGGCCGGGTTCGACCTGTGAAGCGACGGGAGCGGACTCGAACTGGGCGGGGCCGCCCTTTCCCGCGTCCGGCACCCTTGCGTTGTAGTAGTCGGCGCGCAGGCCGGGCGCTCCGTCGGGCGTGACGAAGGCGCTCGCGGGCACCGGGTCGCCGTCGGTGATCGAGGGCATGAACGGGACGTAGCGGATCGTGGCGCCTGGCAGGGCGCGCCGCAGCCCCTCGAGGACCGAGATCGGCGGGGCGCTCGCGGGCGAGGAGTAGTTGCCGCGCAGCACGCGAGTGGCGTCCGCCAGCGGCCCCACCAGTGCGATTCGGACGCCCGGCGCGAGCGGCAGGGTCCGGTCGTTCTTGAGCAGCACCATGGACTCAATCGCCGCGCGGAGCGCGAGCGCCTGGTGGTCGGGCGTGTTGATGGCCGCCGCGGAGACGGTGGAGGAGTTACGCTGCGGCAGGCCGGGCAGGTCGCCGTTGCGAAAGCGGGCGGAGAAGAGGCGGACCAGCGCGCGATCAATGTCGCGCTGGCCGATCAGCCCCCGGGCGAGCGCCTCGCGGTAGCGCGCCTCGAGGTTGGGCGTGCCGCTCAACGTCGCGGTGTTGCACTCATTGTCGACACCCGCCTTCAGCGCGGCCGCCACGCCCGCCGCGGAGTCCGGCGCATATTTGTGGTGGTCGGAGATATCGACCACGGCGTCGCAGTCGGACACGACATAGCCCTGGAACCCCCACGCGCCGCGCAGATGGTCCTTGAGCAGGAGGTCGCTGGCGCAGGCGGGCTGGCCGTCGATGCGGTTGTAGGCGCACATGACCGAATTGGCCTTCGCCTCGACGATCGCGGCGCGGAACGCCGGGAGATAGGTGTCCTCGAGATCGTGCGGGGAGACGAACACGTCGGCCACGTGGCGCGTCGACTCGGGGCCGCTGTGGACCGCGAAATGCTTCGGGGTGGCGATCACGTCCGGCAGGTCCGGGTCGGGACCCTGCATGCCGGTGATGAAGGCGACGCCGAGCGTGGCGGTGAGGAACGGGTCCTCGCCATAGGTTTCCTGCCCGCGGCCCCAGCGGGGATCGCGGAAGATGTTGATGTTGGGCGACCAGGTATCGAGCCCGGTCCCGATCGTGCCGAGATGCCCGGTCGAGCGGCCGAGCGTGTGGAGCGCACGCACCTCCCGGCTGATCGCCGCGGCGACGCTGTGGACCAGCGACGGGTCGAAGGTGGCGCCGAGCCCGATCGGCTCGGGGAAGTTGGTCGTCGGCACCGGACCGAGCGCCCCATGCAGCGACTCCGTCCACCAGTTGTAGGCGGGGACCTGCAGCCGCGGGATGGCCGGAGCGACGTTGAGCAGCTGCGATAGCTTCTCGTCGGGGGTCATGCGGCTAACGAGCGCGGCAGCGAGGGCAACCGCCTGCGAGCGAACGGCGGACGCTGCGGGCGCCGTCTGGGCGCTCGCCGGGGCTGTCGAGGAGGCGGCCGCCACCAGCAGCGCGAGGGTAAGCGAAGCAAAGCGAACCACGGCAATCTCCCTTTTACCGGTGCGTTGATAGCGCTAACAATCTCGTTGCCCAAGTGGTGAATCGACAGGCAAGGAGAGCGGAGATGAGGGGCACGACGGACAATTGGCCGCGGCTTTGGAACCTGACGCTTCAACTCGGCCTGCTGACGTGCGCGATGCTGTTCGCCGCGCCAGCTCAGGCCCAGGACGACCGGATGACACCCATCCCCGTCCCGGCCCAGCCCGGCGCCATCGAGCTGGATACCGGCAAGCTTCCGGGCGCCGCCGCCCCAGAGGCGTGGCACATGCAATATGGCAGCCGCTTTGCTCGCAACGTCAGCGTGGCCACGCTCACGCCCTATCTGCCCGATCCGGCAAGGGCCACGGGAGCGGCCGTCATCGTGGCACCGGGCGGCGGGTTCCGGACCCTGTCGATGGAGAATGAGGGTTCCGAGGTGGCACAGGCGCTGGCGGCGCAAGGCGTGGCGGCGTTCGTCCTCAAGTATCGGCTCAACCAGACCCCGCAGGACATGGACGCTTTCGCCCGGGCGATGAACGCGATGTTCTCCGGCGCGGCGCGACGGCCCCCGCCAGGGCGCCAGGCGGTCGGTGAGGGAATTGCTCCCCAGCTTGCGGATTCGAGGGCGGCCTTCGCGCTCGTTCGTCGCCGCGCCGCCGAGTGGCACGTGGACCCGAGCAAGGTCGGCATGGTCGGCTTTTCCGCCGGGGCGATGCTGACGCTGGCGACGGAGCTGACGGGCAGCGATGCCCGGCCGGCCTTCATCGGCATCATCTATGGTCCGCTGTCGACCGTCACCGTCCCGGCCAACGCGCCACCGATGTTCGTCGCGCTCGCCGCGGACGATCCCTTTTTCGGGGCCGGCGGGTTCGGGCTGATCGAGAGCTGGCGCGCGGCGAAACGGCCGGTCGAGTTCCACCTGTTCGAGCAGGGCGGCCACGGCTTCGGCATGTACCCGAAGCCGGCCACCAGCACCGGCTGGTTCGACGAGTTCCGGCGCTGGATGGCGATGCACGGCTGGAGCCGGTGAGCAGCGGACGGCGGGCCGGAGCGTCGCAGCACCGGCTTTAGGCGCGCGGTTCCAGCCGAACGAGCGGCTCGTCGAGCAGTCTGCCGAAGCCGGCTTGAGATTTTGGTCGAGACAAACGGTCGGAGGCATGCTGAGGAGAGCCGGATGACGTGCGCCTCGCTTCTTCCTTCGACTGGCGGTCTCCCGCGGGTCCGACGCCGGCCGATGCCGACGATCCGCCGGACCCTGCCCGCGCTGCTCGCCGCGCTGCTGGCCGCCGGGTGCGGGCCGAAGCCGGGCACGGTGGCGGTCGAGCAGGCCTGGACCCGCGAGACGGCGCCGGGTCAGTCGATGGCCGCGGTCTATTTCACCATCAGCAACGACGGCGCCGAGGACCGGCTGCTCGCCCCGACCGTGGTCGCGCCGGCGGGTGCGCGGGCAAGCCTGCACACCGGCAGCATGGCCGGCGGGGTGATGCGGATGCGGCCGGCCGCCGACGGGATCGCGGTGCCGGAAGGCACGACCCGCCTCGCCCCCGGCGGTGCGCATGTGATGATTGAGGGGCTGCCCGGACCCCTGAAGGCGGGCGGGCAGCTTCGGCTGCAGCTGCGCTTCCGGGTTGCCGGCACGCGGGCGGTGAGCGTGCCGGTGCTCCCCGCGGGAAGCGCGGGTCCGGCGGCGTGAAGCGGCTGCGGATCCTGCTGTGGGCGCTGGTCGCCGTTGCGGCCGCCGGCGCGGCCTTCCTCGCGACCCGGCCCAAGGCCCCGCCGACGACGGCCCCGCCGATGGTCACCAGTACCAGCTTCGGGGGCCCCTTCACCCTGACCGGCGCCGACGGCCAGCCCTTCCCGAGTAGCCGGCTGAACGGCAAGCCCTACGCCATCTTCTTCGGCTTCACCCATTGTCCGGACGTCTGCCCGACCACGCTGGCGCGGTTGACCCGGCTGCGCAAGGCGATCGGGACCGGTGACGAGCCGTTCCGGATCGTTTTCGTCAGCGTCGATCCGGAGCGCGACACGCCGGCCGAGGTCGGCCGCTACGCCGGGCTGTTCGGAACGCCGGTGATTGGGCTGACGGGAACGCCCGCCAGTGTCGAGCGGGTCAAAAAGCTGTTCGGCATCTATTCGCAGAAGGTTGGAAGCGGGCCGGACTATTCGGTCGACCATACCGCGACGGTGCTGCTATTCGACCGCGCCGGCGGGTTCGCGGGGACGATCTCGCCCGACGAGCCGGAGGCCTCCGCGCTGGGCAAGTTGAAGCGGTTGGTCGCCTAGGCGGAAGCGCTGCGCACCCGCGCCAGCAGCCGCTCCATGGCCGCGACCGCTTCGGGTTCGTCGAGCGCTGGCGCGTGGCCGACGTCCTTCACCGTCACCAGCTCCGCGCTGCCGATCGTCTCGGCCATCCGCTCCGCCGTTTCGGCGGTGAAGAGATCGCTGCGGTCGCCGCGCAGGACCAGCACGGGCTTGCCCTTCAGCCCGTAGAGCAGCGGCCAGAGGTCGGGCTGCGGCGCGTCGTTGGCGAGCTTGAACGGCTCGGAGATGCCGGGATCATAGTCGAAGCTGATGCGCCCCGACTTGTCCTCGCGGCAGAGGCGGCGCGCGTGGCGGTCCCAGCCCGACAGGTCGTAGTTGGGGAAGACGTCGGCATGGCGTCCGGCGAGGTCGCGGGTCGCTTCCTCCCAGCTCGGCCAGCTCGCCGCTTCCCCGACATAGGAGCGGATGCGATCGAGGCCGGGCAGGCTCAGCTCGGGCCCGACATCGTTGATCAGCGCCCCGGCGATCCGCTCCTCGTCGGTGGCGGCGAGCAGCATGGTGACGAGGCCGCCAAGCGAGGTCCCGAAGAAGACCGCCTCGGCGATGCCGAGCTGGTCGAGCAGCTTCAAGATGTCCTTGGCGTAGACCGGCGGCAGGTAGCGCTCGGGCCGCGGATCATGTTCGGATTCGCCGCGGCCGCGGAAGTCCAGCGCGATGATCCGCCACTCACCGGCGAACCGCTCGGCGACCGGCTCGAAGTCACGCGCGTTACGCGTCAATCCGGGCAGGCAGATGATCGGCGGACCGTCGGCCGGTCCCGCATAATCGCGATAGTGGAGGCGCAGCCCGTCGGGGCTGTTGAAGTAGCGGTCTTCGAAGGCGGCCATGGTTCAAGCCAGTGGCCGTCACTCGCCCTCGGCGTCAAGCATCTTGACCAGACGGCGCGGCGCCTGCGCCCGGTAGCTCTCCTCCATCCATTCGCACAGCTGCTCGAAGCTGGGCATCGCATCGGCCGACGGGCGGATGGTCACCCAACCGGCCCGGCCCAGCCCATATCCAGGCAGCTCCGAGTCCGGCCGGTCCAGCACCTCGCTGCCGGTGTAGGGAAGCTTGAAGATGAAGCGGAACGGGCCGTCGCGCGCAGGGAGATAGGCAAAGGTCTTGCCGTTGACCGCGAGGTCGTCGTGGCCGGGCCAGGGCGACTTGCGGGTGACCGCCGGCCAGGTGAGCCCCAAGGCGAACAACCGGTCGACCGCTTCGAACATGCGCAAGGGACTAGCGGAACCGGCGCGCCCGCTCCAGCTTTGGCGTTGCGATGACCGATTACCGTCCCGACCCGCAGATTTCGTCCCTGGGCGATGAGTTCTACGACGCGGTGGAGCCGGCCGCCTTCCCCGCCGCGATCCCCCGCTTCCTCAACCGGCGGTGGGCGGAGCGGATCGGGCTGGGCGGCGACGAGGCCTGGTGGGAAGCCCATTTCTGCCGCTTCGAACCCCTTCCGGGCAACCTGCCGCGACCGCTGGCGCTCCGCTACCACGGGCACCAGTTCCGCGTGTACAACCCGGACATCGGCGACGGCCGCGGCTTCCTGTTCGCGCAGACCCGCGACTCCGAGGGCCGGCTGCTCGACCTCGGCACCAAGGGCTCCGGCCAGACGCCCTGGTCGCGGTTCGGCGACGGTCGGCTGACGCTCAAGGGCGGGGTGCGCGAGGTGCTGGCGACCGAGATGCTGGAGGCGCTCGGGGTCAACACGTCGAAGAGCTTCGCCCTGTTCGAGACCGGCGAAAGCCTCGTCCGCGGCGACGAGCCCTCCCCGACCCGCTCCGCGGTGCTGACGCGGTTGGGCCATGGCCATGTCCGGATCGGCTCCTTCCAGCGCCTCGCCTACCATTCCGACGCGGACAGCATCGCCCGTCTCACCCGCTACTGCCTGAAGCAGCTGTATGGCGAGGAGCCGGTCGCGGACGATGCGGAGAACGTTGCCCGGCTGTTCCAGAAGGTCGCCATCGCGACCGCCAAGCTCGCTGCTTCCTACCTGGCGGCAGGGTTCGTCCATGGCGTTCTCAACAGCGACAATATCGCGATCTCCGGCGAGAGCTTCGACTATGGGCCGTGGCGGTTCACGCCGCGCTGGGAGCCGGGGTTCACCGCCGCCTATTTCGACGAGACCGGGCTTTATGCGTTCGGGCGGCAGCCGGAAGCCATCCACTGGGACCTGGCGCAGCTGGCTGGCTGTCTCGCGCTGGTCGGCGAGGCCCAGCCGCTGGCGGCCGAGCTTCAGGAATGGGGCGGCGACTTCGGCGATGCGCTGATCGACGCGCTCGTCGCGCGGCTGGGGGTCGTCCCACGCGACGATGCCCACGGCCAGCAGATCGCCGCGGCCGTGCTCGCCTGCCTGGAAGGCCAGCCGGTGGCGATCGACCGCTTCTTCTTCGACTGGCGCGGCGGCCGCGATCCCGGGGCGGAGCGCTATCCGGGCGAGCCGTTCCGCCATCTCGCCGCGCTGACCGGCGAAGTCGCCCGGGCGCCGGCGGACCCCTACTGGGCCGAGGAGCAGCCCTGCTCGCTGGGAATCGAGGAAGTGGAAGCGATTTGGGCGCCGATCGCCGAGCATGACGACTGGTCGCGCTTCGAGGCGAAGATCGCCGCCATCCGCCGGATGGGCGACGCGATGCGCTCGCCGGAACCGGAGGCGAGCGCGGGCGGCTGACGCCTGGCCGTCAGACCGCGCTGACGGAAAGGAAGCTCGGCAGCGGGCCATTCCAGCTCGCGACCGCGTCGTCGGCGGGCGCGGCGGTGCCTTCCGGTTCCGCCTCGACCGGCCTCGCCGGCTCGCGCGAGCGCTCGGGACGATCGCGCCGCTCGGAACGGTCGCGCCGCTCGGGGCGGCGGCTTGCCGGGCGTTCCGGCGCGGCACGGGGTTCCGGCTCGGCGGCCGTCGGCTCCGGCTCGGCGCGCGGGATCTTCATGCCCGTCAGCTTCTCGATTGCCGCGACCTGCTCGGCCTCGTCGGGCGCGGCCAGCGTGATCGCGATACCGGTCGCCCCCGCCCGGCCGGTGCGGCCGATCCGGTGGACATAGTCATCGGGCTGCCACGGCACGTCGACGTTGAAGACGTGGCTGACGCCCTTGATGTCGAGACCGCGCGCGGCGACGTCGCTGGCGACGAGGATGTTGATCTCGTCCTGCTTGAACCGGTCGAGCTCGGCGAGCCGGTCCGACTGCTCCATGTCGCCATGGATCTGGCCGACGCGGAAGCCGTGCCGCTTCAGGCTGGAGGCAAGATCGCGCACGGTCGTCTTCCGGTTGCAGAAGATGATCGCGGTCCGGACGTCCTCGCCACGCAGCAGTTCGCGCAGCCGGTCGCGCTTCTTGTCAGCGCGGACCGGGACGAGGCGCTGCTCGATGTTGGTGTTGGCGGTGGCCGGGCGCGCGACCTCGACCCGCTTGGGATCCGAGAGGAACTTGGCGGCGAGCTTCTGGATCGGCGGCGGCATGGTCGCCGAGAAGAGCAGGGTCTGCCGGTTCTTCGGGAGCTTGGAGGCGATTTCCTCGATGTCGGGGATGAACCCCATGTCGAGCATGCGGTCGGCCTCGTCGATCACCAGCAGGTCGCAGCCGGTGAGCAGGATCTTGCCGCGCTGGAACAGGTCCATCAGCCGGCCGGGCGTGGCAATGAGGACGTCGACGCCCTTCTCCAGCGCCTTGACCTGGTCACCCATCTGCACGCCGCCGATCAGCAGGGCCATGGAGAGCTTGTGGTATTTGCCGTATTTCTCGAAATTTTCGGCCACCTGCGCGGCGAGCTCGCGGGTCGGCTCGAGAATCAATGAGCGCGGCATCCGGGCGCGGCTGCGCCCATGGCCGAGGATGTCGATCATCGGCAGCACGAAGGCGGCGGTCTTGCCGGTCCCGGTCTGGGCGATGCCGACCAGGTCCTTCCCCATCAGGACCGAGGGGATCGCCGCCCGCTGAATCGGCGTGGGATCGTTGTAGCCGCTGTCAGTAACGGCGCGAAGCAACTCGTCGGAAAGGCCGAGATCGGCAAAGCTCATGAAAAATCCGGAAAAAAGGCGCGGGCACCGGTGCTCCGCGGCCGGGTTCCGGCCCTGCCGCGCGCGCCCGCAAAAGTCAAGAAACGGGATCCCCTAGCGGACGAGGCGGGGGACGATCTGGTGGAACGCCTCGATCCGGCAGGATCCGCCCATGCGGCTGCGGATCTCGTCCACCCCGGCGCAGATGCGGCCGCCCTCCGGCTGGACATAGAAGCCGCCGTAGAAATCGAGCCCGTCGCAATCCTCGTCGACCTCGGCGCGCATCCGCCGCCGCCCGCGAAGGAGGAAGTCGACGCTGTTGGCACCCCCGAGCGCGGCCCCGACGATATCGTTGGGCTGAATGCAGCGGGGGCCGGGCCGTTCGACGAACTGGACCAGGGGCCCCATCGGCCGCGGCTGCACCGGGATCCTGAGCGTGATCTCGTCGTGCTCGATGATCCGAGTGACGGCCACCGCCTGCGGCTCGGCGCCGCCAATGCCGACCAGCATCGCGAGCGCGTGAAGAAAAGAGGAAAAGCTCAAGAAGGTTTCGCCGCCAGCACGAGATCGATGATGCCCTATCCTGACCGTCCGTTGAACTCCCCATGAACTGGGCACGCTTGCACTCGCGCCTGCCAGCGAATAGAGGCGCGCGTTCGCAAGATTCCGGCTGCTCGCTGCCGCCCACGGGCACGCTCGAGCGCCGTCCCAGGAGACGATGTTCATGGCGACTGCGCCCAATCCCGGCCTGCCCCTGTTCTACCAAGAGCTCGAGCCGCTCAACACCGAGGTCCACGGCAAGGCGCATGTCCGCACGATCGACTCTGCCCCGCAGATCGGCCAGGCGCACGCGATCCCGGTGACCACCGACGAGTTCGCGCTGGTCCAGCGCTTCTACCCGATCATCTTCTCGGCCGGCGACGATCCGGTGCCGCTGGCGCTGATGGGGCTGAACGAGGGGATCAACACGTTCCTCGACCAGCAGGGTCGCCTGCGCGATCCCAGCGCCAGCATCTACCTGCCGGCCTACATCCGCCGCTATCCCTTCATGCTGGCCCGCCTGCGGCCGGACAGCGACGAGCTGTCGCTCTGCTTCGACCCGTCGTCGGGCGCGGTCGGCGACTTCGAGGACGGCGAGGCGCTGTTCGACAATGGCGCGCCGAGCAACGCGACGCAGGCGATCCTGCAGTTCTGCGAGCAGTTCGAGGCGGCCGGCCAGCGCACCCAGCTGTTCATGGACGAGCTGCGCAAGTCGGGGCTGCTGATGGACGGCGAGGTGGCGATCCAGCCGGAGGGCTCCGACCAGCCGTTCATCTATCGCGGCTTCCAGATGGTCGACGAGGAGAAGCTGCGCGAGCTTCGCGGCGACGAGCTGCGCAAGATGAACCAGAGCGGCAGCCTGGCGCTGATCTTCGCCCACCTGTTCAGCCTGGCCCAGATCCGCGAGGTGTTCGCGCGCCAGGTCCAGCAGGGGACTGGCCCCGCCCCCACCCCGGCGCCAGCGGGGCAGTTCCAGTCGCAATTCTGAGGCCGTTGGAGCCTCGCGAAAAAAGACCTTGAAGTCTTCGCGAGGCTCCCCATCTCATTCCAGCACCGGTGATCGCGTCCCCCCCTTCGCGATGTGCCGGTAACGTGCCCACGGGTGCGTTCCTCCCTGACCTTGGCCACCCTCGAACTCGAGGGTGGCCTCTTTTTTGCGTTGAATTTGGCATTTGGCGGTGCTAGATACGACAAATGGCAACGAGTCTCTCGCTGGAGGACCTGCCCCAGGCAGCCACGCCGGCCCGCGCCCGAGCGATCGAGCAGGGACTGCCGGTGAAGATGCTGCGCGTCCTCATGCGTACCTACGAGCTCGGGCCCGCCGAACTGTCGCGGATGATCGCGCCCCGCCGGACGCTGGAGCGTCGGCTCCAGTCGAACGAGCGGCTGACCGCCGAGGAAAGCGACCGGCTGGCGCGGCTGATGCGGGTCCTCGACCTCGCCGAATCGATCTTCGACGACCGCGCCTCGGCGGTCGGCTGGCTGTCCGCCCCCAAGCGCGCGTTCGACGAGGCGGCGGCGTTCGACCTGCTGAAGACGGAGGCGGGCGGCCGCGTGGTCGAAGACCAGCTGCTGCGGCTCAAGCACGGTTTCTTCGCCTGAGCGCGTGATCGTCTGGCGGATCAGCGAGTTCACGGCGCTCGACGGCGCCGGCGGGTTGCTGAGCGCGGGTCGCTGGCACCGGCGCGGGCGGCCAGTCATCTATACCGCCGAGGCCCCGGCGCTGGCCCTGCTGGAGGCACTGGTCCGGTTCGAGACGGGCGGACTGCCGACCCGCTTCCAGCTGCTCGAGATCGAGGTGCCGGAGGGTGCCGGCCAGACCGAATGGAGCGGCGAGCTGCCCGACGATTCCGAGAGTCAGCGCTGGGGCAGCGCCTGGCTGGAGGAAGCGGGCACGCTGCTCGCCAAGGTCCCGGCGGCGGTTGCGCCGCGCAGCTTCAACTGGCTGATCAACCCGGCGCACCCGGACGCCCGCGGGCTCCGGCTGGTCGAGGCGCGCCGCTGGAACTGGGACTCGCGGCTCGCCCGCTAGGCGATCAGGACGATCTTGCCGACATGATCGCCCGCTTCCATCCGGGCATGGGCGGCCGCCGCCTCGGCGAGGGGAAAGCTGCGGTCCATCACCGGCTTCAGCCGCCCCTCGGTGACCAGCGGCCAGACGGTCTGGCGGATCTCCTCCGCGACCATCGACTTGAACTCGAGCGAGCGCGGTCGAAGGGTCGAGCCGGTCAGGGTCAGGCGCCGGCGCATCAGTTCGACGATCGGGACCTCCGCCCGCGGGCCGCGCTGGACGGCGATCGAGACGTGCCGGCCATCGTCGGCCATGCATTGCATGTTGCGGGGGAGATAGTCGCCGCCGACCATGTCGAGGACGATCTCGACCCCCCGCCCCTCGGTGAGCTGCTTGACCTCGGAAACGAAGTCGGTGGCCTTGTAGTCGATCGCGTGGTCGGCCCCGATCTCCTCGGCGCGGCGGCACTTCTCCGCCCCGCCGCAGGTGACGATGACGCGCAGCCCGAACAGCTTGCCGAGGAGGATGGCTGTGGTGCCGATCCCGCTGGTGCCGCCGTGGACGAGGATGGTCTCGCCCTCGCTTGCGTAGGCGCGCTCGAAGACGTTGCTCCACACGGTGAACAGCGTCTCGGGCAGCGCCGCGGCTTCCTCGAGGCTGAGGCCGGACGGTACCGGCAGGCAGGTTCCCGCCGGAGCGACGCAATATTGCGCGTAGCCGCCACCGCCGACCAGGGCGCAGACCTTGGTGCCGGGGAGCATGGTGACGCCCGCGCCGCAGGAGACGACGCTGCCGGCAATCTCCAGCCCGGGGATCGACGGCGCACCGGCCGGCGGCGGGTAGGCGCCCTGGCGCTGCAGCACGTCGGGGCGATTGACCCCCGCGGCGGCGACGCGGACCAGCAATTCGCCAGGCCCTGGGGTGGGAACCGGCCGCTCGACGGCAACGAGGACGTCAGGTCCGCCGGGCCCGGCGGGATCGATAGCGACCATCGTCGCAGGAGTCGGTCCGTTCACGGCCGCGCTTATTGACAGCAGCGGGGCGAGGGTCAACGTTGTCGGACATGGACCTCGACGATCTGTTCCCGGGGAAACCGGAGGAGCCGCTGGCGGCACTGGCGCGGCAGGATCTAGACCCGCTCTCGCTCGACGAGCTGGACGCGCGGGTCGCCGCGCTGCAGGCCGAGATCGCCCGGGTGGAGGCTCACCGGAACAAGGCGGCGACGTATCGCGCCAACGCCGATGCGCTGTTCTCCAAGCGATAGTTCGCCGCGAATTATTGACCGCTCCAGCCTTGCGCGGGAGCCGGACCCCTACAACATTCATTGTAAGTTCCGCGGGCGTTCCCCGCCGCGGACGAGGAGTAAGCAATGCCCAGTTTCGCTCGCGAACTAGAACAGACGCTGCACAATGCCCTGAGCGAGGCAGGCCGGCGGCGACATGAATATGCCACCCTCGAACACCTGCTAATGGCGCTCATCGACGATGCCCACGCGGCCAAGGTGATGACCGCCTGCGGGGTCAACCGCGACGAGCTAAAGGCGACCGTCAAGCAGTACCTCGACGGCGAGCTCGGCGCGCTGGTCGCCGACAGCGGCACCGACCCGACCCCGACGAGCGGCTTCCAGCGCGTGGTCCAGCGCGCCATCCTCCACGTCCAGTCCTCGGGCCGGGACGAGGTGACCGGCGCCAACGTGCTGGTCGCGCTCTTCTCCGAGCGCGAGAGCTATGCCGTCTACTTCCTCCAGCAGCAGGACATGAGCCGGCTGGATGCGGTGACCTACATCAGCCACGGCGTCGGCAAGGGCGAGACCCCGACCGAAGCGCGGGCCGAGGGTGCCAGCGAGGAGAAGGCCGAGAAGGCGTCGAGCAGCGACAAGTCGAAGGAGAGCGCGCTCAAGCAGTTCACCGTCGACCTCAACGAGAAGGCCAAGGCCGGCAAGGTCGACCCGCTGATCGGGCGGATGGCCGAGGTCGACCGGACCATCCAGATTCTCTGCCGCCGGTCCAAGAACAACCCGCTCTACGTGGGCGATCCGGGCGTCGGCAAGACGGCGATCGCCGAAGGGCTCGCGCGCAAGATCATCGAGGGCGACGTGCCCGAAGTGCTCAAGGAAGCGGTCATTTACGCGCTCGACATGGGCGCGCTGCTGGCCGGCACCCGCTACCGCGGCGACTTCGAGGAGCGGCTGAAGAGCGTCGTCTCCGAGCTGGAGAAGATGCCGCACGCGATCCTCTTCATCGACGAGATCCACACGGTGATCGGCGCCGGCGCGACCAGCGGCGGGGCGATGGACGCGTCCAACCTCCTGAAGCCTGCGCTGTCGAGCGGGGCGATCCGCTGCGTCGGGTCGACCACCTACAAGGAGTTCCGCAACCACTTCGAGAAGGACCGGGCGCTGCTCCGGCGCTTCCAGAAGATCGACGTCAACGAGCCGACGATCGAGGACACGATCAAGATCATCTCGGGGCTGCGCTCCTCGTTCGAGCAGCACCACTCGGTCCGCTACACCCCCGACGCGATCAAGTCGGCGGTGGAGCTGAGCGCGCGCTACATCCATGACCGCAAGCTACCGGACAAGGCGATCGACGTGATCGACGAGGTCGGCGCGATGCAGATGCTGGTGCCGCCGAACAAGCGAAAGAAGGTGATCACGACCAAGGAGGTCGAGGCCGTGGTCGCGACCATGGCGCGGATCCCGCCGAAGAGCGTCAGCAGCGACGACAAGAAGGTGCTCGAGCATCTCGAGTCCGACCTGAAGCGCGTCGTCTTCGGGCAGGACCTCGCGATCGAGAAGCTGGCCTCGGCCATCAAGCTCAGCCGGGCTGGCCTGCGCGATCCCGACAAGCCGATCGGCAACTACCTCTTCTCGGGCCCGACTGGCGTCGGCAAGACCGAGGTGGCCCGCCAGCTAGCGAGCGTCATGGGCATCCCGCTGCAGCGCTTCGACATGTCGGAATATATGGAGCGCCATTCGGTCAGCCGGCTGATCGGCGCGCCTCCGGGCTATGTCGGCTACGACCAGGGCGGCCTGCTGACCGACGCGGTCGACCAGCAGCCGCACAGCGTGCTCCTGCTCGACGAGATCGAGAAGGCGCATCCCGATCTGTTCAACATCCTGCTGCAGGTGATGGACAACGGGAAGCTCACCGACCATCACGGCAAGACCGTGGACTTCCGCAACACGATCCTGATCATGACCACCAATGCCGGCGCGTCCGACATGGCGCGGGAGAGCATCGGGTTTGGCGCGATGAGCCGGGAGGACGTCCAAGAGGACGCCATCCGCAAGATGTTCACGCCGGAGTTCCGCAACCGGCTCGATGCGGTGGTGCCGTTCGGCTACCTGCCTCCGGCGGTGGTCGCGCGGGTGGTCGACAAGTTCATCCTGCAGCTCGAGCTTCAGCTCGCGGACCGCGGGGTGCACATCGATCTCGACGACGAGGCGCGCGAGTGGCTGACCGCCCGCGGCTACGACAAGCTCTACGGCGCTCGGCCGATGGGCCGGCTCGTCCAAGAGAAGATCAAGCAGCCGCTGGCCGAGGAACTGCTGTTCGGCAAGCTGGTCAACGGCGGCGAGGTCAAGGTGCGGATCAAGGAGAACCAGCCGGTCTTCGAGATCGTCCCCGCCCCGCCCAAGGCGACCAAGCCCAAGGGCAAGGCGGTGCGCAAGAAGGCCGACGGCGAGGCCCCGGCGGCGGAATAGGTCGCTCGTCGAAGCGGGCTTGCGCCGCCTCGACCGTCCGGGAAACAACGGCTCCTCTGTTTCAGGGGAGCCGTTTTTCCGTGAGAGCCATCGCCCGCGTCCTTCTGTCGACCGTCATCCTCGCCGCTGCCCCGCTCCAGGCGGAGCCGGCGAGCGGACCGTCCCGCTACCTGACCGGGGCGGACCTGTTCGGGCTGGAGTGGGCAAGCGACCCGCAGATCAGCCCGGACGGGCGGACGATCGCCTATGTCCGCCGCTCCAACGACATCATGACCGACCGGACCCGCTCGACCATCTGGCTGGTCGACACCGCGTCCGGCCAGCAGCGGCCGATGAGCGCCGGGGCGAGCCCGCGCTGGTCGCCCGACGGCACCCGTATCGCCTATGTCGCGCCGAGCGACGGCGGCGCGCAGATGTTCGTCCGCTGGGTGGCGAGCAGTGCCGACGCGCGGATCACCGGCCTCCCCAACTCGCCCGGCGCGCTGGCCTGGTCGCCTGACGGGAAGCGCATCGCCTACACCATGTTCGTGCCCGACGACGGGCCGAAGCTCGGCAGCGCGCCGGCCAAGCCCGAGGGGGCGAGATGGGCCGACCCGCTGCAGGTGATCACCGCGGTCACCTATCGCACCGATGACGAAGGCTATCTGAAGGCCGGCTATTCGCAGCTGTTCTGGGTGCCGGCGGACGGCGGGGCGCCGCGCCAGCTGACCTATGGCGCGACCGACGCGGGCGGGCCGGTGAGCTGGACCGCCGACGGTCGCTCGATTGTCTTTGCCGCCAACCTCGGAAAGGACTGGGCGCACCAGCCGCTCGAGAGCGAGATCTACCGCATCTCGATCGACGGCGGCGCGCCGGCCGCGCTGACCGACCGGCGCGGGCCCGATACCGCGCCGGTGGTCTCGCCGGACGGGCGCAAGGTGGCGTGGATCGGCTTCGACGACCGCCAGCTCGGCTACCAGAATGCGCGGCTGTCGGTGATGAACCTCGACGGGTCGGGCAAGCAGCTGCTGACCGGAAGCCTCGACCGCTCGGTCGAGAACCCGCGCTGGGCGGCCGACGGGCGCAGCCTTTACGTCAGCTACGACGACCATGGCAGCAAGCGCGTGGCGCGGGTCGGGCTGGACGGGCGAATGCAGACGGTCGCCACCGGGCTGACCGGCGGTGGGCTCGACCGGCCCTACTCGGGCGGCGAGTTCAGCGTGTCGCGGGGCGGCGCGGTGGCGGTGACCGTAGGCGACCCGCTCCACCCGTCCGACCTCGGGCTTGCCCGCGGCGACGGCGCGGTACGGCGGCTGACCAGCCTTAACTCGAGCTCGCTCGGGTTGAAGCAGCTCGGCGCGGTGACCAAGCTGCCGGTTTCCTCCAGCTTCGACCGGCGGCCGATCGACGCCTGGCTGGTGATGCCGCCCGACGCCCAGCCGGGGCGGCGCTACCCGATGATCCTGGAGATCCACGGCGGGCCGTTCAGCGCCTATGGGCCGAGCTTCTCGACCGACGACCAGCTCTACGCGGCGGCCGGCTACGCGGTGCTCTACACCAACCCGCGCGGCTCAACCTCCTACGGGGAGGATTTCGCCAACCTCATCGACAAGGCCTATCCCGGCCACGACTATGACGACCTGATGAGCGCGGTCGACGCGGCGATCGCGGGCGGCAACGTCGACCCCGACAATCTGTTCGTGACCGGCGGGTCGGGCGGCGGCGTGCTGACCGCGTGGATCGTCGGCAAGACCGATCGCTTCAAGGCGGCGGTGACCCAGAAGCCGGTGATCAACTGGTCGAGCTTCGCGCTGACCTCGGACGGGGCAAACTTCTACTCGCCCTACTGGTTCGCCAAGAAGCCGTGGGAGGATCCGCAGGGCTATTGGGCGCGCTCGCCGCTGAGCCTGGTCGGGAATGTGAAGACACCGACCGCGGTGGTGGTCGGAAGCGAGGATTATCGCACCCCCGACAGCGAGGCCGAACAATATTACGAAGCGCTGCAGCTGCGCGGCGTGCCGACGGCCTTCATCAAGGTGCCGGGCGCGAGCCATGGCGGGATCGCGGCGCGGCCCAGTCAGGCGGCGGCCAAGGCAAGCGCGATCATCGCCTGGTTCGACCGCTATCGGAACGGCTCGGCGGCGACTCGGACGGCGGCGAAATAGCGCGGAGGATCAGGCGCTTCCGTCAGGAGTGTGAGAGCGGTAGGGATACGCCTCCAGTCGCTGCATGAAGGCCGTCACGACCCGTGAACAAGTCCCTGCTCCTCGCCTCCGCCCTGCTCCTCCCGCTCTCCGCCGCGTCGGCCCAGACCGCCGGCCTGTTCGACCCGGCGCGCCTGTCCCGGCACGTGCAGACGCTCGGCTCCGATGCCTTCGAGGGTCGCGGCGTCGCGACACCGGCCGAAACCAAGACCGTCAACTATATCGTCGAGCAGTTCCGCGCCGCGGGACTCCAGCCGGGTGGCGACCCGGTGAACGGGCAGCGCGGCTGGGTCCAGAAGGTCCCGCTGCTCCAGTCCGACCTGACCGGCACGCCGACGGTGACGGTGCGGGCGGCGCGGGGCTCGCTGGCGCTGGCGCAGGGAACCGACATCGCGGTGCGCTCGCCGATGAACGGGCAGCAGCAGATCCGCCTCGCCAACGCGCCGCTCGTCTTCGTCGGCTACGGAGTCTCCGCGCCCGAGCGGCAGTGGGACGACTTCAAGGGCCAGAACGTCCGCGGCAAGATCCTCGTCGTGCTGGTCAACGACCCCGACTTCGAGGGCGGCGACGGACAGTTCGGCGGCAAGGCGATGACCTACTACGGCCGCTGGACCTACAAATATGAGGAAGCCGCCCGGCGCGGCGCGGCCGGGGTGATGATCGTCCACGAAACGGCGCCCGCAAGCTATGGCTGGAACACGGTCAAGAATTCGAACACCAACACGATGTTCGACATCGTCCGCGACAATCCGGCGGCGAGCCACACGCCGTTCGAGAGCTGGATCCAGCTCGACACCGCGCGCCGCATCTTCGCCGACGCCGGGCTGAACTTCGACCAGCTCAAGGCGACGGCGAAGCTGCGCAGCTTTCAGCCGGTCGACCTCAAGGCGGCCGCGACCGTCAGCGCCGATGCGACCGCCAAGGTGATCGCCTCGCAGAACGCCGTCGGGCTGCTGCCCGGCAAGCGCCGGCCGGACGAGACGGTGATCTATTCGGGACACTGGGACCATCTCGGCATCGGCCTGCCGGATGCGCGCGGCGACCGGATCTACAATGGCGCAGTCGACAACGCGACCGGGATCAGCCAGCTGATCGAGCAGGCCCGTGCCTTCGCGCGCGAACCGCGGCCCGACCGCAGCCTCGTCTTCCTCGCCGTCACCGCCGAGGAGAAGGGACTGCTCGGCTCCGAATATTACGCCCAGCACCCGCTCTACGACCCCGCCAAGACGGTTGGCGTGATCAACACCGACTCGATGGGGGTGAACGGGCCGGCGCGTGACTTCTCCATCTCGGGCACCGCCAAGCTCGGGCTGCTCGACGACCTGGTGGCGGAAGGCGCACGGCTGAACCGCCGCTTCACCCCCGACCCGCACCCGGAAAGCGGCGGCTTCTACCGCTCGGACCATTTCTCGATGGCGAAGGTCGGCATCCCGGCAATCTCCTTCCGCTCCGGACTCGACCTGGTGAACGGCGGGACGGCGCGGGGCGAAGCGCTGGCGAAGGAATATACGACCCTGCGCTACCACCAGCCGGCGGACGAGTTCTCGCCCAGCTGGGACTTCAGCGGGATGGTCGCCGACGCGACGCTGCTGCACCGGGTCGGGCTTCGGCTCGCCAATTCGACCGAGTGGCCGAACTGGAGCGCCGACAGCGAGTTCCGCGCCGCCCGCGACCGCAGCGCGGCGGCGCGTGGCCAAGGCGGAAATGCGGTGCCGGCGCCGTCTGCGATGCCGGCTTCCGCGCCTGCGCCGACCCGCGGCGAGCGCGGCTAGGAAGCAGCGGGTGGTCGCGGGCACCTGCCCCGGCGACCCGGCTTGCCTTCGGGCACGGACAGGCGGACAGATGGATCGTCACAAGGGGAGACGATCATGGCCGAGCTCATCTTCTACACCAATCCGCAGTCGCGCGGGCAGACCGTGCGGTGGATGCTCGAAGAGGTCGGCGCGCCCTACGACGTTCAATATCTCGACTATGCGACATCGCTGAAGGCGGAGCCGTACCTGTCGGTCAATCCGATGGGCAAGATCCCGGCGATCCGCCACGGCGACAAGGTGGTGACGGAAGTGGCGGCGATCTGCTGCTACCTCGCCGACGCCTTCCCGGCGGCGAACCTCGCGCCGGCGCCCGAGAACCGCGCCGCCTATTACCGCTACATCTTCTTCGCTTCGGGGCCGATCGAGGCTGCGTTCAGTAACAAGGCCGCGGGTTGGGCGCCGAGCGAGCAGCTCCAGCGCATGTTCGGCTACGGCAACTTCGACCTCGCGACCGGCGTGCTGGAGAAGCTGCTGACCGGCCGCGACTATATCAGCGAAAACCGCTTCACCGCCGCCGACCTGTTCGTCGGGGCGATGGTCAACTTCATGCTCCGTTTCAAGCTGCTGGAGCCGACGCCGGTGTTCACGGATTATATCGCTCGGGTGACCGATCGTGAAGCCTACCGCCGGGCCGTGGCGCTCGACGAGCAGGCAGGGCACGAGCTCGCCCCGACAGGCTGAAGGGAGCGAGACGATGAACGACGACATCCGCCAGCAGGCGATCCGCCTCTATGATCGCTTCACCCACGAAGGGCTCGAGCGGCGGGACTTCATGGCGCAGATGGTTCGCCTGACCGGGAGCGCGGCGGCGGCCAACCTGCTGGTCGGCAGCATCGCCGCGAGCGCTCAGGCCAAGCCGCTCAGCGACCCGGCCGACAAGCGGCTGCGCACCGCGACGATGAAGCTTTCCCTCCCGGGCGGGCTTCCGGCCTACACGACCTATGTCGCCGAGCCGGTCCGCGGGGCGCGCGGGACGGTGATGGTGATCCACGAGAACCGCGGGCTCAACGATCATATCCGCGATGTCGCGCGCCGCCTCGCGCTCGCCGGCTTCCATGTCGTCGCGCCCGACTTCCTCACCCCGTCGGGCGGTACCCCTGCCAACGAGGATCAGGCGCGCGACCTGATCGGCAAGCTCGACATGGCGTCCGCGACCCGCGATGCGGTGGCGATCGTCACCCAACTGCAGAAGCGGCCTGGCGGGAACGGCAAGGTCGGCGCGGTCGGTTTCTGCTGGGGCGGCGGCTTCGTCGACCGGCTGGCGGTGAATGCCGGCCAGCACCTGGCGGCCGGAGTGGCCTATTACGGCCCCGCCCCCGCACCGGCCGAGGCGGCCAGGGTCGAGGCGCCGCTGCTGCTCCACTATGCCGGGCTGGACGAGCGGGTTGACGCGACGGGCAAGCCGTGGGTCGCCGCGCTCCAGGCCGCGCACAAGCCGGTCGAGAGCTACACCTACCCGGGGGTCAACCACGCCTTCAACAACGACACCTCAGCGGACCGCTACAACAAGCCGGCGGCCGACCTCGCCTGGGGGCGCACCCTCGCCTTCCTGAAGCGGCACCTGGCCTGACGGAACCGGCCTCGGGCGCAAGTAGACCCATTGCAGATCGATACCGCTTGCACCTATGCCGGCCCGATGCTTGACCAAGGCACTTCTCGGAACGACGAGGCGGAGGGCCTTTCCGCCCTCCCGCTCGGCAGCGGCGACTGGTCGCTGGAGATGCTGTCGGCGGTGCTCGACCAGAGCAGCGACTGCATCAAGGTCATCGGCCCTACCGGAACGCTCGACTTCATGAACCGCAACGGCCGTTGCGCGATGCACATCGATGATTTCAACAGCGTCGCCGGGCTACCGTGGTGGGAGCTGTGGCCGCCAGAGTCCCAGTCGTTGGTCAAGGATGCGGTCGAGCGGGTCCGGCGCGGTGAGAACCATCGCTTCGAGGCTTATTGCCCGACCGCCAAAGGTGCGCCGAGATGGTGGGAGGTCTCCGCCTCGCCGCTCCGTGACGGCAACGGCGACTTGCGCGGGATCATCTCCGTTTCCCGCAACATCACCGAGCGCGTCCGGGCGCACGAGATCCGCGACGCCGCGGTGGAGGAGATACGGCACCGGCTCCAGAATGCTTACACGCTGATCGGCGCGCTGGTGACCGCCACCGCGCGGGGTTCGGACGAGCGCGAGGCGTTTGCGCGCGAAACGCTCGAGCGGCTCCAGCGGCTCGGCGCGGCGCAACAGATGCTTCTCGATCCCGGGCGCGACGGGCCCGTCCCACTGAGGACGCTGGTGGAGCGGCTGACGCGGCCCTTTGCTCCCCCCGGATGCGACTTCACGATCGCCACCATGCCCGACTGCTTGCTGACCGAAGATAGCGTCCGGGCCCTGGCGCTTGCCCTGGGCGAACTGGGGACAAACAGCAGCAAATATGGCGCTTTCGGGCGGGGCGGTTCGGTGACGCTCAGCGCAACGCTGACGGGGAGCGAACTGGTCCTGATCTGGTCGGAGCGCGCGGCAAGCGACCGTTCCGCCGTTGCTCCTCCGGGAAGCGGAAAGGGCTTGCGGCTGATCGAGCGTGCTCTTCAGGCCAGGGGAGGTCGGTGCGAGATGACCTGGATCGACGACCGGCTCGAGGCAAGGATCACCCTGCCGAACGATTGAGCCTGACAGGACTCCAGCAAGGCTGACAAAAGGAAGGCCCGGCGGATTTCTCCGCCGAGCCTCTGTCCCTTTCAAGCGATGGACGGCGCCTAGCGGCGGTCGCCCATGAAGCGAAGGAGGAACAGGAACATGTTGATGAAGTCGAGGTAGAGCTGAAGCGCGCCGATCACCGCGCTCTTCGTCATCGCCGCGCCCTGGCCAGCGACGGCGAAGTAGGTGCTCTTGATCCGCTGCGTGTCATAGGCAGTGAGGCCCGCGAAGAGCAGCACGCCGATGGCGCTGATCGCCAGGTTGAGCGCCGGCGACTTCAGGAACATGTTGAGCAGCATCGCGACGAACAGGCCGACGACGCCCATGATCAGGAAGGTGCCGAAGCCCGACAGGTCCTTCTTGGTCGTGTAGCCGAACAGGCTGAGGCCGAGGAAGGCGGCGGCGGTGGCGAAGAAGGTCTGCGCGATCGAGGTCCCGGTGTAGACCAGGAACAGGGTCGACAGCGACACGCCGAGCAGGCCGGCATAGGCCCAGAACAGGCCCTGCGCCGTGCCGGACGAGATGCGGTTGATCCCGATCTGCAGCCACATCACGACGCCGAGCGGCGCGAACAGCGCGACCCAGTAGAGCAGCGAGGGACCGCCGGTCGCGGGATTGAACAGCGAGTTGACCATGCCGCTCTGCACGAACAGCAGCGCGACAATGCCGGTCAGCAGCACGCCCGAGGCCATGTAGTTGTAGACGGACAGCATGTAGGACCGCAGGCCCGCGTCGCGGGCGGCGCGCGGCACGCCGACGGTGGCGGCGTTCACACCGGCATTGCGCGGGTCAGACCAGTTCGGCATTGCACACTCCTTGACCGGAGCCGAAGAGCGGCCCCGAAACCGCTCTTATATCGTCCAATCACCTCTGTGCTTCAAGAGAGGGCGGGAGCGTTGCGCTGTCCGCCGGGTTAAGCTCGCGACATGCACCGCCTGTTCGTCGCTCTCGTGCCCCCGGAGCCGGTCCGCGACCACTTGCTCGACATCGCCGAGGAGAGCGAGGGATTGCGCTGGGTGGGCGAGGACAATCTCCATCTCACGCTGCGGTTCATCGGGGAGGTGGAGCGTCCTCTTGCCGAGGATCTAGCCGCGGCACTCGCAACGGTGCGCAGCCCCGCCTTCGCGCTCCGGCTAGCGGGCGTCGGGACCTTCGATCGGCGCGGCGGTGGCGCGCTGTGGGCCGCGGTTCAGCCACGAGAGGCGGTGGCGCAGCTCGCCGCCAAGATCGACCGGGCCTGCTCGCAGGCGGGGCTGGAGCCCGAGCATCGCGCCTTCCATCCCCATCTCACGCTGGCCCGTTGGAACGGCCGCCGCCCGGGCTCCGTTCCGGCGCTGCTCGAGCAATGGCGCGGCCTCCCTTCCGATCCCTTCGAGGTGGCAGAGTTCACCCTGTTCGAGAGCCGTCTTTCGCGTCACGGAGCCCATTATGAAGCCATTGCATCTCAACCGCTTGTTTGAACCGAGCGGCCGGCTTCCCATATGGTTCGCGGGCTGCCGTTGACCCCGGGGCACGGCTCTTCTAGCAACAAGAACAAAATTGGAACGAAGTAGCGCCGATGCTGACCCATATCTCTGTTCGTGGAGCCCGTGAGCATAATCTGAAGGGCGTGTCGGTCGACATCCCGCGCGAGAGCCTGACGGTGATCACCGGCCTGTCCGGGTCGGGCAAGTCGAGCCTCGCCTTCGACACCATCTACGCCGAAGGGCAGCGCCGCTACGTCGAATCGCTGAGCGCCTATGCGCGCCAGTTCCTCGAGATGATGCAGAAGCCGGACGTCGAGCATATCGACGGCCTCTCGCCGGCCATCTCGATCGAGCAGAAGACCACCAGCCGGAACCCCCGCTCGACGGTCGCGACCGTGACCGAGATCTACGACTATATGCGCCTGCTGTGGGCGCGGGTCGGAATCCCCTACTCGCCCGCGACCGGCGAGCCGATCTCCGCGCAGACCGTCAGCCAGATGGTCGACCGGACCATGGGGCTGCCGGAAGGAAGCCGCCACTATCTGCTCGCGCCGGTCGTGCGGGGCCGCAAGGGCGAGTACCGCAAGGAGCTCGCCGAATGGCAGAAGGCGGGCTTCACCCGGGTCCGCATCGACGGCAGCTTCTACGAGATCGACGAGGCGCCCTCGCTCGACAAGAAGTACAAGCACGACATCGAGGTGGTGGTCGACCGGATCGTCGTTCGCGAGGGGGTGGAGAGCCGTCTCGCCGACAGTTTCGAGACCGCGCTCAAGCTGGCGGAGGGCCTCGCCTATCTCGACCTGGCCGACCCGGCACCCAAAGTGTCCGACGAGGTGGGCCTTGCCGAAGGACCGAACAGCGGGGCGGTCGAAGGCGGCGACACGGAGAGCGGATCGCGACGGACCGGGGTTGCCGCCACGCTGCAGGCGGCGCACGAGCGCGCGGCGCTGGCCGACAACGCTCCTGTCGGGCGGATCGTCTTTTCGGAGAAGTTCGCCTGCCCGGTATCCGGCTTCACCATCGCCGAAATCGAGCCGCGACTGTTCAGCTTCAATGCCCCGCAGGGCGCCTGCCCGGGGTGCGACGGGCTGGGCGAGAAGATGGAGTTCGACGAGGACCTCGTCGTTCCCAATCACGCGCTCAGCCTCGCCAAGGGTGCGGTCGTGCCCTGGGCCAAGTCGCAGCCACCCTCGCCCTACTACATGCAGGTGCTTTCCAGCCTGGCGCGCGCCTTCGGCTTCTCGCTCGACACGGCGTGGGGCGAGCTGCCGGAGGAAGCGCAGCGGGTGGTGCTTCGCGGCACCGGCGGCAAGGCGGTTCCGCTCCGCTTCGTCGACGGGCGCAAGAGCTACGAGGTCAAGAAGCCGTTCGAGGGCGTGCTCGGCAACCTCCAGCGGCGGATGAGTTCGACCGAGAGCGCGTGGATGCGGGAGGAGCTCAGCCGCTATCAGGCCAGCCGGCCATGCGAGGTCTGCCAGGGCGCCCGGCTCAAGCCGGAAGCATTGTCGGTGAAGATCGCGGGGGAGCACATTTCCGGCGCAGCGCAGCGCTCGGTCGCCGATGCGCTTGCCTGGTTCACCACGCTGGAAGAAAAGCTCACGCCCACGCAGCGCGAGATCGCCAAGGCGATCCTCAAGGAGATCAACGAGCGGCTCGGCTTCCTCGACAATGTCGGGCTGGACTATCTCAACCTGAACCGAACCAGCGGCACGCTGTCGGGCGGTGAGAGCCAGCGTATCCGGCTGGCTTCGCAGATCGGGTCGGGACTGTCCGGAGTGCTCTATGTTCTCGACGAGCCGTCGATCGGGCTCCACCAGAAGGACAACGACCGGCTACTTGAAACGCTGAAGCGGCTGAAGAGCCTCGGCAACACCGTGCTGGTGGTCGAGCATGACGAGGATGCGATCCGGACGGCCGACCACATCATCGACATGGGTCCGGGCGCCGGTGTTCACGGTGGCGACGTGGTCTTCTCGGGAACGCTGCCGCAGCTGCTGGGCTGCGAGGGCAGCGTCACCGCCGATTACCTCACCGGCCGCCGCTCGGTCCCGCTCCCGGCCAAGCGCCGCAAGGGCAGCGGCAAGAAGCTGACCGTGCACGGCGCGCGCGAGAACAATCTGCGCAACGTCACCGCGTCGATCCCGCTCGGCACCTTCACCTGCGTCACCGGCGTGTCCGGCTCGGGCAAGTCGAGCTTCACCATCGACACGCTCTACGCGGCGGCCGCGCGTGGGCTGAACGGCGCCCGGATCCTCGCCGGCAAACACGACAAGGTCACCGGGCTCGAGAACCTCGACAAGGTGATCGACATCGACCAGTCGCCGATCGGCCGCACGCCCCGATCCAACCCCGCCACCTACACCGGCGCCTTCACCAACATTCGTGACTGGTTCGCCGGGCTGCCCGAGGCACAGGCGCGCGGCTACAAGTCCGGACGCTTCTCGTTCAACGTGAAGGGCGGTCGCTGCGAAGCCTGCCAGGGCGACGGCGTTCTCAAGATCGAGATGCACTTTCTCCCCGACGTCTATGTCACCTGCGACGTCTGCCACGGCCAGCGCTACAATCGCGAGACGCTCGAGGTGAAGTTCAAGGGACAGTCGATCGCCGACGTCCTCGACATGACCGTCGAGGACGCCGCGGAGTTCTTCAAGGCTGTCCCGTCGATCCGCGACAAGATGGCGATGCTGGTGGAAGTGGGGCTGGGCTATGTGAAGGTCGGCCAGCAGGCGACCACGCTGTCGGGCGGCGAGGCGCAGCGCGTCAAGCTTGCGAAGGAGCTGTCGCGCCGGGCGACGGGCAACACCCTCTACATCCTCGACGAGCCGACGACGGGGCTTCACTTCGAGGACGTCCGCAAGCTGCTCGAGGTGCTCCACGCGCTCGTCGAGCAGGGCAACACCGTGGTGGTGATCGAGCACAACCTCGACGTCATCAAGACGGCGGACTGGGTGCTGGATCTCGGGCCGGAGGGCGGCGTCAAGGGCGGGGAGATCGTCGCCACGGGCACGCCCGAAGCGATCGCGGCCGAGCCTCGCAGCGCGACCGGCCATTACCTCCGGCCGCTCTTGGCGAAGAGCGAGCCGCCGGTCGAAGCCGCGGTCATGCCGCTCAAGCGGAAGAGCGGAGCCCGGGCGCGCGCTACGGCGTAAGGCGCAGCTCGACCCGCCGGTTCTGGACCTCGCGGACACCGTCCTCGGTCGGCACCGGCGCGTCCTGCTCGCCATGCGGGCGCGGTATGATCGACGTGCGTGGAACGCCGCGAGCGACCAGGGCGGCGGTGATTCCGCTCAAGCGCCTGACGGTGATCCTTCGGTTGGTCGCGGCTGACCCCGACCGATCCGAGTAGCCGTCGATCGCCAGGCGTCCGCCCTCGCTTGTCCAGCGTGCCGCAACCGCATCGAGCAGCGGCAAGGTTTCCGGCCTGAGCTCGGTCCGGCCCCAATCGAAGAACAGCATGTCGATGGGCGGCTGGGCTGTCGCGAGATCGGCGGCCATTGCGACCGCGAGAAGGGAGCTGAGCACCCGTTACTCCTGGCAACGATCCGGCGCGGCCAGTTTAGGCCGCCATCTTCGACACGCAACAAAAAACCGGTCCCAGCTGCGAGGCTGGGACCGGTCCTTTGTTCGTCCGAAGCTTAGCCGCGCTCGGGTGCCGGCGGCGGCGGCGGCGGCGGCGGCGGCGGCGGCGGGGTCGGGCACACCGCGGTCACCGGGATCACCGAACCGTCATAGCAGGTCTGGGTCTGGACCGGCGGGGGCGGAGGCGGCGGGGGCGGCGGCGGAGGCGGCGGGGGCGGCGGCGGCGTGAAGAAGTTGTACGTCAGGCTCAGCAGGAGCGAGTGCGTGACAAGCTTCGTCCGCAGGTCGATGGGGACATTGTTCCCGTTGACACCCGTCAGATTGTAGCGGGCCGTCCGGAAGTAGCGATACTTCAGGCCGAGATCGACGTTCGGGGTCAGCGCGCGGCGGATGCCGGCGATACCCTGATAGGCGAAGACAGAGTCGCTGCCGCTGAACGACTGGGTCGTCGTGGCCAGGCCGACGGCGACGCGGTTCTTGACGCGAGCGACACCGACACCCGGACCGACAAAGCCGCTCCAGCCTTCACCGTTACCGAAGTCGATCAGGGCGTTGCCCATGGCCGACCAGGCCGAAGTGCGACCATCGATGGTGTAGGTCGAGTTGATCGGCAGGAAGGTCGGCTGGGCGCGGATACCATCGAGCGACGCCCGCTTGTAGCCAACCTCACCCTCGACCCGGACGAAGCCGAAGTCGTATCCGGCGACTGCGTCGACATCATAGCCGACCTTGTGATTCAGCTTGAAAGCCTGATCGGTCGTGACACCATTCACGGTGGACCGGAAATACTGGTCCTGAATCAGCATGCCGCCGCCTTCAAGACCCACGTACAGGCTACCGTCGCGGGCGAATGCCGGTGATGCAATCACCGTCGAAGCGAGTGCCATGGCTATGGCAAGCGTTCGCATAGAAATCCCCTTTCGAATACGTCTTGGACCAACAACGCGCTTTGCTTATGGGAGGCGCTGTCACGACGCAAGAACGCCCACGGGCAAACTGTGGCGGGCACGACACAGTTTGCGTGCGAACCGCAGCGAATTGGTGTGTTGTCAGGCCGCAATCAATCCATGCTGGCGGAGTGCCGCAAGGACGCTGGCCAGCGCGGCCCGGCACGGCAGGTCCTGCACGCTGCCACCGGCGGGATCGGCGATGGCTGCAGCCTGCCCCGCCAGAACCTGCTTGCCGTCGATATGGACAGCCTTGGCGTTGATGCGTCCAAGGAGCCACTGGCCACCCGCAAACAGGGCAACGCAATTGTCCGCGCGGACAAACAGCTGCATTCCCTCTGTCGGCTGCAGGAAGCGCCACCCGCCGGCCGTGTAGCCGGCGATCTGGTGGGTCCGCCCCGCGAACGCACCGGTTGGTGCGGAGCCCACGACATAGGCCTCCCCCGCCGAGGGACTGGCCGGAGGCGACTGTGCTCCCAGCGCCATGACGGCCGGGGCGACGAGAAAATCCAGCGATTGAAGGGCTTCGTTGTGGGTGACCTCCTTCTGGGCCTGGCTCGCAATTCGAGAGCGTTCCTTGCATGTACCCAATCAGCGTGACGATGTCAAGCGGTTTTGTACCGCTCCGGTTAGTAGCCCATCAGCGCCAGCACTTCCCGGCGGCTCCTCTCGTCCTCGCGGAAGACCCCCATCATCCGGCTCGTCGTCATCATCACGCCCGGCGTGTTCACCCCGCGCGCGGTCATGCAGGCATGGCTCGCCTCGATCACCACCGCCACGCCGCGCGGCTGGAGATGCTCCCAGATGCAGTCGGCGACCTGCGCGGTCAGCCGCTCCTGAACCTGCAGCCGCCGGGCGAAGCCGTGCAGCACGCGCGCGAGCTTGGAGATGCCGACCACCCGGTCCCCGGGCAGATAGGCGATCGCGGCCTTGCCGATGATCGGCGCCATGTGGTGCTCGCAATGCGATTGGAACGGGATGTCGCGCAGCAGCACGATCTCGTCATAGCCGCCGACCTCCTCGAAGGTCCGCGACAGGTGAAGCGCCGGGTCCTCGCCATAGCCGCGCGCATATTCCTTCCACGCACGGGCAACCCGCTTGGGCGTGTCGGTCAGTCCCTCCCGCGCGGGATCGTCTCCGGCCCAGCGGATAAGGGTGCGGACCGCCTCGGCCACTTCGTCCGGGATGGGGATCTTCTTGACGTCCTGGACCAGGTCGCCGTCGTCAGGACTCGCGTTCATTCACCCATTCTCCCGCAATGTCGTCGGCGACTGCCTTCACCTGGTGTCGGATATCGGGAACGGCGACCATTTCCCAGAACTGCGCCTTGGCCATCGGGCCCAGCGCCCAGATCCCCCTGCCGGCCCGGCTCCGAGCGTCGGTGGCGAGGCTCAGCCGGAGCGGATCGGGCGCGACGTCCCCGGCGTCGAGCAGGCCGCGCAGCAGCGCGTCGCGGGTCCGGTCGATGCGGCCGAGCGGCCCCGTGCAGTTGATCACCAGCGCATGCTCTCCGACGAGCTCGCCGCCGCCCCGCCGAGCGATCGTCGCCGTGATCACGTTGCCGCTGTCCGCCAGCGAGCGGATCCGCCCCGCCTCGACCACCAGCCGTCCCTCGTAGCGCAGCGCGGCGAGCGTCGCGCCGATCTGCGGGCGATGCGGTGGCGGTGGATGTCCCACCATGGCCGCGCGTGGCGCAGGAAGCGGCGGCGGTCGGCTTCGCTCAGCGACTGCCACAGCGCGTGGCTGTGCGGGCGGAGCGCGTCGACGCAGCTGCGCCAGTCGCGCAGCCGGGTCTCGCAGCGGACGTGCCGCCACAGGCGCATAAGGCTGCCGAACGGCGGCGGCGCGATCTCCTCGGGGATGGCGCGGCGGTCGAAGCGGTGGGACTGCGGGACGAGGCCGCGGCGCGAGACGGCGGTGATCGTCCCGCGGTGGCCATGGGCCTCGAGCGAGAGGACGCTGTCGATCATGGTGAGGCCGGTGCCGATCAGCAGCACCGGCCGGTCCTCGCGCGCGGCCCTGGCGAGGTCGGCCTCGGCCGCCGCCGTCCACGGATTGTTGTGGTAGCGCGGCGGCTGCAGCGCCTCGGTTCCGGGCAGCGGCTCGGGCGGCTGGTTGCCCTGCGCGAGCACCAGCAGGTCGGCGCGAAGCGCGCTGCCGTCGTCGAGCCGCACCGTCCAGCCGCCGTCCGCGTCCCGCTCGGCGCCGACGGCGCGGGCCGGGGCGACGGTCACCCGCTCGGGCGACAGGCCGGCGCGGATGTGCTGCAGATAGGCGCGATAGTCGCGGCGCGGGGCGAAGGCGTCGGCGGTCCCGAACCAGCTAGCGAAATGGTCGGGCTCGTCCGCCCACGCGCTCATCTGCCCCGCCGCGACGTTCAGCAGGTGCCGCGGCTCGTCGGTCGCGTAGGCGACCCCCACGGCAACCCTCTCTTCCACCACCACACACCCGATCCCGCGCCGGTCGAGGTGGGCAGCCAGCATGAACCCGCTGAAACCGCCCCCGATGATCGCAACGACGACGCGCCGGTCGTCAGATCTCATATTCAGGCCAGGCTTGCGGATCGGAGGCGCCGGCGCGGCGCTGGGTCATGTGCCGGTGAAGCGACATGACCGTGCGGCCCGCCGTTTCGGTGAACCACCCCGGCACCACCGCGTGGACGAGACACGCCGCCCCCGCGCCGATCATCCGGCAACCGATGGCGACCGCCCCTGCGCCGTGGCCGGCCCAGCTCATCCCCAGCGTGCGTGGATGAGCGACGAACAGCTTGTCCCAAGAGGACGCCTTGCGACTCACGATCCCTCCGTCCTTGGTGGCCCCGGCAGGACTCGAACCTGCGACCTGCGGTTTAGGAAACCGTCGCTCTATCCTGCTGAGCTACGGAGCCACCCGTCCCGGATAAGAGGCGGCGCCCGGAAGATCAATCGACCACGACGGGCGAAGGAATGACTCGCCGGTGGTTCAGCGCGGGGACCCGCGACCGTGTCGCCGCGATCTGTTCCAGCTGCACGTCGACGAACGCCAGTCCGGGCTGATCCTCCATCTCGAGCAGCACTTCGCCCCACGGTCCGGTCACCAGAGAATGCCCATAGGTCTCCCTCCCATCCTCGTGGCGACCAGCCTGAGCGGCGGCGACGACGAACACACCCGCCTCGATCGCACGCGCCCGCAGGAGGATTTGCCAGTGCGCCTGACCGGTCGGGACCGTGAAGGCCGCGGGCACGGCGATCGTGTCCGCGCCGGCCTCAGCCAGCGAGGCGAACAAGGCGGGGAAACGCAGGTCGTAGCAGATCGTCAGGCCCAGGGCGCCCACGGGCGTGTTGCGCACCACGGTCGTCGCGTCGCCCGCTTCGTAGGACGCCGACTCCCGCCAGCTTTCGCCGGTCGGAAGGTCGACGTCGAACAGGTGCATCTTGTCGTACCGCGCCCTGATCGCGCCCGTGTCGTCGATCAGGAAGGAGCGGTTCGCGAGCTTTCCAGCGGCCGTGCGGACGGCCAGCGAGCCGAGATGTACCCAGATCCCGTGCCGCGCCGCCGCCTCGCGCGCATCGGCAAGAACCCGATCCTCCCCTTCGCTCCGCAGCCGGGTTGCCGAACGCGCGCGGTCACGATCGAGGAGGTTGCTCATCTCGGGCGTGAACAGCATCGCCGCGCCGCCCGCCGTAGCGCGCGACACGGCATCCGTCAGGGCATCGGCGTTGCGGTCCGGATCGATCCCGGTCTGCGCTTGGTAGAGAGCGATGAGGGCCATCAGGCCGCCAGCAGTTCGTCGAGACGCCCCTGGCGCTCGAGGGCGAACAGATCGTCGCAGCCGCCGACATGCTGGTCGTCGATGAAGATCTGCGGAACCGTCATTCGGCCCGCCCGCTGGATCATCTCCTCGCGCTTCGGGCCGCCTGCATCGATGTTGTACGCGACCAGGTCTACGCCCTTGTGGGCAAGAAGCTGCTGCGCCCGCACGCAGTAGGGACAGGTGGTTTTCAGATACATTTCGACTTTGGCCACAATCAAACTCCAGGGTTGATGATGTCCCTAACGCGCGAACGGCGCGGGGCGAAGCACGCGCGCCCAACCGATCAGCTCGACCCGGGCAGCGCCGGCCTTCTTGAGCGCCCGTGCACAGGATGAGCACGTGCTGCCAGTGGTATAGACATCGTCGACCAGAACGATGGTTCGGCCCGCAATGTCGTGCTCAGGCCTGACGGCGAAGGCACCGGCGACCGCCTTTCGCCGCTGCAGCGCGGTCAAGCCTCGCAGCGACGGGGTCGGCCGGGTGCGGCGGAGCAGCTGCTTCTCGACCCGGGCGCCGGTCCCGCGGGCAAGCGCCTCGGCGATCAGCACCGCCTGATTGAACCCCCGCTTCCACAAACGTCCGCGGTGCAGCGGCACGGGCACGAGGACGATGTCATCGCCCGTCAGCAATGGGCGCATGTAGCGGGCCATCGCTCGCGCCACCGCGATCTTGCGGCCGTATTTCAGCTTCATTGCCACCTGCCGGCTGATGTCGCCATATTCCACGGCAGCCCTTATCCGGTCGATCCGGGGCGGCCTCGCCAGGCAAGCGCCGCACGTGTCGACTTCCGTTCCCTCGAGCGGCAGGCCGCAGATGGTACAACCCTCGGCCGGAAGAAAGTTGAGCGCGGTCCAGCAGGTCGCGCAGAAGACGCCGACCTCTGCCACGATCTCGCCGCACGCGACGCAGCGTGCCGGCAGGCTGAAGTCCAGCACCCGACGCCCGGCTTCTCGCAAGAATGCGCGCATGAATGCCTTGTCGCCGAGTGCGGACATGCGCACAAGCCCGGGCCATGGCTTCCCCTCTCTTCGACCGCGAGGCGCTGGAACTTCGCCGACGCCGCGCCGCCGGACGTCCCGGGCGCTTCTTCGCGGACCGCGTGATCGATGACCTGCGCGAGCGAGCCGAGCTCGAGCCCCGCCGGCTTGATCGAGTGCTGGTGCTCGGCATCGCCCCGGGCAGTGGGCTCGACCATGTGGCGGCGCAGGTCGATCGACTTGAGCTCGGCCAGGAACTCGAACTCGCGCAACGGCTGTCGACTTACGATGCCATCTTCTGCCTCGGCCTGCTCGATACCAGCGACCAGGTCGAATTGCTGGTGACGATGATGCGTCAGGCGCTCCGGCCGGATGGGGTTTTCCTGGCAGCCTTTCCGGGGAACGACACCTTGCCCGTCCTGCGCCAGGCGACAATCCTCGCCGATCAGGCCTGCGGCAGGGGCACTGCAGCTCGCACCCATCCGCGGATCGCAGCGGCGTCGATCCCGGCCCTGCTCGGCTCGGCGGGGTTCGGGAGCGTGGTCGTCGACGTGGACCGCATGAGGCTTCGCTACCGCAGTTTCGCGGCGCTGGTGGCCGATCTCAGGGATGCCGCGGCCACCAACGTCCTGGCCGAGCGTCCGAAGCACCCCAATCCCTGTTTCGCACCAGCACTGGCGGCCGCTTACGCTGCACTCGGCGACGAGCAGGGCACGCTCGAAACGATCGAGATCGTCCACGTCTTTGCCCGCGCCGGACAAGGCTGATGAGCCGTTAATCCTTCACTGAAGGGAAGTTGTTAACCCCCTCTATTTAGTTGGCGCACAGTGGACGTGGACCAGAGGAGGGTGGCGTGAGCGCTATCCCAAGAATGTTGCGCAGCTTCTGCGCGGACGATCGTGGTGCAACCGCGATCGAATACGGGCTCATTGCCTCGCTGATCGTCATCGCGATCATGGGGGGCATGGCAAATCTCGGGGGCGGGTCCAATGGCATGTGGACCCGCATTCAGAACGCCGTCCTGAACAGCAATTGAGGCAGAAACGCCGGCGCGCGTGACCGCAGCCGGGTTCAGCCGATGGCGAGGAACTTGGAGCGACGCTGAGCGAGCAGGTCGGCGGGGCTGAGGTCGGTCAGCTGCGCAAGCTCCTCGAGCAACGCGGTCTTGAGGAGGTGGATGGCTTCGTTCGGCTCGCGGTGAGCCCCGCCGACCGGCTCGGGCACGATCCGGTCGACGACGCCGAGCTGGCGCAGGTCGGACGAGGTAACCCGCATCGCTTCCGCCGCGTCCGCCGCCTTGTCCGCGGTCCGCCACAGGATCGACGCGCAGCCTTCGGGCGAAATCACCGAATAGACGGCGTGCTCCATCATCAGCACCCGGTTGGCCGCGGCGATGGCGACCGCGCCGCCCGAGCCGCCCTCCCCGACCACGACCGCCAGCAGCGGTACCTTCAGCTTCAGGCACTGCTCGGTCGATCGGGCGATCGCCTCCGCCTGCCCGCGCTCCTCCGCCTGCACTCCGGGAAAGGCACCGGGCGTATCGACCAGCGTGATGATCGGCAGCCCGAAACGGTCGGCAAGGTCCATCAGCCGGATCGCCTTGCGATAGCCTTCCGGCTTGGCCATCCCGAAATTGTGGCGCAGCCGGGTCGCGGTATCGTCGCCCTTCTCGTGGCCGAGGATCAAAACCCGCTGCCCGTCGATCCGGGCGAGACCGCCGACCAGCGCCGGATCGTCGGCGAACGCCCGGTCGCCGCCGAGCGGAAGGAAGTCGTCGGCGAGGCCCGCGACATAATCCTTGAAGTGCGGCCGGTCCGGATGGCGGGCCACCAGCGTCTTTTGCCACGGCGTCAGCCGCGCGTAGGTGTCCTTGAGCAGTCGGTTCGACTTGGCCTCGAGCCGCTCGACCTCGGCGTCGATGTCGATTGAACCGGAGCTCGCCGTTTCGCGGAGTTCCCGGACCCTGCTTTCCAGTTCGGCGATGGGCTTCTCGAAGTCGAGGTAATTCAGCATGGTGGGCGGGCCTAGGCTCGGCTCGCCGCAAGGTCAACGCGTTCGGTCGCTCAGCGGATGACGGCTGTTCACCAGCTGCACCAGCCGTCCGCTGTCGACGTGCGTGTAGATCTGGGTGGTGGCGATGTCGGCATGCCCGAGCAGCGCCTGGAGGACGCGCAGGTCCGCGCCGCCGCCGAGCAGATGCGTGGCGAACGCATGGCGAAGCACGTGCGGGCTGACTCGGTCCGTCGCGATCCCGGCCAGACCCGCCATCTGCCGGATGATCTGGAACAGCCGGACCCGGCTGAGGTGCGACTTGCCCGACGGGAACAGCCATGGGCTGTCAGTCGGGACGAACGTCAGCCAGCGACGGACGCTGTCCTGGGCGCGCGAGGAGATTGGCACCAGCCGCTCCTTGCCGCCCTTGCCCTTGATGATCATGAACGGCTGTTCCCGCCGCATCGCTTGGCGGGGAAGACTGACCAGCTCGGTGGCGCGCAGACCCGACCCGTAGAGCAGCTCGAGTAGAGCAAGATTGCGGACTGCGAGGAACTCATCCGACTGGGCGCGCAGTTCCGCCTCGCGGAACAGTCGCTCGACCTCACCTTCGTCGAGGATGCGCGGGAGCGGTCGCTGCGTGATCGGCCGCGGCAGCGCGGCGGAAGGATCGTCCGGACGAAGCCCGTCGTCGAGCAGGAAGCCATAGAAGCGGCGCAGCGCCGCGGCCCGGCGCGCGACCGTGGCCGGCGCCAACTCCGCCCATGCTGCGCCGAGGCGGCCGAGGTCCTCGGGTGACGCAGTGCCGATATCGCTCAGCGCATCACCGGCCGCCTCGAGGTCGCGCCGGTACGCCAGCAGCGTATTCCTCGCGGCGCCAGCTTCCGCTGCCAGCATCTCGCAGAACCGGTCGACCAGGGCCCGGTCCGCCGGGCTCACGAACGGGCGAGCGCCTCGGCCGCGAGCATCCGCGCCTCGAAGTCGAGCCCGACGGCACTCAGCGCAGTGACCGCGTGAAGAAGGTTCGCCGCCGGCACCCGCGCGAAGCTGTTGGTCTGCATGCCGCTCGCCGCAAGCAGCAGGACGGTCGCCGTCTGGCCGCGGCGCGCGGCGCCATCGATGAGGCGCGACCATGACCCGGTCTCGCCCAGACCTAGGTCGTTGCGCGACGACAGCCGGTTGGCTTCCCCGACGTCGATCCGCCCCAGCCCCGCCAGGCCGGCGACCAGCAAGGCGCTACGCTGGTGATAGCGGCTGTCGTCGCGGCCGATGAAGTCGTTGGCGCGCCCGGCGCTGACGTCGACCCCGCTGCCCTCCGTGCCGAGCGCCAGCAACGCCCAGGCGCGATCGCCCTTCTCGCCATCCATCTGGCGAACCGCGGAGGCCCACCGCCCGGCCTGCTGGTCGAGCCCGCCCGCCAGCATGGAGGCGATGAGGTTGACCGCATCGTCCTGCAGGCCCGGGTCGGGCCGGATCGCCGCGGCCGCGCGCGCGAGGAGCGACCAGGACGCGGCGAGCTGCAGCGGCTCCTTGTCGCGCTGGCCCCACAGCTTGCGCATCGCGCCGAGGCGCGTTTTCTCGTCCCGCCCGGCGAAGGCCATCCGCACCTGCCAGGCATCGGTGTCGCCGAGATCGGACGGATCGGTGGCGTCGTAGATGCTGGAATAGGTGTCGACCAGCGCGTTGGACGAGAAGACGCCCAGCCCGGTCGCGACCCGCGCCGCCGGCAGCCGCTGCTCCGCCGACAGCATCGGCGCGCGGGCCTGCCAGGCCATCATTCGTGCCGGCGCCGCGTTCATCAGCCGCTCGGGCGGCAGCAGGCCGGTGGCGGTCGCCATTCCAAAGCGCCAGTTGCTGAGGTCCGACACCGGATCCCAGTCGATGCTGATCGCCTTGGCGGTATTGGTGCCCGCCCCGACCACCTTGCCGGCCAGTTGCAGGTCGATCCCGCCGACCCGCCCGCGGCGCCGCAGCGCGTCGATCTGGGAAGAGGCGGTGTCGGCCGACCCTGACAGCGCGGCGCAGATCGCCTGGACGACCGGCTGGACATTGTCCTCGACGCCCTTGAGGTGCGGCTGCAGCGGGCAGAGCGCGGCGGCGTCCCCGTTCGCCAGCGCGGCCTGCACCGCGACCTGGGTCATCTTGGGCGTGAAATTGTCGGTGTCGACGCTGCTGACGAGCAGCCGGGCCGCGTCCGCCTCGCCGAGGCGAAGGAGCAGCCAGGCGCGCTCCGCCGCCCAATCGACCGGGTTGACGTTGCGCGGGGCCGGGACGCGCGCGATCAGCGCATTGCGCAACCCGATGTGCAGCCAGCGAGAGGGCAGCGGCGTGTCCAGGCGGCGCATCAGGGTCGATAGGAAGGCGCCGCTCGCGGCCCCCCACGGCTGCGCGCCGAGCCCAAAGCTGTGCGGATCGGCGATTCCGGCGATGCGCGGGGCGCGGCGCGCGAACTCCGGGATCTCGACCGGCGGCGGTGGCGGCGGGAGGTTCAGCTCCTCGACGTCGCTGTCGCTCGACACCAGCAGCTGGTCGCCCTCATCCGCCTCGCTGGCCGCAGGCGCGGCGGAGGTCGTCGTCGTGGCCGGCGGCGGAGAGGTCGAAGCCGCGCTGTTGTTGGCGGGCTGCTGCTCGTTCGCCTCGAATCCGGGCGGCAGGATCGAGGCCGGCCGGTCCTGCGCTACCGCCAGCACCGGCAGCGCGCCGGCACCGAGCAGCGTGGCGACCAGCAGTCCCTTAGCGAGTCGGCGCACTGGAGACGTCAACCTCGATCGGGCGGGTCGGGACCTCATGGGCGCGCCTCGAGAGGAAGAAGGCTCCACCGATGATCACCAGGAGAAGAATGACGAGGGTCAGGGCGCCGCGCGGCATGATTGGTCCTGCAGGTGAACGAAGAGCGGCCTTTTGCCGAGCCGGGAGCGCTGTGTATAGCCCCTGTCGGGATGAACCGCGCCGTGCCCCGCCTTGACCGATCGATCGTGCTGGTCGGGATGATGGGCGCCGGCAAGTCGACCATCGGCCGTCGCCTCGCCAGGCGGCTCGCGGTCGAGTTCGTCGACAGCGACGTCGAGATTGAGAAGACCACCGGCCTCAAAACCAGCGAGCTGTTCGAGCTGTACGGCGAGGACGCGTTCCGCGACGGCGAGCGGCGGGTAGTCGCGCGGCTGGTCCAAGGACGTCCGCGGGTGATCGCGACCGGCGGCGGCGCCTTCAACCACCCCGACACGCGCAGCCTGCTCAACCGGCAGGCGATCACCGTCTGGCTCGACGCGCCGATCGAGGTGCTCGCCGAACGGACCCGCCGCCGCGACAACCGTCCGCTTCTCCGCAGCGGCAACCGGGTCGAGATCCTCCAGCAGCTGATGACCCAGCGCGCGGCCTTCTACGCGCAGGCGCATGTCCGAGTACCGACCAGCGACTCGCCGCACCAGGAGGTGGTCGAGGCGGTGGTCACCGCGGTGTCGGCGCATCTGAACGGCTGAGCTCCGCCGCCTCGAGCGCGGCGATCAGCGCGTCGAATGGCAGCAGCACCGCGGCGTGGCGAGCCGGCTTGCCGACGACGGGAGCGAGCAGCTCGAACTCGGGCCAGCCCGCCTCCCCGCGCCCGGCGAGCCAATCGGCCACCCGGGACCGGGCGCCGCGGATCTCGGCGCCGCTGCGTCCCGCCGCATGCCGTGCGACCAGCGTCGCCGAGGCCTGCCCGAAGGCGCACGCCTGCACCTCCTGCGAGAGCGCCTCCACCGTTCCATCGGCGGCCAGCCGGACAGCGGCGACGATCCGGCTGCCGCAGGTCGGCGATCGCCGCTCGCCACGGCCGTGCGGATCGGCGACCGACGGCTGCGGCGCGCTGGTCGCCAGCCGGAGAATGTCGATCGTGTAAAGCGGCGAGCTCACGCCCGGCGCCAGCTGGTGCCCTGCGGCCCGTCCTCGAGCAATATGCCGTCAGCCGCCAGTTCCGCCCGGATGCGGTCGGCCTCGGCGAAGTCGCGCGCCTTCTTGGCGGCGGCACGGGCGGCAATCCGTTCATCGATGGCGCTGCTGTCGCCCTCGCCGCGGAACCAGTCGTCGGCGCTGCCGGTCAGCAGGCCGAGCAGGGCCGCGCTGGCCCGGAGCGTGGCGGCATCGTCGATCGCCGCCAGCCGCGACAGCGCCAGCGGGGTGTTGAGGTCGTCCGACAAAGCCTCGACCACGCCCGCGTCGACCTGCCCGTTCTCGGCGCTGCCGGCGGCCCGATAGAGCCGGTCGAGGGTTGCCCGGCTCTGCGCCACCAGCGCCTCGGTCCACGGCAGCGGCTGGCGATAGTGGGCGGACAGCAGGGCCAGCCGCAGCGTCTCGCCCTTGTGCCCCCGCGCCAGCAGCTCGTTGGGCGTGACCACGTTGCCCAGGCTCTTCGACATCTTCTCCGCGCCGAAATCGACGAAGCCGTTGTGCACCCAGTAGCGGGCGAGCGGCGCGCCACCATGGGCACAGCGGCTCTGCGCGATTTCGTTCTCGTGGTGCGGAAAGATGAGGTCGAGCCCGCCGCCGTGAATGTCGATCGTCTCGCCGAGGTGCGCGCGGATCATCGCAGAGCACTCGATGTGCCAGCCCGGGCGTCCGCGGCCCCATGGGCTGTCCCAGCCGATCACCCCCTCTGCGCTCGGCTTCCACAGCACGAAGTCGGCGGGGTCGCGCTTGTAGGGCGCGACCTCGACCCGCGCCCCGGCGACCATCGCCTCGCGGTCGCGGCGGCTGAGCGCGCCATAGCTGGGGTCGCTCGGCACCGAGAAGAGGACATGGCCTTCCGCCGCATAGGCATGGCCGCGCCCGACCAGCTCGGCGATCATCGCCACCATCGGCGCGATCTCGGCGGTCGCGTGGGGCGCGATGGTCGGGGGAGCGACGCCGAGCGCGCCCATGTCCTCGAGATAGCGGCGCTCGAACCGCTCGGTGATCACCGCCGGCTCGACCCCTTCCGCCTCCGCGGCCGCGATGATCTTGTCGTCGACGTCGGTGACGTTGCGGGCATAGACGAGGCTGTCCGCGCCATAGGTGTGGCGGATCAGCCGGGCGAGCGTGTCGAACACCACCGCCGGCCGGGCATTGCCGATGTGGGCGCGGCCGTAGACCGTCGGGCCGCACACATACATGGTGATCCGGCTAGGATCGGCGGGCTCAAACGGGCGCTTGGCCCGGGCCATCGTGTCGTGAAGCTGGATCATGCTTTCTTCTGGGCGAGGCGGCGCGTCTCGATCCAGTTGACCGTGGCGCGCCCGGTGGCGTTCAGCAAAGGATAGGTGCGGCTGGTCCGCATCCAGTCGGGCCGGTCGGCATTGCCGCCGTAGACGATGTCGGTCGCGAAATTGGCCAGCAGGAAGAAGAGGGTCGCCCCGACCAGCCCCTTGAGCATCCCGAACCCGCCGCCGAGCACCCGGTCGACCGGCCCGAGCACCGACTTGCGCGCGGTCCGCCCGGCCAGCCGGGCGAGCAGCCGGACCGCGACATAGACCGGCAGGAACAGCAGCGCGAAGGCCAGCAGCGACGCGCCGCCGGGGCTCGCCCGATGCGACAACCAGACCGCGAGGTCGGCATGAAACAGCTTCAGCGCGACAATCCCGGCGATCCACGCGGCGAGCGCGAGCGCTTCCTGCACGAAGCCGCGCACGAACCCGATCAGGGTCCCGCCGCCCAGCAGCAGGAGGACAAAGACGTCGAGCGCGGTCACGGGTGGGTCGCTAGCAAAGCTCGATGCGGGTGGCGAGGGTGGGCGGCCTGTTCAGCATTCACGCAGAAACCCAATGGACAGGTCCCCCGGCCAAAGCCGGGACCTAGGCGCGCTGGCGCAAGCGGAGGCGCGATGCTGCCCAGCAAGGCTCTTAGCGCCGATCGGCGAGAACGGCGGTAGGCTGGTCGATCAGGGCGGATTCACCCGGCGCAGCCATGCCGCCACTCTTTTTCTTCGTCATCCCCGCGAACGCGGGGATCCAGCTTCTTTTCCGACGTGCGCCCGAATGGGGGCCCCCCCGCCGTCGCGTGGGGTGAAGGTCAGGTAGTTTCCTAGCATCCGATTAGCGTCATCGCCGCGTCCGCTTGCGACCCATAGCGGCCTGTCCGCTCTCGACGAAAAGCAGACACTAAGAGCTTTCAAACCCCCAACCGTCCGAGTGACCATCGAACTTTTGAACGAGTCCGCCCAGCACCTCTTCGTGCAGAGTAAGATCTTCCACGACGGGCACCATCTCTAACGAGGCGGTCACGTCCCAAACGCCGCCGCCGTCGCTTAAATCCGACGACGGAAGGACTTCAACCCGCACGGTGTAGCCAGCTTTCTCAGCAGCATGTTTGAACCCAGATGCGTTCGCCTCCGAGTAGAGCCGGTGGGCAAAGTCGACTTTTCGCCGAATGGTAAGGTCCGTTCCTCGTGCTGCAATGTCAGCAAGAGCTTCAGCGTTCTCTTCGGTAAGTGACATGTCATTGACTATACTGCGCTCGTGTCCGCTTTTCACCCCTAATGGCCGTTCCTTTACCGCTTCTCCTTCGCAGTATTGTACGACGCCGCTTCCCGCACGAGCGCCTTGAGTGCTGCCTCGTCGACTTCCTCACCCTCCCTGATGTCGATCGCCCGGCGGACATTCCCTTCCAGGCTGCTGTTGAACAGCCCCGTCGGGTCCGCCAGCGCCGCGCCATGGGCGAAGGTGAGCTTAACCACCGCCTTGTAGCTCTCGCCGGTGCAAATGATCCCGGCCTTCTCCCACACCGGCACCCCGCGCCACTTCCACATCTCCTCGACGTCCGGTACGGCCTCGTGGATCAGCTGGCGCACCCTGGCGAGCGTCTCCCCGCGCCAGTCGGCAAGGTCGGAGATGCGCTGGTCGATGAGGGCGGACGGACTGGCTTCAGTCATTCTTCTCTCCTCCGGGCCGTCATGCCCGCTTCGTCAACAAGCGAAGGCAGCTGGACCCCCGCGTGCGCGGGGGCGACGCAGGGGTTTATAGCGCAAGGTGGGGGCCGATGGTCCATCGCAACGGAGGAACTCGGCCCGGTCACTCCCCTCTCCTTCCCTCGTCGTCATTCCCGCGAAAGCGGGGATCCAGCTTTTCTCTTCACCGTTGAAGGCAGCTGGACCCCCGCCTGCGCGGGGGTGACGGTTCATTCATCCTGACGTCGAGCGGCTTCACCGTCCGAGCAGTTGGTCGACCAGCTGGCGCAAATTGCCGAAGCGGGCGAGCTCGATGCCCTTGCCGTCGAGACCGGCCGGGACCCACGCCCGCGAGAAGCCGAGCTTGGCCGCCTCCTTGAGGCGGAGCGCGCCGTGGGCGACCGGGCGGACCTCGCCGGACAGCGCGATCTCGCCGAACGCGACGGTCTCGGGGGGAACCGGCCGCTCCGACAGCGAGGAGATGAGCGCCGCCGCCACCGCGATGTCCGCTGCGGGGTCGCTCAGGCGGTAGCCGCCAGCAACATTGAGATAGACCTCCGCGGACGCGAAGCTGAGCCCGCAGCGCGCCTCGAGCACCGCGAGGATCATCGCCAGCCGGCCGCTGTCCCAGCCGACCGCCGAGCGCCGCGGCGTGGCCCCGCTCGCCAATCGGACGGTCAGCGCCTGGATCTCGACCAGCACGGGCCGCGTGCCCTCGAGCGCGGGGAACACCGCAGTGCCGCTGACCGGCTCGCCGCGCTGGGTGAGGAACAGCGCCGACGGGTTGGGCACTTCGCTCAGCCCCTCGCTCTCCATCGCGAAAACGCCGATCTCGTCGGTGCCCCCGAAGCGGTTCTTGACCGCGCGGAGAATGCGATACTGGTGCGACCGCTCGCCTTCGAAGTTGAGCACCGCGTCGACCATATGCTCGAGCACGCGCGGCCCCGCGATCGAGCCGTCCTTGGTGACATGGCCGACGAGGATCAGCGCAGTGCCATGGTCCTTGGCGAAGCGGACCAGCTCCTGCGCCGAGGCGCGGACCTGGCTGACGGTGCCGGGCGCACCCTCGATCAGGTCGGAATGCATCGTCTGGATGGAATCGATGACGAGCAGCGCAGGCGGCTCGCCCGACCCCAGCGTGGTCAAGATGTCGCGGACCGAGGTGACGCTCGCCAGCCGGACCGGCGCGCCGCCCAGCCCGAGGCGGAGCGCGCGGAGCCGGACCTGGTCGACCGCCTCCTCGCCCGAGACATAGACGACCCCGCCGCCCGCCGCCGCGACGCGGGCGGAGACCTGGAGCAGGAGCGTCGACTTGCCGATCCCCGGATCGCCCGCGAGCAGCATGACCGAGCCGGGCACGATCCCGCCGCCGACCGCCCGGTCGAACTCGGCGACCCCGGACGAGATCCGCCTGGGCAGCGCGACGACCGCGTCGAGCCCGACCAGCTCGACCGCCCGCCCGCCGCTCTGAAGGTCATGTTTCTGGGCGAAGGGCGTGCCGATGACGTTCGCCTCCTGCGCCAGCGTGTTCCACTCGGCACAGTCGGGGCACTGGCCCTGCCAGCGCGACGACACCCCGCCGCACGCCTGGCAGACATATCGGGACTTGAGCTTGGCCATCATGCGAGCCTAGCCGGTCCCCTTCTGTTCTCCTAGCCCCTTCGTCCGGCGCATGCCGGCGGCGGCTGGTCCTGCCGCCCCGACGATGGCGCAACGGAGCTCCAGGATGCTCGTTAACCCCGCTTAACTCCGGACAGAAAGGAACGGCCATGCCCTACGCCAAGGCAAAAGACGGCACGATGCTCTACTACAAGGACTGGGGCCGCGGTGATCCGGTCGTCCTGCTGCACGGCTGGCCGCTGAGTGGCGATTCCTTCGATGACGCCGCCGTTCGCCTGGTCGAAGCCGGCCACCGCGCGATCATTCCCGACCGGCGCGGCTTCGGGCGCTCGGATCAGCCGTGGGACGGGCATGATTACGACACCTATGCCGACGATGTCGCGGCGGTGCTCGAGGATGCCGGGGTCAACGAGCCGGTCAGCCTCGTCGGCTTCTCGATGGGCGGCGGCGAAGTCGCGCGCTTTCTGACGAAGCAGGGCCAGCGGCGGGTCAAGAAAGCCGTGCTGATCAGCTCGGTCGTGCCCTACATGGCGCAGACCGACGACAATCCCAACGGGGTCCCGCAGTCGACCTTCGACCAGATGACCGAAGGCATGAAGAAGGACCGTGCGCACTTCTTCAAGGGCTTCTTCAAGGACTTCTTCGGGTCGGGGCTGCTCAGCAATCCGGTCAGCGACGAGGTCGAGATGAACGCCTGGCGGCAGGCGATGATGGCCGGGCTGCGGCCGACGCTGGCGGCGGCGCAGGCCTTCGCCACCACCGACTTCCGCCCCGACCTCAAGAGCTTCACCGTTCCGACCTTGGTCATCCACGGGACCAGCGATCAGACCGTGCCGATCGACGCCACCGGCCGGGTGGTCGCCAACGAGGTGCCCGGTGCGCAGCTGATCGAATATGACGGCAGCGCGCACGGCGTGACCGAGACCGACAAGGAGCGGCTGATCAACGACCTGCTCACCTTCCTCGGCGACGGCCGGGGCGCACAGGCGAGCGGGCAGGATGACCAGCGGAGCGCCATCCCGCTCACGCTGACCGAGCGCTACTGACGATCGGGACGACCCGGGCCGGAGCGCTCCGGCCCGGGTCAATATTGCACGCGGCCGCTCCCTTGCCGCCCCGCCCCCCGGCCCCTACGGCCGCGGCGTGAGCCTTCTTCCCCCGCCGCTCCGGATCCCCGCCTTCCGCGCTTTCTGGATCAGCCGTCTCGCCTCGACGCTGGGCGGCCTCTCGATGGTCATCGTCATCGGGTGGCAGGTCTACGACCTGGCACGCGGGACGATGGGGGTGGAGGCGGCCTCGCTCCGGCTCGGCCTGGTCGGGCTGGTCCAGTTCGTGCCGCTGTTCCTGCTCAGTATGGTCGCGGGCTGGGCATCGGACCGGTTCGACCGGCGCTGGATCGCCCGCGGGGCGGTCGGGGTCGACCTGTTCTGCGCGGCGGTGCTCGGCTGGACGACCTTCAGCGGGACGATCAACCTCCCCATCCTGTTCGGGATCGCGGCGCTGCTGGGCGTCGGGCGCGCCTTCGCCGGACCGTCGCTCGGCGCGCTCGCCCCCAACCTCGTCCCGCGCGACATCCTTCCCAACGCGATCGCCTTGTCGTCGATGGCGTGGCAGAGCGGCGCGATCTTCGGGCCGGCGCTCGGCGGCTACCTCTACGCGATCCACGCGCACGTCCCCTACACCGTCGCGGTTGGCCTGTTCGTGCTGTCGCTGGCTTGCCTGTTCCTGATCCCGCCGCTCCCGCCGCGGCCGGCCGAGGAGCGCCGCCACCCGCTGATCGAGGCACGCGAAGGCCTTCGCTACGTCCGCCACAACCGCTTCGTGCTCGGCGCGATCAGCCTCGATCTGTTCGCAGTCCTGCTCGGCGGAGCGACCGCCATGCTCCCGGTGTTCGCGCGTGACATCCTCCACGCCGGCCCGACCGGACTGGGGCACCTCCGCGCGGCGCCGGCGCTCGGCGCCACGCTCACCGCCGCCTGGTTCGCCTTTCGCCCGCTGAAGACCAACGTCGGGGTGAAGATGCTGCTCGCGGTCGGCGTGTTCGGGGTCGCGACGATCGCGTTCGGCCTGTCGCGCTCGATGCCGCTGTCGCTCGCCTGCCTGGCGCTGCTCGGCGCGGCGGACATGGTCAGCGTCTATGTCCGCCAGTCGCTGGTCCAGCTCTACACGCCCGACAACATGCGCGGGCGGGTCGGGGCCGTGTCGTCGCTGTTCATCTCGGCCTCGAACGAGCTGGGCGAGGCGGAGAGCGGCTTCCTGGCATCGGCGATCGGACCGGTGCTGGGGGTTGTCGGCGGCGGGATCGGCGCCATCTTGATCGTCATCCTGTGGTCCCGGCTGTTTCCGGAACTGGCCCAGGCCAGCAGTTTCGACGCGCCGCTCGGCGCCAAGGAGGCAAAGGCATGAAGGCGAATAGCATCCTCGACACGATCGGAAGGACTCCGCACATCCGGCTGAACAAGCTGTTCGGCGACCGTGCCGAGGTGTGGGTCAAGTCGGAGCGGGCCAATCCGGGCGGGTCGATCAAGGATCGCATCGCGCTGGCGATGATAGAGGACGCGGAGCGGTCCGGCCAACTCAAGCCCGGCGGCGTCATCATCGAGCCGACCAGCGGGAACACCGGGATCGGCCTTGCCATGGTCGCCGCTGTCAAGGGCTACCGGCTGATCCTCGTCATGCCCGAGAGCATGAGTCTCGAGCGGCGGCGGCTGATGCTGGCCTATGGCGCCGAGTTCGATCTCTCGCCGCGCGAGAAGGGCATGCAGGGCGCGGTCGACCGGGCTCGCGAACTGGTCGAGCAGACCCCCGGCGCGTGGATGCCGCAGCAGTTCGACAATCCCGCCAACCTCGAGGTGCACCGCCGCACGACGGCGCAGGAGATCCTCGAGGATTTCCGCGATGCGCCGTTCGACGCGCTGATCACCGGGGTCGGGACCGGCGGGCACATCACCGCGGTCGCCGAGATCCTCAAGCAGGAGTGGCCGGGCCTCAAGGTCTTTGCGGTGGAGCCGGCCCTCTCGCCGATCCTCACCGGCGGCAAGCCGGGCCCGCACCCGATCCAGGGCATCGGTGCAAACTTCGTGCCCTCGATCCTCGACCGTGACGTGCTCGACGGCGTGGTCGATGTCGACGCCAACGACGCCAAGGAGATGGCGCGTCGCGTCGCCCGCGAGGAAGGCATCCTCGTCGGCATCTCGTCGGGCGCAAGCCTGGCGGCGGTCGAGATGAAGATCGCCGAGCTCGGCGGACGGCCGAAGATCCTGACGTTCAACTACGACACGGGCGAGCGCTACCTGTCGGTTCCGGATTTCCTTCCCGAGCAGAGCTAAGAGCGCGTTATTAAACCCAGTTAGAGTTTATATTAACCCGTTTCGGCGCATGCTACCTCGCCAAGAGGTTGGGGAAGCATGCGTCACGCCATTTTCGGGAACAGGGTTGCAGCCGAGCCGATGCTCGACGCCAAGGCGACGATCGGCGAGGCGCTGACCTTCGACATCGTCGCTCCGCCGACCTCGGACGACGAGGTGGTGGCCGAGAAACGTTCGGAAAACTTCACCCTCGCCCCGCTGCTGCTGTTCGTCAGCCACTGCATCATCGGCGCGGCCCTGCTGCTGATCGACGGTTCGGCGACCCTGGCCGGCAACGCCTCGGCCCTCGCCCCGCTGATCCTCGCCATTCTGCTCGACGGCGGCGTGGCGATGCTGTTCCGATTCAAGGACGAACCAGGCCTCCGCCCCTTCACCATTATGCGCACGCTGATGCTCTACGTCGCCTCGTCGAGCACCCTGTTCATCTTCTTCGCCGGCGTGCTGACGGACTTCGGCGGGCGCGGGGACGCGGGCCTGCTCGGCCTGTCGCTGGGCGCAGGGCTGTGCATGCAGGCGATCATCGCGGTGGGTTCGCCGCCGGTCGCGATCGTCAATGCGCTGATGGCGACGACCGGGGCGGCGCTGTTCGCCCGCTCGCCGGCCGCGACGGGCGCGGTGGCCGCGCTGAGCCTCGCGGCTGTCGGCTACAGCGTCAGCCAGACCCAGCAGATGATCGCCGCGGCGCGGCGCCGGCTGCGTCTCGACTGGCAGGCCAAGAAGGCGCTCCAGTTCGTCGCCGAGTTCGAGAGCAGCGGGCGCGGCTGGTTCTGGGAAACCAACAGCGCGGGTACCCTGTCCTACGTGTCGCAGCAGCTGGCCGACGACTTCGAGACGACTCCGGAGGCGCTGCTGGGGCGGCAGTTCACCGACCTTCTCTCGGTCGACAACGGCAGCGGCGACGCGCTGCGCGAGGAGCGGACGCTCGGCTTCCACCTGTCGGCGCGCTTCCCCTTCTCCGAGGTGGTGGTCCGCGCCGCGACCAACGAGGACATCCACTGGTCGCTGTCGGGCAACCCGATCTTCGACGAGAACGGCCGCTTCCTGGGTTTCCGCGGGATCGGCGCCGACCTTACCGAGCAGCGCCGCAACGAGCAGGAGATCAGCCGGCTCGCGCGGTTCGATTCGCTGACCGGCCTGCCCAACCGGGCGATGATGCGGCAGACGCTCGACGAGGCCCTCCGCAACGCTGCACGGCGGCAGCGGGGCTGCTCGCTGTTCCTGATCGACCTCGACCGCTTCAAGAACGTCAACGACACGCTCGGCCATCCGGTCGGCGACGCGCTGCTCAAGCAGGTCGCCGAGCGGCTGAAGTCGGTGATGGGGGACCATGGCCAGGTCGGCCGCTTGGGCGGCGACGAGTTCAAGGCGGTGCTCCCCGGAACAGTGGATATCGGGCTGCTCGAGTCGCTTGCCCGGACGCTGATCGACCAGGTGTCGCAGCCCTACCGGATCGAGGGGCACCGGGTGACCATCGGCGCGTCCGTCGGCGTGGCGATCGGCGACCCCGGCCGCACCTGCGCCGACGCGCTGGTCCGCAACGCCGACCTCGCGCTCTACGCGGCCAAGGGCGCCGGGCGCGGCAAGCACTGCTTCTACGAGCCGGCGATGCACAGCGAGGCGTCCGACCGCCAGCTGCTCGAGAACGACCTTCGCCAGGCGCTCGAGCGGGGCGAGCTGTCGGTCTGCTACCAGCCCATCGTTCGCGCGGTGGGCGAGGACGTCGCCGGGTTCGAGGCGCTGGTCCGCTGGACCCACGCCAGCCGCGGTGCGATCTCGCCCGCCAAGTTCATCCCGCTCGCCGAGGAATGCGGGATGATCGGGAAGATTGGCGAGTGGGTCCTCAAGACCGCGCTGGCGGAAGCGGCGCGCTGGCCGGACCGGGTCCGAATCGCGGTCAACCTGTCGCCGATCCAGTTCAACAATCCGGGGATCGTGGGGGTTATCGACCGGCTGCTGGGGGAGAGCGGCGTTCGCCCGGGGCGGCTGGAGCTGGAGATCACCGAGGGCGTCTTCCTCGCCGAGGGCGACGCCACCGACGAGACCTTCGCCCGGCTGAAGAACCTCGGCGTCCGGCTCGCGCTCGACGATTTCGGGACCGGCTATTCGTCGCTCGGCTATCTGAAGAAGGCGCCGTTCGACAAGATCAAGATCGACCAGAGTTTCGTGCGCGGCGCGGCCTCGCCGAGCAGCCGCAACAGCGCCATCATCCGCGCCATCGTGACGCTGGCGGAAAGCCTCAACATGGACACGGTGGCGGAGGGCGTGGAGACCCACGACGACCTGCAGCTGATCCGCGACCTCGGGTGCAGCCAGATTCAGGGCTACATCTTCGGCAAGCCGGGCGATGCCGAGATCGCCGGGCAACTGGCGCGGGCCAAGTCGGTCGAGGCCGAGGGATTCCAGTGCATCCGCGAGCCGCGGCAGCGGCTGATGCGGCGCGCGATCGCGGGGGTGAACGGGGTCAAGGTCGAGGTCCGGCTGCGCAACATCTCGGCGATGGGCGCGCTGATCGAGTGCGACGAGCCGGTCGCGCCCGGCCAGACGATCGTGCTCGACATCGTCGGCGTCGGCCCGGTCACCGGCGCGGTGCGCTGGTCGGCGGCGGGCCGCTTCGGCGTCCAGTTCGCCGACAATTTCGAGCTGACGCGGCTGGCCCCGGTCAAGCCGAGCGGCCAGGCGACCCCAGTGGTACGCCCGGCCTATCTCAACCGGGCCGCCGGCTAGAAGGCCTCGACCGGGAGCGCCATCAGGCTCGCCGCGCCCGCTTCGATCTTGCGGCGAAGCGACGCCGCGGCGGGCAGTTCGCGCTCGGCGAAGAAGCGGGCGGTGATCAGCTTGGCGTCGTGGAACTCGCCGTCCTCGCCCGGCTCTATCTTCAGCCGCGCCGAGATCCCCGCCATCTTCAGCCACATCCAGCCGAAGCTGACGAGCCCGAGCAGGTCCATGTAGGCATAGGCCCCGGCCCCGGCATTGTCGGGATCGGCCATGCCGTTCTGCGCCAGCCACATGGTGGCCGCCTGCAGTTCGCCCAGCGCGGACGCGAGCGGTGCGGCGACTCCGGCCGGATCACCGGCGCCCTGCGCCTCGGCGATGTCCTGCCGGACCAGCTCGAAGAAGGCGCGGATGCCGCGGCCGCCGTTCTGCGCGAGCTTGCGGCCGACCAGGTCCATCGCCTGGACGCCGTTGGTGCCCTCGTAGATCTGGGCGATGCGGGCGTCGCGGACGAACTGCTCCATGCCCCATTCGCGGATGTAGCCGTGGCCGCCGTAGACCTGCTGCGCGTCCACCGCGACGTCGAAGCCCTTGTCGGTGAGATAGCCCTTGATGACCGGGGTCAGCAGCGAGATGAGATCGTCCGCGCGCTGGCGATCCTCTTCGCCCACCGCCTTGTGGCTGAGGTCGACCTGGAGGGCGCCCCACAGCACCAGCGCCCGCGCCGCCTGGTTGTAGGCACGCGCCTCCATCAGCATGCGGCGGACGTCGGGGTGGACGAACAGCGGGTCGGCCTTCGCCTCGGAGTCGCGCTGGTCGGCCTTGAGCGCGCGGCCCTGGCGGCGGTCCTTCGCGTATTGGACGGCATTCTGGTACGCGATCTCGCCCTGCGCGAGGCCCTGCAGCCCGACCCCGAGCCGAGCGGCGTTCATCATGATGAACATGGCGGCGAGCCCCTTCTCGGCCTCGCCGACCAGCCAGCCGGTCGCCCCGTCATAGTTCATGACGCAGGTCGAGTTGCCGTGGATGCCCATCTTCTCCTCGATCGAGCCGCACGACAGCGCATTGCGCTCGCCTAGCGACCCGTCCGCGTTGACGAGGAACTTGGGGACGACGAACAGCGAGATGCCCTTCACATTGTCCGGCGCGCCCGCGATCTTGGCGAGCACCAGGTGGACGATGTTCTCGGCAAGGTCGTGCTCGCCCGACGAAATGAAGATCTTGGTCCCGGTGATCCGGTAGCTGCCGTCCGCCTGCGGCTCGGCGCGCGTCTTGAGCAGCCCGAGATCGGTCCCGCAATGCGGCTCGGTGAGGTTCATCGTCCCGGTCCAGGTGCCGGCGATCATGTTCGGCAGATAGGTCTGCTTCTGCTCGTCCGACCCCTTCACCAGCAGTGCGGCAATCGCCCCGGCGGTGAGGCCGTGGTACATTTCGAAGCTCTGGTTGGCGGACAGGACATATTCGCTGAGCGCGGTCGCGAGGACCTGCGGCAAGCCCTGTCCGCCGAACTCCTGCGGGGCCGAGAGCGTCGTCCAGCCACCCTCGCAATATTGGCGATAGGCATCCTTGAAGCCCTTCGGCGTGGTCACCGAGCCGTCGGAGTGACGGGTGCAGCCTTCCTCGTCGCCGGTGCGGTTGAGCGGCGCCAGCACTTCCTCGGCGAAACGCGCGCCCTCGGCCAGGATCGCCTCGACCATGTCGGGCGTGGCGTCGGCGAAGCCGGGCACGTTCGAATAGCGGCCGAGCTCGACGACATGGTCGAGCACGTAGCGGGTGTCGCGGACGGGGGCGTTGTAGATCGGCATGGCTCAGTCCCTGTCGAGAAGGCGGATGAAGTCGTCGAGCTCGGCGATGGTCGCGTCGATGTCGCGGCGTTGCCGCTCGAGCGAGGCGATCTGGACTCGGCAGCGCTCGACGGTGCGCAGCCGCTGGGTCTCGCGGTTGTCGCCGAGATCGTAGAGGTCGAGCAGTTCCTTGATGTCGGCGAGGCTGAAGCCGACGCGCTTGCCGCGCAGGATCCAGGCGAGACGGGCACGGTCGCGTTCGGTGTAGAGCCGCTGGGTGCCGCGGCGGAGCGGGGCGATGAGCTGCTCGTCCTCGTAGAAGCGGAGCGCCCGGCCGGTCACCCCGAATTCCTCGCACAGCTCGCCGATCGAGAAATGATGCTCGCGGTCGGTCGCTACGGTCGCCATGCCGCGGCCTTACTTTACCTTTCCGTAAAGGTCAACAGAGCGGATCGCCGGCGAGGTCGCGCGCCTCGGCCGGCTGGCCGGGGGAGCGGATGAAGCGCTTGCCGGCCCAGTCCGCCCCCGGCGCGCAGTAGAAGGAGCAGGAGGGCGAACGCGCTCCGAGCGTCAGTGTCGATCCCGCGACGCTGGCCTCGATCCGGCAGGCGGGATCGCCGGTCGGCACCAGCACCAGCCGGTCTCCTTGCCGCGATGCGGTCCCGCTCACCGAGCAGTTGAGATCGCCGGCACCATAGGTGATGAGGCCGGCCCGCTCCCCCGACAGGCACAGCCGGTCGCGGCCCTGACCGGCGTAGAGCGCCTGCTCCGCCTTCGGTGCGGCCGCCTCCTTGGCCGAGCAGGACGGGAGCAGCAGGGCGAGCAGCAGGGCAAGGCGACGCATCGCTCCTCGGTGCGGGAAGTCTGCCGCCGCTTCAACCCCGGTTCAGGCTGAGCGCGACAAAGGCGACGCGCTGCGCTAGAGGCGCGACTCTCATCACATCTGACAGGTTCGGGCGGGCGATCATGCTGACGACCAATCCCTTCGACGACGACAAGCTGCGCGAAGAGTGCGGAATCTTCGGGATCTGGGGAGCCGATGGCGCCGCCAGCTTCGTCGCGCTCGGGCTGCACGCGCTGCAGCACCGCGGGCAGGAAGCCGCCGGGATCACCAGCTTCGACGGTCACGGCTTCCACACCCACCGCGCCATGGGCCATGTCGCCGGCAATTTCGACCGCGAGGAGGTCATCCGCAGCCTGACGGGGCGCACCTCGATCGGCCACGTCCGCTATTCGACCACCGGCGAGACCGCGCTGCGCAACGTCCAGCCGCTGTTTGCAGAGCTCAGCGAGGGCGGGTTCGCGGTCGCCCACAACGGCAATCTGTCCAACGCGATGAAGCTGCGGCGGACGCTCAACCGGCGCGGCTCGATCTTTCAGTCGACCAGCGACACCGAGGTCATCATCCACCTCGTCGCGACCTCCGGCTACATCACGCCGCTCGACCGGCTGACCGACGCGCTGAAGCAGGTCGAGGGCGCCTATTCGCTGCTGGTCCTGACGCCGAACGGGCTGGTCGCCACCCGTGATCCGCTCGGCATCCGCCCGCTGGTCATGGGCAAGCTCGGCGAGGCGACCATTTTCGCCAGCGAGACGGTGGCGCTGGACGTGATCGGCGCGACCTACCTGCGCGACGTCGAGCCGGGCGAGCTGGTGCTGGTCAACGACAGCGGCATCCGCAGCTTCCGGCCGTTCCAGAAGGTCCAGGCGCGTCCCTGCATCTTCGAGCATGTCTATTTCAGCCGGCCCGACTCGGTCGCCGAGGGCAAGTCGGTCTACGAGGTGCGCAAGAACATCGGCGCCGAGCTTGCCCGCGAGGCGCCGGTCGAGGCCGACTATGTCGTCCCCGTCCCCGACAGCGGAGTCCCGGCGGCGATCGGCTACAGCCAGGCGAGCGGCATTCCGTTCGAGCTGGGGATCATCCGCTCGCACTATGTCGGGCGGACCTTCATCCAGCCGACCGACGGGGTCCGCCACCTGGGCGTCAAGCTCAAGCACAACGCCAATTCGGCGCTGATCCATGGCAAGCGGATCGTGCTGATCGACGACTCGATCGTCCGCGGCACTACCAGCGTGAAGATCGTCCAGATGATGCGCGACGCGGGCGCGCGCGAGGTCCACATGCGGATCGCCTCGCCCCCGACCCGGCACAGCTGCTTTTACGGTGTCGACACGCCGGAGCGCGCCAAGCTCCTCGCCGCGCAGATGGGGATCGAGGCGATGGAGGATTACATCAACGCCGACAGCCTCGCCTTCGTCTCCCTGGACGGGCTCTACCGGGCGATGGGCGACGCGCGCGACGCCGCGGCGCCGCAGCGCTGCGACGCATGCTTTAGCGGCGACTATCCGACCCGGTTGACCGACCTCATCGACAAGGAAGCCGCGGACGAGAAGGCGCTCGCGCTGGTCGCTTCCCGCTAGCGACGCGAGCGTCTAAGGGCGCTCGAATGACCGACAGCAACAAGCCACTGGAGGGCCGCCTCGCCCTCGTCACCGGCGCGAGCCGCGGGATCGGGGCGGCGATCGCCGAAGCCTTCGGTCGCGCCGGCGCGCACGTCATCCTCGTCGCGCGGACCGCGGCCGGGCTGGAGGAGGTGGAAGAACGGATCCACCAGGCCGGCGGCAGCGCCACCATCGCGCCCCTCGACCTGCTCGACGGCGACAGCATCGGCAAGCTGGCGGCGGCGATCGAGGATCGCTGGGGCCAGCTCGACCTCCTGGTGCTGAACGCCGCCATGCTGGGCTCGCTGACGCCGGTCGAGCATATCGAAGCGAAGGAGTTCAGCCGCCTGCTCTCGCTCAACGTCGGGTCGAGCCAGGCGCTCATCGCCGCGTTCGACCGGCTGCTCCGGCGCAGCGACAGGGCGGAGGTGATCGGCGTGACATCGTCGGTCGGGCGCACCCCGCGCGCCTTCTGGGGAGCCTATGGCGCGTCGAAGGCGGCGCTCGAGACCCTGCTCGGCAGCTATGCGGAAGAGACGAGCCATGCCGGCCGCCTGCGCGTTCACATCGTCGACCCCGGCGCGACCCGCACCCGGATGCGCGCACTGGCCTTTCCCGGCGAGGAACCGGAAACGCTGAAGGGACCGGAAGTGGTCGGAAGCGCCGTGCTCGACCTCGTCACCGGCGACGGGCCGACCGGCCAGCGGGTGCGCGTCGAGGGCTGAGCCCCGACGCGCCCGCCGTTTTTACTGGTTGCCGCTGCCGGGCTCGGCCTGCTGGCGGTGCAGCTCGGCGGTCTGGGATTCGCCGAGGACTCCGGAAGCAAGCACCTGAAGCTTGTTCTTGAGCCCGTAGACGACCGACTCCTTGCCGTCCTTCATCGCTTCCCAGCCGGTCTTGGCGACCTCGGCCGGGTCGTCCTTCTTGGCCTGCCCGACCTTGGTATCGTCGAGGTCGGCGCGGTGGAAGAACTCGGTTTCGGTCGCCCCCGGCTTGAGGCAGGTGACGGTGACGCCCGTGTCCTTGAGCTCGTTGTTGAGCGCCGCCGCGAAGCTGTCCACGAACGCCTTGGAGCCGTTGTAGACCGCCTGGAAGCTGCCGGCGAGATGCCCGGCGATCGAGCCGGTGATGAGGATTTTTCCGTCGCCGCGCTGGACCATTGCCCGCGCCACGGGCTGGATCAGCAGCAGCGTGCCGGTGATGTTGGTCTCGATCACGTGCCGCCAGTCCTGCGGGTCCTGGTCGAGGAAGGCGTGGCCGAGGCCGTGGCCGGCGTTGGCGACCAGCACGTCGACCTGGCGTCCGCCGACCCGGTCGAGCAGCTGCTTGACGCCCTGGTCGGTCGACAGGTCGGCCTCGAGCGATTCGACGTTGACGCCGAGGTCCTGCAGCCCCGCGCCGGCATCGACGAACGGCGTGTCGGCGGCGACGATCAGGTCGTAGCCGTCCTGGGCGGCGAGCTTGGCGAGTTCGAGACCGATGCCGCTCGAGGCACCGGTCACAATGGCGAGCTTGTTGGCCATGGTCTTACTCCTTACGCGTCCTGGCGCTGAATGAGCTTGTTGAAGCGGCTCTCGCCGCCGCCGTGCAGCAGCGCGAGATCGCTGTCGTCGAAGGTCTTGAACCACTCGTCCCAGCCGATCTCCTCGAGCCGGTCGTCATCGTCGCCGCCGGGCTCGTCGAAGTTGATCCGGAGGACGCCGCCTGTCCCGCCCTTGGCGGTCGAGGCGACGCGCGCCGGCTTGCCGCCGTGGCTCTCCGCCCACTTGCGGATCTCGTCATGGTTGGTGGTGGGTTTCGCCGAAGACATGTCGGGCCTCCCTAGGCGATTGCCGCGGCCGACTGCCGCTGCTCGGCCTTCGGCAGCGCCATGTCGGGCTTGAGGACGATCTTGGTGTAGTCGTTCTGCTCGTCGTGCCAGTGCCGGTACATCTCCGACGCCTGCTCGAGCGGGGCCCGGTGCGAGATGAAGAAGGTGGTGTCGAGCTTGCCCTCCTCGATCATCTTGAGCAGCGGCTTCATCCACTTCTGCATGTGGGTCTGGCCGCTCTTCACCTGCAGCCCCTTCTCCATCAGAGCGCCGAGCGGGAACTTGTCGACGAACCCGCCATAGACGCCCGGGATCGAGACCCGCCCGCCCTTGCGGCAGGCGATGATCATCTGCCGCAGCGCGTGGGGCCGGTCGGTGCCGAGGAAGCTATGCGCCTTCACCGTGTCGACGATATTGTCGATAGCGAGCCCGTGGCTTTCCATACCGACGCAATCGATCACCGCGTCGGGGCCGATGCCGCCGGTCAGCTCGTTGAGCGCCTCGAGCACGTTGACCTCGCGATAGTCGAGGATCTCGGCGCCCATCTGCTTTGCGAGCTCGAGCCGGCGCGGGTAATGGTCGATCGCGATGACTCGGTGCGCGCCCAGCGCGAAGGCCGACTGGATCGCGAACAGGCCGACCGGGCCGCAGCCCCAGACGGCGATCGTGTCGCCCTCCTCGATGTCGGCGTTGACCGCGCCCTGCCAGCCGGTCGGAAGGATGTCCGACAGGAATAGGACCTTGTCGTCCTCCAGATGATCCGGAACGACCAGCGGCCCAACGTCCGAATAGGGCACGCGGACATATTCCGCCTGGCCGCCCGCGTAGCCGCCGGTCAGGTGCGCATAGCCGAACGCCGCGCCCATCGGGTGGCCCATCAGAGTCTCGGACATGTCGGCCGTCTCGGCCGGGTTCGAGTTGTCGCAGGCGCTGAACTGCTGCTTCTCGCAGAAGAAGCAGCTGCCGCAGCTGATGGTGAAGGGGACGACGACGCGCTGGCCCTTCTTGAGCGTCGACTTGGCGCCAACCTCGACCACCTCGCCCATGAACTCGTGGCCGAGCACGTCGCCGGCGCGCAGCGTCGGGATGTAGGCGTCGTAGAGGTGGAGGTCCGAGCCGCAGATCGCGGTCGAGGTCACCTTGATGATGGCGTCGCGCGGGTTGACGATCTCGGGATCAGGAACGGTGTCGACGCGAACGTCGTGGCGACCGTGCCAGGTGAGTGCACGCATGGGGATCTTCTCCTAAACTCGGGGCTCGGTCGGGGACTCGGACTTGCGGCCGGACGGCGAGGCGTTGGTCGAGACCTCGCCCGTCTCCATCAGCGACTTGAAGCGGCGCAGGTCGCGGCGCGCCTGCACGTTGGGCTCGCGCTGCATCAGCTTGGCAACCAGCCGGCCGATCTCGCCGGCGGGCGGCTCATAGTTCATCAGCAGCCGGACGAAGGTCCCGCGGCCCGGCGCCGCGTCGGCGAACTCGACCTGCCCCCGGGTCTCGATCTGTGAATCCGGCTCGGACTGCCAGACGATCCGCTCGCCCGGCTTGTCCTCGACGATCCGGGCGATCACCTCGACCGTCGCGCCGGCTGGCGCCTCGATCGTCCAGCGCGAGCGCTGCTCGTCGAGCTTCTCGATCGTCCGGACATTGTCCATGAATTGCGGGAAGCGGGTGAAGTCCCGCCAGAACTCGTACAGCTCCTGCCGCGGCTTGCCGATCGTCACGGTGCGGCCGACCAGCGGCTTGTCCTCGTTCTTCGCCGCCTTGCCCCGCAGGACATGGTCGGGAGCGTCCGAGATGGTCACGCCATCATCGTCCTGATCGCGCGCCAGCTTCGAGAAGAACAGCGCGGCACCGGCAGCGGCCGCGGCGATCCCGGCGCCGATCAGCGCCGTCGAAGTGGTTGAACTACTGTCGTTTCGATTATTCCTGTCGCGAGGTCCGCGGTGCGCTTCGGCCATGGCCAACCCTCTCTTTCCAGGTTGGTCAACCGATCGTCGGTAAGCGCGTTCCTACCGTTCGCCGCCCGGAACGGAACTCCGCGACGTCGATACGACGAGCCGCCGTGGCAGCGCGTCGGTCCGCTTCAGGCCCGACCCGCGAGCACGGTCGAGACGGCGGAGACGAAGCGGTCCACCGCCGCGTCCGACATGCCGACGACGTTGAAGCGCCCGCTGTCGGCCATGTAGATGGCGTGCTTCTCGCGCAGCTCGAGCACCTGATCCTTCGACAGCGGCAGCATCGAGAACATGCCGTACTGGTCGGCGATGAAGGCGAGCCGCGGGTCCGCTGCCGCGAACCGCGCGCGGAGGCTGTTGATGCGGTCGCGCATGCCGGCCAGCTCCTCGCGCCAGGCAGCGGCGGTGGCGGGATCGTCGAGGACGATCCGGACCGCGGCGGCGCCATGGTCCGGCGGCATCGACCACATCTCGCGCGCGAGCTGCATCACCGTCTTCATCGCGGTGGTGCTGCTCTCCTCCGCCGCGGTCTTGATCCACAGCGATCCGACGCGGTCGCGATAGACGCCGAAATTCTTGTCGCAGCTCTGCGCCGCCAGCACCTCGTCGCAGTTGGCGATGAGCTTGCGGAGGCCATAGGCGTCCTCGTCGAGCCCGCGGCCGAGACCCTGGTAGGCGATGTCGACCATCGGCAGCAGCCCGCGCTCGACCACCGCGTCGACGACCTGGTCCCACTGCTGCTCGCTGAGGTCCGCACCGGTCGGATTGTGGCAGCAGGCATGAAGGAGCGCCACGTCGCCCGATCGCGCCGAGCGCAAAGCGGCGAGCATCGCGTCGAACTGGATCGCGCAGCCGTCGCGGTCATAGTAGGGATATTCGACGATCTCGAGCCCGACCCCGCGAATGATCGGAATATGGTTGGGCCAGGTCGGGGTGCCGACCAGCACCCGCGCGTCCGGGTTGGCCGCCTTGATCAGCTTGAACGCGAGCACCAGCGCGCCGCAGCCGCCCGGCGTCTGCAGCCCTTGGATCGCCCTGTCGCCCGCATGCTCGCCAAGCAGGATCGGGCGCAGCAGCTCGGTGAAGCGCGCGTCGCCGTTCATGCCGAGATAGGACTTGGTCTCCTGCGTCTCGAACAGCTTGCGCTCGGCGTCCTTGACCACGTTGAGGATCGGCGTGCTTCCCTCCCCGTCGCGGTAGACACCGACGCCGACGTCGATCTTGTCCGTGCGCGGATCGGCGTTGCACAGCGCGATCAGCGCCAGCAGCGAATCGGTGGTGACGGGCGCCAGGTCGGCCAGGCGGCGATGCGTGGTCGTTTGGGTCAGCATGATGCGGCGCGTCTAGCCGGTTCAGGCGTCGTAGTCGACCGCGACCCCTTCCCCTTTCGGGACCGACTGGCAGGTCAGCACATAGCCCGCCGCAACCTCCTCGTCGGTAAGGCCGTAGTGTACCGCCATCTCGACCTCGCCGGCGGTCACCCGCGCCCGGCAGGTGGCGCAGACTCCGGCCTTGCAGGCGAACGGCGCGGGCAGCCCCGCCTCGCGCGCGGAGTCGAGGATGTTGCCTGCCGCGAAGGGCACGCGGCGGGTGCGGCCGTCGAGCGTGACGCTCATCGTCACTCCGCTCGCCTGGCTCTGCAGCTCGGCCATCTGCGCGGCGAGCGCGGCGGACGGGCGACCGGCGGTGAAGCGCTCGATATGGATCCGCTCGGGCGCCACCGCTTTCGCCAGCAGCGCCGCCTCGGCCGCGTCCATCATCGGGCCGGGGCCGCAGATGAACCAGGCGGCAACATCGTGCGGATCGTCGACCAGGGCCTCGATCGCGCCCGAACAGGCGGCCTCGTCGAGCATGCCGTTGAACAGCGCGACGTCGCCCTCTTCCTCGGCAAGGAAATGGTAGAGCTCGAAGCGGCCGAGATAGCGGTCCTTCAAGGCCGCCAGCTGCTCGAGGAAGATGATGCTGTTGCTGTCGCGGTTGCCGTAGAAGAGCGTGAAGCGGCTCTCCGGCTCGGTGCCCAGCGCGGTACGGATCAGCGACAATATGGGGGTGATCCCCGATCCGCCGGCGATCCCGACATAGCGCTTGGCCTGGCACGCCTCGAACGGAACGGTGAAGCTGCCGTGCGGCGGCATGACGTCGAGCGTGTCCCCGGCCCGAAGGCTCGCCGCGACCCAGTTCGAGAAGGCCCCGCCGGCGATCTGCTTAACCGTGACTTTGAGCTCGCGGTCGAACGGCGCGACGCACAGCGAATAGTTGCGGCGCACTTCCTCGCCGCCAATCAGCGTCCTCAGCGTAAGGTGCTGGCCCGCGCGGAAGTTGAACGTGTCGACCAGCTCGGGCGGCACGGCGAAGCGGATCGAGCGCGCCTCGTCGGTCTCCTCGACGATCTCGGCAACGGTGAGCGGGTAGAAGTCCTTGGTCACCATTGTGCGTCGGGGTAAGTCCGGGGAAGATATTGCATGACGGCGAGTAGGTGGCCGAGATGCTCGCTGTGGTGGCCCCGGCGCCCGCCGAGGATCGGCCGCTGGTCGCGCGGCTGTTCGAGCTGCGCCTCCGCCAGCGTAGCGGCGATCGCCGCGCGATAGTCGGCCTCGATGGCGCGCGGGTCGGCGGCGATGCCCCGCCCGATCAGCCGGTCGAGCGCTTCGTCGACCTCGAACAGCTCGGGCACGAAGCGCCAGCACCAGTCGAACCCGTCCGCCATCCGCCGCGCGCTCTCTTCGGTCCCGTCGCCCAGCCGGACGACCCAGTCGGCGGCAAGCTCGCGGTGGTAGGCGACTTCCTTGACCGCCTTTGCGGCGACCGCGGCGATCGCCTCGTCTTCGCTCTGGGTCAGTCGCTGATAGAGGAGGTGCTGGAAGGTCGAGAAGAGCAGCTGCCGCGCCATCGTCCGGGCGAAGTCGCCGTTGGGTTGCTCGACCAGCCAGCAGTTGCGAAAATCGAGCACGTCCCGGCGAAACGCGAGCGCATCGGCATCCCCCGCCGCGCCGAGCAGCAAGGTCGCCTGTCCGATGAGGTCGAGCGCAATATTGGCGAGGCTGAGGTCGACCTCGACCGACGGCGCGTGGCCGCACCATTCGCTGAGCCGCTGGCCGAGCACCAGCGCGTCGTCGCCCAGCCGCATCAGATAGTCGCGGCGGTCGGACACATGCGCCTCCTCGCCGGGCGCGTCGAACGCGCCGGTCGGCTTGATGCGCGCGGCGATGGCCTCGTCCTCGGGTCGGATCGGCGGAAGCGACGGCATCAGATATGCTTCACCACGTCGGGGATGTCGTAGAAGGTCGGGTGGCGGTAAACCTTGTCGGCGGCGGGCTCGAACAATTCGCCAGCCTGGTCGGGGTCGCTCGCGACGATGTCCGCCGAGCGCACCACCCACAGGCTCACCCCTTCCTGTCGCCGGGTGTAGGTGTCGCGGGCATGGGCGAGCGCGAGCTCCTGGTCAGGAGCATGAACGCTGCCAACGTGACGATGCGCCAGGCCACCCTTGGCCCGGACGAAGACTTCCCACAGCGGCCAGTCCCCTGATCCCGCGCCGCCACTGCTCACGCAGCCTTCCTCGCGGCGCGCTTCGCCTGGTGCGCCGAGGCCGCCTCACGGACCCAGGCGCCGTCCTCCCACGCCTGGCGGCGCGCGGCCATGCGCTCGCGGGCGACCGGGCCTTCGCCCTTCACCACCGCGTAGAACTCGTCCCAGTCGATCTCGCCATAGTCGTAGCCGCCCTTGGCCTCGTTCCACCGGAGGTCGGCATCGGGCACCTTGAGCCCGAGATACTCGGCCTGCAGGACGCTGATATCGACGAACTTCTGGCGGAGCTCGTCATTGGTCTCGCGCTTGATCCGCCAGCGCATCGACTGCGCCGTGTTGGGGCTGTCGGCGTCGGGCGGCCCGAACATCATCAGGCTCGGCCACCACCAGCGGTCGAGCGCGTCCTGCGCCATCCTTTGCTGCTCGGGCGTGCCGTTCGCCATCGCCATCATCAGCTCATAGCCCTGGCGCTGGTGGAAGCTCTCCTCCTTGCACACCCGGACCATCGCGCGGGCGTAGGGGCCGTAGCTGGTCCGCTGCAGCGGGACCTGGTTCATGATCGCCGCGCCGTCGACCAGCCAGCCGATCGCGCCGATGTCGGCCCAGGTCAGCGTCGGATAGTTGAAGATGGTGCTGTACTTGGCCTTGCCCGAGTGCAGCGCCTCGATCATCTCCTCGCGGCTGGTCCCCAGCGTCTCCGCCGCGCAGTAGAGATAGAGGCCGTGCCCCGCCTCGTCCTGCACCTTGGCGAGCAGGATCGCCTTGCGCCGCAGGCTCGGCGCCCGCGTGATCCAGTTGCCCTCGGGTAGCATTCCGACGATCTCGCTGTGCGCATGCTGGCTGATCTGCCGGGTAAGGGTCCGGCGATAGGCCTCGGGCATCCAGTCCTTGGGCTCGATGAACTCGTCGGCCGCTACCCGCGCCTCGAAGGCGGCAAGCAGCTCGGGATCCTCGATGGCGCGCACCTCGGCGCTCTTGCTGAGCTCGGTCGTGTACATCGCCCCCATGTAGCGACGCCGGGCCGCGCATTCAAACCGGGCGGCGCGGGTTGCGCGGGGTGCATCGCGGGCGCAGGACGGCGCGCATGAAAACCACGCAGCTCCTGAACTTCGCCTTCGACCGCTGGATCGCCGGCGATTCCGCCAGCCTCGTCCCCCTCGCTTCCGCGCTCGACGGGGCGACGGTGGCGACGACCGGCTCGGGCGGGCTCGATTTCGCCGCCATGCTGCGCCACGCCCGCGAGGTCGGCGGCCCGGCGCTGCGGCGGCTGAGCTTCCACGAGCGGGCGCGCATGCTCAAGGCACTCGGCCTCGCGATCATGGCGCGCAAGGACGAGCTGTACGAGCTCAACTACCAGACCGGCGCGACCCGCAAGGACGGGTGGATCGACATCGAGGGCGGCGCCGGTACGTTGTTCAGCTTCTCGTCCAAGGGCCGGCGCGAGCTGCCCGACGCCAGGGTGCTGCTCGACGGCCCGCTCGAGCCACTGGGCAAGACAGGTACCTTCGTCGGCCAGCACATCTACACCTCGCTGCAGGGCGCGGCGGTCCACATCAACGCCTTCAACTTCCCCGTCTGGGGCATGCTCGAAAAGCTCGCCCCGACGATCCTCGCGGGCGTTCCGGCGATCGTGAAGCCGGCGAGCGCGACGGCCTATCTCACCGAGGCGGCGGTCCGGATCATGGACGAGGCGGAGATCCTTCCGCCCGGCGCGCTTCAGCTGATCGTCGGCGGGGTCGGCGATTTGTTCGACCATCTGACCGGGCAGGACGTGGTGAGCTTCACCGGTTCGGCGCACACCGCCGCCAAGCTTCGAAGCCATCCGGTGGTGATGCGCGAATCGGTCAAGTTCGTCGCCGAGCAGGACAGCCTCAATGCCTCGCTGCTCGGCCCCGATGCCGCGCCCGGAACCCCCGAGTTCGACCTGTTCGTCCGCGAGGTGGTCATCGAGATGACGGTGAAGGCGGGCCAGAAGTGCACCGCGATCCGTCGCGCCATGGCGCCGGTCGAGCATCTCGACGCGGTCGAGGCGGCGATCCGCGACAAGCTCGCGTCCCTGAAGATCGGCGATCCGCGTGACGAGGCGAGCCGGATGGGCGCGCTGGTCAGCACCGCGCAGCGCGACGATGTCCGAGCCAAGATCGGCGAGATGCAGGCCGCCGGTGCGAGGGTGGTGGCGGGCGACCCCGACGCGGAAATCGGTCCGGACGGCGGCGCCTTCTTCGCGCCGGTCCTGCTCCGCGCCGACGACCCTTGGGGCTGCGAGGCGATCCACGACGTCGAGGCGTTCGGCCCGGTTTCGACCGTCATGCCCTACCGCGACCTCGACGACGCGATCGCGCTCGCCAATCGCGGCAAGGGCAGCCTCGCCCTGTCGCTGTTCACCCATTCGCCCGAGGCCGCGCGCGACTTCGTGCTCGGCGCTGCGGCGTTCCACGGGCGCATGCTGGTCATCGACCGCGACAACCACCAGGAATCGACCGGCCACGGCTCGCCCCTCCCCGTCCTCGTCCACGGCGGCCCCGGCCGCGCCGGTGGAAGCGAGGAGATGGGCGGGGTGCGCGGGGTGAAGCACTATATGCAGCGCACCGCGATCCAGACCTCGCCGGCGATGATCGCGGCGATCAGCGGCCAGTATATCCCCGGCGGCCCCAAGCATGTGATCGAGGGTTCGCACCCCTTCCGCAAGCACATGCGCGACCTCCACGTCGGCGACACGCTGCGGACCGCGAGCCGCACCGTCACCCTCGAAGACATCGAGCATTTCGCCCACTTCACCGGCGACACCTTCTACGCCCACATGGACGAGGAGGCGGCGAAGGCCTCGCCGATCTTCGGCGGCCGGGTCGCGCACGGCTATCTCATCCTCAGCTTCGCCGCCGGCCTGTTCGTCGACCCCGCGCCGGGCCCGGTGCTCGCCAACACGGGGCTGGAGAACCTCCGCTTCCTGACCCCGCTCTATCCCGGCGATTCGATGCGGGTCGAGCTGACCGTCCGGTCCAAGTCGCTCAAGAGCGAGGAAACCGGCGTGGTCCGCTGGGCGGTCGAGATCTTCAACCAGAAAAACGAGCTGGTCGCGACCTACGACCTGCTGACGGAGAATCTGCCTTAAAGCATGTCCGGAAGCGACCCGGAAGAGACGCACGGACGCAAATCCAGCCGTCACCCTGAACTCGTTTCAGGGCCCATGGTGAAAGCGACCGGTCGGTAAGTCGATGGGTGCTGAAACAAGTTCAGCATGACGGAGCGGGGATGTCTGCTTACGACCCGTTGCGGACATTCGGTGAACGGGGCAGGAGTTCTGAATGGGCAAGCGTTCAGGCGTTCCGCATACGGACGAAGAATTGGCGGCTCTGAGTTTAGAAGAGCTGCAAACCGAGCTTCAGCGGTCGAGGATGCGCCTTTCAATTCCTCAGTCCACAAAGATGTCGAAGCAGTGGCATAAGCGAATTCATTGGCTCGAAAGTGCCATCGCGAAGCGCGTCTGAGCGTCCGCTATCCACCCAAAGCAGACATTTTTCGAGCGGCATGAAGAAGGGTGTGGGACCGGGCGGTCTCGATTTTTAACCGGAAAAACGAACCGGTCGCGAGCTACGGCCTGCTGACGGAAAATCGGCCGTAACCGCTCGTCATCCCGGCGAAGGCCGGGATCTCAGGTGGCGAGGATGTTGCGGCTAGTCTCGCGGGGCCCCGCCTTCGCCGGGGTGACGACCAAGCGTGTTTAGCGCCGTCCCAGCCCGGCGATCGCCTGGTCGACCAGCGCCTTGTCGGCCTTGCCGTCGCCGCGTTCGGCGATGAGGCGGGCGGCGGCTCGGGCGGCGGCGTCGGCGGTCGTGGCGCGCAGCTCGGCGAGCGCGGCGCGCTCCTCGGCGGCGATCTTGTCCTCGGCGATCCGGCCGCGGCGCTCGACCAGCGTCTCGGCGTCTTCCTTCGCCTTGGCGAGGATCTGCTCGGCCTCGTGGTGCGCGCGCTCGAGGAGGTGCCTGGCATCCTCCGCCGAAGCCTGGGCCTTGACCTCATATTCGGCGCGGATGGCCTGCGCCTCGCGTCGCAGCGCGGCGGCCTCGTCGAGCTGCTCGCGGATCGCCGCGATCTTGCCGTCGAGGCTCTTGCCGATCGCGCCCGGCACCTTCTTCCACAGAAGGATGACGATCACGACGACCATCGCCAGCGCGACGATCCCCGGCGCGGCGAGCCCGAAGGCGGTCGCCTCGGCATGCTCACCCGACGGCGCCTCGGTCGATGCGACGTGCGGCTCAGCCATGGACCAGCTCCTGCGAAACGGCGGCACGGGCGGCGGCCGGGTCGACGGCAAAGCCGGCCACCCGCTCGACCATCGCCTGGGTCGCCTCGGCCGCGACCGCCTCGATCTCGGCGAGCGCCGAGCGGTGGCTCTCCGCGATCCGGGCGAGCGCGTCCTGGCTACGACCCTCGATCGAGCGGTCGGCCTCGGTCACCCGGGCCTCGGTCGCCTGCGCGGCCGCGGCCTTGGCGTCGGCCGCGAGCTTGGCGGCGTCTGCCCGGCTCTTGTCCATCGCCGCCCGATATTCTTCCTCGAGCCGGTCGGCCGTCTCGCGGGCCTTGCCGGCTTCCGCGAGATCGCCGGCGATCTTGGAGTCGCGCGCGTCCACCGTCGACTGGATCTTCGGCAGCATGCCGACACCGATCACGACGAAGATCGCGCCGAAGAAGATCGCCAGCCAGAACAGCTGCGATGCATAGACTTCGCCGAGCTGGCTGATCTGAGGCATGGCCGACCCTACCGAGCTTCTATCCGTCGCTTAGGCGACGAACAGCAGGATCATCGCGACGACGAACGCGAGCAGGCCGAGAAGCTCCGACGCGGCGAAGCCGATGAACAGGCGGCCCTGCTGGCTGTCGGCGGCGGCCGGGTTGCGAAGCGCGCTCTCGAGGAACGAGCCGAACACGTTGCCCACCCCGAGGGCGGCCATGCCGACGCCGATCGCGGCGAGACCGGCACCGAGAAGCTTGGCGGCGTTTGCGTCCATGATGTGTAACTCCTGTCTGAAAGGCTTAGTGAAGGTTGATGGCGTCGTTGAGGTACAGCGACGTCAGAAGCGCGAAGACATAGGCCTGGATGGCGGCGACGAGCAGCTCGAGCAGCGTGATGCCGATCATCAGCACGAAGCTGGGGATCGAGACGACCAGCGGCACCCAGCCCGCCGAAGCGTTCATGCCGTTGACGACGAAGCCGGCGAGCACTTCCATCAGGATGTGCCCGGCGGTGATCGCGACGAACAGCCGCAGCCCAAGCGAGAAGGGCCGCATCAGGAAGCTGACCAGCTCGATGGGGAAGATGGCGGCGGCCATCGGTCCCTTGACGCCGTGCGGCACGAACAGGCTGAAGAAGTGGAAGCCGTGCTTGGCGAAGCCGACGATCAGGACGATCGAGAACGACAGGATCGCGAGGATCCCGGTGACCGTCAGGTGGCTGGTGACCGCGAACGGATGGTAGCCCGGGACCAGCGCCACCGGCAGCATGCCGAGGATGTTGGCGAACAGGATGAACATGAACAGCGAGAAGACATAGGGCACGAAGCGACGGCCCTTGGGCCCGATGTTCGTGTCCATCATGTTGGTGATGAAACCGGTGAAGCCCTCGACCGCGGCCTGCCAGCGGCCGGGCACCAGCTCGCGGCGCATGCCGCCCATCATGAAGATCCACAGCGCGACGAACGTCAGCGCCATCCACAGCGCCGAGTTGGTGAAGGCGATATTGTGACCGGCAATCGTCCAGTCGCGACCGAACAGGGGTTCGATCATGAACTGGTGCATCGGATCGATCTTGCCGCTTTCGGCCGCCACGCTTTAGTCCCTCTACGCGTTTGGCCGGCGCGCCCTAGGGCCGCCGGTTCGCAAGCTTGAAGATGCTCCAGAAGCCGCCCACGGTGCCGAGCACCAGGAAGACCACCAGCAGCACATGCCCAGTGTGGAACAGCCGATCGAGCACCCAGCCGATCAACGCTCCGCCGACGAGACCGCCGATAAGGGTCGAAAGGACACGCTGGCCGAGCTGCTCATTGGCATCCGCGGCCGGCGCCCTGCCGGTCCTCACCGCTTCCTCCCGTTTCGCCTTCTGCAAGCGCTGTTCAAGCGCATCCAGCCGGGCGTCCGGGTTCAGCTTCGGGTCCTGCCCGGGCTCCTCGACTGCCATGATCCGTGTCTCCCCTCATGTGCGCGCCCGGGTCCGGATAAGCCGGTCGGCGGCGCGAAGGCGGTCAGGAACATGGCGGCGTCCAGGGGCCCGCCAAGGCGCCGCCCCTTTATGAACCGGGCGCGCGCTAGTCAACCGCGAGTCTGGCCGGTTGGACCAACGGACGGTAGAAGTAGGCGCATGCGCCGAGTGTCGATCGTCCCGCTTCTCCTCGCAACCGCGGCTTGCGGGCAACAGGCGGAAAGCCGCAACCGCGCCGAGCCGGTGCGCGCCACCGCCGAAGCGCCACGGGCCAGCGGGGCGCGACCCGACGCGGTGGCTCGTGCGCGGGCGCCGTCCCCGGCCAGCGCCCGGTCGGCCAAGGCGGTGAGCATCGACGACGATGCTCCGCTGCTCGACTTCCATTATGCGTGGCCCGCCGAGGCGAGCGCCATTCCCGAGCTCGCGCGCCGCTTCCGGCTCGATGCGGAGCGGACCAAAGCCGCGGCGCTCACGGCCGCGGCGCAGGACCGGAAGTCCGCGCAGGCCGACGGGCGCGAGTTCCACCAGCACCTGCTCCACCGCGACTGGACGATTGCCGGCGACAGCGCGTCGCTGCTCTCGCTGCGCGGCTCGATCGAGACTTTCACCGGCGGCGCGCATGGCAGCCATGGCACGCTCTCGCTGCTGCGGAACCGTCGCCAGAACCGCGAGGTCGGGATCGAGACCCTGCTCGCCCCCGGGCAAAGCTGGTCCGGGGCGATCCGCGCCCCCTTCTGCGTGCTGCTCGACCGCGAGCGGGCGAAGCGTCGCGGCGAGCCGGTCCGCAAGGGCGACCTGTTCGGCGACTGTCCCAAGGCGAACGAATTGCGGCTGCTGCTCGCCGATGGCGACGGGGATCGCCGCTTCGACCATGTGCTGGTGGTGGCCGACGAATATGTCGCCGGCCCCTATGCCGAGGGTCGCTACGTGATCCCGTTGCCGATCACGGCCGCGATGGCGGCGCGGATCCGGCCCGAGCTGCGCGCCGAGTTCAGGCCTCAGCCGCCGGTGCAGTAGCTCGGCACCGGCGCGGACTCGCCCGGCTGGCGGCGGCGCCAGACATTGTCGGAGAGGAGATAGGCCTCGCCCACCTGCACGCGGGCGAGCAGGGTGCAGCCGGCGGTGATCCCGACCTCGGCGGGCGAGACTCCGCGCTGGGCGGCAAAGCGGGCGTAGAGCGTGCGCCGGCGGATGTTCACCCCGTCGGTCGCCGAGCGGACGATCCCGCCCTGCGGCTGCACCGTGCCGAGGAACCCGTCATAGCGTTCGCCCACCTGCCCGGCCAAGCGGGCGGCGGCGATCACCGGCGAGTTCTGGGCCGGCGCCGGCCCGGCGAGAAGCGCCACCGCACCGGCCGCCAGGAGCAGCGCCCTGCGCATCAGCGGTTCGTCCCGCCACTCGGCGGAGTGGTCGTCGTGGCTGGCGGCGTGGTCGCGCCCGGGAAGGCCTGCGGGTTGGAGTTGATGAGGTTCTCGACGTCGCGCTGCAGCCGGACCAGCACCTCCTGCCGGATGTTGACGTTGAGGTTGATCTCGATCGGCTTCTCCGGGGTCTTGACCGAGATGCAGCCGGCGAGGGCCGGCGCCAGCACCGCGGCCGCGACGCCGCCCCTGATCAGCTTGTTCATCGCTGGGTTCCATTGTCGTTGGGGGTGGGAGTGACCGTCACCTGGGTGGTGGCCGGCGGAGTCTGCGTCTGCTGCTTCTGCTCGGTGATGTTGCGGACGTCGGTGGCGATGCCCGGCACCTGGTCGAGCGGCCGCGGCAGCGCGTCGCCGATCACCGAGCGCGGGTCGCGCAGCGACTTGGCGGTGGCGATGAGGGCGCGGAAGGGTCCCTTGATCGTGACGTTGAACTTGAGCGGCAGCTTGCGGGTGAAGGAGCGCAGCAGGTTCGCCGACCCGCTGGTCCCGAGCGAGACTTGGTCGATCGTCAGCCGGGTCGCGAATTCACCGGCCAGGTCGCCGTCGAGGCGGATGATCATCGAGCGATAGTTGATGTCCTTCAGCGCATCGAAGGCGAACTTGGCGACGAACCCGAGGTTGGCGCGGTTGACCGCCCCGGCGAAGCTCAGGCTGCCGCCCGGCGAGCGCGAATCGAGCCGGCCGCCGACGATCCGCCCGCCATTCTCGTCGAAGATCATCGGCAGCACGCCGTCGAACCGGCCGGTCGCGCCGATCCCCTGGTAGTTGAAGCTCTGAACGAACCGGTTGGCGTCCAGCCCGACCACCTCGAAGGTCAGCCGCTTGGCGGTCGGCCGGCCGAAGTTGAGCACCGTCTCGCGGAGGTTGAGCCGGCCGCCCATGAACGGCCAGGTTCCCCGCTCGACCCGCACGAGCTGGTCGCGCAGCAGCTGGAAGCTGATGTCCCCGTCGAGCACCTCGATGCCGGGATTGATCGAGGCGACATGGACCTTCTGCCCCGGCGGGGTGTGGAGGCCGAGCAGGTCGTCGAAGTGGACGGTTCCGGTCAGGCCGCTGACCGGGCCGAACGGCGCCGCCAGGTCCATCCCGGCGGTCGAGAAGTCGCCGGTCGAGGTGACCTGCTCGCCCGCCCAGCGGATCCGCCCCTCGCCCCGCAGCGTGCCGTTGACGAGCGCGATGACACCCTCGGTCAGGCGGGTCAGCTGGTCGGGCTGGAGCTGGTTGCCGAAGGTCAGGCCGGGCACCTCCAGCAGCGCCTGTCCGCTCCCTGCCGCGAGGTGGTGCTCGATCCGGACGTCGGTCACCCGCACGCCCGTTCCCGGGTGGCGCAGCGAGCCGGCGGCGCGGATGAGGTCGCCGCCGAGCGTCAGGTGGAAGTCGTTGCTGTCGAGCGGGAAGAAGCGCGGCGCCGGGTCGCGATCCGAGACGGTGAGCCCACCGTCGACGCTCAGCGTCGAATTGCCGAAGCGGAACGCCGCGTCCGACTTGCTGATGAGCAGCGGCACCTTGCCGATGATCCCCCGCCCGTTCTGGTAGGTGCCGCTGATGACCGGCCCGGCGAACTGCCCCTGCAGCCGGTCGGCGGCGAGCTGGACCGGCGCCTGGGGGTTGCCGAGGCGGATCGCCGCCTGCTCGAGCGCGAAGCGGTTGCCCTCGGCGTAGCGGGCGGTGGCGGCGGTGATCAGCGCGGGCGAACTGCCGATGTGGCCGGCGAGCCGGAGGTTGCGCGTCTGCGCCGCGACATGGGTCGTCCCGCCGGGCGCCTTCCACACCAGCGCCGGCCCGGTCGCGCACAGCGGCAGCGCGGCATTCTCGAGCCGGATCGAGCCCGTCTGCACCAGACGGAAGCTGGCGGTCACGCAGCCGCGTCCGAAGGCGAAGCCGCCGCCCGGGTTGAACGTCCCGGCGACCGGCACGCGCAGGCCCTCGATCCGCCCGCCCGAGCCGAGCGGCCCGTCGAGCGTCACCACGGTCGCAAGATCGGTGCTGTTGCCGGGTCCCGGTCCGAACCGCACCGGCTCCAGCGCGAGGCGCGAGCCGGCGACCGCATAGGGCTGCATTTCGAGGACACCACTCAACGGACCGCCGCCGCGCGGCTGGCGGACCGTGAGCCGAGCGGTCGGCAGTCCGCCCCCGCTCGTCGCGACATCGCCGTCGATCCGGATTCGGCTGCTCGGCCAGTAGTAGGTGACCCCGTCCCCTCCCGAGACCCCGATGTGCGCGCCCGCCGGACTGTTGGCGTTGGCGGTCTCGATCCGCACCGCGCCGCCGCCGGGCATGTTGACGAGGCGCAGCGAACCGTTGGCGTCGAAGCGCTGGAAAGTGCGGCTGAACGCCCCCGCGATGTTGGTCGCGATCGGCCCGACCGGCGTCCCCTTCGCCGCGTCGAGCGCGCCGGTCAGGCTTCGCACCACGGCGGGGTCGAGCGAGGTCCCGGTCGCGCCATAGTCGGCGACCAGCACCGCCCGGCCCTCGTTCGCGCTGAGGAAATAGCGACCCTTGAGCCGGGTCGAATCGGCGACGATGCTCGCCATCCGGGCACGGCGCGCGTTGAGGTCGATCGCCCCGCGGGTCGCCGCCGGGCTGCCGTCGAAGCTCAGCTTGCCGGCGATGTCGGCCAGCCCGTTGACCCCGGTGACGAGGCTGGCGACCTGCATCCGTCCCTGGCCCGTGTAGCTGCCGAAGCCTTCGGAGAAGCGGGCGTCGACGTCGAACAGCGGTTGCTGGAGCGCGAGCCGGCTCTTCGGACAGGCGAAGCGGTCGGCGGCGAGCGGGCCGACGATGCGCGGCCGCCGGGCGTCGATCGACACCGCGACATTGGCGTGCATCCCGACCAGTTCGCAGGCGCCCGGCGCGATCCGCGAACTGGCGGCGGCGAGCCGGCCCTTGAACCCGCCGGTGAGATTGCCCGTCCCGGCGACCGCGATGCCGAGCGGCCCGTACGGGGTCTGCAGCGAGACGCTGGTGTCGGCGACATCGACCGCGATATCGGGGAAGGCGAATGGCTTCTTGGAGGTCGAAGGCGCCGGGAGCAGCTTGTCGAGGTCGCCCCAACTGACCCGGTTGCCCGCGACCAGCTTGCCGTTGAGGCGGACGCCGCGGGCGACGATCCGGTAGACGCGCACCGTCCCGTTGAGGCGGATGCGCATCTGCACCCGGACCCGCTCGGCGGTGAGGTCGGGCCGCCGCAGATCGCCGATCACGAGATTGCTGATCTCCTGCGTGCGCAGCCCGATCTTGTCGAGGTGGTAGGAGGCGCGCACTCCGCGCTTCTGCATCTGGCGGGCGAGGATGTCGGTCGCGATCGGCTTCCGCTCGAGCCAGGCAGCGGCGATCATCAGCCCCGACAGGATCAGCAGGCCGACGAGGATGCGCGAGACGATCCGCCCCATGCGGCGGCGATGGCGGACGACGACCACCTCCTCGGCGTCGCTCTCCGCAACCGCCCTCTCGCTCTCGTCCACCGCCATGCTACGCTTGTGAACCCCTTATCGGCAACGTCGTTCCGCGAGCGGCACGAGAGGCGTTGCTCCGCGATCGCGTCACCATTATCCTATATCACCATGGGCACCATGCCGAAGGCGTCCGAGGGACATCGCGCCCGCCTTCGGCAACGGCTGCTCGAGGGCGGTGGCGACGCATTGCTCGACCATGAGCTGGTTGAATATCTCCTGACGCTCGCCATTCCCCGCCGCGACACCAAGCCGCTCGCCAAGCGGCTGCTGGCAAGCTTCGGCGGGCTCGGTCCGCTGCTTTCCGCAAGCCCGGACGCGCTCCGCCGCGAGGGACTTAGCGACGGGGTGGTCGGCGCGCTGAGGATCGCGCAGGCCAGCGCGCTGCGATTGCTCGAGACGCGCGTGGAGGGGCGCCCGCTACTGTCGAGCTGGGATGCGCTCGGCGATTATTTGCAGGCGGCGATGGCGCACGAGAGCGTCGAGGAAGTGCGCGTGCTGTTCCTTAATGCCAAGAACATCCTGCTCGCCAATGAGGCGATGTGGCGCGGCTCGATCGACGAGGCGAGCGTCCATGTGCGCGAGGTCATCAGCCGCGCGATCGCGCTCGGCGCGGCGGCGATCATCCTCGTCCACAATCACCCATCGGGCGATCCGACCCCGAGCCAGGCCGACATCCGCCTGACCCGCGACATCATCGATGCCGGGCGGCACATGAAGGTGACGGTGCACGATCATGTGATCGTCGGCGCGACCGGCCGGACGAGCCTGCGAGGTCTGGGGCTGATCTGACCGGGCGGTCAGCGGGCAATGCGATCCGGCCGGTGGGGAACCCGCACCACCTCGCCCTTGATCAGCTTGGAAGCGAGTTGGCTGCGGGCGCGGCGGGCGCCCTCGCTGCTCATGCAGACGAGGCGCACCCCGCCCGAGGTCAGCGGCTCAAAGGTCGAGATGCCGATGCCCATTTCCTGGCATTTCGCCGTGACCGCCCGAGGGGTCATGTTCAACAGCAGGACTCGGCTCATCGACTTCTCCAATCATGGACGGGTTCGCCACGGCGTCCCCGTTGCGCTCTGCCGCGGGCGCGACGAGTTCGCGCTCCTGCTGGCGGGCGTAGAAATTCTGCTCCAGGCGGGTCAGCAGCGCTGCGCGCCGATCCCACTGGAGGGCGCTCCCCTCGTAGCGTTCACGCGCATGGGCGGTCTCGGCGGCAGCGGCGCGCTGCCGGTCCGCGGCCGCGTTCTCGTGGCAGGCCGACGCGCTTTCGTTCGCCCGGTTGGCGAAGTGCAGGCGCTGATCGCCCGCACCCTCGGCACCCGAACGGCGCCGCGGAACGACCGGCTCGTCCCGGTCGGGTGACGACGCCATGCTCATCGGCCCGGGGCGAAGTCGGCGCGACGGCGATCGATCAGGCTGCCGTAGAAGCCGGCCAGCGCCCGGTTGGCCTGACGCTCGGAATGGCCAGTCGCGAAGTCGGCGCGCAACAGCGCGACCTGCTGGCGATGGTAAAGATAATTGAGGTCCACGTCGGGGCTCCTGGCTTTCTTCAAGCGGGAGCGCGATGGTCTCTCAGCCTGCCGTTGCTCGTTCACTCGGCGGTCAGGTAAGTAACAGATAGGCGCTGCGGGCCCAAATACAAGCGAGTAGCGAGGCGGTCGGATGATCTCCGCGCCCGATTGTTCGCTTGGGGACTGCTCAGGCCGAATTCGAACGCGATCTTCTATTCGGGAGCAAGAAGTGCCGCTCCTTGTCGAGATGAGCGCGTCAGGCGGTCAGGCGCGGGCGGCCGGACGTGGTGACCACGGTGCGGCCATGCTCCAGCAGCATCTCGCCCGCGCGGTCGGTCGCCCGCTTGGTGTCGGCCGCGAGCTTCTTGACCTCCTGCGCCACGACCGCAAAGCCGCGCCCGGCCTCCCCCGCGCGGGCCGCCTCGATGGTCGCGTTTAGCGACAGGAGGTTGGACTGGCGCGCGATCGAGCCGATGGTGGAGACGATCGTCGCCAGCTGGTCGAGCGTCAGCTGCAGCTTGCCACGCTGCGCCTCGAGTTCGGAATGGACGCGCTCGGTCTCCTTCAGCCGGGTCTGGACCTCCTGCTCGAGCCGAACCTGGCGGGTCACGTCGCTGGCGATCTTGATCACCTTGCGCGGCCGGCCCTCGGCGTCGAGAATCGGATTGTAGCTCGCCTGGATCCATACTTCGCGGCCGTCGCGGCCCTGCCGGCGGAAGCGTCCGGCCTCGAATTCGCCGCGACCGAGCCGGCGCCAGAACTCGGCATAGTCGGCGGTACTGGTCACCTCCGCCGGGCAGAGCAGCCGGTGGTGCCGGCCGACCACCTCTTCCCGCCGGTAGCCGAGGCTACCGAGAAAGTTCTGGTTGGCGTCGGTGACGATCCCGTGGAGGTCGAACTCGACCACCGCCTGCGACCGGTCGATCGCCCGCAGCCGGCCCTCGGTGTCGGCTTGCTTCTCCTTCTCGCCCGTCACGTCCATCGCGAACTTGACGATCTTCACCGGGCGTCCGTCGGGGTCGAGGATCGGGTTGTAGGTCGCCTGCAGCCAGACCTCGCGCCCGTCGGCGGCGATCCGCTTGTAGACGCCGGAATCGAAGGCGCCGCTGCCGAGCTTGCGCCAGAACTCGCGGTAGCCCTTGGTCTCGGCCTGCGCGGCGGTGCAGAAGATCCGGTGGTGGCGGCCGACCACCTCCTCTTCCGAATAGCCCATGAGGGCGAGGAAGTTGGCGTTGGCGCTGAGGATGGTGCCGTCGAGCGCGAACTCGATCACCGCCTGGCTGCGATCGATCGCTTCCGAGCGGGCCTTGTGGTCGGCCTCGTGGCGGCGGGTGGCGGTGATGTCGGTCGCGAACTTGACGATCGCCACCGGCTTCCCCGCCGAATCGAGCACAGGGTTGTAGGTCGCGCGCAGCCAGACTTCATGGCCGTTATGGGCGATGCGACGATATTCGCCACTATGAAACTCCCCCCGCCGAAGCCTCCCCCAAAACTCGGCATAGGCCGAGCCGGTACGCTCGATTTCGCTGCAGAAGAGGCTGTGATGGCGGCCGATCACCTCCGCCTGATCATAGCCCATCAGCGCAAGGAAGTTGCGGTTAGCGGCGACGACGTGACCGTCGAGGTCGAACTCGACTACGCACTGCGAGCGGTCGAGCGCCGCGAGCATGGCGTCGGCACTATCCTGACGCGGACTGTCGTGAAGCTCTTCGCGATCGATCAGGCTGATTGGTTTCACGCTGCTACTCACCTCTTCGACGGAAAGTTATAAACCGAAGTCGTTAACGGAAGGTCGCCTACAGCTCGCTCGTTGGCTGATTTCTCCTGAAAAGAGGTGCCTTGCGCGGTTCCCTAGAAGCAGTTGCCGAGCGGTTCGATTGCGACGGCCGCCCGCCCCTGCTAACCGGCCGCCCCATGGTCCCCCGCTACTCCCGCCCCGCCATGGCCGCCATCTGGCAGCCGGAAAACCGCTACCGGATATGGTGGGACATCGAGGTGTTCGCGGCCGAGGCAATGGGCGAGACCGGCATGATCCCGGCCGAGGACGCGCAGAAGATCAGCGCCGCGCGCGAGGGCTGGGCGATCGAGCCGATCGACGTCGAGGCAATCGACAAGATCGAGTCGGTGACCAAACATGACGTGATCGCCTTTCTTACCTGGGCGGGCGAGAAGCTCGGCCCCGAACGGCGCTGGCTGCACCAGGGCATGACCTCGAGCGACGTGCTCGACACTGCGCTGGCGGTCCAGCTGACGCAGGCGACCGACCTGCTGCTCGCCGACCTCGACGAGTTGCTCCAGGTGCTCCGGCGCCGGGCCGAGGAGCACAAGCTCACCCCGACCATCGGCCGCAGCCATGGCATCCATGCCGAGCCGGTGACCTTCGGGCTGAAGCTCGCGCAGGCCTATGCCGAGTTCGACCGCAACCGCATGCGGCTCCGCGCCGCCCGTGCCGAGGTGGCGACCTGCGCCATCTCGGGCGCGGTCGGGACCTTCGCCAACATCGATCCGCGGATCGAGGAGCATGTCGCGAAGCGGCTCGGCCTGCTTCCCGAAGCCACTTCGACCCAGGTCATTCCGCGCGACCGCCATGCGATGTTCTTCGCCACCCTCGGCGTGATCGCGTCCTCGGTCGAGCGGCTCGCGGTGGAGATCCGGCATCTCCAGCGGACCGAGGTGCTGGAGGCGGAGGAATATTTCGCGCCCGGTCAAAAGGGCAGCTCGGCGATGCCGCACAAGCGCAATCCGGTGCTGACCGAGAACCTGACGGGCCTCGCCCGCGTGGTTCGTGGAGCCGTCACCCCTGCGCTGGAAAATGTCGCGCTCTGGCACGAGCGCGATATCAGCCATTCCTCGGTCGAACGTTTCATCGGGCCGGACGCGACCATCACGCTCGACTTCGCGCTCAGTCGCTTGACCCAGGTTGTCGACAAGCTGCTGGTCTACCCGGAAAGGATGCAGAAGAATATCGACCGGATGGGCGGCCTCGTTCATTCTCAAAGGATACTGCTGGCGCTCACCCAAGCCGGGCTCAGCCGGGAGGAATCCTACGCCATCGTCCAACGCAACGCGATGAAGGTGTGGGAATCGGACGGGAGCCTGTCGCTGCTCGAATTGTTGAAGGGGGACCCGGAAGTGACTGCTCGCCTGTCACCCGAGAAACTCGAGGAAAGCTTCGACCTTGGATATCATCTCAAGCATGTCGACACGATTTTCGAGCGGGTCTTCGGGCGGAGCTGAGCGGGTGGACGGAGTCCAGAACGACGGACTGCTCCTGGTCCTTTCGCCGGACTGGATCATCCGTCGCGCCTCCGAGAACGCCCACAAGCTGATCGGCCGAAGCCATGTCCAGCTGGTCGACGAGCCGCTGTCCAAGATTTTTCGCGCCGATCCGCTCCACTCGCTCCGCAACCAGCTCGGGCGACTCGGCGGCATGCCCGGCACAATGCGGGTCTACGACACGCTGCTGACCGACGCGCTCGACCGCTACGACGTGGCGATGACGAGCGACGAGCGCAGCGTGCTGTTCGAGGCGGTGCCGACGCAGTCCGATCCGGGCGAGCTGCTGGGTTCCGTCGGGCATGTCGCGGCGCGGCTCGACGGCGTGAAGCCGGAGAAGATCTATCTCGAAGGTGCCCGGCGGCTTCGCGCGCTGCTTGGCTACGACAGCGTCGCGCTGGTCGGGATCGGTGGCGATTGCCTCGGCGAGTCGCTGCGTGGCGGATTGAACGACGCGACCTGCTCGACCCAGCCGGCATGCAGCATCGACGATCATATCGTCGCCGTCGGTGACCTGGAAGGGCCGGTCGTCCCCGTCTTTCCTCGATTGAAGGATGGCCAGTCCGCTCCGTTCGCCACCTTGCGGGTGTTAGGCGACGAGGTCAGCGACACGCTGCTCGCGGAAGAGGTCAAGGCCGTGCTGCAGATCCCGGTGCGAGTCCAAGGCCGGGTCTGGGGCGCGTTCGTCTGCCAGCACCGCCGGCCGCGCCCGCTGCGGTTGGAGGAACAGGCGGCGGCCGAGCTCTACGCCCAGTTCTTCGCGCTGCACCTCCAGGCCGCCGGCAAAGCCTAGGCTCCGAGCATATCCTTGATGCGGGTGAAGAAGCTGCGGCTCGCAGGGCATTCCTCTCCCGTCTCCGTATCACGAAACGCCGCAAGCAGTTCCTTCTGCTTGGCGCTGAGCCGGGTCGGAGTCTCGACATGGATGCGGGCGACCAGGTCGCCGCGTCCGCGTCCGTTGAGGATTGTCATGCCGACACCGCGCTGGCGCAGCTGCTCGCCCGACTGGATGCCTGGCGGGATTTTCATCTCGACCGGCTTGCCGTCCACGCCGCAGATGGTCATCGCGCCGCCGAGCGCCGCCGCGGTGAAGCTCACCGGGCAGTCGGCCACCAGCGTCGTGCCCTCGCGCTCGAAGATTGGATGCCGCTTCATGTGGACGAAGATGTAGAGGTCGCCCGCGCCGGCGCCGCGGATCCCCGCCTCGCCCTCGCCCGCGACCCGGATCCGAGTACCCTCGTCGACCCCAGCCGGAATTTGGACGTTGAGCGTGCGCTGACTCAAGGTCCGCCCCTCGCCCTCACACGCCAGGCATGGATCGGCGATCACCTGTCCGCTGCCCTGGCAGCCCGGGCAGAGCCGCTCGACCATGAAGAAGCCCTGCTGCGCGCGGACCTTGCCCATGCCGCCGCAAGTGGAGCAGGTCGCCGCCCGCGCGTCACCGCGCGAACCGCGGCCCTCGCAGCCTCCGCACCGGGCCAGCGTCTCGACCTCGAGCCGCGCCTCCTTGCCGGCAAAGGCTTCCTCGAGCGTCAGCTCGAGATCGTAGCGAAGATCGGCACCCCGACCGGCGTTCTGGCGCTGGCCGCGCGGGTCCATGAACTCGCCGAAGATCGACGAGAAAATGTCGGAGAAGCCGTCGAAGCCCTGCTGGCCGAACGGGTTGCCGCCCCCGCCGCCGTTCTGAAACGCGGCATGGCCGAAGCGGTCATAGGCGGCGCGCTTCTGCGGATCCTTCAGGCAATCATAGGCGGCGGTGATTTCCTTGAACCGCGCCTCATTGTCCTTGCAGCCGCCGGTGCGATCGGGGTGGCACTCCATGGCCAGCCGCCGGTAGGCGCTCTTGATCGTTCGGTCGTCCGCCGTCCGCTCGATCCCAAGCAATTCGTAAAAGTCGATCTGAACCATGTTACGCCACATCCCCCCGGATGCGCGCCGCCCCGGCGCCGAGCGGGGTGCCGGACGCTCCCGGAACCCCGATCTTCGCCGGGACGACTACGTTTTTCAACGCCTTAAGCCTTCTTGTCGTCGTCGACCTCGGAATATTCCGCGTCGACCACTTCCTCCTGCTGGGCCTGTCCGGTCTCCGCCTCGGCGCCGCCCTCCGGAGCGCCACCGGCATTACCCGCCTGCTGCGTCTCATAGATGGCCTGGCCGAGCTTCATCGCGGCCTGCGCCAGCGCCTGGCTCTTGGTCGTCATCGCCTCGGCATCGCCGCCCTCGACCGCCGACTTGGCCTCGGCAATCGCGGTCTCGATCTCGGACTTCACCTCGACCGAGACCTTGTCGCCATGCTCGGCGAGCTGACGCTCCGTCGAGTGGATGAGGCTCTCGGCCTGGTTCTTGGCCTCGGCCGAAGCCCGCCGCTTCTTGTCGTCCTCGGCGAACTGCTCGGCCTGCTTGACCATCTGCTCGATGTCATTGTCCGAGAGGCCGCCGGACGCCTGGATGCGGATCTGCTGCTCCTTGCCGGTGCCCTTGTCCTTGGCCGAGACGTTGACGATGCCGTTGGCGTCGATGTCGAAGGTGACCTCGATCTGCGGCACGCCGCGGGGCGCCGGCGGGATGCCGACCAGGTCGAACTGGCCGAGCATCTTGTTGTCCGCCGCCATTTCGCGCTCGCCTTGAAAGACGCGAATGGTAACGGCGTTCTGGTTGTCGTCGGCGGTCGAGAAGGTCTGCGACTTCTTGGTCGGGATCGTCGTGTTGCGATCGATCATCCGGGTGAAGACGCCGCCCAGAGTCTCGATGCCCAGCGACAGCGGGGTGACGTCGAGCAGGAGCACGTCCTTGACGTCGCCCTGCAGAACGCCGGCCTGGATAGCCGCGCCCATCGCCACGACTTCGTCCGGGTTGACGCCGGTATGCGGCTCCTTGCCGAAGAACTCCTTCACCACTTCGCGGACGCGGGGCATGCGAGTCATGCCGCCGACGAGGACGACCTCGTCGACCTGCTTGGCGTCGATCCCGGCGTCCTTCATCGCCTTGCGGCAAGGCTCCAGCGTGCGGTCGATGAGCTCGGCGACCAGCTTCTCGAGGTCGGCTCGGCTGATCGTCTCCACCAGGTGGAGCGGGGTGGTCGCGCCGCCTTCCATGCGGGCGGTGATGAACGGCTGGTTGATCTCGGTCGTCTGCGCCGACGACAGCTCGATCTTGGCCTTCTCGGCGGCTTCCTTGAGCCGCTGCAGCGCGAGCCGGTCGGTGCGGAGGTCGATGCCTTCCTTGGCCTTGAAGCGGTCGGCGAGATAATCGACGATCTTGGCGTCGAAGTCCTCACCTCCGAGGAAGGTGTCGCCATTGGTCGACTTCACCTCGAACACGCCATCGCCGATCTCGAGGATCGAGACGTCGAACGTGCCTCCGCCGAGGTCATAGACCGCGATTGTCTTGCCGTCGTCCTTCTCGAGCCCGTAGGCGAGCGCTGCCGCGGTCGGCTCGTTGATGATGCGGAGCACCTCGAGCCCGGCAATCTGCCCGGCGTCCTTGGTCGCCTGGCGCTGCGCGTCGTTGAAATAGGCAGGAACGGTGATCACCGCCTGGGTGACGGTCTCGCCGAGATAGGCCTCGGCGGTCTCCTTCATCTTCTGCAGGGTGAAGGCGCTGATCTGCGACGGGGAATAATCCTTGCCGCCGGCGTTGACCCAGGCGTCGCCGTTTGAGCCGCGGACGATCTTGTAGGGCACCAGCTCGGTGTCCTTTTTCGTCACCGGGTCGTCGAACCGACGGCCGATCAGCCGCTTGACCGCGAAGATGGTGTTGTCGGGATTGGTGACCGCCTGACGCTTGGCCGGCTGGCCGACAAGACGCTCGCCATCCTTGGCGAAGGCGACGACCGACGGGGTCGTCCGAGCGCCTTCCGAATTCTCGATGACCTTGGGCTTGCCGCCCTCCATCACCGCCACGCAGCTGTTGGTGGTGCCGAGGTCGATCCCGATCACTTTCGCCATAGTTTCTAACCCTCTCACTAGCCCCCGGGCGCCCCGTCAGGCACGCCCGTCCAATTCAAGTTTCGGGGGCGATATAGGTGCGGTTCCTTGCCCGACAAGGAGTCTGCCCGCGGCCACGAGTTGCACGGCGCGCCGCTCCGTACCATGGGGCGGCGATGACACTCGCCGACCGGATCCTGTTCATCGACGCGGAGGCCTTCGTGCTGGACAAGCCGGCCGGGCTTCCCGTCGACACGCCCAGGCGCGGCGGGGACAGTGTCGAGAAGCACCTTGGCGAGCTGAGGATGGGCTTCATGCGCCCGCCCACCCCGATGCACCGGCTCGACCAGGATACCTCCGGTTGCCTGTTGTTCGCGCGCAATCCGAGCGCTCGCGCCGAGCTGCAGCAGGCATTCGAGGGCCGGCAGGTCGAAAAACACTATCTGGCGGTGATCGCCGGCGAGGTGGTCGACGCGGAAGGCGAGATCGACCTCCCGCTGGCCAAGAAGAGCAGCGCGGAAGCCGGCTGGCGCATGGTCGGCGACCCCGCCGGGCAGCCGGCGCAAACCCGCTGGCGGCGGCTGGCGGTGCGCGACGGGCGGAGCCTGGTTGAGTTCGTCCCGGTGACTGGCCGAACGCACCAGATCCGCGTCCATGCGCGCGAGGCGTTCGGGGTCGGGATTGTCGGCGACCGGGTCTACGGGACGCCCGGCGGCGCCATGCTGCTGCACGCCTCGCGGCTGGCCCTCCCGCGCCGGGTGAAGGACGGAATCGACGTTAGCGCGCCGTTGCCGCCGCACTGGGGCGAATGGCGCGATGAAGCTTGAGGAGGTCCACATTCCGGAGACGGCACTGAGCGAACGCTTCCTCGCCGCGACCGGGCCGGGCGGGCAGAACGTCAACAAGGTTGCGACAGCCTGCCAGCTGCGGGTGGACGTGTTCCGGCTGGGCCTGCCGCCGCATGCCTATGAGAAGCTGAAGAGCCTAGCCGGATCGAAGCTAACCAGTGGCGGAGAGCTGATCATCACCGCCCGCAATTATCGCACGCAGGACGCCAATCGCGAGGACGCCCGCCGCCGTCTCGCCGAGCTGATCGCCGCCGCGCACGAGCGGCAGGCGCGGCGGCGTCCAACCAAGCCCAGCCGCTCGGCCAAGGCGAAGCGGGTCGACGGCAAGAAGCAGCGCAGCGCGGTGAAGGCCGGGCGCGGCCGGGTCCGCGCGGACTGACCCCACAGGACCGTCATCCCCGCGCAAGCGGGGGGACCCAGCTTCTTTTCGTCGGGAGCAGCCGGTCTGCTCGATAGCGGCAAGGGAACTGAACTCCCGCGTTCGCGGGAGTGACGGACCGAGGATGCGTGACTACATGCGCGCCATGTACGACTTCAACCTGTCCGCCGCCGACAAGCCCACGCTCTACCGCGATCTCGCCGCCGCGCTTGAGAGCTTGGTCGCGGGCGAGCCCGACCCGATCGCCAACATGGCCAATGCCTCGGCCCTGATCATGCAAAGCCTGCCCGACCTCAACTGGGCGGGGTTCTACCGCAACGTCGGCGGCGAGCTGGTGCTGGGACCGTTCCAGGGCCGCGCGGCTTGCATCCGGATCCCGTTAGGCAAGGGCGTGTGCGGCGCCGCCGCGACGACGCTGCAGGTTCAGCGGGTCGATGACGTTCATGCTTTCCCCGGACACATCGCCTGCGACGCGGCCAGTGCGAGCGAGCTGGTCGTCCCGATCGTCCGCGACGGCAAGCTGCTCGCCGTGCTCGACCTGGACAGTCCGAAACAGGCCCGCTTCGACCCGGAGGACGAAGCGGGCTGTGTGGCGATTAGCGCTGTGCTGGCGCGGGCGCTGTAGCCGGGGCGGCGGCCTCGATCACCGCCGCTGCCTGCGGAGCGACGGCTGCCGGTGCCGGAGCACTGGCGACCTCGATCGCGATCGGCTCCTTAGTCAGTGCTTTCCATTCGGATCCCTGAGCCGCGATCGCGCTGTGACCCGTTACGAACAGGCCCCCGATGACGCCCGCGGCGACCACCGCGCCGACCGTCGCGCCGGTGTTGCCGTCGCCCGCGACACGGTGATGCCCGGCGAGCGGGATGGTCCGGCCATTGAGGTTGACCGCGTCGAGATCGAACTCGAGCTTCGCCGACTTGCCGAACACGCCCTTGCCGCTGCGCATGCTGATATGGCCGGTGGCCGGGGTCCCGCGCGGGATTACGACATAATTGCCGAGCATGACGTCGCGCGCGACCTTGAGCGAAATGGTATCTCCTTGCTTGACGTGCTTGGAGTTCATCTCCGAATCGAGGGTCAGCCAGACGTCGCTGTTGCTCGGCAGAAGGGAGCCGCTGCCGACCGCGGACGGCTGCTGGACCATGATCGGCACGGCCGGCGCGGCGGCGACGGGAACCTGCGCGGCGACGGCGGTCGAGAACAGCGCCGCGGCGACGCCGCCGGCGAGATACTTATGGATGATCATTTTTTCCCCCAAGTACAACTAGTGCCCGACGGATCGGGCAAGTCGAACTATGACACCGCTCCGTTATGAAACAAGTAAATGGTGAGGTTAACCGGCGTTAACGCGCCTCGATCAACTCAGCAGTTCCATTCGCTCTTCGTCGATGCTGCCGGGGATGATCATCACCGGGCATGGCAGTTTGCCGGCGTCGTTGCCGGTGAAGTCGGCGACCAGGACGCCCGGCGAGCCCGCGGGAGCGGCTCCGAGGACGAGCGCGTGGATGTCGTCGCGAGTGCCGATCAGCGCGCGGACTTCCTGGACGGGGTCGCCGGTGCGCACGCTGATGATCGGCTTGATGCCGGCGGCGTCGACGATCTCGCCGACCGACGCGGCGACGCTCGCCTCGATCCGCAGCCTCTGCTCTTCCTCGATCGCGGCCTGGACCCCGCCCCACTGAACGAAGTCCTGCGCCTCCATCACCGCCAGGATCTCGATCGCCCCGCCGGTCTTGACGGCGCGGCGGGCGGCGAAGCGGAGCGCGGTGCGCGCCTCGGCGCTGTCGTCGATCACGACCAGATAGGTCCGCTTGGCTGGCTCCCCCATGGTCCGGGAGACTGCGCATAGTCGTGCGCAAAGGGCAAGCCGCGAGCTTCCCGCGCCGGCACGTGCTTGACCCGGGCTGGCGCATGGTCTTTGTGCCCATGCGTTTTCCAGTCAGGCGAAATCAGTCATGCCCATCGAACTCAAGATGCCCGCCCTCTCTCCGACCATGGAAGAGGGCACGCTCGCCAAATGGCTGGTCAAGGAAGGCGACGAAGTGAAGTCGGGCGACATCCTCGCCGAGATCGAGACCGACAAGGCGACGATGGAATTCGAAGCGGTTGACGAGGGCAAGGTCGCCAAGATCATCGTCCCCGAGGGGAGCGAAGGCGTGAAGGTCGGCGCGCCGATTGCCATTCTCGCCTCCGACGGAGAGGATGCGAGCGCCACTGCTTCGGCTGCCACGCCCGCCCCGGCACCGGCTGCCGCCGACGAAGCTGCGGCCGCGTCGGCTCCCGCTCCGGAACCCGCCGGGGCGACGGCATCAGCGCCGCCACCGACGGCACCCGTCGAGACTCCCGCCGCGCCGGCCCAGCCGGCCGCAGCACCTGCCGCTTCGGGCGACCGGGTGAAGGCCTCTCCCCTCGCCCGCCGGCTCGCGCAGGCGCAGGGGATCGACCTGTCGACCATCACCGGCTCGGGCCCAAACGGCCGCGTCGTTCGCGCCGATCTCGGCTTGGCCGCCGGGGGCGCTGCGGCCAAGGCTTCGCCAGCGGCCGCCGCGCCGGCTCCAGCGGCGGCTGCCGCCGCTCCAGCGCCAAGCCCCGCGGCTCCCGCCGGGATCGCGCCGGAGATCGCCAACATCCCGCACGAGGCGGTCAAGCTCAGCGGCATGCGCAAGACGATCGCGCGCCGCCTGACCGAATCCAAGCAGCAAATCCCGCACATCTACCTGACGGTCGACGTGCGCCTCGATGCGCTGCTCAAGCTGCGCGGCGAGCTCAATGCCGGGCTGGCCTCCCGCAACGTCAAACTCAGCGTCAACGACATGCTGATCAAGGCGCTCGCCCTGTCGCTCCTCGAAGTGCCGGAGTGCAACGTCAGCTTCGCCGGCGACCAGCTGGTCAAGTTCAGCCGCGCCGACATCGCGGTGGCGGTCAGCATTCCGAACGGGCTGATCACGCCGATCGTCGCCGACGCGGGCTCCAAGGCGATCAGCAAGATCTCGACCGAGATGCACGACCTCGCCAGCCGCGCAAAGGACGGCAAGCTCCAGCCGAGCGAATATCAGGGCGGCACCGCGTCGCTGAGCAACATGGGCATGTTCGGGATCAAGCAGTTCGAGGCGGTGATCAACCCGCCGCAGGGCATGATCATGGCGATTGGCGCGGGCGAGAAGCGGCCCTACATCGTTGACGACCAGCTGGGGGTCGCCACCATCATGACTGCCACTGGCAGCTTCGACCACCGCGCCATCGACGGCGCCGACGGGGCGAAGCTGATGAAGGCGTTCAAGCAGCTGTGCGAAAGCCCGCTCGGCTTGGTCGCGTGAGATGAAGTGGCTGACCGCGCTACTGCTCGGCGGTCTGGTCGGCTTCATCCTGCCCATGGCGTTCGGCGGACAGGAGGGCGACTGGCTGCATAGCTGGGCCGGGGCCGGCACGGTGCGTCCGCTTCCCGGTTCGCCCGGCTTGCTGCTGTCGATTCCGGCGGCGCTGCTGACCGCGGTTGCCCTCCGACTTTTCTTCAATTGGCACCGAAACTGACGGGAATGCGGGCGCCCCTCATCCGCACCACGGCCATGCCGACCGACACCAACCCCTATGGCGGGGTGTTTGGCGGCTGGCTGATGGGGCAGATGGGGCTCGCCTGCGGCTCGTTCGCCTCGCGCCATACGGGCGGCAAGGCGATCCTCGTCGCCGCCGACGAGCTGACCTTCCCCGGCGCGATGCAGGTCGGCGACGAGCTCAGCGTTTATGTCCAGCCGGTGAAGCAGGGCCGTACGTCGCTCCGCCTGCGCGCCGAAGCCGTCGGGCGGGAGCGCGACGGCGACCGGGAGACGCTCGTCGCCACCGGCCTCTTCACCTTCGTCGCGCTCGATGCCGAGGGTCGGCCGCGCGCCATTGAAGCGGCATGATCCCGGCCAACGACGATCCGCTGCCCGACGGTCGCCGCGCGCTGCTGCAGCGAGCACAGATGGCCGGCGGGGGGCTGCTCGCCCTAGTGGTGCTGCCGGTCGGGCTGGCGCATTGGCTGGTGGGAACGCCGCTGCTGGTCGCGCTTGCGATCGACGCCTTCTGGCTGATCCTGCTCGTGGTGCTGATCTTCCGCCGCGAGACCGATGCGGAGGGGCTCGGCTGGGCGGGCATGCTGGCGCTGTTCACCGCCACCCCCGCGACGCTAGTGCTCGCCCTACTTTACGGGATCGCCGCTTCGTGGTGAGGCCCGAAAAACGGCTACAGGAGATGCGCGCATGAAGATCGACGGAATCGCAGCGGTAGTGACCGGGGGCGCGTCCGGCCTGGGCGAGGCGACCGCCCGCGAACTCGCCTCGCGCGGGGCTAAGGTCGCCATCTTCGACCGCGATCCGGACAAAGGGGAGAAGGTCGCGGCCGAGATCGGCGGCGTCTTCTGCGAGGTCGACGTGACCAGCGACGAGAAGGTCGCCGCCGCCTTCGCGAAGGCGCGCGAGGCGCACGGGCAGGAACGGGTGCTGGTTAACTGCGCCGGGGTCGCCAACGCGGTGAAGACCGTCGGGCGTGACAAGGAGACCGGCGCGGTCAAGATGTACCCGATTTTCCAGTTCGAGCTCGCCATCCAGATCAACCTGATCGGCTCGTTCCGCTGCATCGCCCACTCGGCGGCCGGGATGGTTGACCTCGATCTGCTCGAGGATGGCGAGAAGGGCTGCATTATCAACACCGCCTCGGTCGCCGCCGAGGACGGGCAGATCGGCCAGGCCGCCTATTCCGCCTCCAAGGGCGGGGTGCTGGCAATGGCGCTGCCAATCGCGCGCGACCTGATGGGCGAAGGCGTCCGGGTCAACACCATCCTCCCGGGCGTGTTCAAGACGCCGATGGTCGCGATGATGCCGGAGAAGGTACAGGACGCGCTGGGCGCCCAAGTGCCCTTCCCCAAGCGGCTCGGCAAGGCCGAGGAATATGGCAAGCTCGCCGCCTTCATCGTCGAGACGCCCTATCTCAATGCCGAGAGCATCCGGCTCGACGGCGGGATCCGGATGGCGCCGCGCTGAGCATGGCCGACCGCGCGCTGCTCACTGCGCTGGCCGAAACGGCGCGGGCCGCTGGCGAGGAAATCCTTGCCCTCGTCCGCCGCGGCTTCGAGATCGAGCAGAAGCGCGACCAGTCCCCAGTTACCGTCTGCGACCGCGCCGCCGAGGCGGTGATCCTCGACGCGCTGGCGCGCCTCGCTCCCGACGTTCCGGTGATCGCGGAGGAAGAGGTCGCGGCCGGGCGCATCCCGCTGCACGGCGACACCTTCTTCCTCGTCGATCCGCTCGACGGGACCAAGGAGTTCGTGCGTGGGGGCGACGACTACACGGTGAACATCGGCCTGATCGAAGCCGGCGCGCCGGTGCTCGGGGTCGTGTTCGCACCGGCGACCCAGATCCTGCACGCCGGCCGGGTCGGGGACGAGGCATGGGTCGAGACAATCGCCGGGCGCGCTGCGATCCGGACCCGGGCGCGGCCGGAGCAGGTGACGGCCGTCGCCTCCAAATCGCATCTCACCCAGTCGACCGTCGACTATCTCGCGGCGGTGGGGACCGCCGGGCATGTCTCGATCGGCTCGAGTCTGAAATTCTGCCTTCTCGCCGAGGGCCGGGCAGACCTCTACCCGCGACTGTCCCCGACCAGCGAGTGGGACACCGCCGCCGGCCATGCGGTGCTGCTCGCCGCGGGTGGCCGCTGCGATGCGCCGGAGGGCGGGCCGCTGCGCTATGGCAAGCGCGGCTTTATCAACCGCGGGTTCCTGGCGACGGGCGGGTGGGAAGCCCCATCGCTCGCCCCTTTCCTGGCTGACTTCGCCGGCGGCGGGGACCGGCCGCAAGGCGTTTAGCGCCGGCGCCGGTCGCCGGTGCGAAGCAGTTCGCTCCAGAACGGCTCATTTGCCTTGCGATCTACGGGCGCGCAGTGAAGCTGCAGTGCCCCGGCATGACAGCGCGCGCGGGCGATGTCGGCCCGCAGCCGATGGCAGGTGTCGCTGTCCACACCGCCCGCCAGAAGATGGTCGACGGTCCTTCCCGCCTGGCGAAGCGCGACCTCGAGCTCGGCCAGCCACGCCGCGAAACTCTCCTCCGGTGATCCTGCCTGTGGGTTGCCCATGTCCATCGTCCGCTGCACGCCCCATCAACTCCCCGCGTGGTTGATCGCAGCCGAACATTCGGTCCGCAGCGGACGGGAAAGCGAGTGACAACTCCGGATTGCCGACTAATCTGGTCCGGCTCGGTTTGGTTGACATGGGGGTGTCATGACCGCTGCGACTTGGGCCAAGGCCGCCAATGATTTTTGGGGCGAAGCGCCCGTCCTTCTCGCCGCCGATTCGCTGCTGTCCGAACAGCGGGCGCGCCGAACGCTGGAAGCCAGTGGGCTGCGCATCACCGGCCCGGTCGACTTGCTTGCCGCGCCCCAGCGGTTGGCCGAGCAGGCACGTGCCAGCGCGGTGTGGGTAGAGCTCAGTGTCGACGGCGGCGCACCGATGGACCGGCTGCTCGAGCGGCTCGACCAGGATGTGCGCGACGGCCGTTATCCCGCGGTCGTCTCCGCCCCTGTCGAGCTGATCGACGCCGTCCTTGCGATCGCCTCGGGCGCCGATATCCAGCTGGTCGTCGACGGCAGCGAGGCCGAGCGGCTGACGGCGCTGGCGATCGCGCGCTCGGGTGCCGGTCGGGCGAGCAGCGTCCATGACGCCGCTGCGGACTCCCAGTCGAACCGGCTCCGCCAACTGTCGGACGAGGTCAGCCGGATCGCCGCGACCCTTGCCCGACTGTCGACCGGGCCGGGGGCCGTCGGGCTGGCCCCGATCGCACTGGCGCCGCCGGGGGATGCCCCTCCCTCGGTTCAACCCGAGCAGCTTCGTGCAATCATCCGAGCGCGCCGGCTCCGCGCAAATTATTTCAGCGCAGACCTGTTTGCCGATCCCGCGTGGGACATGCTGCTCGACTTGCTGCAGGCGGAGATCGCGCAGCATCGGGTGCCCGTGTCGAGCCTGTGCATCGCCGCGGCGGTTCCGTCCACGACAGCGCTCCGCTGGATCAAGACGATGACGGACAGCGGCCTGCTCCATCGCCGTAACGACCCGCACGACGGACGGCGGGTGTTCATCGAACTGGCGCCCGCGACCAGCCAGTCGATGCGCCGCTATTTCGCCGAGGTCGGGAAGATGCTGCCGATCTGAGCGGCGATAGCTCGGGCGCGCACGACGGTTCGGGCGGACGATGGTGGGCGCTGACGGGTTCGAACCGCCGACCTACTCGGTGTAAACGAGCCGCTCTACCAGCTGAGCTAAGCGCCCGACATGCGGAAGCGCGGAAATAGGAGGTTTTGCGCCCCCGTCAACTCGGCGGGGACCGCAGCGCTTGGGCATGATGGCGGGGCTGCCCTGCTCGTCTGGAATGGCGCTGCGAGTTCCACTCCCTGCGTCGGTGCCGCGAACGTGGTGCCGAGGCCAGGGCCGGCATCGTCAGAGCGTGCGGAGCAGGCGAACGGCGACCGCCCCCCACGGCGGATCGCTGATGACGAGCTGTCGGGCGCCGACCCCGACCGGGAGCAGGTGGAGCTTGCCCGCCTCGCGGCCGATCAGGCGACCGAACAGGAAGCGGCCGGCCGGTCGCGGAACCAGCACGTCGCGGTTGAGCGCCTTGCCGAAATCGTCCGGGCCCAGCCGGTCGCACCAGATCTCGTCTCCCGTGCGATACTCGCCAATGCTGCCCGCGACGGTGATCGCGACCTGGCCCGCGGCGGGTCGCGGCGCAACGAGTTCCACTGTGCGCCGGGGGGCCGCAGCGCCGCTTCCACCCAGCACCGCGACGACCGGCACCTCCTGCCGTTCCGGGTGATCGACGAGGTCGCCGGCATCGACCCCCAGTGCGTCCGCGATGCGGTTGAGCCAGCCGACCGACACGGTCCGGGTGCCCGTCTCCAGCCGACCGATCGTCTGCGCAGTCGTCGGTGGCCGACAGCGATGGCCGACTTCCTCGAGAGTCAGTCCCTTCGAGCGGCGGACTTCCCGGATGCGCGTGATCATAAGACCCCCAGATATAACCATATCGGTTTTCCTCTGTCCTACAGATTTGCCATTGTGGCAACCCCCTCCTTCCTCGATTCGCGGAGATGGGAATGGCACGACGGGACCATGGCCGATTGCTGGTAGAACGCGCCCTGGACGGCAATGACCGGGGAGGGCGCGCAGCGAAGCAGCGGGCGATCCCCGCCCGCTCGGTCACGGTGAACCTCGCCGAATCCCCGCTTGGATGGCTGTTCGCCCACAAGCAGATCAGCGAGCGCCAGTTCGATGCCGGGGAGCGGCTGCGGGACGACTATGAACGCTCGCAGCTAGGGGCTCGGATCACGATGGACTGGAGCGGCGCGCCGCTTGCGCAAAGCCGCGGCGGCAGCGCGGAAGCGCTCGACTCCACCAGCGCGCAGGTCGAGGCCAGGCGGCGGTTCGATGCCGCGCTGGCCGCCGCCGGACCGGGCCTGTCGGACATCCTCTGGCGGGTGGTGTGCAGCGGCGACGGGATGCGTGAAGCAGAGACGGCGTTGGGCTGGCCGGCGCGCGCGGGCAAGCTGGTGCTTTCGCTTGCCCTCGATCGCGTGGCGGACTTCTACCGCATCGGTTGAGGCCGGCATGCTTGCGGGTCTGGGGACGAGCCGTCATTCTGCCGACCCACCGGGCTAATGAGCATCGGCCCTTTACAGGAGCGTTGTTCGATGATCGTCTATGGCTCGCCGCTGTCGCCGTTCGTCCGCAAGGTGCTCGCCTTCTGCGCGGAGAAGGGGATTGTGGTTGAGAACCGCCCGACGCGGATCGGCGATACCGACCCGGCATTTCGCGCCGCCTCGCCGTTCGGGAAGATGCCAGCGCTGGTCGACGGCGACTACGCCCTCGCCGACAGCTCGGCGATCATCCACTATTTCGAAGCGCTGCACCCCGAGCCGGCGCTCATCCCGGCGGAGCCGCGGGCGCGCGGCAAGGTCGTATGGTTCGAGGAGTTCGCCGACACGATCCTGTTCGGCTGCGGGCAGAAGATGTTCTTCAACCGGATGGTTGCGCCGCGCTTCCTCGGGATCCCGGGTGACGAAGCTGCCGCGGCGAAAGCCGAGGCGGAGGAATTGCCGCCGATCCTCGACTATCTCGAGACGGTCGCGCCGGACGGAGACGGCTATCTGGTCGGCAATGCGCTGACCCTCGCCGACCTCGCCGTGGTGAGCCCCTTCGCCAACTTTGCCCATCTCGGAATTCGGGTTGACGAAGGCAGCCATCCGCGGCTCGCCGCCTATGTGGCGCGGATCCTGTCCCGACCCAGCTTCGCCGCCTCGATCGAGAAGGAGCGCGCGACGATCGCACGCTTCGCAGCCTAGGCTGCACCGGAACGGACCTGTTCTCGCGACAGCCGGTCCGAAGCGGATCCGAAGCGGGCTGAGGGCAGCGTGTGGGCGCGCTAGCCTTGTCGCATGCGGTACCAGCCCGCCCTCCCCGCCACTCTCGCCGGCAGCCACGCCGCCCGCGCCTTCTTCGCCGACTGCTTCGCCGGCCTGACCAGCGAAGCACTATGGGTCGCCCACCTCGACAACAACACCAGATGTATCCACCTCAGCCATCATCCGGGAGCGGAAGCGATGGTCGAGCTTCCAATCCGCCAGATCATCGCGGACGCGGTACGCTATGGCAGCACCGGTATCGTTCTCGCGCACAATCATCCGAGCGGCGACGCGCGGCCCAGTGCCAGCGACCGCGCCGCGACCCGCCGCCTCGCCTGCGCGGCCGAGGCGATCGATCTGACCCTGCTCGACCATCTCGTCTTCGCTGGAAGCGAGTGCAGCAGCTTTCGCCGTCTCGGCCTACTTTGAAAGATTCAATTAGAAGGCGAAACGGTCTGGCAACGAGGCGCGCCACGCGATGATCCCGCCAAGACGAGACCTGACTTTAGTAGGATCGATCGTGCGCCGGAGCGTAGCCGCGCCAGCCTAAAAGCCAGGGTACACACAGAGGCTTGATGCAAACGGCACCAAGCCGCTTCAGGCTGCCGGGGCCTCGCGGCAAGGTTTGATCTTTTCCGGCACCGGCTTGGCCGCGGTGGCGGCGAAGGCGGCGAAATAGCTGTCGGTGCCCTCGATCCGCTGGAAGCGGGTCATCGACAGCCCGACCGCGCCGAACTCGCAGCGCAGCAGGTCAGGGGGCGTGCCATGGCGACGCGTCGGGCGCTCGGCGTCGACCACCACGGCCTCCCCACCCCTCTTCAGCCCGTCGCGCATGTGCCAGAGGAAAGCGTAGGGGCTCTCCACCTCGTGGTACATGTGGACCATGAAGATCCGGTCGAAGCTGCCCGGCGGCAGCTTGGGATCGTCGGGCAGCCCGAGCCGAACCGCGACATTGTCGAGGTTCTCGCGCTGAACCCGCTCGGCCAGCGCGTCGCGGGTTTCCGGGACGATGTCCTCGGCCAACACCCGCCCCTTGGCGCCCACCACGGGCGCGAGCCGGACCGTGTAGTAGCCTTCGCCGGCGCCGATGTCCGCGACCTGCATGCCCGGGCGCACCCCGGCCATCTGCATCACCATCTCGGCCTCGCCGGCGCGATCGCGGGCGTCCTCGGTCGAGAAGCTGTCCGAGACGATCGGCGCGACCGCGCGCTCGGCTGCGGGAAAGCCCTGCCTCGCCGTCGGTCGTGCCTGGCACGAGGCGAGCCCCGCCAAGAGCGCGAGCGTAGCGAGGGCGCGTTCGTTCAAGCCGCTATTCGACATCCTCGACCTCGACCTTCTCGCCGGTGACCCGCTGCGACAGCGCCGCGGCCATGAACCGGTCGAGTTCGCCGTCGAGCACGTCGCCCGGCGCGGTCGAGGTAACGCCGGTACGCAGGTCCTTCACTAGCTGATATGGCTGGAGGACATAGGAGCGAATCTGGTGGCCCCAGCCGATGTCGGTCTTGCCGGCGTTCTGGGCGTTGGCCTCGGCCTCGCGCTTCTGCAGCTCGGCCTCGTAAAGACGCGCCTTGAGCTGCTTCATCGCCTCGGCGCGGTTCTTGTGCTGCGAGCGCTGGTTCTGGCAGGCAACCACGATCCCCGTCGGGATGTGAGTGATCCGCACCGCGCTGTCGGTCGTGTTGACGTGCTGCCCGCCCGCGCCCGACGAACGGTAGGTGTCGATGCGGAGGTCCTTTTCCTCGACGGTTATGTCGATGTCCTCGTCGACTTCCGGATAGACCCACACGCTGGCGAAGCTGGTGTGGCGCCGCGCCGAGCTGTCGTAGGGGCTGATCCGAACCAGCCGGTGGACCCCGCTCTCGACCTTGAGGTTGCCGTACGCGTTCTCGCCCTTCACCAGCAACGTCGCCGACTTGATGCCGGCCTGCTCGCCCGAGTGGAAGTCGACCAGCTCGACCTTCATGCCATGCCGCTCGGCCCAGCGCGAATACATGCGCTGGAGCATCGAGGCCCAATCCTGACTCTCGGTTCCGCCGGCGCCGGCGTTCACCTCGACATAGCTGTTGTTGGCATCCGCCTCGCCCGCCAGCAGAGCCGCGACCTTGTCCTTCTCGGCCCGGTCGGCGAGGTCGGCGAGGCTGCGCACCCCGTCGTCGACCAAACTGTCGTCGCCTTCCACTTCGGCCATCTCGATCAGCTCGACCGTGTCCTGAAGCTCGGTCTCGAGCTTGCGGGTGGCGCCGATCGCCTCGTCCAGCCGGCGCCGTTCGCGCATGACTTCCTGGGCCGCCTTGGGATCGTTCCACAGCGACGCATCCTCGACCTTGGCGTTGAGCTCCTCCAGCCGACGCAACGCGCGGTCCCAGTCGAGGAAGCGGCGCAGCAGCGCGGTCGCGGCGTTGATCTGGTCGACGTGGGCTTGCGCTTCGGCGCGCATGGGCTTCTCCGCAGCTACCCGGCGGGTGCCGGGGCAAAACATGTCGTCACCCGACACCCGGCCTCGGCCGGGACCCGGGCGATCCTTCGCGGACGGCCTAGTAAATCCCGCCCTGCTTTTGCAAGAAGTCGCTCTCGTCCGACTTGGGCCTGGTCGCGACCGCGACCGCCGGTGCACGGCGCGGCCGGGCCTCCCGCGGCGCCGACGCGCGCCGGGTCGGAGCCTCGGCGGCCGACGCGACCTCCTGCCTCGTTCCGACCGTCCGCCGCGGCTCGGTCTCGGGCTGGAAAGCCTCCCAGATGACTTCGCTCTTGGGATCCTCGTTGACCGGGAACGTGCCGTAGACCTTGCGCCCGCTGGCGCGGTCGATCCGCACCATCCGGATACCGGGCGGAGCAATGAAGGGCACGGCCGGCTGGTCCTTGAGCGCGATCTGCGCCCACTGCTTGAAGATCGGCGCGGCAGTCCGTCCGCCCTGCGCATAGCCGCCGAGTGAGCGGGGCTGGTCGAAGCCGAGATAGGTGCCGCTGACGATCTCCGGCGTGCCGCCGACGAACCAAACGTTGGTCGGGCCGGAAGTCGTGCCCGTCTTGCCGAACAGCGGCCGGTTCAGATCGCGCAGGACGGTCGCGGTGCCGCGCTCGATCACGCCCTCCATGATGTGCACCATCTGATAGGCGGCCATCGGGTCGAGCAGCTGCCGGGTGCGCGAGGGCGGCCGCGGCATCGCCTTGCCGTCCCATTCCGCCATGTTGCAATTGTCCATCACCGCGCAGCGATTGTCGCTGCGGAAGATGACCTTGCCGTCGCGGTTCTGGACATAATCGATGGTGGTCTGGGTCACCGACCGGCCATGGTTGGCGAGGATCGCGTAGGCGTTGACCAGCCGGGCCACGGTGGTCTCGCCGGCGCCGAGCGAGAAGGCGAGATAAGGCTGGTAGTTGCCGACCCCGAGTTTGGCGGCGGTCGCGACGACCTTGGGCATGCCGGTCTGAAGCGCAGCGCGCAGGGTCATCAGGTTGCGCGACTGTTCGACACCCCAGCGCATCGTCTTGGGTCCGGCATAGCTGCCATCGAAGTTACGGAAACATTTGTCGGGCAGACCCGGACCCTGGGTCGCGCAGAGCGGCGCGTCGAGGAGGATGCTGGCCGGATTGAGCCCGTTCTCCAGCGCCGTCTCGTAGACGATCGGCTTGAACGAGGAACCCGGCTGGCGGAGCGCCTGGGTCGCGCGGTTGTAGCTGCTGTTCTGGACGTCGAAGCCGCCCTGCATGGCGAGCACGCGGCCGGTGCGGACCTCCTGCGCGAGCATTCCGCCGCCCACTTCGGGCAGCGAGCGCAGCGCGAAGGTCGAACCGCCGACCCGCTTGACGATGATCACCATGCCCGGACGCAGGGAGCCGTAGGCCGCGCCGCCGACCCCGCGTTTCGGCATGACCGCGTTGCTGGCCGGGAGCGATCCGGTCGAGCCGTCGGGAAGCCCGATCTGTGCCGCGCCGCCTTCCTTGCTCAGCACCACCGCCTTGTACCAGTCGGGATAGCCGGTGCCGACCGGCGCCGAGAGCAGCTGCCCGCGCCAGTCGCGGTCCATGTCGATGCTGAGCTTGAGATCGGTCCAACCGCGCCCACCGTCGTAGCGAGTCATGCCGTCGCGCAGCGATTGCGCCATCGCGGTCTGCATCGCCGGGTTCATCGAGGTGCGCACCCACAGGCCGCCGCCGTAGACGCTGTTCGGTCCGTCCTTCGCATTCTCGCCGAACTTCTTGATTAGGGCGCGCCGCACCTCTTCCATGAAGTAGCCGCCCTGGTCGGCGAACACGGCATTGCTGCCGTACCGGACGGTGTCGAGCGGCTGCGCCTGCGCCTCCTTCCACTGTGCTTCGGTGATGTAGCCGTTCGCCGCCATCTCCTTCAGCACATAGTTGCGCCGGTTCAGCGCCCGTTGAGTGGCACGATCGGGGTCGTAGTTGCTGGGGGCCTTAGGCAGCACGGCGAGATAGGCGGCCTCGGGCAGGGTCAGCTGGTCCACGTCCTTGTTGAAATAGGCGCGCGCCGCCGCCTGGATCCCATAGGCGTTCCGGCCGAGGAAGATCTGGTTGAGGTAGAGCTCGAGGATCTGCTGCTTGCTGAGCGTCGATTCGAGCCGGAACGCGAGAATCGCCTCGCGGATCTTGCGGCCGACGTTGTAGCTGTTGTCCTGCAGCAGCGCCTTGGCGACCTGCTGCGTGATGGTCGAGCCGCCGCGTGCCCGTTCGCCCGTGGTCGCCTTCTTGCGCGCATAGTCGAACACCGCTCCGACCAGTCCGGGATAGTCGATCCCGCTATGGGTGAAGAAGTTCTTGTCCTCGGCCGAGGTGAAGGCCTGGACGATCAGCGGCGGGATCTCGTCATAGGCGAGCTCCACCCGACGCTCGCGCGCGAAGGTCTGGACTGGCTGCCCGTCGTAGCCGCGCACGTTGGTGGGAAGCGGCGGCTTGTAGGCGAGCAGGGTTTCCTCGCTCGGCAGCCCCGAGGCGAAGAAGATCCAGGTCGCGGTGACCAGCGCCCAGCCGAGTGCGATCGCGATGACCAGCGCCTTGAACCAGCCTCGTTGCCACTGACGATGGTACCAGTCGCTGGCGCGGCGGGTCGGACCGGTGAGGTCCGGGAAGCGGTTCAAGGTGAAGGCAGCCATGGAACGCCTGCTCTAGCCGCTCCCGACAGGCGGATAAAGCGGCTCTCTTCTAACGGCTTGCGACGGACTGGCGGGCGAGCTCGGCCTCGATCGTCTCGGCCAGTGCGGCGGCGATCCGCTCCCGTCCTTCCGGCGAGGCAAGCATCTTCTCGTCGTCGACGTTGCTGAGGTACCCGGCCTCGAACAGCACTGCCGGTGCCCGCGCGCTGCGCAACACCCGGAACGAGGCGAAGCGGTGGGGATCCGGGCGGAGCGCGACGCTCGAGGCGGCGGCACGGCGGACCAGCCGAGAAGCAAAGTCGGCGCTGTCCTCCATCTCATCATGGACGGCGAGCCCGGCAAGCAGCGCGCGGACCGACCCATCCGCCTCGGTCGACACCGGCTCGCCGGCGTTCTGGTGGGCGGCGAAGCGTGCGGCATCGGCATCCGAGGCCACGTCAGACAGCGAATAGACGGTGGCGCCACGTGCCAGCGGGTTGGGCGCGCTGTCGGCGTGAATGGAGAGGAACAGCCCGGCCCCAAGCCGCCGAGCGATCGACGCGCGCTCGTCCAGCGTCAGCGTGTCGTCCGCGCTGCGGGTCAGGGCGATCCGCACCCGCCCGTTGCGCGCGAGCCGATCGCGCACGGCCTCGGCGAGCGCCAGCGTGACCTGCTTCTCGCGGAGGCTGCCGGAAACCGAGGTTGCGCCCGGGTCGTGCCCGCCGTGACCCGCGTCGACGACGACCAGGGGTCGGCCGGCAACCCGGGCCTGGATCACGGCGACGCCGGACACGGCGGGCGCAAGCGCGAGGGTCAGCGATCCTTGCCGCGCTTCGCCTTCGGCCGCCGCGGCGTGAGCCCCCGCCGCGCTCGACCGCGCACTGCCGGACAGGGCTAGACTGACGACGAGCGCGGCCGCGGCGATGCCGCCGGCAACCCACCAACCGCGATGTCTCAACCGTTCCGTCACGCCCCGCCCCTAGTTCCGCATCGCTTATAGCACGGTTAACCTGCTATTTAGCATGGATTTCAGGATTTCCGGCAAAGCTGCGACGCTCAGCTTGTCCTTGACCTGCGTCAATGCTAGTCCAATGTTGTTCCGACGGCATTCGCCGGAACCGCTCACTACGGCGATTTTCCGTCCGTTTAGCGGTGTTTTGCAAGGTTGACGCTGCATGAGGTCCAAGACGTTCCGTACCCCGCTCCTCGTCGAGCTGGACGGACGTTTCCCGGAAGGCACCGGGGCGATCGCTGCAGCAGAGGCACACTCAGATACAATCGCCATCCGCCGCCCTAGCGCGCCGCCGATGGCCACAACTCGCGCGCGCCGCCCGGCCTCCACGCCCGCCGCGCGCGCCCGGAGACAATTCAATGACAATGCGCATGCTGATCGACGCGCGCCACCCGGAGGAAACCCGGGTCGCCGTCGCCAAGGGGAACCGGATCGAGGAGTTTGACTTCGAGTCTGAGGAGCACAAGCAGCTCAAGGGGAATATCTATCTCGCCAAGGTGACCCGCGTTGAACCGTCGCTCCAGGCGGCGTTCATCGAATATGGGGGCAACCGCCACGGCTTTCTCGCCTTCAGCGAGATCCACCCGGACTATTACCAGATCCCGAAGGCGGATCGCGAAGCGCTGCTTCGCGAAGAGGCCGAGCATGCCGCCGAGGAAGAGCGGTTGCGTGCCGCCGCCGACGACTATGAGCCGATTGACGGTCACCACGACGACGACGGCCTCGACGACCGCCCGGAGGAACCCGGCGATGAGCTCGAGGGGGACGACGATGCGGCCGAGCGGCCGAGCGAGGTCGGCACCGGATCGTCCCGCTCGCCGGTGGACGAGAGCGCCGCGGACGAGCTCCGCAAGAAGCGTCAGGCACTGCGCCGCCGCTACAAGATCCAGGACGTTATCCAGCGCCGTCAGGTGCTGCTGGTCCAGGTCGTCAAGGAAGAGCGCGGCAACAAGGGCGCGGCGCTGACCACCTACTTGAGCCTCGCCGGCCGCTATTGCGTGCTGATGCCCAACACGTCGCACGGCGGCGGGATCAGCCGGAAGATTTCCAACGGCGCGGATCGCAAGCGGCTCAAGTCGATCATGGCCGACCTGCAGTTGCCGCAGTCGATGGGGCTGATCGTGCGCACCGCCGGCCTCCAGCGGACCAAGACCGAGATCAAGCGCGACTTCGACTATCTCGCCCGTCTCTGGGACGAGATCCGCGAGAACACGCTGAAGTCGAGCGCACCGGCCCTCATCTACCGCGACAGCGACCTCATCAAGCGCGCCATCCGCGACCTCTATCACCGTGAGATCGACGAGGTGCTGGTCGAGGGCGAGGACGGCTATCGCGCGGCGCGCGGCTTCATGAAGCTGCTGATGCCGAGCCATGTGAAGCGCGTCCAGCTCCACGCCGAACCGACCCCGATCTTCCAGCGCTACGGGGTCGAGGACCAGCTCAACGCCATGTACCAGCCGCTGGTGCAGCTGAAGTCGGGCGGCTACCTCGTCATCAACCCGACCGAGGCGCTGGTCTCGATCGATATCAACTCGGGCCGCTCGACCCGCGAGCACAATATCGAGCAGACCGCCTTCGCCACCAACCTCGAGGCGGCGAACGAGATCGCTCGCCAGCTTCGCCTGCGCGACATGGCCGGACTTGTCGTCATCGACTTCATCGACATGGAACAGAACAGCCATGTCCGGAAGGTCGAGAAGGCGATGAAGGAAGCGCTGAAGAACGATCGGGCGCGCATCCAGATTGGCCGCATTTCCAGCTTCGGACTGATGGAGATGAGCCGCCAGCGGCTCCGCACCGGCGTTCTCGAGGCGTCGACCAAGGCCTGCCCGCACTGCGAGGGTACCGGTCTGATGCGCACCGCCTCGTCGGCGGGGCTGAGCGCGCTCAGGATCATCGAGGACGAAGCCGCCCGCGGCCGCGGCGAGCGGATCTGCCTGCGTGCGGGCCGCGAGGCCGCGATCTACGTGCTCAACAAGAAGCGCGCCGAGCTGGCCGACATCGAGGCGCGCTACGGCGTTACGGTTGAAGTGCTGGTCGACGAGACCTTCGAAGGCGCCCGCATGACCGTCGACAGCTCGGGCCCGCGCCCGGTTGCGCCACGACCGATGCCGGCTCCCGTCGCCATCCTGGATGACGAGGACGAGCCGGCGGTCGACGAGGTCGATGTCATCGAGGATGACGAGGAGCTCGAGTCCGCCGACGACGGCGATCGCGAGGAGCGCGGCGACGATGGCGAGCGCAACGGGCGTCGGCGTCGCCGACGGCGACGCGGCGGTCGCGGCCGCCACCGCCACGAGGAAGGCGACCAGTTCGCCGCCGCAGCGATGGATCAGGAGAGCGGCAACTCGATCGAGGCCGAAGCGCTCCAGGCCGACATGGACGAGGCGGATGCCGCCGAACCCACCGACGCCGAAGCCGGCGACCTCGAGGGGGAGGAGCGGAAGCGGCGGTCTAGAAGGGGTCGCCGTGGCGGTCGCCGTCGGCGCGAGGAGCTGCCGGGCGAGTTCCAGGCGGCCGAGACGTCGGGCGACGAGCAGCAGCCCGAGACGGCGGACGAGCAGCGCGAGGCTCCGCCGGCACCCGACGAGGCGCCGATGAAGGAGCCGGTTCCGTCCGAGGACCCATCGCCCGACACGGTCGAGGCGCCCGTCGAGGAGAAGCCCAAGGCCCGCCGCCGCCCGCGCGCCCGCAAGGTCGCCGAAACGGCCGCCGAGCCGGCCGCCGACACGGCGGACCAGCCGACCGCGGCGCCGGCCGTGACCGAGGCGGAAGCCCCGGTTGCGGCGGAAGCAGAAGCGGAAGCACCGGCCAAGCCGAAGCGCCGCTCGCGCGCCAAGAAGTCGGCTGACCCGGTTACCGCCCCGGCCGACGAGGCCGCGGTTGCTGACGCCGGGTCCGTCGCCGCCCAGCCCGCCGAAGCGGAACCCGCCGTCGCGGCGGCCCCGCCGCCGGTGGTGGGCGAGCCGATGGTCGAGGCCGCGGACGGCCCGATCGCCGACGGCATCGCCGAAACCGATGCCGGGGAAGCCCCGGCGGCCGACAACGACAGCAGCGAGGCCGCGTCGCCGCGGCGCGGCTGGTGGCAGCGAACCTTCGGCTGAGCCAGAACCAAGGGCGGTCGTTCCCGGCCGGGGATGACCGCCTTTCCATCCCTCTTTCACCCTGCGTTCAGCGCCCGGGTGGGAACAGGCGGAGGATGACGCGACATCCCCTGCTTTCCCGGGCCGCTCTCGGGCTCGCGCTCCTGTTCGCCGCGGCCCAGCCGGCGGCGGCCCAGAGCATCCTTCGCGACAGCGAGACCGAGGCGCTGTTCGCCGACGCGACCAAGCCGCTGGTCCAGGCCGCGGGGCTCAACCCCCGCAACGTCAACGTCGCGCTGATCAACGATCCCGAGATCAACGCCTTCGTCGCGACCGGCCAGACCGTCTACATCCAGACCGGCCTGCTCGAGGCCGCCGACAATGCCAACCAGCTGCAGGGCGTCATCGCGCACGAGCTGGGCCACGTCACCGCCGGCGACTCGATCCGCGCCGGCGAGGGCATGAAGCAGGCGACCGGGATCTCGATCCTCAGCCTCGTGCTCGGCGCCGCGGCAATGGCCGCGGGCGGCGGCGAGGCGGCGATGGGCGTCATGGCCGCCGGCCAGCAGGCCGCGCTCGGCAACCTCCTCGCCTTCACCCGGGTCCAGGAGACCAGCGCCGACCTCGCCGGCTCGCGCTTCCTGTCGGGCGCCGGGATCAGCGGCAAGGGCAGCATCGCCTTCTTCAAGAAGCTGCAGAACCAGGAATATCGCCTCGCCATCCCGCAGGACGACGCCTACGCGCGGACCCACCCGCTCTCGAGCGACCGGATCCAGACGCTGCAGGCGATCTACCAGAAGGACCCGGCTTGGAACCGGTCGACCGACCCCGTGCTCGAGGCGCGCTTCCAGCGGGTCAAGGCCAAGCTGATCGGCTATCTCGATCCGCAGCGCGCGACCCAGCTCTATCCCGAGACCGACCAGAGCGTCCCGGCGCACTACGCGCGGGCCTATGCCTATCACCAGGGCGCCTATCTCGACAAAGCGGTGGCGGAGGCCGACGCGTTGCTCCGGACCGCGCCCAACGATCCCTATTTCAACGAGCTGAAGGGCCAGATCCTGCTCGAGAGCGGCAAGCCAAAGGAGGCGCTCGAGCCGCTCCGGCTGGCAGTGCGCAATGCGCCCGACAAGCCGATGATCGCGGTGATGCTCGGCCATGCGCTGGTCGAGACCAACGACGCCAAGAACATGACCGAGGCCAAGTCGGTGCTGAAGGCGGCGGTCAACCGCGACAACGACAACCCGTTCGCCTGGTACCAAATGGGCGTGATCTACGAGCATGAGGGCGACGAGGCGCGCGCCTCGCTGGCGACGGCCGAGCGCTCCAACCTCGAGGGCGACGCCAAGCTGGCGCTCACCAGCGCGCGGCGGGCCATGGCCGGCCTGCCGCAGGGCACGCCCGACTATTTGCGCGCGCAGGACATCGCTATGGTCAGCGAAAGCGCGGCCAAGAAGGGCAAGAAGGGACGTTAGTGGCGAACGACGGGGGGAAATTGTGGGGCGCGGCGATCGGTGGCGGCATTGCCGGCGCGCTGCTGACGGCGGGCGCGGGTCTGCTGGCATTGCAGAGTGGCGCGGGCGACCGGCTGGTCCGAAGCGCGCTGCTGCGCCATCCCGACATGCTGGTGGAAACGGCGGACGCGCTGCGCGACCGGCAATATGCCCCGGTGCTCGCGGCCCAGCGCGCGGCGGTGGAGACCCCGTTCGGCTCATCCTGGCAGGGCGCGGCCAAGCCCGAGGTCACGCTGGTCGAGTTCTACGATTATGCCTGCACCTACTGCCGGGCCAGCCTGCCGGCGATCGCGCAGCTGCTGAAGGAGGACAAGGGCCTGCGGGTCGTCTACCGCGAGCTGCCGATCCTCGGACCGCAGAGCGTCGAGGCGTCGCGCGTGGCACTCGCCGCCAGCCAGGCCGGCCGCTTCAAGCAGTTCCACGACGCCATGTACAATGCGGGGCGCCCTGCGCCCGAGACCATTGCGGTCGCGGCCAAGGCCGCCGGCGTTCCGGCGACGGCGAACCAGGATCCCGCCCACGAGGCGGAGCTCAGGAAGAACTTCCAATTGGCCGGGCAGCTCGGCGCCACCGGAACCCCGCTGTTCATCGTCGGCGACCGGGTGATGAACGGCGCCGTCGGCTATGAGGTGCTGAAGAAGGCCATCGGGGACGCCCGCGCCGGCCGGAGCTGATCGAGGGGCGACGCACCGGCGCCGCCCCCCTTTTCAACTAGCGGTAGTAGCAGCGGCGCGAAGCGGTCGCGCTGCGATCGATCGCGCGCCCGGCGAGCGCACCGCCAGCCGCGCCGACCAGGGTGCCGGCGAGACCGCCGCCAATCAGCCCGCGGCCGAGCAGCGCACCGGCCGCACCACCGGCGATCAGCCCGGTCGTACCGGACGAGTGGCGGCAATATTTGCGGACATAATGGGTCCGGCTGGAATAGCTGTAGTAACCGTGGCGGCGATGACGCGCCTCGGCCGGGACCGCCACCGAGGTGACGGTCGACGCGGCGATCGCGGTCGCCATGATCATCTTCGAAATCTTACGCATGGTTTCCCTCTTGTTTGCGTCTCTGGAACGAGCCGCCAAAAAACTTGGTTCCGGGCCCATGAACGGGGACTGACGGGGTACGTCGGTAACGATGAGCCGAGCGTAGGGCAGCGGTGAGGCGCGCCCCGTCCGGATCCCTTCCGCGCGTTTCCTTACAGAGGATTTGCATGATGCCTCGCCACGACCATGCGCACCCGATGGCCAATGGCGCTTTAACCCTGAGCCTGGCTGTTAAGAGCGGTTTTCCGAGGGAGTGAGGGCGATGGCGAAGTCTGGCCTGATGGCGTTGGCAATCTTCCTGGCGGGGTCATCCGCCTCCGCCCAGACCGGGGCCTACTCCGGCCCCTACAACCTCAATCCCGGCGTCACCTGGAATGGCTCGCGCCTGTCCCCGGATGGGACGCGGCTGACGCGCTACACCGACCGGATCGCGATCGCCCTCCCCGGCCTGCAGCTCGCGATCACCCGGGACGGACTGGGCAAGGTCCGGTACGCATGGTCGGGCGAGGCGAGCCGCCAGCCCTTCATCAGCTGGGCGTGCGCCGCCGATCGCAGCCCGGCCCGGGCCGCCACGCTGCGCCATATCGTGGACGAGCTGCCGCTGCCGCGCGGGTAACCGCCGGGCGAACAGCCCAGCGGAGATGCGTCAGTCGCCGTCCGCCTCCGCGCGGCCCTTGAAGCCCTGCGCCACGACATACCGTTCGCTCGAGTCCTTGCGGCTGGCGGGCGGCTTGGCATGGCGGACGGTGGCGAAGTGACGCTTGAGCTCGGCCAGCAGCTGGTTGTCGGTCCCGCCGGCGAGCACCTTGGCGACATAGGCGCCGCCCGGGCGCAGCACCTCGCGGGCGAACTCCAGACCCGTCTCGACCAGCGCCATGGTGCGCAGGTGATCGGTCTGCGGATGGCCGACAGTGTTGGCGGCCATGTCGGACAGGACGAGGTCGACCGGCAGGCCGTCAAGCGCCTCGCGGAGCCGCTCCGGCGCCTCGTCAGCCATGAAGTCCATCTGCAGGATGGCGACCCCGTCGATCGGGTCGGTCGGCAGCAAGTCGATCCCGGCGACCTTCGCGGCGGGCGCCTTCTTGCGCACCACCTGGCTCCACCCGCCGGGCGCAATCCCGAGGTCGATCGCGGCGCGCACCCCGCGCAGCAGCCCGAACTTCTCGTCGAGCTCGATCAGCTTGTAGGCGGCGCGGCTGCGGTAGCCCTCGGCCTTGGCGCGCTTGACATAAGGGTCGTTGAGCTGCCGCTCGAGCCAGCGGGTCGAGCTGACCTTACGCCCCTTGGCGGACCGGAGGCGAGTCACAGGACGAAGCCGTCGCGGGCCATCATGCTGCGCAGGATCCCCTCGCGGATGCCGCGATCGGCGACGCCCAGACGCTCGGCCGGCCAGATGTCGAGGATCGCTTCGAGAATGGCGCAGCCGGCCACCACCAGGTCGGCGCGCTCGTGGCCGATGCAGGGCAGGCTGGCGCGCTGCGACAAGTCCATCGCGGCGATGGTGGTGCTGATCTCGCGCATCGCGTGGCACGGCACCTGGAGCCCGTCGATCGCCCGGCGGTCGTAGCTGGGCAGCGCGAGGTGGACGCTGGCGAGCGTGGTGACGGTGCCGCTGGTGCCGAGCAGGCGGATGTCGTCCGCGTCGCGCGGAAGCACCTCTGCGAACTGGGCGAAGGCGCGCTTGGCCCGCTCGCGCATGCGGCTGTAGGCGGACAGCCGGTCGGGCCCCTCGATCGCCTCGCGGCCTTCGCTTTCGGTCAGGGAGACGACGCCCCACGGCGCGCTCCACCAAGCCTTGATCCGCGGCGTCGGGTCGCCCGGCTCGACCAGCACCAGCTCGGTCGAGCCGCCGCCGATGTCGAAGATCAGCGCCGGGCCGTCGCCAGGGTCCAGCAGCTTGTGGCAGCCGAGCACCGCGAGCCGCGCCTCTTCCGCCGGCGGGATGATCTCCAGCGCGATCCCGGTCTCCTCGCGGACCCGGTCGATGAACTCGCCGCCGTTCTCGGCGCGGCGACAGGCCTCGGTCGCGACCGAGCGGGCGAGCGTCACCTTGCGCCGCTTGAGCTTGTCCGAGCAGACCCCCAGCGCGATTACTGCGCGGTCCATCGCCTCCTGGCTGAGCCGCCCGGTCTGGGCCAGTCCCTCGCCCAGTCGGACGATGCGCGAGAAGGCGTCGACCACGGTGAAGCCGCCGTCGCTCGGACGCGCCACCAGCAGGCGGCAGTTGTTGGTGCCGAGATCGATGGCGGCATAGACGCCGTGGCGGTTCTCCCGCCGCCCGGCGGGCCATCTGGCGTCGGCCGCCCGTTCCGTCTGGGCGGAAGCGGGAGGCGCACTGGCGGCATTCTGCTGCGCCACGTTGAGCCCAATCTCGATCTGCACCGTCGCCACCCGACAGCGGGCGAAAACGGCTGACTTGGCGTGGGTTTAACCGGAAGTTGCAGCGACTGGCAAGCGCCGCAGACGTTGACAGCGCGCCGCCCCCTGCCTAGTTGGCGGCGCGCAGCGGCGATTGCCCGATCGTCTAATGGTAAGACTACGGACTCTGACTCCGTCAATCGTGGTTCGAATCCACGTCGGGCATCCACTGCTCCCCTGCTCCGCTCCCGCTTGATCCGGCGCTCTCATCGTCGCACAGCGTGCCGATGCAGGTCATCGGCAGCTTCGTCAGTCCCTATGTCCGCAAGGTGCTCGTCGCGCTCGAGCTCAAGGGGCTCGACTATGCGGTCGACCCGATCACCCCCTTCTTCGGCAACGCGGCGTTCGAGCGGCTGAGCCCGCTGCGCCGGATCCCGGTCCTGATCGACGACGACGGCACGGTCGTGAACGACAGCAGCGCGATCCTCGCCTACCTCGACGAGACGCGGCCCGAGCCGCCGCTGCTGCCGACATCTCCAGCCGAGCGCGCGCGGGCCCGCTGGCTGGAGGAATATGCCGATACGCGGCTCGGCGACCTGCTGGTCTGGGGCCTGTTCTACCAGCGGATGGTGCGGCCCCGCGTGTGGAACGAGGAAGCCGACGAGGCGCGCGTCCGCCGCGTGCTCGACGAGGAACTGCCGCGCGAGCTCGACTATCTCGAGCGCGAGTTGCCGGCCGGCGGGTTCCTGTTCGGCGAGCGCCTGTCGAGCGCCGACGTCGCGCTCGCCAGCTTCTTCCGCAACGCGCACTATGTGGACGTGGCGATCGATGCGCGGCGCTGGCCGATTGCGGCGGCGTTCGTCGACCGCGTGCTCGCCACTCCGCCCTTCGCCAGGCTCCACCGCCTCGAGCTGATCCAGCTGAGCGCCTCGATCAGCGGGCGGCGGCAGGCGCTGCTCGATGCCGGTGCCCGGCTGGTCGAGCCGAGCCTCGGCACCCGCGAGCCGCGGCGCGGGGTCATGCCGCTGTAGCCTGGGCCTTGCCGCCGGGCGGTCCGCTGCCGTCGGCCGGGGCGACATCGCGTGCGACCGGCTCGGCGTCGTGGAAGCGATTGTAGTCGATGGTGCGGATGCCGTCCTCCGCGACGCCGAGGATGTCGACGAACCGGTAGCCCCACAGAATGTCGTCCGCGTTATAGGCCCAGCGGCCATGAATGATCTGCCCGGTCCGATCGTCGGTTCCGGAGAGGACGACGATCAGCTCGCTGCCCGGCGGAAGCCGCTTCGCTTCGAGATAAGGGGCGAGCGGACTGTCCTGGTCGATCGGATGGATGATGGTCCAGGTCAGCGCGAACACCGGATTGGCCTCGCGGACAAGGTGCAGGTCGCTGAAGCGGCGCATCGGACGGCCGTCGAGCTTGGTGTCGATCAGCAGCGACATGCTCGCGCTCGCCTCGAAGATTAGGTTGTGGCGCTGGTTGGCGGCACGGAACATCAGCTTGGGCTGGCCGCCGATGTCGTTCACCACCATCGGGCGGCTGAACAGGATCAGCGCGGTCGGGCGCGAGAAGCGTGCGAAAGCGATGCCGGTGATCAGCGCCACATAGAGCATGCCGAGCGCGATCTCCGCCACCGCGACGAGATTGGCGTAGCCGGTGATCGGGACCATGTTACCGTAGCCAACCGTTGCCATCGTATCGACGCTGAACACGAAGTCGCGCCAGAAGGGAGGTCCGGCGATCGGCCGCTGGCCCCAGTCCACCCCGCCCGGCTGAAGCTCGTAGAGAAAGGCGAACAGCAGGTTGAAGCCGACGAAGCTGAGCGCGAACATGGCGAACAGCTGCGGCCAGGTCGCACGCAGCATCGCATGGTAGAAGTCGACCAGCGTCTTGCGGCGGCCGAGCGCGCGAACCCGCAACTGGCCCTGGGTCTTGAGCATGCGGCCGAGCGTCGGGGGCTTCCCCTGCCCGCCGCGCTGACGTTCGTCCTCGGCCATCGCCATCCTTCGCCTGCACTGACGAGGCGCTAACGGACGGGCGGCCGATCGGACCCACCGACCGTCCCCTTCCCGTACGCGGCGGAAAGGACCGGAACGGACGCGGAAAGCTTTCGTTAACCAATAACAGCCACGCAGGGGATGAGCCGATGACCGTCCGACGGATGGCCCGCCGCGACCGGGCCGGCGATGCGAGCCCAGCCCTGCGCGAGCGCGCCTATTTTGCCCGCAAGCACGGGATCAGCTGGGAGCAGGCCCGCATGCTGCTGCGGGAACGGGACCTTGAGCGGCTGGTCGTGGGGCAGGCGCCCCTCTGAAGCCTATTGCTGAGTGCCGGCGATCCAGTGCTCGAAGCGGGTCTTGAGGGACCGCTTGGACGGGATGAACGCGGACTCCAGCACTTCTTCCTCGAGCAGGTCGGGTTCGTAGAGGCGGAGATTGTCAGGAGTCCGGCGAGCCGTGTCGCGGCCGCGCATCAGGTCCTCCGCGGCGGCTAGACTGCGGTGCACATCCTCGGCGGTGAACGGCTTCATCAGGCAGCCGAGCGCCAGGTCCGGCATCGAGAAGCCCGGTGCCTTGCCGCTGACGAAGAGGCAGGGCACGTCATAGTCGCCGAGTCGTACCGCCGCGGCAAAGCCGGTCGAGCCGCGGGCGAGCTGGAGATCGACCAGCGCAAGGTGAGGGCGATGCTCCGCGGCGGCGTTGAGCGCGCTCGTCTCGTCGTCGGCGATGGCGACCACGCGATACCGAGGATTGTCCTCGACGAGATATTTCAGGGTGACCGCGAGTTGCGCATCATCCTCGACGATCAAGATCTTCAGCACCATGCCCTCCCCGGCTTGCGCGAAAAAGTCCTGCTTTTCCGGTGACATGCTGCAACGTTTTAGACGGAATGCGAATCCCGCACCGGCTCGTTATCGGCGAAACGATTCCTTCGAGCGCCGGAATGAGCCGCTTTCTTTACGCACGATAAAAGATGTGCGCGCCGATCTTCTCGACCCGGCTCAGCCGCTGCCGCCAGTTCGGCGCGACGTACGAGGCATGATACCACAGCACGTCCTGCGGAACCATCGCCGCGAGCCGCTTGGAAGCGATGCGGGCGATCGCCTGCGCCTTCATGTAGGCGGTGCAGCCCGGGTCGACGTAGGGGAACTCGCCACCGCTGTGGACGAAGCTGAACTGCGCCGGCTGCTTGACCACCGCGCACCAGCTGGTGGGATAGCGGCCCGAGGCGGCGCGGTTGATCACGACATTGGCGACGGCCAGCTGGCCCTCGAGCGACTCCCCGCGCGCTTCGAAATAGACGGCGGTCGCGAGGCACTGGGTCTCGGCGTCGAGCGGCGTGTTCGACCAGTTCGCCACCATCAGATTGTAGAGCGAACCGGGTTGGCCCGCCGGAGCGCCGGTAAAGCCGGGCTGCTGGAAGGCGGCGGTCGGCTGCGGCATGACGACGGTCACGGCCGGCGCCGGGGCAACCGGAAGGACCGCCGAGCGGACCATCGTCGCCGAGGACTGGGTGACGACCGAGCCGGCGATCGGGTTGGCCAGGCTTCCGGGAAGGGCGGTGGTCGGCAGCACCGGTCCCGCCGGCACCTGCGCGATCGTCTGAACCTGCGCGTAGGCGCCGCTGGATCCGCCGACCGTGGTCAGCATCAGAGCACCGAGCGCGGCAGCACCGCGGCTTCCCAGAAGTCGGGTCAAATCAATCTCTCGAACCTGCGGCCGCACCGGCATCGAAGAAAAGCCGCCCGAAACAGGTGGGCGGCGGTGATGCAATCTCGGCGTCCGTCTTGAGCCCCGGAGCTTCCCCCGGGAGCGGCTCCCCGCCGCTGCCCTCCGAAGCTCGCTCGCTCTCGCTTGCTGAAGTGCAAATGCAGGATCATTGCCCCGATCTCAACCCCGTGACCGACGAGGCGAGCACCAGCCGGGACGAATCGTGGGAACAAATCTCTTTGAGGGACAAGGGGTTAGAGGCAGATGAACATTGGCTGACAAGCGGCTGCTTGCCTTTCCGCCGGTCTCCTCCCTAGGGCGGCGGGACGAGGAGCGGCATGAACCATTGGCTGATCAAATCCGAGCCGGCGAGCTATAGCTGGGACGATCTGGTGCGCGACGGCGGCACCGAGTGGGATGGGGTGCGCAATCCCACCGCGCGGATCAACCTGCGCGCGATGGCCGTCGGCGACCTCGCCTTCTTCTATCGCTCGGTAACCGAGCCGGCCGTGGTCGGCATCGTCCGGGTCTCGCGCACCGCGCAGCCCGATCCGCGCGACGACAAGTGGGTGTCGGTCCGGGTCGAGCCTGTCCGGCCGCTCGCGCCGGTCACGCTGAAGACGATCAAGGCCGACCCGGCACTGGCCGCGATGGAGCTGCTTCGGCAGTCTCGGCTGTCGGTCGCACCCGTGCGCCCGGAAGAGTGGACTCATCTAAAGGGGCTGGCCGAGGCAGGCTAACCGGGGCGCCGCCCCGGCACAGGCCGGCCCGCCGCCACTGCGCATAACCGTTCACCGGCAGCTTGGGCATCGTCTTCAGGAAAGCGACGAGCTGCCAGGTCTGCTGCGGCGACAGCGTGTTCTGCCAGGAAGGCATGGCGGTCATCTTGATGCCGCGCCGAAGGATGCTGAACAGCTCGGCATCGTTCCACTTGTCAGGCTGGCTGATCAGGTAGGGCGGGGTCGGATACATGCCGTCCGCGAACTTGGCGCGCGCGACCCCGGCCGCCCCGTGGCACGCCACGCAATGGGTGTCGTAGGAGCAGAAGCCGGCGGCGAGATCGGCCGCGCTCATCCGCGCGGGCACGGCGAGCCCGTCCGCGCGGTCGCGCACCGAGTGGATCATGGTGTTGTGGACCATGTAGGCGACCAGCGGCGAGTGCGGCACCGTCGCGGCGGTGTCGAACAGTCCGGTCAGCGGATAGAGCAGCGCGCCGACGCCGATGGCGGCTACGGTCAGCGCGCCGCCGAGCGCCACCAGCTTCAGTCGAGACCAATCCACGAACCGCCAACGCGCGGGACGCGGATCGGTCCCCCCAAATCAGGCAGCTTCCATCTTGCGCGACTGGCGCTTGCGCTCGTGCGGATCGAGGTGGCGCTTGCGGATGCGGATGACCTTGGGGGTTACCTCGACCAGCTCGTCGTCCTGGATGTAGGCGATCGCCTGCTCGAGCGTCATCCGCTTCGGGGGAGTGAGGCGGATGCCCTCGTCCTTGCCCGAGGCGCGGAAGTTGGTGAGCTGCTTGGACTTGAGCGGGTTGACCTCGAGGTCCTGCGGCTTGGCGTTCTCGCCGATCACCATGCCCTCGTAGAGCATGTCGCCGGGCGAGATGAACAGGATGCCGCGATCCTCCAGCGCGTTCAGCGCATAGGCGACGGCGGACCCGGTTTCCATCGAGATGAGCACGCCGTTCTGGCGGCCCTGGATCGGGCCCTTGTAGGGGCCATACTTCTCGAACAGGCGGTTCATGATCCCGGTGCCGCGCGTGTCGGACAGGAACTCGCCATGATAGCCGATCAGCCCGCGCGACGGAGCCGAGAAGGTCAGCCGGGTCTTGCCGCCGCCCGACGGGCGCATGTCGGTCATCTCCGCCTTGCGCAGCGCCATCTTATCGATGACCGTCCCGGAGAACTCGTCGTCGACGTCGACCACGACCTGCTCGTACGGCTCCTCGCGGCCGCCCGGGCCGTCGCGGAACAGCACGCGCGGGCGGCTGATGCCGAGTTCGAAGCCCTCACGGCGCAAGGTCTCGATCAGCACACCAAGCTGGAGCTCGCCGCGACCCGCGACCTCATAGGCCTCGCCGCCGGCGGTCTCGGTGACCCGGATCGCGACATTGCCCTCCGCCTCGCGGTTCAAGCGGTCCTTGATGACCCGGCTCTGCACCTTGTCGCCGTCCTTGCCGGCATAGGGGCTGTCGTTGACCGCGAAGGTCATGCTGAGCGTCGGCGGATCGATCTCGCGGGCGTGCAGCGGCTCGCTGATCTGCGGGGTGCCGATGGTGTTCGACACGGTCGCCTTCACGAGACCCGCGATGGCGACGATGTCGCCCGCCCTGGCGCTCTCGACCGGAACGCGCTCGAGGCCCTGGAAGGCGAACAGCTTGGTCACCCGGCCGTCCTCGACGACCTTGCCGTTGACGTCCATCGCGCGAATGGGGTCGTTGATGTTGAGCGTGCCGCTCTCGATCCTGCCGGTCAGGATACGCCCGAGGAAATTGTCGCGGTCGAGCAGCGTCGCGAGCATCTTGAACTCGGCCTCGGTGTCGAGGCCCGGCGCGGGCACATGGTCGACGATCTTCTGGAACAGCGGGGTGAGATCGCCCTCGCGCACCGTGTCGTTCTCGCCCGCATATCCGGCGCGGCCCGAGGCGTAGAGCACAGGGAAGTCGAGCTGCTCGTCGTTGGCGTCGAGGTTGAGGAACAGTTCGAACACCTCGTCGAGCACCTCGGCCGGGCGCGCGTCGGGGCGGTCGATCTTGTTGACGACGACGATCGGGCGAAGGCCGAGGCCGAGCGCCTTGCCGGTGACGAACTTGGTCTGCGGCATCGGACCCTCGGCCGCGTCGACCAGCAGGATCACGCCGTCGACCATCGAGAGGATTCGCTCGACCTCGGCGCCGAAGTCGGCGTGGCCCGGCGTGTCGACGATGTTGATGTGGGTGCCGTGCCACTCGACCGAGGTGCACTTGGCGAGAATCGTGATCCCGCGCTCCTTCTCCAGCTCGTTCGAGTCCATCGCCCGCTCTTCGACGCGCTGGTTCTCGCGGAAGGTGCCGGACTGACGGAAGAGCTGGTCGACGAGCGTGGTCTTGCCATGGTCGACGTGGGCGATGATCGCCACGTTGCGAAGAGACATCGATTTTTCCTGGAAGAGAGTTCGCGCGCCCCTAGCCGAAATGCTGCGCTGCGGCAACCGTCAGGCGCAACCCTCCAGCGTCACGTCGCGAACGCCCTGCTGGCGGCAATGCCCGGCGAGCAGCCGTTCGATCCGGCGCACCCGCTCGAGCCGTTCCGAACGACCGCGATCGCCCTTAAGCCGGTCGGGTGCGGGAAGCATCGCGACCAGCTCGATCCACTCGCGGTCGGTCAGGGTGGCGAGCGGCTTGCCAAGCCAGGTCCGGGCGCCGTCGGCGAAGCCGGTCACCGGCCGGCCGGCGTCCGATCCGAAATAGGCCAGCGCCAGGAACGCCTTGAGGATGTCCGGCTTGGAGACCTTCGGCACCAGCGCGAAGCGGGTCGTCGCCATCAGCGGGAACTTGCGCAGGCCCGGCTGGAAGTGCCGGAAGAAGAGCTTCTTGCCGACGCTTTGCGCGACGGTGGTCATCCTGGCGTCGGGGCCGGTCAGGGCAACCCCGCTGCCGCTCCAAAAGCCGGGGTCCTGAACCGCCAGCAGCATGGCGACCCGCCGCGGCGGAATGGCGAAATTGGCCTGGTCGGCGGTCGCGATGACCCGGTCGACGTCGGCGACCACATGGGCGCGGGCCTCCGCCACCGTCCAGGAGAGATAGAGCAGGCAGGCCAGCAGCAACGCTCCGAGCGCCGCCGCGACCCGGCGGATCAACGCGGCATCCGCTCGAGGATCTCGAGCGCGCGTTCGAGCGCGCGAAGCTCGCTCTGCGCGACCCGCGAGAGCCGCTCGGCGAGGCGGCTGTTGGTAGCCGGGGGCTGCTGCAGCAGGGCGCGTCCATCGTCCGACAGGCGCAGCTGGAGCTGACGGCGGTTGTCCGGATCGGGCGTTCGCTCGACCAGCCCGGCACGGACGAGGGCGTCGACCGCGCGGCTCATTGCCGGCGCGCCACGCCCCATCCGCTCTGCGACCGCACCGAGGGTTGCCGGCTCGGTCGCAGCAATGGCGGCGAGCAATTTGCGCTGATTGCCCGCCGCGCGGTCCTCGCTCGTCGCGGGCACCAGCACTTCGGCCAGGGTGGTGAAGCGGGCGGCGAGCGCCTGCGGAGACGCGTTCGGGAACATGGTTGCATGCTAGCAAAGATTGGCAGCTGCGCAATGTTGCCCTAGCACATCGCGATGGCTGCCCGTCCCCCGCTTCCCCGCACCGTCTGGGTGCTCGGCTTCGTCAGCCTGCTGATGGACCTGTCGAGCGAGGTCTATCACGCGCTGCTGCCGCTGTTCGTCACCATGACGCTGGGCGCATCGGTGACGGTGCTCGGGGCGATCGACGGGGTGGCGGAGGCGACCGCTAGCTTCGCCAAGCTCGCCTCCGGACGCCTGTCCGACCGGCAACAGCGACGCAAGCCGTGGATCCTGCTCGGCTACGGCATGGCGGCCCTGTCCAAGCCGCTCTTCCCGCTCGCCTCTACCCCGCTGACGGTGCTCGCCGCGCGCTTCTTCGACCGTGTCGGCAAAGGGATCCGCGGCGCGCCGCGCGACGCGATGGTCGCCGACGAGACGCCGCCCGAAGTCCGCGGCGCCGCGTACGGCCTGCGCCAGTCCCTCGACACGGTCGGCGCCTTTCTTGCGCCGCTCGCCGCGGTCGGGTTGATGCTGCTGCTCGCCGACAATATCCGGCTGGTCTTCTGGATCGCCGCGCTTCCCGCGCTGCTTTCGGTCGGACTGGCCTGGGTCGCGCTGCGGGAGCCGGCCCGCCACATGCCTGCCAAGCCGGCGCCGCTGATGCGCGGCTTCCGCGAGATCGCCCCCGAGACCCGCCGCCTGGTGCTGATCGCGTCGATCTTCAGCCTCGCCCGCTTCTCGGAGAGCTTCCTCATCCTGCGCGGCGTCGACGCCGGGCTCGCCCCCGCCCTCGCCCCGCTGGTGCTGGTGCTCTTCAACTTCGCCTATCTTGCCCTGTCTTACCCGGCCGGCGCGCTCAGCGACCGCAGCGACCCGCGCCAGATCCTGCTGATCGGGATCGCACTGCTGGTCGCCGGCGATCTGGTGCTGGCGCAGTCGTGGGGGCTGTTGGGGCTCGCCACCGGGGTGGCGCTGTGGGGCGCGCACATGGCGCTGACGCAGGGGCTGTTCGCGCGGCTGATCGCTGACAGCGCACCCGACCACCTGCGCGCGACGAGCTTCGGCGCCTATAATTTCGCGGCGGGGATCGCCGGGCTGCTGGCGAGCCTCGGCGCCGGCCTGATGTGGGATCGCAGCGGGCCCGCGCTCACCTTCACCGCGGGCGCCATCGCCGCGGGCATGGCGGGCTTCATGCTTGCCGTCATGCCCGCCGAGGCACCAGTCAGGGATTAGGCACCGGCACCTCCTCGGTGCGCGGCTGGAACGGCGGCATCCGCCCGGCGGTGCGGCCCGGGCGGTCGTAGAACTGCTGCTTGAGCGCGGCGCCGACGTGCAGCACGAGCAACGCGATGGTCACCAGCACCAGCGTTCCGTGGACGTCGCCGATCTTCTCGCTGAACTCGGCCGACACGCCGGGGATGACCGGGAACGGGATGCCGCCGATCAGCGGGGTCGTCGCGCCCTTGGCGTGGCCCGACACCGCCAGCAGGCCGGTCAGCGGAAGCACGAACAGCAGCAGGTAGAACAGCCGGTGGTTCCAGGTCGCGGCGATCCGTTCCCACCGCGGCAGCTCGGGTGGGAAGGGCGGCGGCGGGTTCGCCAGCCGATAGCCCAGCCGCACGAAGGCGAGCAGCAGGATCGTCGCCCCGACCGTCTTGTGCCAGGTGAACAGCTGATCGCGGCCCGGCCCCCTGGTCATGTCGGCGAACTGGAAGCCGAGCCAGATCTGGACGAGGATCAGCGCGGCGGTAACCCAGTGGATCACCACCGCGCCGTTCGAATAGCGACGGATCGGGTCCTGCTCCTGAGCCTCTGGGACCGTCGCCATATTCGTCTCTCCTGCCGTTCGACCGCTGAACGTTGCGCGGCTGGAAAGGTTCGCTCCCGCTACCGGGTGAACTTCTCCTTCTTCTCCGCCTTGTCGAGCAGAAGCTTGGAGAAGGTGAAGTCGGGCATGCGCTCCTGCTGGGCCTTCAGTCCCTCGACGATCTTGGGCAGCCCCTCGCCATCCGCCCAGTGCATCGGGCCGCCGCGATAGACCGGCCAGCCGTAGCCGTAGATCCACACGACATCGATATCGGACGCGCGCTGGGCCATGCCCTCCTCGAGGATCTTCGCGCTCTCGTTGACCATCGTGTAGAGCGTGCGCTCGACGATCTCCTGGTCCGAGATCTCGCGCTTCTCGACACCCTGCTTCGCCCGGAAGTCGTCGATGATCTGCTGGACCACCGGCGACGGCGTCGGGCGGCGCTTCTCGTCATAGTCGTAGAAGCCGGCGCCCTTCTTCTGGCCCCAGCGATCGATCGCGCAGAGCGCGTCGCGGATATTCTCGACCCGGCCGGGATCGCGATGCCAGCCGATGTCGACGCCGGCGAGATCGGCCATCTGGAACGGGCCCATCGGCATCCCGAAATCGGTGTGCACCTTGTCGACCTGCGCCGGGGTGGCGCCCTCGAGCAGCAGCTGCATCGCCTGGGTCTGGCGCGGGATCAGCATGCGGTTGCCGATGAAGCCGTAGCAGACCCCCGCCACCACCGCGACCTTGCGGATCCGCTTGGCGAGCTGCATCGCGGTGACCAGCACGTCGGGCGCGGTCTTCGCGCCGCGCACCACCTCGAGCAGCTTCATGATGTTGGCCGGCGAGAAGAAGTGCAGCCCGACCACGTCCTCGGGCCGCTTCGTCACCGCGGCGATCTCGTCGATGTTGAGGTAGCTGGTGTTGGAGGCGAGAATCGCGCCCGGCTTGGCGATCCCGTCGAGCTTGGTGAAGATCTCCTTCTTCACGTCCATGTTCTCGTAGACGGCCTCGATGATGAGGTCGCACTCGCCCAGCGCGTTGAGGTCGAGCGTCGGGTTGAGCAGCCCCATCGCCTGTTCGACCTGTTCGCCGGTCAGCCGGCCCTTGGCGGCGGTCGCCTCATAGTTCTTGCGCATGACGCCGGTCCCGCGGTCGAGCGCGTCCTGCTGCATCTCGACGATCGTCACCGGGATGCCGGCCGACAGGAAGTTCATCGAGATGCCGCCGCCCATCGTGCCCGCGCCGATCACCCCGACGCGGTTGATCGCGCGCGGCTGGACGTCCTTGCCGACGCCCTCGATCTTGGCCGCCTGCCGCTCGGCGAAGAAGAAATATTGCTGGGCGCGAGACTGGCCGCCGCTCATCAACTCCATGAACAGCTGGCGCTCGGTCTTGACCCCCTCGGCGTAAGGCAGGCGGGTCGCCGCCTCGACGCACTGGATGTTCTTCTCGGGCGCGTCGAATCCTTTGAACTTGCGGGCATTGGCCTTGCGGAAATCATCGAAGGTCGACGCCTCGACCGCCGCCAGCTTGTCCTGCTTGGTGCTGCTGATCGGCAGCGGGCGGACGCTCTCCACCTCGTGCGCATAGGCAACCGCATGCTCGAGCAGGTCGCCCTCGATCAGCCGGTCGACCAGCCCGGCCTCATAGGCCTGCTTCGCCCCGATCGGATTGCCCCCCGCCGTCATCTCCAGCGCGAGCGGAACGCCCGCGACGCGCGGCAGGCGCTGGGTGCCTCCGGCACCGGGGAGCAGCCCGAGCTTGACCTCGGGGGTGCCGAGCTTCGCGCTCGGGACGGCGACCCGGTAGTGGCAGGCGAGCGCCACCTCGAGCCCGCCGCCTAGCGCGGTGCCGTGGATCGCCGCCACCACCGGCTTGGTCGTCGCCTCGATCCGGTCGACCACCTCCGGCAGCCAGGGCGAGACCGGCGGCTTGCCGAACTCGGTGATGTCGGCGCCGGCGAAGAAGGTCTGCCCGTCGCAGTGGATCACCACCGCCTTGACGCTGTCGTCGCCGTCAGCCTGCTCCATCGCGGCGACCAGCCCCTGCCGGACCGCAGCGCCGAGCGCGTTCACCGGCGGGTTGTTGGAGGTGACGATCAGCACGTCGCCATGCTTGCGGGTCGAGATGGGTGAAGTCATGCCGAGGTCACTCCATAGGCTTGCTTGTTGTAGGGATGGGAGACGCTGAGACCGCCGTCCACGACGAGCGCGTGGCCGTTGACGTAGCTGGAATCGTCCGACGCGAGGAACAGGGCGGCGCGGGCGATCTCCTCCGGCTCGCCGCCGCGCTTGAGCGGGTTGAGCGAGCCGAGCCGGCTCTCCTTTCCGCTGGCCCGCGCCCAGTCGTAGAAGGGCTTGGTCATGCCCGTCTCGATCAGCCCGGGGCAGATGGCATTGACCCGGATGTTGGCGCCAGCGAGCTGGGTCGCGGCGACCTCAACGAGGTTGATGACGCCCGCCTTGGATGCCGAATAGGCCGGGCCGCCCGCCCCGGCCCGCAGGCCGGCGACGCTGGCGGTGCAGATGATCGAGCCGCCACCGCGTTCCTTCATCAGCGGCGCGGCATGCTTGATCGCGAGGAACGGCCCGATCAGGTTGACCCGGAGAATCTCCTGCCAGTCGTCGGGCGACTGTTCGAAGATGGAGGCAAGCCCGCCCGAGATGCCGGCGTTGGCGAAGAAGGCGTGCAGCGCGCCATGCTCCTCGCGCGCCATCTCGACGAGCCGGACGACGTCGTGCTCGTTACCGGCATCGGCGACATGGTCGGCGCCCTTGAGGTCGGCGGCGATGACGGTCGCGCCCTCGCGGCGGAACAGCTCGACGCTGGCCTGGCCGATCCCCGAGCCGGCCCCGGTCACGATGATCGTCTTGCCCTGGAGCCGGCCGGGCGCGGGAGGATGTTCGGGGTAGCTCATCGTTCCTTCTCCTCAGAAGCCCGCGCCGAAGGTCGAACCACCGTCGACCACCAGCGTCTGCCCGGTGACGAAGCTCGCCGCGTCGCTGGCGAGGAAGCAGGCGGCCCCCGCCAGCTCGCGCGGCTCGCCGATCCGCCGCAGCGCGGCATGCGCGGTGACGCTGGCGAGAATGGCGGGGTTCTCCCATAGCGCCCGGGCGAAGTCGGTCCGCACCAGCCCCGGCGCGATGGCGTTGACCCGGACCCCGCTCGGCCCGAACTCGGCCGCGAGATTGCGGACGAGCTGGAGGTCGGCCGCCTTGGAGATGTTGTAGGCCCCGATCACGGTCGAGCTGGTCAGGCCGCCGACCGAGCTGACGACGATGATGCTGCCGTTCTTCCGCTCAACCATCTCGGGGGCGACGAGCTGAACCAGCCAGTGGTTGGCGAGGACATTATTGTCGAGGATCTTGCGGAACTGCTCGTCGCTGATCCCGGCCATCGGCCCGTAGTAGGGGTTGGACGCCGCGTTGCAGACGAGCACGTCGATCTGCCCGAATCGCGCCCGGGTCTCGGAAACGAGGTCCTCCAGCGCCTGCTTGTCGGAGATGCTGGCGGCGATCGCAGTGGCGGTGCCCTCCCCGTGCCGGTTGTTGATCTCGGCGGCGACCGCCTCGCAGGCATCCTGCTTGCGGCTCGAGATGACGACCCTGGCGCCCTGCTCGGCGAACCCTTCCGCGATCGCCCGCCCGATCCCGCGCGACGAGCCGGTGACGATGGCAATCTTGCCGGTCAGGTCGAACAAGCTGGTCATCCTTCGCTCCTGCCAAGCGCCACGAGGACGGCGGGCGCAGGGTGATTCGGGTGTCGCCGATACCCGCGAAGGACCCATTCCCTAACGTCGCTTCGCACCCCGCATTCTCCTTGCGCAAGCGCCATTCCCAGCCGCATTACGCGGCTAGGACGTGGTGACCGGAAGGGCAAGATGGTCGGGTCGGTCGCTTTTTCAAACGCTCGGTGGTGATCGCGGCTGACCTCCCGGCGCAATGGCCGCCGTCGGTCGAGCTGCGCCGGGTCGAGGCGGCCGAGGCGCGGCAGGGCGTGGTCGCCGGCGAGCGCGAGCTGTTCGCCGTGTCCGATCGCGCGATCGGCCGCTACGACCGATCGACCGGGCGCCGCACCGGAATGTGGCGTGCACCGCCGGGAAGCGGGATCAGCCACGTCAACAGCTGCATCCTGCGTGCCCGCCTGCTGGTCTGCGCGGTCTCCAACTATCCCGCCCTGCCCCAGCGCAGCCATCTGCTCTGGATCGATGCCGACACGCTGATCCTGCGCTCGGCGCGGTCGCTCGATGGACCGGGCTCGCTGACCTTCGCCGACTGGCACGCGGACAGCTGGTGGGTCGGCTACGCCAATTACGATGGCCGCGGCGGGATGCCCGGGCGCGATCACCGGGCGACCCTCATTCTCCGCCTCTCGCCGGACTTCGTCGAGCGGCAGCGCTTCACTCTGCCCGCCACGCTGCTCGCCCGGATCGCCCCGCGGAGCGTGTCGGGCGGCGCCTGGCGGGGAGACTGGCTGCTGTTGACCGGTCACGACCGCCACGAGGGCTTCGCCGTGCGCCTGTCGCCCGATGGCCAGCGGCTGGTCCATGTCGCGACGGTGCCGCTGCCCACTCCCGGGCAGGCGATCGCCTGGGATCCGGGCGGACATCTCTGGTCGATCGACCGCCCCCGCCACGCGCTGGTGGAGAGCCTCGCGCCGCCGCCGCTCGGAACCCCGCGCTGAGCCCCCTCAGGCGCGCTCGAGAAGGAAGTTGATCCGGCCGCCGGCGATCGGCCGGTCGGGATCGTCCTGCCAGGCGAACGCCTCGACATTGGCGATCCGCTTGCCGAGCCGCTGCACCTGCGCCGCCGCAAAGGTGTCGACGCTGCGCCCGCCGCGGAGGAAGTCGACCGTGACGGTCACCGGCTTGCGCGCCACCGTCTCGTCGCCGATCTCGCCGGCGAGCGTCTGGTAGGCCGCGATCTCGAGCAGCCCGGCGATCGCGCCGCCGTGGACGAAGCCGGGCCGGCCGACGACCTCCTCGTGGAACGGCATGACGATCAGCGGCCGCCCGTCCCGTTTCTCGACGCGCAGCTTCAGCAGGTCGGCATAGGGCGGCAGCAATGTCATGCAGCCGACATGCATGGCCGCGGCGGCGAGCACAAGCAGCCTGCTTTTCGCCGCATTGCATTGTCAGTGATTGGCCGCCCCACTAGGACGTCCGCCCATGACCGACCGCGACCAGCGCCGCGAGCGCATCCTTGCCCTGATCGAGCCGTACAACAAGAAGGGCGTGGAGGTGACCGACGCCACCCGCTTCGCGCAGGACCTCGAGTGGGACAGCCTGACGGTGCTCGATTTCGTCGCGGCGATCGAGGACGAGTTCGACATCATCATCACCATGAACCAGCAGGCCGAGATCGAGACGGTCGGCCAGCTGATTGACGCGGTCGGAGCGCTCGAGGCCAAGAAGTGAGCGACCTGTTCGACAAGTTCCAGCCGCTGATCGACCAGCGCGAGGCGCTTCTGTCGAGCGGGGTCACCGATCCGTTCAACCTCGTGATGGAGAAGGTCGAGAGCCCGACCGTCGCCATCTGCAACGGGCGACGGACGATCCTGCTCGGCACCTACAATTACATGGGGATGACCTTCGACCCCGACGTGGTCGAGGCCGGGCAGCAGGCGCTCGCCGACTATGGCTCGGGGACGACCGGGAGCCGGGTGCTGAACGGCACCTACGCCGGGCACAAGGCGTGCGAGGAGGCGCTCCGCGACTTCTACGCGATGGACCATGCGATGGTCTTCTCGACCGGCTACCAGGCCAACCTCGGGATCATCTCCACGATTGCGGGGAAGGATGACTACATCATCCTCGACATCGACAGCCACGCTTCGATCTACGACGGCTGCGCACTCGGCAACGCGCAGATCGTGCCGTTCCGCCACAACGACGTCGAGGCACTGGAAAAGCGGCTCAAGCGGCTGCCGCCCGAGGCCGGCAAGCTGGTCGTGCTGGAAGGCGTCTACTCGATGCTCGGCGACATCGCGCCGCTGAAGGAGATGGTGGCCGTCTCCAAGGCGGCCGGCGCGATGGTGCTGGTCGACGAGGCGCATTCGATGGGATTCATCGGCGAGCATGGCCGCGGCGTCGCCGAGGAGCAGGGCGTAATCGATGACATCGACTTCATCATCGGCACCTTCTCCAAGTCGGTCGGCACGGTCGGCGGCTTCTGCGTCTCGAACCACCCCAAGTTCGAGATCCTCCGGCTGGTCTGCCGGCCCTATGTGTTCACCGCCTCGCTCCCGCCGAGCGTGGTGGCGACGGCCGCCACCTCCATCCGCAAGCTGATGCACGGCTCGAACAAGCGCGCGCACCTGTGGGAGAACTCGAAGCGGCTGCACGGCGGCCTCCGCCAGCTCGGCTTCACGCTCGGCACAGAGGAACCGCAATCGGCGATCATCGCCGTCATCATGCCCGACCTCGAAAAGGGCGCGGCGATGTGGGAGGCGCTGCTGAACGAGGGCGTCTACGTCAATCTCGCGCGGCCGCCGGCGACCCCGGCCGGCATGACCCTGCTCCGTTGCTCGCTGTGCGCCGAGCATTCAAGCGAACAGGTGGAGGAGATCCTCGGCAAGTTCGAGCGGGCCGGCCGTGCGTCGGGGTGCCTCGATACGCACTAAGCGCCCTTTCGTTCCCAGCGGCTTGTGCCTAAAGTGAGGCCATGACCGCCATCAGGTACGCGGACGAGACTCGCTTCGATTGGCGTGGCACGGGCGCCGCCGCCGGCGGGCTGGTCGCGGTCCTGATTCTGCTCGGCATGGTCGTGATGGTGGCGCTCACCAACGAATCGCGTGAGCGGGCGCTTGCCGCCGAACGCCACGCCTACGACGTGGCGCTGGTTGCCCGCAGCGCCGACACCAGCATCAACCGCGCCGAGGCCGCGCTCGGCCGCTTCGTGCTCGACGAGGATACGCGCGGCAGCGGCAACATCTATCTCAGCCAGTGGCGACTCGCCGACCGCCAGATCGACGACCTCGAGCAACTCGTCCGCAAGAGCCCGGCGCAGCGCGCGCGCGTCGCCGAGCTGCGCCGCCTGTTCGAGCAGCGCAACCAGGAATTCTTCCCGGCGGCGCGCTCCGCCTCGACCGCCAAGGGCGAAGGCGGCACCGCCTGGTTCTTCGCCGCGGCGAAGAGCGGAACCGGGCTGCAGCTGACCCGCAAGCTGAACGAGATCAGCGCCGCCGAGCGCGACGCGCTGCGCGCGCGCATCGAGCAGAGCCAATTTCTGTCGGGTGAGGCCGACCGGCTCACCGGCTATCTGAGCTGGCTTGGCGTGCTGGTCGGCTTCGCCGCCATCTTCATGGGCGCGGTGGCGGTCGAGGCGATCCGCCAGAACGCGGCGGCCCGCAAGGAGGCCGAAAGCGAGGCCGGCCGTGCCTCCGAGCTCGAGAATGCGGTGCGCGAGCGCACGCAGGAACTGTGGGACGCCAACCAGCGGCTCAAGGCCGAGGCGCAGGAGCGCGAGGCGGCCGAGGCGCAGCTCCGCCAGGTCCAGAAGATGGAGGCGGTCGGCCAGCTCACCGGCGGCATCGCGCACGACTTCAACAACATGCTGGCGGTGGTCGTCGGCGGGCTCGATCTCGCTCGGCGCCGGCTCAACGGGCCGCGCCGCGAGGTGCTCATCCACCTCAACAATGCGATGGAGGGCGCCACCCGTGCCGCGGCGCTGACCCGCCGGCTGCTGAGCTTCGCCCGCTCGGAGCCGCTGCTCCCCGCGCGGGTCGACACCGCCGAGCTGATCGGCGGCATGTCCGACCTTCTCGACCGCACGCTGGGCGAGCGGATCCAGATCGAGCTGGAGCTGTCCGCTGCGCCCTGGCCGGTGTTCGTCGACGGGCACCAGCTGGAGAATGCGATCGTCAACCTCGCGGTCAACGCGCGCGACGCGATGGAAGGCCAGGGCCGGCTGATCATCCGCTCGGACAATGTCACCGTCGCCAACAACGAGGTCGGCGACATCCGCGGCGGCGACTATGTCCGCATCTCGGTGGTCGACAATGGCTCGGGCATGTCGGCCGAAGTGCTCGAGCGCGCGTTCGAGCCCTTCTTCACCACCAAGGCGGTCGGCAAGGGCACCGGGCTCGGCCTCAGCCAGATCTTCGGCTTTGCGCACCAGTCTGGCGGCGAGGTCGGGATCGAGAGCGAGATCGGCCGCGGCACGACCGTGTCGCTCTATCTGCCGCGGACCCATGTCGAGCCTGCGGAGGTGCGGATGCACCCGGCCGCGCTGCAGCGGATCGAGGCCGAGCCGTCGGTTCCCGGCGCACGCATCCTGCTGGTCGAGGACGACCCGCGGGTCCGCGCGGCGACGATCGGCGCGCTCGAGGACCTCGACTATGAGCCGGTCGCCTGCTCGAGCGGCGCCGAGGCGCTGGTCGCCTTCGAGAAGGAGCGGTTCGAGCTGGTCATCAGCGACGTCATCATGCCCGAGATGACCGGCCCCGAGCTGATCCGCGTGCTGAAGCGCCGCCGTGAGGACTTCGCCGTCCTGTTCGTCACCGGCTACGTCGGCGAGGGCGAGGGGGAAGACCTGCGCGGCTACGAAATGCTGCGCAAGCCATTCACCGTCGGCGCGCTCGCCAATGCGGTCGCCTCGGCGATCGGGCGCATGCCGCGCCAGCCTGACGAGGCGGCCGCCTGACCTAGCGGATCGCGCGCGAGCGCAGCAGCGTCGGCAGGAGCGTGATCGCCGCGAGCAGCGGGTGCTTCTTCTGCCACGGCTTCAGCTCGAGCCTGGTCCCGGCATGTCGGTTGATCTTCCACGCGATATAGTCGGCACCGCCCGCATAGGTCGCGCTCGCCTTGGCGAGGCGGACGACCGAGAGCATCTTCCCCTCGACCCGCCGCCGGGTCCAGCTTGCGTGGCGCGGGCGCTCGAGCGCGTGGAGCGCCGGGTCGGTGAAGCGCCGGTAGCGCTCGGGATCGGCATCGACGACCGACCCCGCCCGCCCCTTCTTCTCGGCGCGGAGCTCGGCCCCGTAGGTCAGCCGGAACGCGTCGCGCCACAGGTCGAGCGGGTCGTCGGTCGGCTCGATCGTCGGCAGCGCCGCGGCGAGCAGGGTCGGTGCGGCACGGGCGACGGCGCTCACCGCCCGCTCGCCCGCTGCCGGGTCGCTGGTCCACACCAGCCGCGAGGGCTGGGCGAAGCGGGCCCAGACCGACACGCTGCGGGTCTCGGGTCCGTTGAGGCGATGAAAGTCGGCCTCGCTCAGCACCGCGAATTTGGCGCGCAGGCCGTCATGCTCGAACGGGAAGACGTTCGGCGGGATCAACCCGTTGGCGACTCGCAGCCAGCGCCGCGGATAGGCTTCGCGGTAGCTCGACACGATCAGGTAGAAGTCGAGCATGAGCCCATCGAGCTGCCGCTCGCGAAGGCAGCTGCCGTAGAACAGGACCGCGCGGCTGGCGGTACCGTGCTCGGCAGCGATCGCCGCCGCCATGGCGACCACGCGGGGGTCGACGGGCTCGGCGAGTTCGGCGCGGACGAGGTCGCGCAGCTCGGTCATGGCGGTAATCTTACGCGGCGAGCTTGACGAAGGACAGGGGCGTCGCGGAGGTCAGGTGGATCGGCCGCCCCGGCGCGGTCGAGAACATCTCGCCGTCGAGGATCACGTTGCTGTTGCTGCCCTCGATGCTGATCTCGTCCGCGCGCTCAAAGTGGACGCCGTCGACCGGCGCGTGCCCGAGCTTGCCGAGGAGGCTCGCGAGCAGGCCGCGGAACACGCTTCCGCGCCGCTCCTCGACCGCGATCAGCTTGAGCGTGCCCTGCCCCGAGTGGCCCAGCTCGCTCTTGAACAGCAGCTTGTCCAGCGTGGTGACGAGCAGCAGCGCGAACTTGCCGCTGATCTGCCCATCGCGGCGGACCCGGACGTTGAGCGGCTGCGGATCGGGCGGAAGGAAGCTGGCGCGCAGCCCGAGCAGCTGGCGCATCACCACCGCCAGCGCGGTGATGACGTGGCTGAGGCCGTTCGGCAGGCCAAGCGGATAGATACGATCGCGGCAGTAGAGCATCGTGTCGGCGAGCCCCGCCCCGCCGAGGAACATGCCGATGACCGGCCGCGCGTCGGCGCCGTCGCCGCAGCGCAGCGCGATCAGCTCACGCGGAACGATGTGCGCGCTGAGGTCGGTGTGGGCGAAGGCGAGCAGCCGCTCGAGCGCCTCGATCGGGTCGCCCTGCGCGCCGAGGTCCAGCGCGATCAGGTTGGTCTTGCCGTTGGGAAGCACCGCCACCGGGGGCGGCGAGTCGCCGAAGTGGGCACCGTTGTGGATCTCGGTCAGCGCGGTCTGAACCGTCCCGTCGCCGCCGTTGATGACGAGCATCTTGGGTTTGACCCGAGCGATCGTCCGCAGCGCCTCACCGATCTGGTCGGCGCGCTCGACCTCATAATGGAAGATGTCGGGGTGATCGGCGCAGAAGGCCCGCACGCGCGGCAGCTGGGCGAGATTGCCGGTCGACTTGGGATTGGAAAGCAGCGCGATCCGGGCCTTTTCCATGCTCAACCCCGTCGTGCCCCCGTCAGGCACGCAGCCACCGACGCCGGGCCGAAGCTATGAAGTGGGTCGGGGTTAGGACGAATCCGCATGGCAACGGGGCACCAGATCGTTATAGGCAGTGCGGGCGGCGGGCCGTGCAAACGGTCAGCATCCCATTGCTCCTCTGGTCGGCCATTGCGGCCAAATCATGGTAATCCGGCGACAGGAAAGTGCGCGGACTCTCGCTCATCGATCGCTACGTCGCCCGGTCCATCGCCGTGCCGCTGCTCGGCACGCTGGTCCTCGCCGCCATGCTGCTCGTTCTCGACAAGATGCTTCGGCTGTTCGACTTCGTGGTGAACACCGGCGGTCCGGTCAGCGTGGTGTGGCGGATGCTCGCCAACCTCCTGCCCGAATATCTCGGGCTCGGCATCCCGATCGGGCTGCTGCTGGGCATCCTGCTCGCCTTCCGCAAGCTCGCCACCTCCTCCGAGCTCGACGCGTTGCGCGGAATCGGGGTCGGGTTCGGCCGGCTACTGCGCGTCCCCTACATGTACGCCACCGCGCTGCTGCTACTGAACCTGTTCATCGTCGGGTGGCTGCAGCCTTGGACCCATTACGGCTATGAGCGGCTGCGCTTCGACCTCAGCTCGGGCGCGCTCGGGGCGTCGATCAAGGTCGGCGAGTTCAACACGCTGGGCAAGCGGCTGACGCTGCGGATCGACCGGTCCGAGAAGGAAGGCACCCAGCTCCACGGCATCTTCGTCTCGATGCAGCGCGGGAACGGAATGACGCTCTCGGCCACCGCGGAACACGGGCGTTTCCTCGCCACCGACGACGCCAACACAATCCTCTTCCGGCTGCAGAACGGCCGGCTGATCCAGGACGCACCCAACTTCCGCTTCCCGCGGACGCTCGCGTTCAACCTCTACGATCTGCCGGTCAGCCTGCCCAACATCGACAGCTTTCGCCAGCGCGGGTCGCAGCAGTCGACCGACGAGCTGACCATCCCCGAGCTCCTCTACCAGAGCTACGGGGGCGGCCATTTCACCCGCAAGCAGAACCTCGCCGCCCGCGCCGACCTCCACTTCCGGCTGGCGGAGGTGATCATGATGCTGGTGCTGCCGCTGCTCGCGGTGTCGCTCGCCGTTCCGCCCAAGCGCAGCAGCTCGGGGATCGGCATCTTCGTGGGGATCGTGATCGTGGTCGCCTACCACAAGGTCAACCAGTACGCCTCCTCGATGGGCGCGCACGGCAAGTTCATTCCCGAGGTGGCGCTCTACGTGCCGTTCGCGCTGCTGATCCTGCTGATCGTCCACATGTATCGCACCCTGGCGACCAAGCCGGGCGGCCAGCCGATCGGGGCGCTCGAACGCGCGGCCAACCGGGTCGCGGCGCGCATCCGGCGGCTCTTGCCGCAGTTCGGCAGCGAGGCGGCGGCCGGGGCATGATCAACTTCGACTTTTTCCCGTCCAAGCGGCTCGCCTTCTACATGGCGAAGCTGTTCCTCACCCGCTCGCTGGCGGTGGTGCTGAGCCTGGTGCTGGTCCTCCTCGCGCTCAACCTGCTGAGCGAGTCGGGGGACATCCTCGCCGCGCCCGGCAACGGCGAAGGAGCGCTGTGGCACTATGCGACCCTGCGCGCGCCCCAGCTGTTCGCGTTCGCGCTGCCCTTCTCCACCCTGCTCGGCGCGCTGATCGCCTTCGCGGCGCTCAACCAGAACAGCGAGGTGATCGCGATGAAGGCGGCCGGCATCTCGGCCCACCAGATCATCGCTCCGATGGTCCTCACCAGCATCGCCATCGCCGTGCTCAGCTTTGGCTTCAACGAATTCGTCGTGACCAAGTCCAACCGGGTGCTCTCGGCCTGGCAGAACAACGACTACAAGCCGGTCCCCGCCGACAGCGGGATCAGCAGCAACGTCTGGCTGACCGCCGGGACCGACCTCATCCACGCCCGGCTGGTGGTGCGCGGGCCGCAGGGCGCCCGCCGGCTCGAGGGCCTCACCATCTACAGCCGGCCGAACGGCGTCGAGATGCAGTCGGTCGTCAGCGCGGAGCGCGCCTACCCCGTCGCGGGCGCCTGGCGTCTCGAGCAGGTGAAGCGCTACGACAGCATCGCCAACGTCAGTCGCTTTTTGCCGGTCGCCACCGCCATGGCGGGGATCGATCCGGAGCGGTTCGCGCTCGCCAAGGTCACCCCCGACGAGCACGACTTCTTCGACCTGCGCCGGCTGATCGCCCAGTTGCAGGGCGCCGGCCGCGCCACCGGCGAGGTCGAGGCCGGACTGTGGCACAAGCTGGCGGAGCCGCTCTCGACCGTGCTGATGCCGCTCCTCGCCGCGACCGCCGCCTTCGGGCTGGCGCGCTCGGGCAAGGTGCTGGTCCGCGCCGCGATCGGCATGGCGCTGGGCTTCGCCTATTTCGTGGTCGACAATTTCGCGCTCGCGCTCGGCAATCTCGGCGCCTACCCGCCGCTGCTCGCCGCCTGGGCACCCTTCCTGCTGTTCCTGCTGATCGGCGAGGCGGTGCTGGTGCGAAGCGAGGAATGATCGCCTCCGCACAGCTTCTGTTCAGCCCGGCTGGGTTGAGCAGCAACCCGCCCGGTACACGGAGATGACCATGCGCCCTGCCCTAGCCGCCTTTGTCGCCGCCTCGCTCGCGGCCGTCTCCCTTGCCCCCGCGGTTGCGGCGCCTCCGACCCGCCAGTCTGCGCCCGGCGCCAACTGGCTGGCGGTCCAAGGCGCAACCGCGACGGGCTTCCGCGTCGGCAACCCCCGCGCCGCGCACACGCTGGTCGAATGGGGCGCGCTCAACTGCCCGCACTGCGCGCATTTCGCCGCGACGGTGATGCCCAGCATCATGGCCGCGGTGAAGGCCGGGCGGCTGCAATATGAGTATCGGCCGATCGCCATCTTCCCGCACGATCCGGCGGCGAGCCTCATCCTTCGCTGCACGCCCGCGCGGCAGAAGATGGCCTTCATCGAGGATTATTACCGCTCCGCCGGCGACCTCACCAAGAAGCTGCAGGCGGCTGCGCAGGACCCCAAGGTCCGCTCCGACTTCGAGGCGGCGGCCAAGGCCAGCCCGGCCGAGGCCAATCGCCGGCTCGTGGCGATGACCGGAATGGGCAGCGTCGCCGCGCGCCACGGCGTGAACGCCGCCGCCGCGGACCGCTGCGTGGCCGACCCGGCCGGGCTCAAGTGGATCGAGGCCAACAACGACGCGTCGCAGGCGGCCGGCGTCCAGGGCACCCCGACCTTCAGCATGGACGGCAACCGGGTCGAGATTGGCACCCCGGCCGACCTCGCCAAGCTGCTCGCCCGCAAGGGCTAGCGGCGCATCGTGCTTGCGGCCAGCCGGCCGACGAGCCGGTGAAGGTGACGGTGGCTGGTCGCATGATAGACCGAGCCTTCGTCGAGCGCGGCGCTGATCCGTCGGTGGGCCTCGCCCAGATTGTGGTAGGGCACCCCCGGCAGCAGGTGGTGCAGCGCGTGGTAGCGCAGGCCGACCGGCGCCCATAGCGCGGGCAGCAGCCCGGGCGGGGGCACGTTGACGCTATCGAGATACTGGGCGGTGACGCTCATTGGCTCGCCCTCGTTCTCCCACAGGTGCGCGACCAGGGTCCGGACCTGGTTGAGCAGCAGGACGCCCGACGTCACCGCCAGGAAGACGAGAAAAACCTTGAGCGGTACGGTCCCGGTCGCGACCAGCGCGACGATGGCGATCGACCAGAGGCAGCAGGACGCCTCCATGATCCGCCAATCGCGGGCGAAGTCGCCGGTCGGTGCCGGGCGGTCGAATTTGGGGTTGATCTGCAGCCCGGACAGCCGCGCGACCACGAAGCGACGCAGCGGCGGGACCAGCAGCGAAAGCGGCGTCAGCACCGCCCAGCGGAAGATCAGGGCAACCGGCGCCAGCACCGCGGTGACGAGGAAGATCGGCAGCGTCCACGGCTTCATCAGCGCGAGCGGCAGATATTCCGGGTCGTCGACCGTGCCATAGTAGGTCTTGGCGTGATGCTGGTTGTGGACGCCCTCGTACATGAAGCTCGGGATCAGCAGCGGCACGCCGACGACCGCGTTCCACGCCGCGCGAAAGCCCGGCAGCGCGCTCTTCTTGAAGTGGGTGAGCTCGTGGATGAAGCTTCCCGCCCGGTACAGCGCCAGGATGGCGACCAGGCCGGCGACAACCGCGAGCGCGGCCGGGCGGGCGACCATCGCGGTCAGCAGGCCGGCATAGCCGAGTGCCGCCGAGCCGAGCATGTCGGCCCAGTAGATGCGCGCGTCGGGCTGGTTCAGGTCGCGGGTCAGCTGCGCCGCCGCCTTCAGCATGGCCTTGTCGTCGCTGCTCGCCCGAACGGCGGCAGACGGGGCCGGAGCCATGTCGCGCAACGGCGCGTCGCTGATTGACAGATCGGTCATAAATGCTTGTCCACGCTCGCCTTTGCCCGAAGATAGTGGCGCGATCATGGCGCTTCCATAGGGCAAGTCCCGCGCTCGCGCGCGACAAGATTATCGGTGACTGTAATCGGCTCCGGCAATGAGCCGCTATCCACCGATCCATGGCTCGGCTAGGCCCGGCGGATGAGCAGTGCGCCCGTCACCATCCGCAAGGTCGAAGGCAAGGCCGACCGCAAGCGCTTCGTCGACTTCGCCTGGGAGGTCTACAAGGACGACCCGGCCTGGGTGCCGCCGCTCAAGGACGAGGTGATGGGGCTGATCACCCCCGGCAAGAACCCCTGGTTCGGACATGCCCGCGCCGATTTCTTCCTCGCTGAGCGCGCGGGCAAGCTCGTCGGGCGGATCAGCGCGCAGGTCGACAGCCTGGTGCTCGAGCATATGGAGCCCGGGCTCGGCAACTGGGGCATGTTCGAGGCGCTCGACGAGGAGGCGGCGCTGGCGCTCATCCGCCATACCGAGCAATGGCTCCGCGAGGCCGGGATGACCAAGGCCATGGGGCCGATGAGCCTTTCGGTGTGGGACGAGCCGGGCCTGGAGATCGAGGGTTTCCAGCAGGCGCCGACCGCGATGATGGGCCATCACCGCCCCGCCTACAAAGGCTGGATCGAGAAGGCCGGCTACGCCAAGGCCAAGGACCTCGTCACCTACTATCTCGATATCAGCGACTGGCGCGACCCCAAGATCAACCGGCTGATCGAGAGCGGCGAGCGCAATCCCCGGATCAACATCCGCAAGGTGGACGTGAAGCGTTTCGACGAGGAAGCGGCGCTGATCCTCAACCTGCTCAACGACGCCTGGTCGGACAACTGGGGCTTCGTGCCGCTGACCCCGGCCGAGATCGCCTATGCCGGCAAGAAGCTGAAGCCGATCATCTACCCCGAACTGGTCCGCATCGCCGAAGTGGACGGCGAGGCGGTCGCCTTCATGCTGACCATCCCCGACATCAACGAGCTGACCCGCGACCTCAACGGCGAGCTGTTCCCGTTCGGGTTCGCCAAGCTGCTGTGGCGCCTGCGCAAGCCGCGCGTGACCCGGCTTCGGGTGCCGCTGATGGGCGTCGCCAAGCGCTTCCAGAGCAGCCGGCTGGCCAGCGTGCTCGCCTTCATGATGATCGAATATACCCGCCGCGACGGAACCCGGAAGTTCGGCGCGACGCATGGCGAGTTCGGCTGGATCCTCGAAGACAACAAGGGGATGCTGTCGATCGCCCAGCTGCCCGGCGCCTCGGTCAACCACCGCTACCGGATCTTCGAAAAGGCGCTGTGAGCGACATCGCGAGCGGATCGACGCCGGACGAGGCGGCGCTCAACGCGCTGCTCGATCGCGAGCCGCGTTCGGTGGACGGCTGGATCGGCAAGGGCGACTGCCGGCTCGCCGCACGCGACGTCGGCGCCGCCGCCTACTTCTACCGGACCGCGCTGCGCCTTGCGGCGGAGCAGGGCATGGCGGTCGAGAATTCGCGGCTCTCCCGCGCCGCCGAGCGGCTGGCGACCATCGAGCATGAGGGTGACGAGCAGCGAACCGCGCTGATGCGGAGCCGCGGCGCGCCGCCGGAGGGCTGGAGCTCCCGCTTCGCGCAGGCGATGGACCATGCGGCCGGCCGCCGCCGCCGCTTCCCGCAGGATCCGACCGCCTTCTTCTACCCCGGTCTCCCGACGATCGAGTTCTTCGACCCCGCCGCGTTCGCCTGGACCGCGGCGGTCGAGGCGGCGGCGCCGGCGATCAGGGCGGAGCTGCTGGCACTGATCGCCGCCGACACCGACTTCCGCGCCTATCTCGGCGACGATGTCGGGGCGGTGCCCCTCGGCGACAATCGCCGGCTCGTGCTCAACAAGGACTGGAGCGTGCTCGCGCTGTGCGAAGCGGGGTGGGTCGACCCGGCGCTGGTCCAGCGCTGCCCGGTGACCTGGTCGACCCTGCTCGCGGCGCCCATCCCGCGGGTCTCGGGCTGGGGCCCGACGGTCACCTTCTCTCTGCTAAAGGCCGGCGCGCACATCGCGCCGCACACCGGCATGCACAACAGCCGGCTGATCTGCCACCTGCCGCTGATCGTGCCCGAGGGCTGCCGCTTCCGCGTCGGCAACGAGGTTCGCGAATGGGTCGAGGGCAAGCTCTTCATCTTCGACGACACGATCGAGCACGAGGCGTGGAACGACGGCGGCGAGGATCGCATCGTCCTGATCTTCGATATCTGGCGCCCCGAGCTCAGCGAGCAGGAACGGGGCGAGCTGACGCGCCTCTTCTCCGACTAGTCGAGCAGCACCCAGGTCGGCGCATGGTCGCTGGCCTTCTCCTCGCCGCGCGCCCAGCGGTCGACGCCCGCCCCGACCAGCCGGTCGGTCGCCACAGGCGAGAGGAGCAGGTGATCGATCCGGAACCCCGCGTCGCGCTGCCAGCAGCCGGCGGTATAGTCCCAGAAGGTGTAGAGCTTGTCGTCCCGTGGGTTGAGCGCGCGCAGCGCGTCGGTCCATCCCTGCCAGCCGATCTGCCGCCACAGCGCGCGCGTCTCGGGCTGGAGCAGCGCGTCGTTCGCGGCCGCCTTGGCCGAGAAGACGTCCCGGTCCTCGGGCACGACGTTCCAGTCGCCCGCCAGCACCACGCTTCGCTCATCCTCGACCAGCTCGGCGGCGTGCAGTCGCATCCGCTCCATCCAGGCCAGCTTGTAGCTGAACTTGTCGGTGCCGACCGGATTGCCATTGGGCAGGTAGAGCGACGCGACGATGGTGCCGTCGACCTCGGCCTCGATGTAGCGGCTGTGACTGTCGTCGGGGTCGCCGGGCAGCCCGACGCGGCGCAGGTCGGGCGAGCGGCCGCGGGTCAGGATCGCGACCCCGTTGAAGCCCTTCTGCCCGTGCCACACCGCGCCGTAACCCGCCGCCTCGATGTCCGCGACCGGCAGTGACTCGTCGGCGCACTTCAGCTCCTGCAGGCAGGCGACATCGGGCTGCTCGCGCTCGAGCCACTCGAGCAGCCGCGGCAGGCGGGCGCGGATCCCGTTGATGTTGAAGGAAGCGATCTTCATGAGGCGCGGGCTTAGCGTCTCGCCCCCTCCCCGTCATGTTGAACTTGTTTCAGCACCCATCCCGCCGCGACCGCCGGCGTTTCGAACATCGGTCCTGAAACAAGTTCAGGACAGCGCAGACAATCAGACCGAGAAGCTCGATCCGCAGCCGCACCCGCTCGCCGCATTGGGGTTCTCGACCTTGAACGCCGCACCGCCCAGATTCTCGACGAAGTCCACCGCGGCGCCCCGGACGAGGTCCAGGCTGACCGGGTCGACCACCAGCTTGACGCCGTCGGTTTCGGCCACCGCGTCGTCGCCCTCGGGCGTGCCCAGCTCGAACTTGTAGGTGAAGCCCGCGCAGCCGCCACCGTCGACGGCGAGGCGCAGGACCGCGGGCTTGCCGGTGCGCTCGGCAATCGCAGCGACGCGCCGGGCGGCGCTGGAGGTCAGGAGAATGTCGGACACGTGGAGAGAGGTAGGCGGCGGGCCAACGACCCGCAAGAGATCAGCGCTTCGGGCCGCCCATCGCGACCTGGTCCATCGAGCTCGTCCCCGCCTTCTGGATCGCGAGCAGATAGTCGGTCGACTTCATGAAGGGGATCGGGTTGACCGCGCGGCCGTCGATCCGGACCTCGTAGTGGAGATGGCTTCCGGTCGAGCGCCCGGTCGAGCCCATGCGGCCGATCAGCTGGCCGCGGCTGATGTGCTGGCCGGCCGAGACGAGCACCGCGCTCATGTGGCCGTAGCGGGTGGCGATGCCCTTGCCATGATCGATCTCGACGAGATTGCCGTAGCCGCCCGCGTTCCACCCGGCGCGCATCACCGTGCCGTCGGCGGTGGCGTAGATCGGCGTTCCGATCGGCCCGGCGAGGTCGATCCCCGGGTGCATGGCGGCGCGCGCCTGGAACGGGTCGGAACGGACGCCGAAGCCGCTGGTGAAGGCGACGTTGGACTTGATCGGCTTCTCGCTCGGGATGGCGATCACGCCATCCTGCAGCTGGTCGAGCTTCTTCCAGCTGTTGAACAGCGCCTTGAAGGTCGGGTTGGCCGCCTCGAACGGGCCGCCGCGGCCGTCGGCGCCGACCCGCGCCGGGGTGAGGCCGAGCTTCTTCAGCTCCTCGGCGGTGACCTGGTAGCGGGTGTCCAGCGCCTTGGCGAGCAGCGCCGCCTGCTGCAGCTGGACGTCCTCGACCTTGGCGAGCGGGCCGCTGGCGACCAGCCGGCCACCCTCGATCGCGGCGAGCAGCTTCGGGTCGACCTTGCCGGCCAGGATCTGCTCCATCAGCTGCTGGCGCTGCTCAATCTTGCGAGCGCGTACTTCGGCATCGGAAGAGCCGGTCGGGATGGCGATCTCGCCCGCGGGAGCGCTGAGCAGCTTGGCGGCCGAATAGCCCGACCAGGCGACGAGACCGAGAATGACGGCGAGGAAGAAGGCCTGAACCGGGGCGGAGAGACGAACGCGGCGGAGCTGCGAACCATCGTGGATGAAGAAGTCCCGGTCGCGGAACAGGCTCTTCGTCGCGGTCAGCGCTTGGGCCATTCGGATCGTCGCTCCAATCAACAGCGATGGCGGCCGCGCTAGCGCCCGTCACCTCGGATACAGTCTCAGGAGCTCCCCAGCCCCCGTCAGCAAACGGACTTGCCCCTCCGCTTGCGACACGCAGAAAAGACCTCGGGTGGTTAATTCTTTCAATCCCACCGATCCCGACTCGGGACGAACGGTTGGGCGACCCGGATGAATTGAGGAAAGAATCTAATCTGGGTTGCCCAAGCGATGGATCGAATTGAAGAATTCACGTGAGCGAATCCGACGATGGCCTTCGCGGAGGCCCAGCGCTAAGGCCATCGACGGGCCACGCCGTCCCAACGCGGCGCGTGCTCTCTGCAAGGAGAGTTGAATTGACGACCCCACTACCCGCGACGCGTCCCGCGCGTCCGTTCTTCTCGTCCGGTCCCTGCGCCAAGCCGCCGGGCTGGTCCCCTGACAGGCTCGCTACGGAATCGCTCGGTCGATCGCATCGCTCGAAGCTCGGTAAGGCGCGCCTTCAATACTGCATCGACCTGATGCGCGAGCTGCTCGAGCTTCCCGACACCCACCGGATCGGCATCGTGCCGGGCTCCGATACCGGCGCCTTCGAGATGGCGATGTGGACGATGCTCGGTGCCCGCCCGGTCACCACGCTTGCCTGGGAAAGCTTCGGCGAAGGCTGGGTGACCGACGCGCTCAAGCAGCTGAAGCTCGATCCGACGATCCTGCGCGCCGACTATGGACAGCTGCCGCACCTATCGGCCGTCGACTGGTCGAACGACGTGTTGTTCACTTGGAACGGCACGACCTCGGGCGTCCGAGTGCCGGACGGCGAGTGGATCGCCGACGATCGCGCCGGCCTGAGCTTTGCCGACGCGACCAGCGCCGTCTTCGCCTATCATCTCCCGTGGGAGAAGATCGATGTCGCCACCTTCTCCTGGCAGAAGGTCCTCGGCGGGGAGGGCGCGCACGGCGTGCTGATCCTCGGGCCCCGCGCGGTCGAGCGGCTGGAGAGCTACACGCCCGCCTGGCCGCTCCCCAAGGTCTTCCGGCTGATGGCCAAGGGCAAGCTCGCCGAGGGCATCTTCAAGGGCGAGACGATCAACACGCCCTCGATGCTCGCGGTCGAAGACGCGATCTTCAGCCTCGAATGGGCGAAGTCGGTCGGCGGCGCCAAGGGCCTCCAGGCGCGCTCGGACGCCAACGCCGGCGCGCTCGACCGGATCGTCAAGGAACGCGACTGGCTCGGCCATCTCGCCGCCGCCGTCGCCAGCCGCTCGACCACCTCGGTCTGCCTGACCGTCGAGGGCGCGGACGAGGACTTCATCAAGAAGTTCGCTGCCCTGCTCGAGAATGAAGGCGCGGCGTTCGACATCGCCGGCTACCGCGACGCCCCGCCGGGGCTTCGCATCTGGTGCGGAGCGACGGTCGACACCGCCGACATCGAGGCGCTCGGCCCATGGCTCGACTGGGCCTGGAATCAACTCAAGAGCTAAGCGTCACCCCCGCGAAAGCGGGGGTCCAGCTACTCTCCCACGCGACGAAGCGGGATCCCCGCTTTCGCGGGGATGACGAAGGAAAATATCACCCATGACCACCCAACCCAAGGTCCTCATCAGCGACAAGATGGATCCCCGCGCCGCCGCGATCTTCCGCGAGCGCGGGATCCAGGTCGACGAGATCACCGGCAAGACACCCGAGGAGCTCGCCGCGATCGTCGGCGACTATGACGGGCTCGCCATCCGCAGCTCGACCAAGGTGACCCCCAAGATCCTCGCCGCCGCCACCAGCCTCAAGGTCGTCGGCCGCGCCGGGATCGGCGTCGACAATGTCGACATCCCCGCCGCCACGGCGCGCGGCGTGGTGGTGATGAACACCCCGTTCGGCAACTCGATTACCACCGCCGAACACGCCATCGCCCTGCTCTTCGCGCTCGCCCGCCAGCTGCCCGAGGCCGATGCCTCGACTCAGGCCGGCAAGTGGGAGAAGAACCGCTTCATGGGGGTCGAGGTCACCGGCAAGACGCTGGGCCTGATCGGCGCCGGCAACATCGGCTCGATCGTCGCATCCCGCGCGCTCGGCCTGCGCATGAAGGTCGTCGCCTTCGACCCCTTCCTCTCGCCGGAGCGCGCGGTCGAGATCGGGGTCGAGAAGGTCGAGCTCGACGAGCTGCTCCGCCGCGCCGACTTCATCACGCTGCACACGCCGCTGACCGACCAGACCCGCAATATTCTTAGCCGCGAGAACATCGCGAAGACCAAGAAGGACGTCCGCATCGTCAACTGCGCGCGCGGCGGGCTGATCGACGAGGCGGCGCTCAAGGATGCGCTCGACAGCGGCCAGATCGCCGGCGCCGCACTCGACGTGTTCGAGACCGAGCCGGCCACCGCCTCGCCGCTGTTCGGCACCCCGGGCTTCATCTCCACCCCGCATCTCGGCGCCTCGACCAACGAGGCGCAGGTCAACGTCGCGATCCAGGTCGCCGAGCAGATGAGCGACTTCCTCCTCCTGGGCGGGGTCACCAACGCGATCAACGTCCCGAGCCTCAGCGCCGAGGAGGCGCCGCGCCTCAAGCCCTACATGGCACTGGCGGAAAAGCTCGGCAGTCTGGTCGGCCAGCTCGCCCGCGGCAGCATCGCCGGCCTCTCGATCGAGACTGAGGGCGCCGCGGCGGAGCTCAACATGAAGCCGATCACCGGTGCGGTGCTGGCCGGCTACATGAGGGTTCACTCGGACACGGTGAACATGGTCAACGCGCCCTTCCTCGCCAAGGAACGCGGGCTCGACGTCCGCGAGGTGCGCCACGACCGCGAGGGCGACTATCACACACTCGTCCGGGTCACCGCGCACACCCAGGCGGGCGATCGCGCCGTCGCGGGCACGCTGTTCGGCAACGCCGCCCCGCGCCTCACCGAGCTGTTCGGGGTCAAGGTCGAGGCCGACCTCGCCGGCGACATGCTCTACATCGTCAACGAGGACGCGCCCGGCTTCATCGGCCGGCTCGGCACGACGCTCGGCGAAGCGGGGATCAACATCGGCACCTTCCACCTCGGCCGGATCGACGCCGGCGGCGAGGCGGTGCTGCTGCTGTCGGTGGACGAGCCGGTCGGCGCCGAAGTGGTCGCCCGCATCGAGCAGCTCCCCGGCGTCAAGCAGGTCCGCCCGCTCAAGTTCTAGCGTCGGCCAGCGTCATTCCTCCCCTGAGCTCCGCTCGGGGGAGGGGGACCATGGCGCGCAGCGGCATGGTGGAGGGGCCCGGCGCCACCATCGACTCTCCGCTCGCCCTCCCTTAGGGAGCCCGCGCAACAGGCAAGGAAGCAGGACCGTGGGCAACGTCACCGTCATCGGCGCGCAGTGGGGCGACGAGGGCAAGGGGAAGATCGTCGACTGGCTCGCCAGCCGCGCCGACGTCGTCGTCCGCTTCCAGGGCGGGCACAATGCCGGCCACACGCTGGTCGTCGGCAACCAGACCTACAAGCTCAGCCTGCTCCCGTCCGGCATCGTCCGCGGCACGCTGTCGATCGTCGGCAACGGCGTGGTGCTCGACCCCTGGGCCCTGAAGAGCGAGATCGAGCGGATCGCCGGCCAGGGCGTCGCCGTCACCCCCGACGTGCTGATGATCGCCGAGACCTGCCCGCTGATCCTTCCCATCCACCGCGACCTCGACGCGCTGCGCGAGGACGCCAGCGGCGCGGGCAAGATCGGGACCACCCGCCGCGGCATCGGCCCGGCCTATGAGGACAAGGTCGGGCGCCGGGCGATCCGGGTCTGCGACCTCGCCCACCTCGACCAGCTCGACCCGCTGCTCGACCGGCTCTGCGCGCACCATGACGCACTTCGGGCCGGCTTCGGCGAGCCGCCGGTCGATCGTGCCCGCCTCAAGGCCGACCTCGGCGAGATCGCCGGCTTCGTCCTCCGCTTCGCCAAGCCGGTGTGGAAGACGCTCGACGAGGCGCAGCGCGCGGGCAAGCGCATGCTGTTCGAAGGCGCGCAGGGCGTGCTGCTCGACGTCGACCACGGCACCTACCCGTTCGTCACCAGCTCGAACACGGTCGCGGGGACCACCGGCAGCGGCAGCGGCACTGGCCCGTCCGCCGCCGGCTTCGTGCTCGGGATCGTCAAGGCCTACACGACCCGGGTCGGCTCCGGCCCCTTCCCGACCGAGCTCGAGGACGAGACCGGCCAGCGCCTCGGCGAGCGCGGCCACGAGTTCGGCACGGTCACCGGCCGCCGCCGCCGCTGCGGCTGGTTCGACGCGGTGCTGGTCCGCCAGGCCGCGGCGGTCAGCGGCATTACCGGAATCGCGCTGACCAAGATCGACGTGCTCGACGGGATGGACACGGTCCGCATCTGCACCGGCTACCGGCTCGACGGCGAGCTCACCGACCACCTCCCGCCGCACGCCGCCGACCAGGCGCAGGTCGAGCCGGTCTACGAGGAGATGGACGGCTGGCGCGAGAGCACCGCCGGCGCGCGCAGCTGGGCCGAGCTCCCCGCGCAGGCGATCAAGTACATCCGCCGCGTCGAGGAGCTGATCCGCTGCCCCGTCGCGCTGGTGAGCACGAGCCCCGAGCGCGACGACACAATCCTGGTGAGAGACCCGTTTGCGGGGTGACATTCGCACGAATGTTACCGTTCGTGGAGCGATGTCGCTAACGGCCTGAACCCTGGCCAAGCTCGCGGAAAGGCCCGCGAACACTTTCGCGGAAGCGCGAGAGAAGCAGGCGAAATCCTGTCCCGCAAGGGTGGGCGAAAGGTCCGCCGTGGGAGAAGGCCGACACCGAAAAACCTCCCCGTCGCAGACGGGGAGGGCGACCGCCGCCGCAGGCGGTGGTGGAGGCGCCAGCACCGTCTGAATGAAGCGCGGCCCTTCCACCATCCCGCTGCGCGGGACGGTCCCCCTCCCCATTGCTGCGCAACGGAGAGGTATTGGATGTTCGCCCTGGGTCGTCAGCAGACACCCCGCTCCGTCTTGCTGAACTTGTTTCAGCACCTCTCCAACCAATCGCAGGAACGTGCGGAGATGGGCCCTGGAATGAGATCAGGCTGACGGGCACCGATCAGCCGCGCCGCTTGGCAAACCTCATGCTGGTCCGTTCGTAGCCGAGATGGCGGTAAAAGGCGTGGGCGGCGGTCAGCCGGTCGTTGCTGGTGATCTCGATCAGCCCGCAGTCGGCATCCCACAACCGCCGCTCCGCTTCTGCCATCAGCAGCCGGCCGAGCCCCTCCCCGCGCGCCGCCTCGGCCAGCACCAGGATCGTCACTCGCCCGACCGGCCGGTCGCGGTGGATGTGGGTCTCGACGTCGAGCCCGCACAGGCCGACCACCGCCTCGCCGAGCGTCGCCACCAGCGTCGGCGCGGCGATCGCGGCAAGGCGCTTCCTGACCTCCCCGGCGCTGGTCTCGTGGCCGAGCAGTGCGACCAGCCCGGCGATCGCCTCGGCATCGCCGGCGTCCGCCGCCCGGACGGCGGGCGCAGGAGGCGGTGGCGGTTCCGGCTCAGGTTCGGGCTCGGGCTCAGGCTCAGGCTCAGGCTTTTGCCGCGCCTTGCGCCGGGGCGCACCGGTGGAGGATCGCGGCGGAGGCGAACCCGCCTCGTCGTCGCGCTTCTTCCGCGGTCGCGAGACCAATGTCGTCTCCGCGGCTTCGATCGACCGCGTCCAGTCCTGCGTGTTGAGCCCGCGCAGGTGCGCCTCGACCTCCGCGGCGGTGGCGGTCAGCCCCTTTTCGCCAATCCCCAGCACCGCCGCGCCGGCGGCGTCGGTCAACCCGAACTTGCCGAAGTCGCCTTTGCCCGGGGTCCTCACCCGCGAGCGCCTGAGCCGCAGCCCGCGGTTCCGCGCCAGTTCCGTCAGCGCCTCGGCGGCGGGATCGTCGCTCACAGCGTGTCGAGGAGGTGCAGAACTAGTCCGACCGAACCGCCGACCAGCGTCCCGTTGATCCGGATATACTGGAGGTCGCGGCCGACCGCGCTTTCCAGTCGGGCGGTAACCGTGCGCGCATCCCAGACGCGGATCGTGTCGCTGACCAGCCGGACGATCGACCCGCCATAGCTCGCCGCCATCCCCGCCACCGCGCGGCGGGCGAAGCGGTTAATGACGATGCGCAGCCGCGGGTCGCGCTCGAGCGTCTGGCCCATCGACTTCAGCACCTCGCCGAGCCGCCCCGCGAGCACCGCGTCGGGATTGCGCGCCGCCTTGACCAGCGCCGCGCGTCCCTTCTGCCAGAGGCTGTCGATCCACTGCGCGACGCTGGGATTGTCGAGCAGGTCGTTCTTCATCTGCTCGACCCTGGCGCGCGTCTCCGGCTTGGTTTGCAGGTCGTTGGCGAGGTCGGCGAGCGCCTGCTCGATCTTGGCGCGAACCGGGTGGGTGGGGTCGGTCGCCATCTCGAGCGTCAGCTTGCGCAGCCCGTCGATGATCGCGTCGGCCATCTTCTCGTCGAGCCCGGCGAGCTTCACCACCCAATTCGCCCGCTTCTTCACCATTTCGCGGATCATCGGCTCGTTGTGGTCGAGCACCCGGGCGCTCCAGCGGATCGCCGTCTCGAGCATCGGCACGTGGCGATCCTCGTTGATCGCCGAGGCGAGCGCATGGCCGAGGACCGGGGCGATCTCGACGGCTCGGATGCGGGTCGCGACCGCGGTCTTCACCATCCCGCCCAGCCGCTCGTCGTCGAGGCTCTCGAACAAGTCGGCGATCATCCGCGAGGCGCCCTGGCGGATCCGGGTCGCCTCGCCGGCCGGGGCCTGGAGGAAGCGGCCGGCGGCCGTGGCGATGTCGATGTGGCGCATGCGCCGGGCGACCACGCTGGCGATCAGAAAATTGCTCTGGAGGAAGTTGGCGAGGGCGTCGCCGATCCGGTCCTTGTTGCGCGGGATGATCGCGGTGTGGGGGATCGGCAGCCCGAGCGGGTGGCGGAACAGCGCGGTCACCGCGAACCAGTCGGCGAGCCCGCCGACCATTGCCGCCTCGGCGAAGCTCTTGACGTAGGAGAGCCAGGGATGACCGGGCTCGAAGGCGCGGGCGACCACGAAGATCGCCGCCATCACCAGCAGCAGCCCGGTCGCGGCGACTTTCATCCCGGCCGCCCCCGGCTGGGCCGGGTTGAAGCGGCCGAGCGGCGAACGGGCGGGAATCGACAGGGTCTCGGCGCGGTTCATGCGCCTTCAATAGACGAGCGCGGCGTGAGGTTCACGCGCGCGCCGTCTTACTCCGCGGGAGTGAGGACCGGGCCCTGCGCCGGCTGGTGCGGTTCGCCATTGTCGAGCACCTTGCGGAACTTGCGGCTGATCCACGCCTCAATGTCGGTCGCCAGGCTGAAATAGGCCGGCACCAGCAGCAAAGTGAGCAGGGTCGAGAAGAGCAGGCCGCCCATCACGGTGATGCCCATCGGCGCGCGCCAGCTCCCGTCGCCCGACAGCGACAGCGAGACCGGGACCATGCCCGCGACCATCGCCACCGTGGTCATCACGATCGGCTGCGCGCGCTTGTGCCCCGCCTCGAGGATCGCGGCGGTCCGCTCCCAGCCATGCTCGATCATCTCCACCGCGAAGTCGATCAGCAGGATCGAGTTCTTGGCGACGATTCCGAACAGCATCAGCAGCCCGATGAACACCGGCATCGACAGCGGCTGCTGCGCGATGTGCAACGCCAGCGCCGCCCCCAGCGGACAGAGCAGGAGCGACCCCATGTTGACGAACGGCGCGAGGAAGCGGCGGTAGAGCAGCACCAGCACCGCGAACACCAGCAGCACGCCCGACAGCAGCGCGAGGATGAAGTTCTTGACCAGCTCGCCCTGCCATTTCTGGTTGCCGAGCGTCAGCACCGACACGCCCTGCGGCAGGTTCTTCATTCCCGGCAGCGCGTTGATCTTCTTCCATGCATCACCGCTCACCACCCCGGGGGTGAGGTCGGCGCCGATTGCCAGCCGGCGGACCTGGTTGGTCCGCTGGACCGTCGAGGGGCCCGACCCGAACCCGATATCGGCGACCGCCTTGAGCGGCACCGAGCCGCCGGCGGTGGTCGGCACCGGCAGGTTCTCGAGCGTCGAGAGGTCACGGCGCTCGAGGTCGGAGAGCGAGACCATGATCGGGATCTGGCGGTCCGACAGCGAGAATTTCGCGCTGTTCTGCTCGATGTCGCCGAGTGTCGCGATGCGGATCGTCTGGCTCAGCGCCTGGGTCGTCACGCCGAGCCGCGCGGCGAGGTCGAAGTGCGGCTTGATCGTGATCTCCGGCCGCGCCTGCTCGCCCATCACCCGCGGCGCGCGAACCTCCTTGAGCGATCCCATCTCCTCGGCGATCTTGCTCGCCGCCTGGGACAGTAGCGCCGGGTCGGAGGAGCCGAGGAACAGCATGATGTCGCGGCCGCCGCCGCCCGGGCCGCCGCTGTTGGGCGAGATGACGGTGACCTGCGCGTCGGGAATGGCTGCGAGCTGCGGACCGATATTGCGGTTGAACTCGGACGAGGTCCTCTTGCGATCGGCCTTGAGCACGATGTTGAGATAGCCGCTGCCAACGTAAATGCGCTCGAACACCCGGTCGACGTCCGGGTCGGCGCGGATGATCCCCGCCGCGCGATCCATCACCGCCTCGGACTGCTGCAGGGTCGAGCCCGGCGCCATCTTGACGTTGACGTTGGAGAAATTGTCGTTGGTCTCGGGCTGGAAGGTCATCGGCAGGGTGGCGATCAGCAGGACCGTCAGCGCGAAGGCGAGGAAGCCCACGCCCATCATCCACACCCGGTGGTCGCGGAAGATCGAGATCGTTCGGCCCCAGGCGCCCGGGCGGCGCTCGCGGGAAGCCTGCGCCCCACGCGTGTCGAGTGTCCAGCGCAGGATCCCGAGATACCAGTCCATCAACCGACCCGAGGCGTGCGCCTGCTCGCCGTGGCTCTTGAGGAAATAAGCGGCGATCAGCGGGGTGATCATCCGCGCCACGAACAGGCTCAGGAGGACCGACACGACGACCGTATAGCCAAAGCTCTTGAAAAACTGACCCGAGATCCCCGGCATCAGCGCGACCGGGAGGAAGACGGCGACGATCGACATGGTGGTGGCGAGCACCGCCAGCCCGATCTCGTCCGCCGCGTCCATCGCCGCCTGATAGGCGGTCTTGCCCATTCGCATGTGCCTGACGATGTTCTCGATTTCGACGATCGCGTCGTCGACCAGCACGCCCGCGACCAGGCTGAGCGCGAGCAGCGAGAGGAAATTGAGGTTGAGGCCCAGCAGGCTCATGAACCAGAAGCTGGGGATTGCCGACAGCGGGATCGCCAGCGCGGAAATGGCGGTCGCGCGCCCGTCGCGGAGGAAGAGGTAGACGACGAACACGGCGAGGATCGCGCCTTCCCACAGCGCCTCGATCGAGCTGTGGTACTGCGACTTGGTATAATCGACGTTGTTCGAGATCTCGCTGAAGTGAATCCGTGGATTCTCCTTCTCGATCTTGTGCATCTCCTCCCACACGCCGTCGTACACCTTGAGGTCCGACTGACCGGTGGCGCGCTGAATGTTGAAGCTCACCACCTGCTTGCCGCCGAGCTTGGCGAGGGTGCGCTGCTCGGAATAGCTGTCCTCGACGTTGGCGATGTCGCCGAGCTTGACCGTCCGGCCACCGGCCACGTTGATGTCGGTCTGCGAGAGGTCGTAAGCGGAGTGCGCGTTGCCGAGCACCCGGACCGACTGCTCGGATCCCGCGATCTCGGCCCGGCCGCCGGTGGCGTTGGTGTTGACCGCCCGGAGCTGGGCGTTGACCTGCGCCGCGGTGATGCCCTGCGCCTGCAACGCCGCCGGATTGAGGATCACCCGGATCTGCCGATCGACGCCGCCCTCGCGGCTGACCGAGGCGACGCCCGCGACCGCGCGCAGGCGGCGCGCCACCGTGTCGTCGAGATACCAGCTGAGCTGCTCGAGCGTCATGTCGGTGGTCTGCGCGGCGACATAGACGACGGGGTCGCCGCTGACGTCGACCCGGCTTACCTGCGGCTCGAGTATCCCCTCGGGCAGATCGCCGCGGATCTGCGTAACCGCGTCGCGCAGGTCGTTGACCGCGCGGTCGGTTGGCGTGCCGATCTGGAACTGGACGAAGGTCTGGCTATTGCCCTCGCGGACCGAGCTGTTGATCTCGTCGACGCCGTTGATGCTGCGCGCCGCCGTCTCGACCTTCTGCGTGACCTGGGTCTCCATTTCGGCCGGCGCGGCGCCCGGCTGGCTGATGGTGACGATCGCGGCGGGAAAATCGATGTCCGGATTGTTGGTGACGCTCATCCACGAGAAGGAGAGCAGGCCTGCCAGCATCAGCCCGATGAAGAAGACGATCGGGGGCACCGGGTTCTTGATGCACCACGACGAGATGTTGCGAAAACTCATGGCTCGACTTCCCGCCCGCTGGAGGGCTGCTGCTTAACGGACCGCGGCCTGTCGGCGCGGCTGGATCTTCTGGCCCGGGTTGAGGAAGGGTCCCGCCGAGAGCACGACCGACTCCTGCCCGCTGAGGCCGGCGGCGATCGTCACCCCGCCCTCGGTCACCGACCCGATCTTGATCGAACGCCGCTCGACCTCGTTGCGGCCGTTGACGACGAAGACATAGTTGCCGTTCTCGTCGCTCAGGACGGCGCTCTGCGGGAGCTGGGGGGCGGTGGTGCTGCCCGCGGCGATCTTCACGTCGGCAAATCCACCCGGCTTGATCGCGGAATCGTAGGGAATGGCGATGCGGACCTCGCCTTGGCGGCTCTGCGGGTCGATCACCGGCGCCACCTGCCAGACCCGGCCGGTGTAGCTGCGGGTCGAGCCGAGCGGAGTGACGGTCGCCGACATGCCGGTGCGGATGCTGCCGAGGTCCTGCTGCGAAAGGGTTGCGCGCATTTCCATCTCGCCGTCCTTGGCAAGACGGAACAGCGCGCCCGACGCCGGGCTGACGATCTGCCCGACTTCGATCGCGCGGGCGAGGACCAGCCCGCTGGTCGGTGCGCGGACATCGAGCTGGCCGATCTGGGCCCGGGTCGCCCCGAGCTGAGCCTGCGCGACCTGGACCTGCGCGGCGGCGGCGTCGCGAGTCGCCCGCTTGTTGTCGAGGTCGGCCTTGGACACGAACCCGCTGGAGACCAGCGAGGCCGAGCGCTCGTAATTGCTCTGCGCGAGCGCGAGGTTGGCGCGGGCCGCGGTGATCTGCGCCGAGAGCTGCGCCGCCTGCTGCGACTGGACGCTGCGGTCGACCGAGGCGAGCACCTGGCCTTGGCGGACCCAGGTGCCGGCGTCGACCAGCACCGCGGTGACCCGGCCGCCGGTTCCGGCAACCCCGACCGGCTGGTCGCGGCGGGCGGCGAGCGCGCCGCTGCCGGTGACTATCCCGGCAACCTGGCTCTGCCCGGGAACCACCACGGTTACGACCGGGATTTGTCCGTTCTTGCCCTTGCCCGCAGCCGCTGCTGCGGCGGGGCCGGAAGCCTGGTTGCGGTTGCCGAGGAACATGACCCCCAGAGCGACAGCCGCGATGACGACCACGGCGACCGCGATGATCAGGTTGCGCCGACGCCGCGAGGAGTCGACCACGACCAGCGTGTCCGAGCGGTTGAAACTGGCTTCGCGGTTCATGCCGTCCATCTTTCCCTGTCGCGCCGGGTTGAGCGCACTGTATTAAACCCCTAAGTCACCTCTGGCAACAAGAATGCCGTTAATGGAAGGCTTCCAGCGATTTTCGACCAAGTGGCCCCCTTGCACCGCAAACGGCCGATGCGGCAGTGTTTCGGCGGGAACAAGATTCAACAAGGAGCGCAACCATGATCTTCGGGACGACGAACTGGCTGGCGTGGATCATCCTCGGCGGCCTCGCCGGCGCAGTGGCCAAGCTCATCACCCCGGGCCGTGACCCCGGCGGCTGCCTGGTCACGGTGGTGCTCGGGATCGCCGGTGCGCTGGTCGCCGGCTGGCTTGGCCGCGCGCTCCACTGGTACGGGCCGAACGACAGCGCGGGCTTCCTTGCCGCGATCGTCGGCGCGATCATCCTGCTCGTTGCCTACCGGCTCATCTCGCGCCGTCGCTGAGCCGTTCATCGCCGCGCCAGCCGGCGGCTGCGACACGAGGCTTTTCCATGGTTGTTACAGGAACGACAAGATGCGCAGACCCTTGCTGGCCGCCTTGCTGATCACCATCGCGCCACTGACGCTCGCGCCTGCCGCGACAGCGCAGCCGGCACCTGCCGCGCCGCTCGCCGGGACCCGGCTCGACCTCAGCGTAACGGGCGAGGTCAGCCGCGTTCCCGACGTTGCGGTCATCTCCGCGGGAGTGGTCAGCCGCGCCCAGACCGCGACCGCCGCCCTCACCGATAATGCGGCGCGAATGGAACGGGTCCGTGCCGCCTTGCGCCGCGCCGGCATCGCCGACCGCGACGTCCAGACCAGCTCGATCAACCTCAACCCCGACTATCGCTACGACCAGAACCAGCCGCCCGTCCTGACCGGATACCAGGCGAGCAATTCGCTGAGCGTCAGGTTCCGCGACCTTCGCAACGCCGGGCGGATCCTCGATGCGCTGGTCGCCGAGGGCGCCAACCAGATCAACGGGCCGACCCTCTCGCTCGACAAGCCCGATGCCGCGCTCGACGAGGCAAGGACGCGGGCAATCGCCCTCGGCCGCCAGCGCGCGGATCTTTACGCCCGGTCACTCGGGATGCGGGTGGTTCGGCTGGTCTCGGTCAGCGAGAACGGGTCCGGCGGGATGCCGCCGGGGCCGGTGCCCTATGTGCGGGCGATGGCGGCAAAGGCCGACACGGTCGTCGAGCCGGGGGAGCAGCAGCTGCAGGTCAGCTTGGCAATGAGCTTCGAGCTGCAATAGGCATGAAAAAGGCCGCGCCGACTCCCGTCCAGCGCGACCTTTCCATGTTGCGGTCGGCAGGTCGCCTTAGCGAACGGTCCCGCGACGAACGAGGTTGACGATCGCCAGCAGAACCACCGCGCCCAGCAGCGAGTAGAGGAAGCTGGTCAGCGTGATGCCGTGATTGAGGTCGGCTCCGCCGCCGAGCAGGAAGCCGGCGATCGCGGCACCGACAATACCGACGATGACGTTGAGAATGATGCCCTGCTGCCCGTCGGTGCGCATGATGATGCTGGCCAGCCAGCCACAAACGCCACCAACGATGAGCCAGATAAGAATGCCCATGGTGTTCCCTCCTGTCTGTCGCCGCTCCGTGCGAGCGGCCATGCGGATCGGGATACGCGCAATGGGGCCGAACGGTTCCGAACACCGTCCGATAATAAACCGCTACGATCCCGCAAGGATCAAGGAGTTGTGCGGGTTCTTACGCTGGCGCAGGTCCGAAATCAGTAACGCTGTTGGCGTTCGTAGACGGTGCGATAGTGTTGGATGCGGGTCACGCGCAGTCCCGGCATGCCGCTACGGTCGACCGCGCGCTGCCAGCCGGCGAACTCTTCGAGGCTGAGACCGTAGCGAGCGCACGCCTCGTCCACGCTGAGCAGACCGCCGGCGACCGCCGCAACAACCTCGGCCTTGCGCCGGACCACCCAGCGGGTGGTGTTGCTCGGCGGCAGGGACTCGAGGGTCAGCGGCTCGCCGAGCGGGCCGATCACCTGGGCTGGCCTGATCTTCTGGTTCTCGAGCATTCTTAAACCTCAAACGCGGATAATGTTCTGTTGATCTGCCCCGTTTACGCCGTGGCCCTTGAACGAAACCTCAAATGCAAAGGTAAACTGGCCGGTTACTCCTCCTGCTCGCTCCTTAACCCTGGCGCGGGAGTGGCGAACGTGCCGCCAAGCTGGCGCAGCGCCATCTCCCAGCCTTCCTCTCCGCTGAGGAAGCGGGCGATCGCCTCGCTGCGGTCCCGGTCGGTCGGAGGCGCTCCGAACGAGCGCAGCAGCGCCCCGATGTTCGCCGTTCCTTCCGCCACCAGTTCGCCGTCTTGGCGCGACACCTTCATCCCCCAAGGCGGAACCCCCCGCCTGCAGCCGGTCTAGCGAGATAGGGTGAACTTCAGGTAAAGGCCGTCACCATGCCGGTGAGTTTCGACCTGAACAGCGCGGGCCGCGCGCGCATCGTTGTCGCCATGTCGGGCGGCGTCGACAGCAGCGTCGCCGCGGCCCTCGCGGTGCAGAGCGGGGCCGAGGTGATCGGGGTCACGCTCCAGCTCTACGATCACGGCGAGGCGGTTAAGCGGAGCGGCAGTTGCTGCGCCGGGCAGGACATCTACGACGCGCGCACCGCCTGCGACCAGCTCGGCATCCCGCATTATGTCCTCGACTATGAAAGCCGCTTTCGCGCCGGCGTGATCGACCGCTTCGCCGACGACTACGCCCGTGGGCGCACGCCAGTCCCCTGCTCGCTGTGCAACCAGGGGGTGAAGTTCACCGACCTCGTCGCCTTCGCTCGCGAGCTTGGCGCGGACGCGCTGGCGACCGGCCATTATGTGCGGCGGGTGGTGAACGTCGGCCGAACCGAGCTTCACAAGGGTGCCGACCCGGCGCGCGATCAGAGCTACTTCCTGTACGGCACGACCCGCGAGCAGCTCGACTTCCTGCGCTTCCCCGTCGGCGACCTTCCCAAGAGCGAGACCCGCCGGTTGGCCGGCGAGTTCGCCCTGCCGGTCGCGAACAAGCCGGACAGCCAGGACATCTGCTTCGTTCCCGACGGCGACTATGCCGGGCTGGTCAAGCGGCTACGGCCGGAGACCGCCGCCCCGGGCGAGATCGTGGACCTCTCCGGGCGCGTGCTGGGCGAGCATCCGGGCGTGGTCCACTTCACCGTCGGGCAGCGCCGCGGCATCACTATCGGCGGGCAGAAGGAACCGCTTTACGTCGTCCGCATCGACCCCGAGGCGCAGCGACTGGTGGTCGGACCCAAGGCGGCGCTTGCAGTCAGCGCCGCCACGGTCGGAGCCATCAATTGGATCGGCGAGGAGCAGCGAACGGTCGGCGTGAAGGTCCGCTCGCTAGCCCCGCCCGTCGCGGCGATCCGCAGCGGCGAGCGCGTCCTGTTCGAGCGCCCGGAATATGGCGTCGCACCCGGCCAGGCGGCGGTCTTCTACGACGGCAGCCGCCTGCTTGGCGGCGGCTGGATCGAAGCGACGGAAGCAGCGGCTCCCGCGGCGGTCGCGGCCTGATGGCCGCACCGACGAGTGCCGGAGTCCTGCTCTACCGGCACTCGGCCCGCGGGCTCGAAGTGCTCCTGATCCATCCGGGCGGTCCGTTCTGGCGGCGGCGGCGGCCCGGCAGTTGGATGATCCCCAAGGGCGAGATCGAGCCGGGCGAGGCGCCCGCCGAAGCGGCGCTGCGCGAGTTCGAGGAGGAAACCGGCGCCCGGCTCGACTCCGTCCCGCTCCGGCTGTGCGAGGTCCGCCAGTCCGGGGGCAAGCGGGTGGCCGCCTTCGCGGTCGAGGGTGATTTCGACACGGCGGCGCTCGACAGCAACCTGTTCACGCTCGAATGGCCGCCGAAGAGCGGGCAGATGAAGCAGTTTCCCGAAGCCGAGGAAGCGCGCTGGTTCACGCTCCCCGAAGCCCGCGTCGAGATGCTGGCGAGCCAGCGGCCCATGCTCGACGCGCTCGAAACCCAACTGAAGGATTGAGGCGATGCTCCTGTTGCTTGCCGCGCTCGCCGCACAGACTCCCTTGACGCCCTCTCCGCGGACCTCGCCGCCGCCCGCGCGGCACTGGCCGGTTCGCGAGGGCGACGTGGTGCTGAAGGATTTCCGCTTCCGCTCGGGCCAGTCGCTGCCCGAGTTGCGGATGCACTATCGCCTGCTCGGCACCCCTCATCGCGACGCCGCGGGCCGGATCGACAATGCGGTGATGGTCCTGCACGGCACCGGCGGGACCGGCGCCCAGTTTCTCTCGCCGCAGTTCGCCGACGAGCTCTATGGTCCCGGCCAGCCGCTCGACATCCGCCGCATCTTCGTGATCCTGCCCGACAATCTCGGGCACGGCGCCTCGTCCAAGCCGTCGGACGGCCTCCACATGCGCTTTCCGGCCTATGACTACGACGACATGGTCGAGGCGCAGCGGCGGATGCTCGCCGACGGGCTCGGCGTCACCCACCTCCGCCTGATCATGGGCACCTCGATGGGCTGCATGCACAGCTTCGTCTGGGCGGAGGAGCATCCCGACGCCGCCGACGCCCTGATGCCGCTCGCCTGCGAGCCGGTCGAGATCGCCGGCCTCAACCGCATGTGGCGCCAGCTGGCGATCGACGGGATCAAGGCGGATCCGGCCTGGGCCGGCGGGGAGTATCGCCAGCCGCCGCTGCAGGGGTTGCGCACGGCGGAGTCGCTGCTGTTCATCGCCGGTTCGGCGCCGCTCTACCTCCAGGCGACCTATCCGACCCGCCCGGCGGCGAGCGCCTACGCTTCCGGCCGGGTCACCGCCGGCCTACAGGGGCTGGACGCCAACGACCTCGTCTACCAACTCGACGCTAGCCGAACCTACAATCCCTGGCCGCGGCTGGAGGCGATCCGCGCGCCGATGACGTGGATCAACTCGGCCGACGACTTCATCAACCCGCGCAATCTGCCCTTCCCGCCTGCCGCGCTGAAGCGGATGCCGACGGTTCGCTACCGGCTGATCCCGGAAAGCGCCGAAACCCGAGGCCATGGCACCCACACCTGGGCCAGGTTCTGGAAGGCCGATCTCAGCGCGCTGCTGGCGCGGACGGCGCCGGCGTCAGGTCGTACGCGGAGACATGGTTGAGGGTGATCAGCCAGCGGCCGCTGATTTTCTTGAACAGGCGGGTGTTGACCCCCTCCGTCACCCGCCCGGTCCGCTCCAGCCGGTAGCGGCCGACCAGCATCGCCGCGGTCGGCGAGAGAAGGTCGACCGTCATGTCAGAGAAATGTAGATGCCCACGGGTGCCGGCGTTCGCGCCATGGTCGCGAATATAATGGTCGAGCGTGCCCTGCCACCCGTCCTGGAACTTGCCGCCCGACACGAACACCACGTCGGGTTTCTTGAACCCCGCCATGTAGCCCACGAAGTCGCCGCGGTTCCACGCCGCCTCCATCCGTCCGATGGTGGCGAGGATCGCCGCGCGGTCCGTAGCGGGGCTGGCGGAGGCCGGTGCGGCAAGCGTCAGCAGCAGCGCCGCGAGCGCGGCCCTCACAGCTGGAAACTGCCCTCGATCACCGTGAAGCAACGCCCGCCCAGCACGACCCGGTCGCCGCGCAGCTCGCACTTCAGCAGTCCGCCGCGCGCGCTGACCTGGTGGGCGCCGAAGCTCTGCCGGCCCAGCCGCCCTGCCCAGAAAGGCACCAGCGCGGCATGCGCTGATCCGGTGACCGGGTCCTCGTCGATCCCGTGGTAGACGGCGAAGACGCGGCTCGCCACGTCCTGCTCGAGCCCCGAGGCGGTGACGATCACCAGCGAGTCCCACGCCTTCAATGCTGGGAAGTCCGGCGCGACCGCGCGCACCGCCGCCTCGCTCTCGAGCAGCACGATGAGCGCGCCGTTGCCGCCGCGACCGCGGAAGATCTCGCCGTGCTCGAGCCCAAGTGCGTCGAGCAGCCCCGCCGCCTCGGCCGGCTCGACCGTGCTTGCCGGCAGGTCGAGGCGGAGCAGTTCGCCGTCGCGCTCGACCCGGAGGATGCCGGAGCGGGTGCGGAACCGCACCGCCCCCTGGTTGAGCAGGATGTGACCGCTCGCCAGCGTGGCATGGCCGCACAGGTCGACCTCGGTGGTCGGAGTGAACCAGCGGAGATGATAATCCGCCTCCGGGTCTTCGGAAGGCACGGTGAAGGCAGTCTCGCTGAGGTTGTTCTCGGCGGCGATAGCCTGGAGCGTCGAATCGTCGAGCCATTGCTCGAGCGGCATGACCGCCGCCGGGTTTCCGCCCAGCGGCCGTTCGGCGAAAGCATCGACCTGGAAGAAGGGCAGAACGGTCATACGGTCAGCTCCTTAACCGCCGGATGGCCGAACGGGACGGGGTGGATGAGGATGTCGGCGCCGGGAAAGTCGGCGCGGATGGTCGCCTCGATCTCGTCCATCACGTCGTGCGCCTTGGCGACCGACAGCAGCGGCTCGAGCGAGATCTGGAACTGGATGAAGTCGTGCCCGCCCGAGGTCCGGGTGCGCAGGTCATGGATTCCCGCCATCTCGGGGTGGCTCTGAATCAACGCGATCAGCTGCGCACGCTTCTCGTCCGGCCACTCACGGTCCATCAGCTGGTCAAGCGCGTGGCTCGACGACTGCCATGCGCCGAAAACGAGAAACGCCGCGATCGCGAGTCCGAACCAGGCGTCGGCGCCGGCGAGGTGCCAGAACTGCTCCAGCCACAGCGCCGCGATCACGGCCGCGTTCAGCAGCAAGTCGGACTGGTAATGGACATTGTCGGTCTTGATCGCGACCGAATTGGTGCGCGCGATCACGCGTCGCTGATAGGCGAGCAGCCCGACCGTCAGCGCCATCGCGAACAGCGACACCCCGATCCCCAGCTCGGCGTCGGACGTGGCCGAGCCGCTCACCAGCCGGTCCGCAGCGCGCCACGCGATCCCGACCGCCGACACGGCGATCAGCATCACCTGCGCCATGGCGACCAGCGCCTCCGCCTTGCCGTGGCCGAAGCGATGGTCCTCGTCCGCGGGAATGGCGGCGATCCGCACCCCGGCCAGAGTGAAGATGCTGGCGATGAGGTCGAGCCCGGTGTCGGCGAGGCTGCCGAGCATGGCGGTGGAATCGGTCTTCCACGCCGCATAGCCCTTGATCAGCAGCAGCGTGGTGGCGAGTCCGACACTCGCCAGCGCGGCCCGCGACGACAGGGTCGCCCTTTCCGCGCCGATCGCCCCGCTCACGGGTAGAGCAGTCCTTCGCTCCACCCGTCTTCGGTGCGGGTGAACAGCCGCCGATCATGGAGCCGGAACTGCCGGTCCTGCCAGAATTCGATCTGCTCGGGGACGCAGCGAAAGCCCGACCAGCGCGGCGGCCGCGGCACCGTGCCGCCCTCAAAGCGCTGCTGCACCTCGGCGAACCGCTGCTCGAAGGTGGTTCGGCTGTCGAGCGGGCGCGACTGGTCGCTGGCCCAGGCGCCGAGCTGCGAGTCCCGTGCCCGGGTGGCGAAGTAGGCATCCGCCAAGCTATCCTCGACGCGCTCGACCGGCCCCTCGATGCGGACCTGCCGCCGCAGGCTCTTCCAGTGGAAGAGCAGGGCGGCGCGCTCGTTGGCCTGCAGTTCGCCGCCCTTGCGGCTGTCGAGGTTGGTGTACCAGACGAAGCCTTCCGGCCCGTGCCCCTTGAGCAGCACCATGCGGACCGACGGCCGGCCGTCGGGCGTGGAGGTCGCCAGCGCCATCGCCTCGGGGTCGTTGGGCTCGCTGGTCTGCGCCTCGGCAAGCCAGCTGTCGAACAGGTCAAGCGGATCGTCGGCCATTTCTCTTGCCCTTTGGACCCCCCCGCCTTGCCTCGCAAGCGACTCAATCCCTAACTAGCGCTCGAGCAAACTCTCCGGCATGACCCCGAGGATTATGGATCTCTATCAACGACTGGGCGTGAAGCGCGGCGCGAGCGAAGCCGACATCAAGAAGGCCTACCGCAGCCTCGCCAAGCAGCTCCACCCCGATCGCAACAAGGACAATCCCAAGGCGGCCGAGCGCTTCTCGCAGGTGACCAGCGCCTACGACCTTCTGTCCGACGCCGACAAGCGAGCGCGGTACGACCGCGGCGAGATCGACGAGGAGGGCAACCCCAAGATGCCGTTCGGCGGCGGCTTCGGCGGCCAGCGCGGCAGTAGCGGCCCAGGCGGCGGGTACGACGGTTTTCCGGGCGGCGGCTTTGCCGGGGGTGCCGAGACCGCCGACCTCTCCGACCTGTTCGAAGGGATCTTCGGCGGGGGGGGCGGCGGGCGCCGCTCCGGCCCGTTCGGCGGTTTCGGCGGCGGTGGTCGCCAGCAGCGCGCCCCGCAGAAGGGTGCCGACGTCAGCTACCGCCTGGCCGTGCCCTTCCTCGACGCCGCGGCGCTCAAGCCGCAGCGGGTGACGCTCGGCGACGGCAAGACGATCGACCTCAAGCTGCCCGGCGGGGTCGAGGACGGCACCAAGATCCGCCTCGCCGGCAAGGGCGAGCAGGGCGCGGCCGGACCCGGCGACGCGATCGTCACCATCGCCGTCCAGCCGCACCGCTTCTTCACCCGCGAGGGCCGCGACATCCGCCTCACCTTGCCCGTCACGCTGAGCGAGGCGGTGCTCGGCGCCAAGGTGAAGGTGCCGACCGCCGACGGCACGATCATGCTGACCGTCCCCAAGGGCTCGTCGTCGGGCAAGGTACTGCGGATCAAGGGGCGCGGTTTCAGCGGCAAGGGCGGACAGCGCGGCGACCAGCTGGTCATTCTCGCCGTCGACCTGCCCGTCGACGATCCCGCGCTGGAACGCTTTGCCGTTGACTGGAAGGATGGGCGCAACCCGCGGGCGACGCTGGGCGTCTGACCTAAGCCAACCATGCAGACCGTCTCCCCCCAGTCGCCCGAAGCGCGGCGAAAGCGGCTCGCGACCCTGCGCGCCCGCTTCGGCGAGGAAGTCGTCGATCGCATCCGCCCGGGGACCCGCCCGTTCGAGGTCGTCAAGCGGGTCGCCATCGGGGTCTACTCGGATGGGTTCATCCACGCCGGCAACCTCGCCTACCTCTCGCTACTGGCGATCTTCCCCTTCATCATCGTCGCCGCCGCGCTCGCCCATCTGCTCGGGCGCAGCGAGGACGCGCAGCTGGTCGCCATCAACCTCATCGCCCGCCTGCCCCCCGACGTCGGCTCGCTGCTCAAGGACCCGGTCGAGGCGGTGCTGAGCGCGCGTCACGGGCCGCTGCTGTGGTTTGGCGGGATCGTCGGGCTATGGACCGCGGCGAGCTTCGTCGAGACGATCCGCGACATCCTCCGCCGCGCCTACGGCGTGACCTTCTGCAAGCCCTTCTGGGAATATCGGCTCGGGTCGATCCTGCTGATCATCGGCGCGGTGCTGCTGATGATGACGGCCTTCGCCGCGCAGGTCGTGCTGACCGGCATCCACGATCTCATCCTGCACCTCTTCCCCTTCAGCGAGGGCGCGGCGCACCTGATCGGCTTCTACCGCTTCGCGCCGGCCATCCCGTTGTACGTTACCTTCTACGCGCTGTTCGTCTCGCTGACTCCGGCTCGCTATCGCAGCATCCGTTGCCGCAAATGGCCCGGCGCCCTGCTGGTGACCCTGTGGTGGTTGCTGATCGCCGAGCTCCTGCCCCGCGCCATCGCGCTCGCCGGCGGCTATTCGCTGACCTACGGCAGCCTCGCGGGCGTGATGGTCGCGCTGCTGTTCTTCTTCTTCATCGGTCTTGGCGTGGTGATGGGCGCGGAGCTCAACGCGGCGCTGGCGGAAACCGGCGGGAAGGCGCTAAGGGGCGAGGTCTATTCGGGGCCGTTCAGCGACAAACTGGAAGTCGAGGAGCCGCAGCCCGGCGAGGACGTGGCAAAGGAAGAAGGCGGAGGGGTAACGGCGTGACGGGGCTGATGCAGGGCAAGCGCGGGCTGATCATGGGCCTTGCGAACGACCGCTCGCTGGCGTGGGGCATCGCCAAGTCGCTTCGAGCGCAGGGTGCCGAGCTCGCCTTCTCCTACCAGGGCGAGGCGCTGGAGAAGCGGGTCCGCCCGCTCGCCGCCGAGCTCGGTTCCGAGCTGCTGATCGACTGCGACGTCAGCGACATGGCCGCGCTCGACCGTGCCTTCGACCATCTCAAGGGACAGTGGGGGAAGCTCGACTTCCTCGTCCACGCGATCGGCTTCTCCGACAAGAACGAGCTGCGCGGCAAGTTCGTCGACACCAGCCTCGACAACTTCCTGATGACCATGAACATCTCGGTCTACAGCTTCGTCGCCGTCGCTAGGCGCGCCGCCGCGATGATGGAGGCGGGCGGTGCGATGGTCACCCTGACCTACTATGGCGCCGAGAAGGTCATCCCTCACTACAACGTGATGGGCGTCGCCAAGGCTGCGTTGGAAATGTCGACCAAATATCTCGCGGCCGACCTCGGCCCCGAGGGGATCCGGGTCAACGCGATCAGCGCCGGCCCGATCAAGACGCTGGCCGCGAGCGGGATCGGCGACTTCCGCTACATCATGAAGTGGAACGAGTATAATGCGCCGCTCCGTCGCAACGTCACCATCGAGGACGTCGGTGGCGCGGGGCTCTATCTCCTGTCGGATCTCGCCAGCGGCGTCACCGGGGAGATCCACCATGTCGATGCCGGCTACAATGTCGTCGGCATGAAGGCCGAGGACGCCCCCGACATCACGGTCGCGGGATGAGCGGCGCGCGGCGGGTCCGCGTCCGCGGCACGGTGCAGGGCGTCTTCTATCGCCAGTGGACCGCCGACCGCGCCCGCGCGCTGGGAGTCTCCGGCTGGGTCCGCAACGACCCCGACGGATCGGTCGAGGCGCTGCTCGAGGGTGAATCGAGCGCGCTCGACGTGATGATCAGCGAGATGCGGCGCGGCCCCGACGGCGCACGCGTCGACCGGCTCGACAGCGAGGACGCTGCGGCCGAGCGAACGACCGGCTTCGAGGTCCGCCACTGATCTGTCCGGGCCGCGGCTCAGCCGCCGCCGCGCCGCTCGATCGTCGCGCCGACCGCGCTGAGCTTCTCTTCGAGCCGCTCGTAACCGCGGTCGAGATGGTAGACACGAAGCACCTCGGTCTCCCCCTCCGCCGCTAGACCGGCGAGGATCAGGCTCATCGAGGCGCGCAGGTCGGTCGCCATCACCTGTGCCCCGGTCAGCTTCTCCACTCCGTGGACCAAGGCCGAGCGTCCGTGAATGTCGACGCTCGCGCCCATCCGTCGCAGCTCGGGGACGTGCATGTAGCGGTTCTCGAAAATCGTCTCCTCGAGGAAGCTCTCGCCCTTTGCCAGGCACAGCATCGCCATGAACTGTGCCTGCATGTCGGTCGGGAAGCTGGGGAACGGCGCGGTCGACACCGCGAGCGGCTTCAGCGGCTTGTCGGCGGTGACCTTGATCCCCTTGTCGTGGAGCTCGACCATCAGTCCGGAATGACTGAGCGCGTTGGTGATCGCCAGCATGTCCTCGGCCCGTGCGCCGACCAGGTCGAGCGAGCCGCCGGTGATCCCCGCGGCGCAGGCGTAGCTGCCTGCCTCGATCCGGTCGGGCATGACCGCGTAGGTGCAGCCGTGGAGCGCCTCGACTCCCTCGATGATGAGGTGCGAGCTGCCGATGCCCGCGATCGTCGCGCCCATGGCTACCAGCATGTTACAAAGATCGACGATCTCCGGCTCGCGCGCCGCGTTGAACAGCTGGGTTCGGCCCGCCGCCAGTACCGCGGCCATGACCGCATTCTCGGTCGCGCCGACCGACACCACCGGGAAACTATAGTCGCCGCCCGGGAGCCGACCCTGCGGCGCGCTCGCCTTCACATAGCCGGCGGCGAGCTCGATCTCGGCCCCCATTGCCTCGAGCGCGCGAAGGTGAAGCTCGATCGGCCGGTCGCCGATCGCGCAGCCGCCGGGCAGCGAGACGGTCGACTCGCCCATCCGCGCCAGCATCGGCCCCAAGACTAGGATCGAGGCGCGCATCTTGCGCACCATGTCGTAGGGCGCGACGGTCGACTGGATGTCCGACGCCTGCAGCGTCATCCGCCGCCCATATTCGCCCTTCCGAACGCCCTCGACCATCGTCGAGACGCCGAGCTGGTTGAGAAGATGGCCGAACGTGTCGACATCGGCGAGCCGCGGGAGGTTGGCGAGGGTCACCTTCTCGTCGGTGAGCAGCGCGCACGGAAGCAGGGCCAGGGCGGCGTTCTTCGCGCCGGAAATCGGGATTCTTCCTTCGAGGCGCTTGCCGCCGACGATATGTATCGAGTCCATTGCCGGGCCTTAATGAAAAGCTCGGCGGACGCCAATCGGACCGGTCAGGCCTTCTCCAGCGTGCACTGGAGCGGGTGCTGGTTCTCGCGGGCGAAGTCGATGACCTGGCTGACCTTGGTCTCAGCGACTTCGTAGGTGAACACGCCGCACACGGCCACACCCTGCTGGTGGACCTGAAGCATCACCCGAGTCGCATCCTCGACGCCCATGCTGAAGAAGCGCTGCAGGCACAGGACGACGAACTCCATCGGAGTATAGTCGTCGTTGAGCATCAACACCTTGTAGTTGCTCGGCTTGCGGGTGCGCGGACGCGTGCGCGTGACGACGCCGCGCTCGATCTCCTCGACGCCGTCGCCATTGCCGCCGGTCCCGGGCTCGTCCTTGCCCGCCATGAGGATCGGTTCAATCATAGAGGCCCGTAAATAGGGTCGTGGGCGAACAAACGGCAAGGGCGCGCTGTCCGGAACCCGTCCCTTTGGCGCACAAAAGAAAGCGGCCGCCCCGGAGGAGGGGCGGCCGCGGTCACAACCTGACTGGAGGAGGAGAGAGAGGTCAGGCGGTGATCTTGTTGAGGCGCTCCGCAGCAACCGCCACGCGGCTGGAGATCGGCTGGACGGTCTCGCCGGCGAGCTTCACCATTTCCTCGGTCAGACGCGAGGTCTCGGCGACCATCTTGTCGAAGGAGGTGCGGGCGAGATCGCTCTGGAGCTGGAAGAACTCGGTCGGGCTCTTCGCCTCGGCCAGGCTCTTGACCACCTCGCCGGCCTCTTCGACCGACGCCTTGCCGCGCTCGAACATCGAGCGGCCGAGCGTCTGCGCACCGGTGGCGGCGATCTTCGCCGAGCTCATCATCGCCTCGACGTTGCCGCGGGTCAGCTCGGCCAGGTCCTCGGCGGCGGCGCGCGACCGCTGCAGGGCTTCCTCGCCCTTGGCGCGGGCCTCCCCGAAGAAGTTGGTCATCTGCTCGGCGCCCGGAAGGGCCGAAACGTCACCGAAGCTGTTCATCCAGTTCGTCGCATCATAGTTCATGGGCTTGTCCTTCTTGGTTTCGATGGGAGCCGCCGCCTCGGTGGCCGCCTTGCGGCCGCGGGGCTTCCGTTCGGTCTTCACCCGGCGGGCGTTGATTGCCTTCACTTCGGCCACGACCTCCTCGGTCGCGACCTTGGCCTGCTTGCGGCGCGGCTTGGGGGCGACCTGGACAGCCGCATCCGCGACCGGCGAAGTCACCGCTTCGAAAGCGTCGGTCGCGACGTCCGTCACGGCCGCGACCGCCTGCTCGGCCGCATCGACACCGGTCTCGACGTTTTGGTTTTCGACGTCCATTGCTACACCCATCGTTTATGTTGCACTGCACAATATAGGACGAGCCTAGCCGTTTCAAGTTCATTTTTTTGCAGTGCAGCATGGTCTGCTTGACGGAGCGTTCTCCGACCCGCCATGAGCGGCCATGGACCGCAACGTCGCCTCAGCCGCCGACCAGCGCAGCCGCCGCGGGCTGCTCATCGTCCTTTCCTCGCCATCCGGAGCGGGCAAGTCGACCATCAGCCGAATGCTGCTCGGCGCCGATCCCGAGGTCACCATGTCGATCTCGGCGACGACCCGGCCGCGCCGGCCGGGCGAGCGGGACGACCTCGACTATCATTTCGTCGACAACGAGCAGTTCGACGCCATGATCGAGCTGGGCGACTTCGTCGAATGGGCCCCGGTCTTTGACTATCGCTACGGCACGCCCAAGGCGCCGGTGAAGGCCGCGCTGAAGCTGGGGCGCGACATCCTGTTCGACATCGACTGGCAGGGCACCCAGCAGCTTTACGCCGAGATGGGCGAGGATCTGGTGCGGATCTTCATCCTGCCGCCCTCGATGGCGGAGCTGGAGCGGCGGCTGCGCTCGCGCGGGACGGATAGCGAGGAGGTGATCGCCTTCCGCATGCAGCGCGCGGCGAGCGAGATCAGCCACTGGGCCGAATATGACTATGTGCTGGTCAACCGCGACATGACCACCTGCCTCGAGCAGGTGCAGGCGATCGTCACCGCCGAGCGGATGAAGCGGCAGCGCCAGGTCGGGCTGGTCGCCTTCACCCGCGACCTGGTTGCCGGCCGCTAAAGCAGCGCGAGGAAGCGCGCGGCGGCGAGCCAGTCCCGCTCGCGGTTGCGCAGCGCCATCAGCGCCTCGGGGTCCTCGCCCCAGCGCTCCAGCTGCCAAGCCTCGTCGAGGCTCACCGCCGCCCAGCCCTGCTCGGGCGTGACCTTTCCCTCGATCACCGCGAGCGCGACGACCAGCGAACCGCCGATCGTCACCAGCGGCGAGAGGCCGGCGAGTCGGAATGGATCGAAGGCCCGCACCGCCGCGCCGAGCCGCTCCACTGCGTCGGCGGATTGGCGGACCGGCGAGATCCCCACGGTCACCATTAACTCCGCGCCGTGGCGGTCCCGCGCCCAGGCAAGCAACGGATCCCACAGCCCCGCCTGCCGCTCGACCAGCGCATCGGGGTGCTCGGCGCGGTAGGAGAGAAGGTCGCCCTCGGCATAGCGTGCGAGCCCGGCGGCGAAGGTCTCCGGATCGGGCGCCACCCGGTCGAGCGCGGCATTGGCGAGCCCGGTCAGCGGCATGACGCGCGGGTCGACCCGCTCCCCCACCCCGTCCCATTCGGCCGCGACCGCGTCCGCAAGCGTGGCGGTCGGCAGCACCAGCTCCGCCCGCGCCGGGGTCCGGACCGGGCGCCCGTCGAGCAGCACGCGCCCGCCCGCGTCGACCGCCGCCTCCTTCCAGAAGCGCTTCACCGCCGGCCGGCCTCCTCGTCCTGGCGACGGTAGGCGGCCTTCAGGATGCGCGGAACGAACAGCGCGTCGAGCGCACCGACCAGGACCAGCGGCAGCCCGAACGGCAGCGAGCCGCCGGGCCGGACCAAGTCACCCAGTGCGATAGCGATGCCGGCGAACACCATCCCCACCCCGAGCAGGCGGAAGATCGCGAACACCATGAACCGCTTGCGCCACAGCGCATGTTCCTCTTCGGGCGTCATCGCTCCTCCCCCACCATCTGCTCGGCCATGGCGGCGACCTCCAGCGGCGCGCGCGCGATCGCCTCGGCCCCGGCGCGGAGCAGCTCGGCCTCGTCATGATAGCCCCACAGCGCGCCGATCGCCCGGGCGCCGGCGGCCCGCGCCATCCCCATGTCCCAGGCGGTGTCGCCGATCACGACCGAGCGCCCCGCTTCGCAGCCGCTGTCGGCCAACGCCTGCAGCACCATCGAGGGGTGGGGCTTGGACGGGTGCGTGTCGGCGGTCTGGAGCGAGACGAAGCGGGCATGGATGCCGTGGCTCTCGAGGCAATGCTTCAGCCCGCGCATAGACTTGCCGGTGGCGACCGCGAGCAGCCAGTCCCGCTGCTCCATCCGGTCGAGCAGCTCGAGCACGCCGTCGTAGAGCGGCTCCTCGACCCGCCCGGCCCGGCGCATGGTCGAGAAGGCGTCCTTGTAGGTGGTCGACAGCGCCTCATGCTCGTCGCGGTCGGCGTCGGGCGCGAGGGTCGCCATCGCCTCGACGAGGCTGAGGCCGATGACCTTGCGCGCCTGCGCCGGGGGGAGCGGGTCGCGGCCGTGCGCGTAGAAGGTGGCGGTCAGCGCACGGTGGATGGTCGCGCCGCTGTCGACCAGGGTCCCGTCGCAGTCGAAGATGGCGAGCCGGCTCACCGGCCGCGGCCCCTGGCACCGGCCCGGCCGCGCCGCTCGCCCTTCCGCTCGCGCCGCTTGGTCTTAGCCGCCGCCGCCGCGCGCTTGGCCCTGGCCTCCGGGCTCTGCGCCGGATCGATCGTCTCCAGCGTCAGCGCGTCGCCATCGTCCTCGCTGAAGCCCAGGCTCGCCAGCGACTCCGTGAAGTGCTGCGGCAGCTCAGCCCGAGCGTCGATCAGCCCGTCGGGCGAGTCGATCCGAAGCCGCCGCGCGTGGAGGTGGAGCTTGCGGCTGATCCCCCCGGTCAGGAAGGCCTCCGCCCCGCCGTACTTGGCATCGCCGACAATCGGATGGCCGATCGCCGCGAGGTGCGCGCGGAGCTGGTGGGTACGGCCCGTGAGCGGCTGCAACTCGAGCCAGGCGGCGCGATTGCCGGCGCGGTCGATCATCCGCCAGCGGGTCTTCGCCGCCAGCCCGTTCGCCTCGTCGACGTGCATTTTCTCGCCACCCGTTCCCGGCTGCTTGGCGAGCGGCAGGTCGATCAGCCCGCCTTCCAGCGAGGGGACGCCGGTGACGATCGCCCAATAGACCTTGCGCGCGGTACGGCCCGAGAAGCTCTTGGAGAAGAAGCTGGCGGCGCGGGCGTTGCGCGCGACCAGCAGCACGCCGCTGGTGTCCTTGTCGAGACGGTGGACCAGCTTGGGCCGGTTGCCCCGCGCATCGGCAAGCCCGTCCAGCAGCCGGTCGAGATGCTGCTTGGTCTTGGTCCCGCCCTGCGTCGCGAGACCCGGCGGCTTGTTGAGGACGAAGGCGTCGGCGGTCTGGTCGATCACCATCCCGCGCACGAAATCCTCCTCTTCCTCGGTCAGCGGGTCGCGCCGGGGCTCCGCCTTGGCCGGGCGGTCCGCCTCGTCGGGGAAGGGCATCGACAGGACCTGGCCGGCCTCGACCCGGTCGCCGGGCACCGCCTTCTTGCCGTCGAGCTTGAGCTGGCCCAGCCGCGCCCAGCGCGAGACCATGTTGAAGCTGGTGTCGGGGAGGTGCCGCTTGACCCAGCGGTCGAGGCGGATGCCGTCGTCCTCGTCGGCAACGGAGAAAGTGCGGGCGGTCTCGGCCATGCGCGCGCCTCTAGCGGAACGGCCGGGCCGGGGCAAAGCGGTCATCTCCCCGCTTCCCATCCGGGGCATCGCCTTGTAATTGCACGCCCATGGTCGTCGCGAATGACTATTATGCGATCCTCGGCGTGGCGCCGGACGCCGACGGCGCCAAGATCCGCAACGCCTACCGGCTGCTGATGCGGCGCTACCACCCCGACGTGAATGCCTCGGCCGAGGCGATGGCGCTCGCGACCGCCATCAACGAAGCCTATGCCTGCCTGCGCGACGCCTCGAAGCGTGCCCACTACGACCGCTTGCGCCGGCGTCGCCCGGATCCGCGCCGGACCGCCCGCCCGGCGCCGCCGCCGACCGCGCCGTGGCAGCCGGGCCATGTCTCGACCGCCGGGGTCGAGCGGCAGCCGTTCCGGTTCGAGCCGAGCTGGAGCAAGGCCGCGATCGTCGCCATCGCCGCGCTGGTCACGATCGTCACCTTCGCCCTCACCTCCGCCACCCCGCCACGCGATCCGGTGGCGCCCTGGCCGGCACGCGCCGAGATGGTGGGACACGAAGCGCTGCCCGAAATGAGCGGCGGCACGGGCCCGGGCGACCAGGCGACGCGAGCGCCGAAGTAGTCGGCCCGATCAGTCCGGCGGCCGCCGGCTCCAGTAGCGGAACGCGGCGGACTGCAGGCGCTTGACCAGCGTCTTTGCCGCCGCGCCTTCCCAGCTTCCGCGATGGCCATGTTTCTCGGCGCCGCCGGCGACCCACCAGCCCTGCCCCGGCAGCCCGTCGGACTGGCGGACGACGAGCACCGCCAGCTCGGGCTCGCCGCGCTCCGCCGCCTCCGCGTCGACCGCGCCGAGCGTCTGGCACAGCGCGCGCATCTTGGGGCGGGAAAAGGCATAGCCGAGATGGTTGAGCAGCTCGGAATAGGTGATCGCCGTCCCGGCCGCGGCTGCGGCGACCAGATGGGCGCGGACGATGTTCGGGTCGGCGAGCGGCTCGCTCACGCCCGCGCCGCTCACTTGGGCTGTTCGGCCACCGGGGTCAGCTCGAACACGTCGAGCTTGGACTGGCTGCGCGGCCAGGGGATGACGAGGCGCCACTGGAACGCGCCGATGCGCTGGAACACGCCGGCCATGTTGCGTGCGCTGCTCTCGCCATAGGCGAGCGGCTGGTCCTCGCTGCCCAATGCCAGGCTGCCGAGATAAACGAGGCGGTCGGCGCGGTCGTCGGCGTAGAGCCGGCCGGCCGGACGCTGGCTTCCGGTCTGCTTGACGATGGTCAGCTCGTCCCCGTCCACCTCGACATAGCAGAAGAAGGGCTTGAACCGCTCGAACGCCTTGGTCTTGCGAGTATAGTTGCCGACCTTGACCAGCCGGCAGTTGTAGCTGCCCGGGGTCGGCGCCGGGCGCGGCAGCGCGGCGGCCGGCTTGAGCAGAAGTCCTTCCTTGGAGATGTCGTCGGCCGCACCGCCCGCGCGGGCGTCGGCGAGTGCGGCGGTCCAGGCGGCCTCGACCCGGGCGATGCGGTCGCGATCGTCGGGATTGGCAAGGCCGATCCACTTGTCCGACGGGCTTGGCGGCTCCACCGACACGGAGGGCTTGGGCTTGTACGGGTGCTTGCCCAGCGTCTCGCATCCGCCCAGCGCCAGTACGCCGCTCACCGCGATTGCCACCGCGATACCGCGCCCCACCATTCCTATTCCCCTAACCATCCGAGACTAGGCCCCCCACAGGCGCTGAATCAATTTAGACTTCGTTAACGTTGTTTGCCGGGGAGCGGCTCGCTAGCGACCGGCGCGATGAACAGCCCCGGACCCGCGCCCACCGCCCGATCAGACCAACGGACCGGAGTCCTGTTCGGGCTGATCGCCTATCTCCTATGGGGCCTGTTCCCGATCTACTTCAAGGCGCTCGGGGCAATTCCGCCGATCGACATCGTCGCCCACCGGATCTGCTGGTCGCTGCTCCTGGTTCTCGCGCTGGTGGCAGCCAGCCGGAGTGGCAACCGGCTGCGGGCGATCGGCCGCCAGCCGCGCCTGCTGTTCGCGCTGCTGCTCACCGCGCTGCTCGTCGCGGTCAACTGGCTGGTCTACGTCTATGCGGTGAACAGCGGCCATGTGCTCGCGGGAAGCCTCGGTTATTATCTCAACCCGATCGCCAACATCCTGCTCGGCCGCTTCGCGCTTGGCGAGCGGCTGAGTGGCCGGCAGTGGGCGGCGGTGGCGATCGCCGCGGCGGGGATCCTCGCGCTGGCGGTCGAGGCCGGCGCGACCCTGTGGATCAGCCTCGTCCTGTGCGTCAGCTTCTCGCTCTACGGCTTCCTGCGCAAGGTGCTCGACGTCGACGCGCTCGGCGGGCTGACGATCGAGACGCTGTGGCTGGCACCGGTGGCGCTCGGCTGGCTGCTGCTGTTCGGCGGCGCGCACGGCGGCGAGACCTTCGGCCGTCATGCGAGCACCAGCCTGATGCTGGTCGGCACCGGCATCGCCACGACGGTGCCGCTGCTGCTGTTCACCGGCGCGGCGCGGCGCATTCCCTATTCGACGCTGGGCATGCTCCAGTTCATCACCCCAACGCTGCAGTTCCTGCTTGCGGTGGTGCTGTTCGGCGAGCGGTTGACGACGCCACATGCGATCGCCTTCAGTGCAATCTGGGCGGCGGTACTTATCTATGTCGCGGAACTGCTCCGGACCCGGCAAAGCGCCGACCCGGAGCCGCCGGTGGAAAGGAAGGACCTGACTTGCTGAACCTCATCTCGATCCTGATAGGCCTGGTCTCGCTGGTAATGGCGGTGTTCGCCTTCATCCCGCTGCTCGGCTGGGCCAACTGGTTCATCCTCCCGCTGGCCTTACTCGGCGCGGGGATCGGCGCACTGGCGATCGGTAAGACCGGGCGCAACCTCAACCTGCTGGTAATCGTGATCGGGGTCGTCCGGCTGATCCTCGGTCACGGCATCCTGTGAGCCGAAGCGCCGCGGTCGACGACTATGTCGCCGCGGCACCACCGTTTGCGCGGTCGATCCTCGAGCATGTCCGCGGCCGGGTGCACGCCCTCGTCCCCGACGCCGAGGAAGCGATCAAGTGGGCCAAGCCGGCCTATCTGGTCGGTGGGCGGATCCTGCTCGTCACCGCCGCCTTCAAGGCCCATGCAGCGCTCAGCTTCTGGCGTGCCGGGACAGCGCTGCCCAACGCGGAGACCAGCGCGATGGGACAGTTCGGACGGCTTACCGCACTCGCGGACCTGCCCGACGATACGCGCCTCGACGCACTGATCGTGGAGCTCGCCGAGGCAGCGCGGACACCAGCGACGGCTGCCCGCCGCAGTCCGGCGACGTCGCGCCCTGCGCTCGAGCCGCATCCCGCCTTCCTTGCCGCGCTTGATTCGGAGCCCGCCGCGCGGGCGCAGTTCGACCGCTTCAGCGACAGCTGCCGCCGCGAATATATCGAGTGGATCAGCGAGGCGAAACGCGACGACACCCGGGCACGGCGGATCGCCGAGGCGACCGGCTGGATCGCGCAGGGCCGCAAGCGCAACTGGCGCTACGAGCGCTGATCCCCGGCGCGCCCGCGGTGCCAGGCTTCGCGGGCCAGCTGCAGCGCCATCAGCAGGATTCCGAACGCCGCCAGCGCGTTGCTGATGACCAGCGCGGCGGCGAGCCACAGCAGGGGTGAGCGCCGCTCGTCGAGCAGCATCGCCGCCGCGGCCAGCGAGACCCCGGCCAGGTCGTAGTTGAGCGTGTAGGGCGACAACAGGATGGTCGAGCAGGCGAAGGCGGCGTAGCGGTCCACGACCGGGGCCTCGCCGCGGAACACTAGCGCGGTCGTCGCCAGCCCGACCGGAATCCCCAACGCATAGCTCCAGCCCGGCAACCCGAGCCGGAGCGCGAGCCCGTAGAGGCCGACGTCGAGCCGGTCGACGTGAAGCTCGGCCAGCACCGCGGGAAAGCGCCGCACGCAGTCCTGCCAGCGCGGCCACAGCTCGGCGCCGAACAGCGCGACCGATACGAGAAAGATCAGCAGGCTGGCGAGCATCGCCCAGGCGATCCCGCGCCAGTCGCGCCGGACCAGCATCGCGACCGGCGCGGCGAGCAGGGTCTGCGGCTTGATCATCGCCGCGGCGGCGAGGAACGCGCCGCGCCAGCGCGGGTCGGTCGCGGACAGGCCGGCGATCACCAGCGCGCCCATGAACAGCCCGGTCTGCCCGGCAATGAGGACGCAGACCCCGGCATTGGTGACGAACCCTAGCGCGATCGCCGGGACCGGGATCATCCGACGCGCCGCAAGCAGCATCGCCACTGATCCGGCGATGCACCAGGCGATTAGCGAGGGCCAGAAGGGCAGCAGCCCGAATGGCCGGACCAGGATCAGCGACGGAGGCGGATAGGGGAACTGGGGATAGCGATAGATGAAGTCGAGCGGCGCCGCAGCGATGGTCCAGAAGATGGTGTAGTCGCCGAGATAACGATGGAAATAGATCATCGACCCAATCGGCGAGATCAGCGTCCACCAGCTCATCGCCAGCCCGAAGGCGAGCATTGCCCGGCGCAGCAGCCGGCGGCTCTCGGCCGAGGCAAACGGCCCCGACTCTCCGTTCCCGTCAGCGAGCCGTAGCGCGCCGGCGTTCAGCACGAAGCGCCCTCAGCGCGTCCTGACGTAGCGGCCCGGTGCCTCCTCGAGCGCGGGGAGCTTGCCCTCGCCAGGCTGGCGCGCACCGGTCGCGGGCACCTCGTCGGCGCCAAGCGAGCGGATCCACTCCACCCAGTCGGGCCACCAGCTGCCCTTGTGCTCGGTGGCGTGGGCGATGAATTCGTCGAGGCTGGGCTGGTCCTGGTCACAGGTCCAATATTGATACTTCTGTGCTGAAGGAGGGTTAACGACCCCCGCGATGTGCCCCGAGCCGGCGAGCACGAAGCGCTTCGGCCCGGCGAAATGATCCATCACCTTCCACACGCTCTCGGGCGGCGCGATATGGTCCTCGCGCCCGGCCTGAATGTAGCTCGGAGTCCGCACGGTCTTGAGGTCGACTGGCGTCCTGTCGATGCTCACCCCGCCGCACTCGACCAGCTTGTTCTGCTTGTAGAGCGTCTCGAGATAGTCGCGGTGCCACTTGGCGGGCAGGTTGGTGGTGTCGCTGTTCCAGTGGAGCAGGTCAAACGGCGCCGGCTCCTCGCCGAGCAGGTAATTGTTGACGACATAGTTCCAGACGAGGTCGCGGCCGCGCAGCGCATTGAAGGTCGCGGCCATGTAGCGCCCGTCGAGGAACCCCTTCTCGGCAGTGAGCTGGGAGTGGAGTCCCATCACCTCGTCGCCGAGAAACAGCTTCAAGTCGCCCGCCTGGGTGAAGTCGATCTGCGCGGTGAAGAAGGTCGCCGAACGGACCTTGGCCGCCTCGCCCTTCGCCTGAAGATAGGCGAGCGTCGCCGCGAGCGTCGTGCCCGCCACGCAATAGCCGATCGTATGGACGCTCTCGACCCCGAGGAGGTCACGGATCGTGTCGACCGCGTCGACCTGTCCGCGCAGGACGTAATCGTCGAGCACGACGTCCTTCATGCTCTCGTCGGCCGACTTCCAGCTGACCATGAACAGGCTGATGCCCTGTTCGACGCACCAGCGGACGAAGCTCTTCTCCGGCGTCAGGTCGAGGATGTAGAAGCGGTTGATCCACGGCGGGAAGATGACGACCGGCGTGGTCAGCACCTTGTCGGTGGTCGGCGTGTACTGGATCAGCTGGTAGAGCGGCGTCTCCTTGACCACCTTGCCCGGGGTGGTCGCCAGGTTGCGGCCGACCTCATACTCGCCTTTGCGGGTCTGGGTCAGCTGCCCCGCCCGGATGTCGTCGAGCATGTGGCGGAGCCCGTTGAGCAGGTTCTCGCCGCGACTGTCGATCGTCTTCTTGAGCACCTGCGGGTTGGTCAGCGCGAAGTTGGACGGGCTCATCGCGTCGATGAAGCTCTTGGTCGCGAAGCGCAGCTTCTGCCGCGCCCCTTCGTCGATGCCCTCGACTTCCTCGACGCCACGCATCAGCTGGTCGGAGACCGCGAGATAGGACTGGCAAATGGTGTCAAACAGCGGGTTATCGCGCCACTCGGGCGCGGCGAAGCGGCGGTCCTTGGCCTCGGCCGCCTTCTCGGTTGCGCCGAGCATCTGCCCCCAAGCCTGCAGCCCCTTGCTCCACGCCTCCGCCCCCGCGCGCATCAGGTCGAAGGCCTCGGGCGGCTGGCTCGGCGACTTCAGCCCGGGAAAGGGTTCGCCCGCCTTCCAGCTCTCCGCCCAGGTCTCCATCATCATCTGCTGGGCCCGGCCCATCACCAGGGTCCAGTGCTGCCAGTCTTCGAGGGTCGGGAAATTCGGAGCGGTGGTGGTTTCGTCCATCTGCCTTCCTTAGCCGTCATTGCGAGCGGAGCGAAGCAATCCAGGCTCCAGTGGATTGCGTCGGCACTTTGTTCCTCGCAAGGACCGGGAACGATGGTCCTTCCCCACCTCCCTCCCGCGCTGGTGCTGCTCGATTATTTCGGGATCGCGGTGTTCGCCGTGTCGGGCGCGATCCTCGCCGCGGAGAAGCGGCAGACGCTGGTCACCTTCATCTTCTTCGCGACCGTCACCGGGGTCGGCGGGGGCACGCTCCGCGACCTGCTGATCGGGGCGCCGGTGTTCTGGGTGCATACCAACGCCACGCTGCTGATCTGCATCGCCGCCGCGCTGCTGGTCTGGGTGCTGAGCCACCGCCGCTTCACCCACCGCTCCTTGCTGTGGTTCGACGCCGCCGGGCTCGCCGCCTACTCGACCTACGGCGCGGCCAAAGCGCTGGCGTTCGGAGTCGCGCCGGTCCCGGCCGCCGCAATGGGCGTGCTCACCGCCTGCTTCGGCGGGATCGTCCGCGATCTGCTCGCCGGCGAGCCGTCGATCCTGATGAGGCCGGAGCTCTACGTCACCGCCGCGGCCCTCTCCTCCGGCCTCTTCGTGCTGCTCGCGCTGGCGGGGGTCGGGCCGGTCGCCGCGCTGGTCGCCGCGCTCGCCGCCTTCATCGTCCGCGGGCTCGCCATCGCGCGCGGCTGGAAGCTCCCCGCCTACCGCAACTGACCCCTTTCGCCCCGTGGCGAAACTCGTCATTGGGATCCCATGAACGAGGATTTCTACCGCATCCAGCGGCTCCCGCCCTACGTCTTCGCCGAGGTGAACGCGATGAAGGCGGCGGCGCGCGCGCGCGGCGAGGACATCATCGATCTTGGCATGGGCAACCCCGACGGCGCGCCGCCCAAGCATGTTCTCGACAAGCTGTGCGAAGTGGCCTCCAAGCCGACGGCGCACGGCTACAGCGCGTCCAAAGGCATCCCCGGGCTCCGCAAGGCGCAGGCGGCCTATTACCAGCGCCGGTTCGGGGTGGAGCTCGATCCCGACAGCGAGGTGATCGTCACGCTCGGGTCCAAGGAGGGGCTCGCCAACCTCGCCCAGGCGATCACCGCGCCGGGCGACGTGGTGCTGGCGCCCAACCCCAGCTACCCGATCCACACCTTCGGCTTCATCATCGCCGGAGCCGCGATCCGCTCGATCCCCGCCGCGCCGGGCGAGGACTTCTTCGAGCGGCTGCGCCTCGCCATGCGCTACACCGTGCCGCGCCCCAAGGTGCTGGTGGTGGGCTATCCGTCCAACCCGACCGCCTATGTCGCGGACATTCCCTTCTACACCCGCCTCGTCGAGTTCGCCCGCGAGCACGACCTCATCGTCATCTCCGACCTGGCCTACTCGGAGATCTACTTCGGCGACGAGCCGACGCCGTCGATCCTCCAGGTGCCGGGGGCCAAGGAAGTGGCGGTCGAGTTTACGTCGATGTCCAAGACCTACTCGATGGCCGGCTGGCGGATCGGCTTCGCGGTCGGCAATCGGACGCTGATCGGCGCCCTGACTCGGGTGAAGTCCTACCTCGACTATGGCGCCTTCACGCCCGTTCAGGCCGCTGCTGTCGCTGCGATCAACGGGCCGCAGGACATCGTCGAGCAGAACCGCCTGCTCTACCGCAAGCGCCGCGACGTGTTGGTCGACAGCTTCAAGCGCGCCGGCTGGGACATCCCCGTTCCGCAGGCCAGCATGTTCGCCTGGGCGCCCATCCCGCCCGCCTTCGCCCACCTTGGAAGCCTGGAGTTCTCCAAACGCCTGATGACCGAGGCCAAGGTGGCGGTCGCGCCCGGTGTCGGCTTCGGCGAGGAGGGCGAGGGCTTCGTCCGGATCGCGCTGGTCGAGAATGAGCAGCGCCTCCGCCAGGCGGCGCGCGGCGTCAAGAAGCTGCTGGCCAGCGGCTGATGCTGCCCTCCGCGCCCGAAGTTGCCCACGTCATCTCGCAGGCGGTCGCGCCGGTCTTCCTCCTCGCCGGCCTCGGCTCCTTCCTTAACGTCTGCACCAGCCGGCTGGCGCGGATCATCGATCGCTCGCGCAGCCTCGAGCCCGACATCCTCGCCAGCCGCGGCGCCAAGCACGACCGGCTGATCGTGGAGCTGCGGGTGCTCGACCGGCGGATGGCACTGGTCAGCCGGGCGATCTTCGCGACCGTCCTGTCGGCGGTCCTGACCTGCGCGGTCGTGGTCCTGCTGTTCGCCTCGGGGCTGACCGGTCTCAATTTCGGCACCGGGATCGCCCTCCTGTTCATCGGCGCGATGATCAGCCTGGCGACTGGGTTTGCGGTGTTCCTCGTCGAGACGCGCATCGGCGCCGCGGCGGTGCGGATCCGCTCCGACCTCCTCGACCATGAGGTCGAGGGCAGCTAGGCGGCGGTCAGCGCCTGCACGTCGGGCGGCGGCGCGAAGTCGCTCGCCGGGGTCTGCCAGCTGCGCCAGCGCCCGTTCTGCCGCATCCCCGCCTTCATTGCATGCTGGTGGTCGTCGATCAGCAGGTAGGCCCCGCTCGCCGGGCTCAGGGCGACCAGCAGCGGCCCTTCGCGCCGGAGCGGCTCGGCGCGCGCCATCGCCTTGCGATAGTCCCCTGCGCTCGGCCCGAGCATGGCGTTCAGGTCGGTGACGATCGGGCTGTTGACCATTAGGCCGCTTTCCGCCGGTTCGCGGCCGGCCATCAGCTGCAGCCCCGACCAGTCGCCCGGCGTCGCGCTCATCACGTTGAGCGGCGGCGCGGCCTTGGCGTCTTGCGCAACCGCGTCCTGGTTGTTGCAGCCGGGGAGCAGGAGGACGGACAGGAGGATCAAACGCTTCATCGCCGCAGCAACGCGCCTCGTCGCGCTTCGGGTGCAAGCGGGCCGGTCGCTTCCCGGTTGGCCTTTGCGAGTCCGGCGCTAGGATCGGCGGCACCATCAGACTTCGGGGGAATTCATGACCATCCTGCTTGCGGCCGCCGCGCTCGCCGCCACCTCGCCTGCCTTGCCGACATTGGTGATGCCCGCGCCGCCCGCGCTCCATGTCGCTCCAGGTCCGGCGGCGCCGGTCGACCCGGCGCGGCTAGCCCTTGCCCGCCAGACCGCGGCTGCCCTCTACCGCGACGGCAGCACCGCCCGCCTGCTGGACCATCTGCTGACCCCTCGCCCCGACGGGACCGCCTCGGCGCTGCTCGACATGACGCTGGGCGAGCTGATGGCGCCGCTGATGCCCAAGCTGCCGGCGAGCGACGCGGCCGCCGGCCAGACCAGCCTGCGCAGCATGATTGCGCAGAAAGATCCCTATTTCGAGCAGCGCCTCGGCGCGATCCATGACGCCGCGGTGGCGGAGGCGGTGCGGCTCGCCCCGCGCTTCGAGCCGCAGGTGCGGGAGGGGCTCGCCCAGTCGCTCGCGCACCGCTTCACTGCGCCCCAGCTGGCCGAGCTCGGCCGGTTTCTCGGCAGCGACACGGGCCAGGCGTTCAGCGACCAGCTCTACCTCATGTGGATGGACCCGGCGGTCATCAAGGCGATGCTCAGCACCTTCCCCGCGCTGTCGGCGGAGCTTCCCGCGGCGATGCAGCGGGTCAAGGCGGCGAGCGACCGCTTCCCCTATCCCGAGAAGCCGAAGCCGGGGCCGCCGAAGCCCGCCCCCAAGGGGAAGAAGTAGCCGCCTCGACAAGCCGGGCACCGCCCCCTATCGACCGCCATGCCGCGGGGAACAGAGGAGATTGCATGCCGTACGCCAGCCCGGAAACCAGCCACGTCCTTGACCGCGTGCTCGTGCTCGAGATGGTCCGGGTCACCGAGGCGGCGGCGGTCGCGGCGGCCAAGCTGATCGGGCGCGGTGACGAGAAGGCGGCCGACGCCGCCGCGGTCGAGGCAATGCGCGCCGCGCTCAACGAACTGCCGATGGACGGCACGGTGGTGATCGGCGAGGGCGAGCGCGACGAGGCGCCGATGCTCTACATTGGCGAAAAGGTCGGCTCGGCGCAGGACGGCGGCCCGGCCATCGACATCGCGCTCGACCCGCTGGAAGGCACCACCATCACCGCCAAGGCCGGCCCCAACGCGCTCGCCGTGCTGGCGATCGCCGAGGGCGGCTGCCTGCTGAACGCGCCCGACGTCTACATGGACAAGCTGGCGATCGGCCCGGGCTACCCCGAGGGCACGGTCAGCCTCGAGAAGAGCCCGGCGGACAATGTCCGCTCGATCGCTGCCGCCAAGGGCGTCGAGCCGCACGACATCATCGCCTGCGTCCTCGACCGGCCGCGCCATGCCAAGATCATCGAGGAGCTGCGCGCGATCGGCTGCGGGGTGCGGCTGATCCCCGACGGCGACGTCGCCGGCGTGATCGCCACCAGCGATCCGGAGACGGGTATCGACATCTACATGGGGTCGGGCGGCGCGCCCGAAGGCGTGCTCGCCGCGGCGGCGCTGCGCTGCGTCGGTGGCCAGATCCAGGGTCGGCTGCTGTTCCGCAACGACGACGAGCGCGGCCGCGCCCGCCGCTGGGGCATCGACGACCTCGACCGCATCTACACGCTCCAGGACATGGCCAAGGGCGACTGCATCTTCGCCGCGACGGGCGTGACCGACGGCTCGCTGCTCAAGGGCGTGCGCAAGCGCAAGGACGGCACCGTCACCACCGAGAGCATCGTCATGCGCGCAAGCTCGGGCACGGTGCGGCGCGTCTACACCGAAAGCCGCAATCGCGGCTGAGGACTCTTGCGGCCCGGTTCCGCGCCGGGCAAAGCGAAGTCCATGAGCCGGGAGGATTACGCCTGCAGCGTCGCGCGCTCAGTCACGGGCAAGCCGTGGCGCTGGCGCCGGCAGGGCGGCGACAGCCTGACTGAGAGCCTGCTCGACCAGCTGCTGCTGGCCCGGGGAATCGCCGCGGGTGACCTCGCCCGCCACCGCCAGCCGACCATTCGCGACTTCCTCCCGGATCCGTCCGCTTTCCGCGACATGGACAAGGCCGCCGCGCGGCTAGCCGACGCCGTCCAGACGCGCGAGACGATCGCCATCTTCGGCGACTATGACGTCGACGGGGCGACCAGCTCGGCGCTGCTGACCCTCCTGCTGCGCCAGCTCGGGGTCGAGCCGATCGTCTACATTCCCGACCGGCTGATGGAAGGCTACGGCCCGAGCGGCCCGGCGCTGGTCGGGCTCAAGGAACGCGGGGCGAGCCTCGTCGTCACCGTCGACTGCGGCGCCCAGGCGTTCGACGCGCTCGCCGCGGCGCGCGAGGCGGGGCTCGAGGTGATCGTCGTCGACCACCACCAGTGCGCCGCCGCGCTCCCGCTCGCCCATGCGGTGGTCAATCCCAACCGGCTCGACGAGGACGAGCTCGGCCGCGCCCATGGCCATGTCGCCGCGGTCGGCATGGCCTTCCTGCTCGGCGTCGCCCTGCTCCGCGAGCTGCGCCGCCGCGGCGCCTTCGCCGCAGCCGCCGAGCCCCGGATCATCGACCTCCTCGATCTCGTCGCGCTCGGCACCGTCGCCGACGTCGCCAAGCTTCAGAGCCTCAACCGGGCGTTCGTCACGCAAGGCCTCAAGATCATGGCGAGCGGCCGCAACATCGGTCTTGCCGCCCTCGCGGAGGCGGCCCGGCTGACCAAGGCGCCGAGCTGCCGCGACCTCGGTTTCGCGCTCGGCCCACGGATCAATGCCGGCGGCCGGGTCGGCAAGTCGGATCTCGGCGTCCGCCTTCTCACCACCGCCGACATGGGCGAGGCACGCGCGCTGGCCGCCGAACTCGACCGCTTGAACGAGGAACGCCGAGCGATCGAGCTGACCGTCTGCGAGGCGGCCGAGGCGCAGGCGGCCGAGCAGGCCGACGCGCCGCTGATCCTCGTCTCCGGCCGCGGCTGGCACCCGGGCGTGGTGGGCATCGTCGCCAGCCGCCTCAAAGAGAAGTTCGACCGTCCCGCGCTTGTCGTCGGCGAGGAGGAGGACGGCACCGGCAAGGGCAGCGGCCGGTCGATCAGCGGGGTCGACCTCGGCGCCGCGGTGCTCGCCGCCAAGGACAGCGGGCTGCTCCGCGCCGGCGGCGGCCACGCCATGGCCGCCGGTCTGACCGTTGCTCCGGGCGGGATCGAGCCGCTCCGCGCCTTCCTCCACGAGCGCATGGCCGCCGGTGTCGAGCGCGCGCGCCAGGGCCGTTCGCTGCTGGTCGATGCGACGCTCGCCCCCGGCGGCGTGGCCGGCGCGCTGTGCGACGAGCTGGAGGCGGGCGGTCCATATGGCGCCGGTTGGCCCAGCCCGCGCCTCGCCGCCGGCCCGGCGCGGCTGCTCCGGCCCGGGATCGTCGGCAACGGCCATGTCCGCGGCATCGCCTGCGGCGAGGACGGGCGCAGCTTCAAGTGGATCGCCTTCCGCGCCGCCGAGAACGCGCTCGGCCAGGCCCTGCTCGCCTCCCCTTCCGATGCCCGCTGGTGGCTCGCCGGCTCGATCAAGCGTGACGAGTGGAACGGCGGCAACGCGGCGGAAATGCACCTCGACGACGCCGCCCGGCTCTGACCGCCTTGACCGCGCAGCGCCCCTCGCCTAGGCGCCTCCCGTCTCCGCGCGGCCCCATCGTCTAGCGGTCTAGGACGTCGCCCTTTCACGGCGAAAACACGGGTTCGAGTCCCGTTGGGGTCACCATCGCGCGCGTTGAGCCTGCATCCAGCCGCGCCCCAACCTTTCGCCCGGCTTACAGCAGCCTGACTTCGTTCGGGTCCGGATCTCCTCGAGGACGTTGGGCTGCCCGACTCACAACCGCCGCGCGGCCTTTCGCGTGGCCGGACCGGGACGAGGCGATCATGGATGTGCTGACGGTGGAACGGGTCGCGGACCATGTCGCGCTGGTGACCATGCGCCGTCCGGAGACGCGCAACGCGGTCGATGTTGCCATGGCCGAGGCGATGGACCGTACGGTCAAGCGGATCGAGGCCGACCCCGACATCTGGATCGTGGTGCTGACCGGCGAGGGTACCCAGGCCTTCTCCGCCGGCGCCGACCTCAAGGAAGTCGCCGCGGGCCGCCTCGACGACCTCTACACCGTCGACGGCCAATTTGCCGGCTTCGTCAAGCATCCGCGCCAGAAGCTGTGGATCGCCGCGGTCGAGGGCTATGCACTGGCCGGCGGCTGCGAGATCGCGCTCGCCTGCGACATGATCGTTGCATCCGACAGCGCGATCTTCTCACTGCCGGAGGTGAAGCGGGGGCTGGTCGCCGGCGCGGGCGGCATCTATCGCCTCGCCCGCACCCTCCCGCGCAACATCGCCATCGAGATGGTCGCAACCGGCGGCCGCCTCCCCGCCGAGCGCGCCTGCCATCTCGGGATGGTGAATCGGTTGGTTCGGGATGGAGAGGCGGTTGCCGAGGCGGTCCTCCTGGCCGGGGAGATCACCGCCAACGCCCCGCTGGCGGTGCGCGAGAGCGTTGCCGTCACCCGCCAGGCGCTCGATCTCGACGACGACACGTTGTTCGAGCTCGGCCTGGAAGCGCAGCGACGGATGATGCGGACCGACGATTTCCAGGAAGGCCCGCGCGCCTTTCTCGAGAAGCGGCCGCCGAACTGGCAGGGCCGCTAGCCCGGCGGGGCGGAGAGCGCCCGGCCCGCCCCGCTTACGAGCCCGCGACCTTCCGCTGCGCCGAACGCTTGCGCTGCCAGCCCGGCTCGAGCCCCGGGAGAGCCTGCTTCCCGGTCGCCGGTCGGGCCGGCGGGTCGAGCTCAAGCGAGTCGCTGTCGGGCAGCCCGAGGAATGCCCCGATCTCGCGCAGCGCGATCCGCTGGCTGGTCAGCGACACCACCGGGTGGTCGAGCCCATGGACCGGGCGGACGATGACGCCCGAGATGTTGCGCACCCGGCGGCCGCCCGGCCCGAACTTGCTGAGGCTCTGCCACGACCGGTCGCCCTCGCCGGCGACGAGCCGAAAGTCGGTTCCCTGCCCCGCCGCGCGCTGCAGCTGGCGGAGCACGCCGCGCACCTCGGGCTCGGGCCAGAACTGCGCGCGCATCCGCGCGAACGCGACCTTGGCCTCGGAGATGAGGCGGTGGCGGATGGTCAGCGCGCGGCGGATCTTGACCGGGGTGCGCAGGTAGATGGAGCGCATCGATTCGGCATGCGCCGAGCGGTCGAGCGGGGTGCCGGGCTTCCAGGTGATCCAGGAATTGAAGGCGAGCACCCGCTTGATCGCGCCGTCGCCCTCGCAGGCGGCCTGGATCGCGTGATAGCCGCCGGTGCAGACGCCGACCGCCGAGATGTCCCCGAACCCCAGCTTCGCGAGCGCCGACGCCGCCTGGTTCACCTCCGCGGTGCGGACCGTGTTGTAGACATGGACCGTGCCCTCGCCGTGCGCGTCGCTCTCCCCCACCCCGAGGAAATCGACGCGGAGCGTGGCGACGCCGCGCCGGGCCAGCGCCCGCGCCGCCTTGACCGGGAAGTTGCCGTCTCCGGTCCGCGGGTTGGCGGAGGTGTTGACGATGATCACCGCTTGGCGGGCCCGGTCCTTGCCCGGTGGCTGGGTCAGCACGCCGCGCAGCCCGCCACCGACGTCGATCCGCTCCTCCATCCAGCCGTCACCCGCGAGAGAAGACGGCAGCCGCTGACCGGCCGCCACAGTCGCGGTCACCGGGAATTGCCGTTTTAGCCATCCCCGCGTCGCTTCGAACGTCTCGAGCGGCGGAGCGCTCAGGTGCGAATCCTTGAACAGCTGGTTGTAGCCGGCGAACGGGATGATCTCGGCCTTTTCGCCGAGGCTGTCGCGCAGCGGCTTGGGAATGGACGGACTGACCACCAGCGTCGGCGGCCACGGCCCGGCGCGCTTGCCGAGGTCGACCATGCGCACCGAGGCGATCGCCGCGGCGGAGAGCCACACGCCGTTGACCTCGAGCGTGCCCGCGACGTCGTTCGACTGGTCGCTCATCGCCAGCGCCCGCTCCAGCTCGCGGAGCCAGCCGGCCCCGGTCGCGATCGGGTCGAGCAGAATCAGTCCGTCCGGGTCGAGCGTCGTCGCCGCCTCGGCCGCCAGCGTGGCGCCGATCCGCAGGCCCGCCAGCACCAGCTTCGAAGCGCCGAACGAGCGGCGGGCGAAGCGACCGGCCGCGGCGACGCCGTCCAGCCAGTGCTGCCACTGGTCCTCGCCCGGGTGGACGTCGAGGGAGTCGCCATGGCCACGATGGTCGAAGCGCAGGACCCGGTAGCCCGCGCGGGCGAGCGCGTCCGCCCACTCGAACATGGCGCGATAGGTCCAGATGAAGTCGCGGCCGACCGGCGGGCAGATCACCACCGTCACGTCAGGGCTGCCACCGGTAGGCACGTGCAGCATGCCGGCGAGCCCGTCGAACGCTACCGGCTGAAGTTCCCGCTGTTGTGCCCCATGGTCATGCATAGCCGAGTTCAACACTCTCCCGGTCGCAACAATCGACCCGCCAACGCAACATTGCGGCAGCAAGAGCGGCCCCTGAGCGAAATTTTATAACTCTTTGATGAGAATTATACAACGAGTTAACGAAACCCGCCTAAGCCGCTATACTCCGCCAAGCCCGGCCTTCAGCAAGGGCCGGCTGCAAAATATAGGGGCGGTGTCCTCAAAGTAACAGTTCGCAGGGCAACCGGCCTGTCATGCCGATCGCCCCTCGCCCAACAGCGTATCCGATGGAAGGAACAAGGTGCAGCAGCAGGTCCGGGTCGCCCGCCAGGAGGACGTGCCGTTCCTCGCCTGGGTGATGTATGAATCGATGGTGCCGAGCACCGGCAAAGGCATCTTCGACGAGGCGCTTGAAGGCACCGGCACGACTCCGCTCGAGTTTCACCAAGCGCTGCTGCGCTCGGGCAGCAACAACTGGAGCTCGCTCGACAGCTTTCTCGTCCTTGACGACGACGAGGGCCGGCCGGCCGGGGCGATGGGAGCGTTCGACGGCACGATCGAAGACCTCCGGCCGCTGACCGCGGCAGGGCTCGAGAGGGTGGCGGCGGAACTGGGCTGGTCGAGCGACGTTACCCGCGCGTTTTGGCGGCGCTACATTTCCTTCTTCGGGCTGTTCGGGAAAAGCCCGCAGCTGCTCCACGCGGCGAGCTATGTGCTCGAATTCTCGGCGATCCGCTCGGACCTGCGCGGGAAGGGCATCTACGGGCGCTTCCTCGAAGGTCATCGCGAGCGCGCCCGGGCGCTCGGGCATGACGCGATGAGCGCGTCCGCCGTTTTCGGCAACGAGGCGGTGATCCGCGCGATCACCCGCTTCGGGTTCAAGGAAGCGCGGCGGATCGGCCCGGAAGCCTATCGTAACCGTTTTCCCGGTATGATCCGCTACCGCTACGAAATCGACTGACGTTCCGCCTTTCACCCCTGCCCAATTTCGAAACATGGAGACTGCCCGTGTCGTTGGACGCGAATTCCCTGAAGGACTTTCTGGCGAGCGAGCTCGGCATTTCCGAGTCCGAGGTCGACAATGACACGCTGCTGTTCAGCACCGGCGTGGTCGACAGCTTCGCGCTGGTCGCGATGATGACCTTCATCGAGAATGAGACCGGCTACCTCATCCCGCCAACCGACATCACGCTCGACAATTTCGACAGCATCGACCGGATCCTGGCCTATCTTCGCAACGCGTCCGCGATCGCCTGACGCCCCGGCACTTCAAGGACCCGCCTCCATGGCCATCAGCAACAGCAAGCTCGTCGAGATCGCGGCCGCGAACGGCACGCCCTTCTACATCTTCGACGCGGCGGCGATCCGCGACCGCTTCGCGCAGCTCGAGCAGACCTTCGGGGCGCTGTTCGGGGTCAGCTACGCGGTAAAGGCGAACCCCAATCTCGAGCTGCTGCGGCTGGTCGACCCGTTCGTCGCGACCTTCGACGTCTCCTCCTACAAGGAGATCGAGCGGGTGCTGGCGATCGGCTGCCCGCCCGAGCGCATCACCTTCTCCGGCCCGGCCAAGCGCGAGGCGGAGGTCCGCGGCGCGGTCGAGCAGCGGATCGGCGAGCTGGTGGTCGAATCGCTTCACGAGGCGGAGGTCGCCAGCGCCCATGCGGTCGAGCTGGGCGTCCGCCAGCCGATCCTACTGCGGATCAATCCGGCCTCGGGCCCGAAGCATTTCGGAGTGAGCTTCTCCGGGCGGGCCAGCCAGTTCGGGATCGACGAGGAAGAGGTCGGGCAGGCGCTGTCGCGGATCGCCCAGCTGCCCGGGCTCGAGCTGGTCGGCTTCCACATCTACTCGGGGACCAACAGCCTCAACCCGGAAGCCATCGCGGACAATATGACGGGCTTCGTCCGCATCTTCCGCGCGGCTTCGGAGCAGGCCGACATCCGCCCGCGCAAGCTGGTGTTCGGGGCCGGGTTCGGCCTGCCCTATGGCGCCGCCGACGAGCCGCTCGACATCCAGGCGGTCGCCGCCGGGGTCGAGGCGACCATCCGCGAGCTCAAGGCCGAGCCGCGCTTCCAGTCGGCCGAGTGCGTGCTCGAGATGGGCCGCTGGCTGGTCGGGCCGCCGGGGCTGCTGGTCACCGCCGTGGTCGGCGAGAAGGAGAGCCGCGGGGCGCACATGCGGCTGTGCGACGCGGGCTTCAACAACCATCTCGCCGCGTTCGGGATGATGGGGACGGTGATCAAGCGCAACTGGCGGATCCGCAACGTTTCCAACCCGAACGCCGCGACCGACAAATACACGCTGGTCGGGCCGCTCTGCACCAGCATCGACGTGCTCGCCACCAACATCGAGCTGCCCGCGGTGCGGCGCGGCGACCTGCTGGCAGTCGAGAATTCGGGCGCCTACGGCCTCACCGCCAGCCCGACTCGCTTCATCAGCCACCCCGAGCCGCGCGAATATCTGCTCGACGGCGAGACGCTGGTCGACGCGACCGAGAGCGAGCTCAACTACTGGGCCGAGATCGACCGCACCGGCCGGCTGAAGCGGAGCGCATGATCCTGACGGCGGCCTCGGGCGAGACGCTGTGGGCGCGGTTCGAGCGCGTCGCCGCCGCCCGTGCCGACCATCCCGCGCTGATCCAGGGCGACACGCGGACCAGCTTCGCCGAGCTCGCCGCCGCGGCGCTCCGCTACGGCCGCGCCTTTCGCGACGCCGGGGTCAGGCCGGGCGACCGCTGCCTCTTCTTCAGCACCAACCGGCCCGAGCTCGCCGCGGCGATGCTCGGGGCGTGGCGGGCGGGCGCGGTGGTCGCGCTGCTCAACGACGAGGCGCCGCTCGCCCACCTCGAGCATGCGATCCGGGTCGTCGCCCCGGCCGCGCTGGTGACCGCGGACAGCGATGCCGGGCGGGTCGCGGGGCTGTTCGACGGCCCGCTCGTGGCGCTCGGCGGCGGCGGTCTGCCCCCGGCCGACAACCGGCCCGCCGCGATCGTCGACCCGGCCGAGCCCGCCTCCATCTTCTTCACCTCGGGCTCGACCGGCATGCCAAAGGGCGTGACCCAGTCGCACCGGACCCTGGTCGAGGCCTGTATCAGCGTCGGCGGCCATCTCGGGCTCGGCGAGGCGGACCGGATCCTCTGCCCGATCCCCTGGTCGTTCGACTATGGCTACGGGCAGCTGCTCTCCACCCTGCTGCTCGGGGTCACCCAGCTGCTCCCGACCGAGCGCAATGCGCTGGCGATCTGCGCCGCGCTCGAGGCGCAGCGGCCGACCGTGTTCGCCGGCCTGCCCTCGATCTTCGCCCTGCTGCTGCGCGGCGTGTCGACGCTGCGGACCACCGACACCGGCTCGGTCCGGCTGGTCACCAATACCGGCGGGCCGATCCCCGACGCCATCTTCGCCGAGCTCCAGACCGCCTTCCCCGCAAGCGCCTTTTCGCTCAACTACGGGATGACCGAGACCTATCGCAGCGCGGGGCTGCCGCCGGCGCTCGCCGCCAGCCACCCCCACTCGGTCGGCCTTGCCTACCCGGGGGTCGACCTTCGCATCCTGCGCGAGGACGGCAGCGAGGCCGGGCCGGACGAGGTCGGCGAGCTGGTCCATCGCGGCACCGGCGTGTTCATGGGCTACTGGGGCGACCCGGAGGCCACCGCGCGCGTGCTCCGGCCCGATCCCTTTGCGCCGGCCGACGGGCAGACGCCGAAGGTCGTCTTCACCGGCGACCTCGCCGTCCGCGACCGCGAGGGGCTGCTCACCATCCGCGGCCGCCGCGACCGGCTGATCAAGTCGATGGGAGTGCGGGTTAGCCCCGACGAGATCGAGGCGCTGCTCCACGGCAGCGGGCTCGTCGCCGGCGCGGTCGTCGCCGGGCTGCCGCACGACATCTACGGGCAGATGGTGGTCGCCGCCGTCGTCGCCCGCCCCGGCATCGACGGGCTCGACCGCCAACTCAAGGCATTCGCCCGGACGGTCATGTCCCGTCACATGCAGCCGCGCCACTATCTGGTGGTCGAGCAGTTCCCCCTCACCCCCAACGGCAAGCCCGACCATGCGGCCATCCGGCGGCTGCTGGACGAGGCGACCGCCAACCCCCGTGCAAGGAGCGCCTGATGGACGACGTCGCGGACCCGGTGACCACCTGCGAATCGCTGCTGGCCAGCATCCGCGAGACCGCCCCGACTCTGTCCGACCGCGAGCTGTCCGACACCATCCTCGCCCGGCTGGCCGAGGCGCGGCTGCTGTGGCCGGCGGCGCCCGTCGCCGGCCAGCCGCTCGCCCCGACGCTGCGCAGCGCGGCTCGGATGACATACCGCATCGCCGAGCTCTCGGGGTCTGCCGCGCTCAGTTATGCCATGCACCTGTCGCAGGCGCTGACGCTCGAACGCCACGCGACCGACACGCCCTATCTCGCCGCCCAGCTCGAGCGGTTCCGCGCCGAGCAGAGCCTGATCGCCAGCGGCACCTCGGAAAAGGGGGTCGGCGGCGACATCTTCGGGACCCGCTGCACCATCGATCGCGGCGATCCTGACCGCTACACGCTGGTCAAGGAAAGCCCCAACATCTCCTACCTCGCGCAGGCGGCGGCGGCGGTGCTGGTCGATGCCGAGGAGCGGCGCTCGCAGGTGCTCATCCTCGCCCGGCAGGACGACGTCGAGGCGACCTCGGGCCGCGTCGCCGAGTTCATGGGCATGAAGGGCATCGACAACCGCCCCTTCGCGCTCCAGCTCCGGTTCCGCCCCGAGGCGATCCTCACCGAGAAATTCCCGGCGATCGCCCGCGCGACCATGACCCCGGTCATCCACATCCTGTGGGCGGCCCTCTGGAGCGGCTTGGCATCGCACGCGCTGTCGCTCTGCAAGCGGGTGGTCGGCGGCATGTCTGCCGACGAGAAGGCGATCCGCGCGGTGGTCAGCTTCCAGCTGAGCGCGCTGATCGACCGGCACTACACGCTCAATGCGCTGATCCGCGACGCCATCCGCGACGTGGACGAGCCGCACGACGCAATGGTCGCGGGGATGAACTGGTCGGCCAACGTCAAGCGGCTGAAGACCGTCGGCTCGGACACCGCCACCGACATCTGCCTCGGTGCGCTCGAGATCGTCGGCATGCCGGGCTATGCAGAGGCCGGGCCGCTGAGCCTGTCGACGGTGATCCGCGACGTGCTCAGCTCCAAGGTGATGATCTCCAACTATCGCCTGATCGACAGCAACGCGGCGACCGAGCGCTACCTCACCCAGGACATCTAGTTGCCCGCCCGGGCGCTCATCTGCTCGGCCATCGCCAGGTGCGACTGGATGAGCGGGACCGCCGATTGCGCCGCCTGCCGCACCGCCGGGGTGTCGCCGCTCGCCGCATATTGCTGCTGGGCAAGCAGCGCGGAGCGGTGGGCGAACGCCTGCTGGCGCCAGTAAGTCTTGTCGAAGTCGGGGCCGCGCGCGCTCTGCAGCGCGGCGAGGAACTGCGACTGCTGGCCGTCGACCTGCATGACCGGCTGCTTCAGCCCGGAGCTGGTCGCCGCCTGCTGCAGCCGCTGGCTGGTCTGGCCATGGTCGCGCAGCATCTGCTCGGCAAAGGACCGCACCTGCGGGTCGCGGCTTTCCGCCAGCGCGGAGTAGGACTCCACCATCTCGAACGTGTCGGACGCCGCCGCGGCCTGGACGAAGTCGCGGGTCTTCTGCGAACCCTTCTCGGGCGCGGCAAGGGCCGCCGAGGCACTCCCGAGCGCCGCCGCGAGCATGGTCGTTCTGGCGATTGCGATGATCATCCTGCTACCTCCAACCTTACGGCTGCCCCTGTCCACCGCCGGCGCCATAGATGTTGCCGGTGGTGTAGCTGCCGTCGTCCTCGGCGAGGCGGACGAAGATGCCCGCCAGCTCGCCCGGCTGCCCAGGCCGGCCGAGCGGCGAAGTCGCGCCGAAGGTCACGAGCTTGCCCTGGCTGGCCCCGCCCGAGACCTGGAGCGGGGTCCAGATCGGTCCCGGCGCGACCCCGTTGACGCGAATCCCGCGCGGCGCGAGCTGCTTCGCCAGCGACTTCACATAGTTCATCGTCGCCGCCTTGGTCTGGGCATAGGCGTAGAGGTCCGGGTCGGGGTTGTAGGCCTGCTCCGAAGTCGTCCCGATGATCGCCGAGCCCGGCTGGAGGTGCGGCACCGCCGCCCGGATGATCCAGAAGGGCGCGTAGATGTTGGTCTTCATCGTCCGGTCGAACTCGTCGTCGGTGAGATCGAGGATCGAGGGGATCGACTGCTGCCGGGCGGCATTGCAGACCAGGATGTCGAGCCCGCCGAGCCCGCTCACCGCGCGATCGACTAGCTGCCGGCAGAAGGCGGCAGAGCGGATGTCACCGGGGAACGCCACCGCGTTGCGGCCGGCCTGGCGGATCAGCGCGACCACCTCGCGGGCGTCGGGCTCCTCCTCGGGAAGATAGTTGATCGCGACGTCGGCGCCCTCGCGGGCGAAGGCGATCGCGGCGCCGCGGCCCATTCCGCTGTCGCCACCGGTGATCAGCGCCTTGCGTCCGGACAGCCGGCCCGATCCGACATAGCTCTGCTCGCCATGGTCGGGGCGCGGGTTCATCCGGCTCGCCAGCCCCGGCCAGGGCTGCGACTGGGAGGGGAAGGGCGGCTTGGGATATTTGTCGCGCGGGTTCTGCTTGCCGCCACGGGCGGTCGGCGCGGCGGCCTGCCCCTGCGCCACGCCCGGCGCCGCCACTGCTGCCACTGCGCCGATGGTGGCCATCGCCATCGCTTCACGTCGCGTCGTGTCACTCATGTCGGTTTCACCCTTGTACTGACCGGAACTCCGGTGTCGGCTCAACCGGCTGCCGCAAGGGAAGTTGCCGCGTCGCGCGGGATAATTTCCAACCCGTCCGCAGCGGCGCGGCGGGGCTCCTGCCCGATCGAACGGCGGCCATTCGGTCGGGGCGGCGGTCCGTAACGGCTCAAATACGCATGCGCGTCGACCGCGGGCATGCATTCGCCGCTGCCCTTTTGCCAACTCCCCGCTATGAGGCTCGCATGGCAGACAAGGCTTCGACCCTGATCCTGTTCGGCGCGACCGGCGATCTCGCCGCTCGAATGCTGCTTCCTTCGCTCTACGGGCTCGACCTCGACAGCCTGCTTCCCGACCGGTTGCGGATCATCGCCACCGCCCGGACCGAGCAGGACGACGCGGCGTTCCGCGAGCATGTGCTGAAGGCGCTCGGCGACCATGTCCCGGCCGACTATCTCGATCAGGACAAGGCGGCCGCCTTCGCCCAGCGGGTCCATTATGTCCCGCTCGACGCCACCCACCCTCAGGGGTTCAAGGCCCTTGCCGACGCGGTCGGGCCGGACGCGGGCGAGATCGCCATCTTCCTTTCGACCGCGCCTTCGCTGTTCAAGCCGACGATCGACGGGCTGGCCTCGGTCGGGCTTGCCGGCGACCATGTCCGGCTCGCGCTGGAGAAGCCGCTCGGCACCGACCTCGCCTCCTCGACCGAGATCAACGACGCGGTCGCCTCCGCCTTCCCGGAGAGCGCGACCTTCCGGATCGATCATTATCTCGGCAAGGAGACGGTCCAGAACCTGCTCGCGCTGCGCTTCGCCAACGTCATCTTCGAGCCGCTGTGGAACGCCCGCGCGATCGACCATGTCCAGATCACCGTTGCCGAGACGATCGGGCTGGAAGGGCGCGGCGGCTACTACGACCCGTCGGGCGCGATCCGCGACATGGTCCAGAACCACATGCTCCAGCTCCTCGCGCTGGTGGCGATGGAGCCGCCGGCGAGCTTCGACGCGACCGCCATCCGCGACGAGAAGGTGAAGGTCCTCCGCTCGCTCCGTCCGATCACCCGCGACAGCGTCGAGCAGAGCCTGGTGCTGGGCCAGTTCGGCTCGGGCGCGGTGGATGGCCAGCCGGTCCCCGCCTACGCCGAGGAGCTCGGCAAGCCGTCCGAGACCGAAACCTTCGTCGCGCTGAAGGCGCATCTCGAGAACTGGCGCTGGGCCGGCGTCCCGTTCTACCTGCGCACGGGCAAGCGGATGCCCGAGCGGCGGACCGAGATCGTCATCCAGTTCAAGGGCGTCCCCCATTCGATGTTCAGCGGCAAGGGCGCGCAGGCGCGGCCCAACCGGCTGCTCATCTCCATCCAGCCGGAGGAGAATATCGAATTGAAGCTGATGGCCAAGGTCCCCGGGCTCGACCGCCACGGCATCCGCCTGCGCGAAGTGGACATGGAGATCGGCCAGAAGGACGTGTTCAGCGACGTCCGCCGCCGGATCGCCTACGAGCGGCTGCTGCTCGATCTGATCGAGGGCGACCCGACCTTGTTCGTCCGCCGCGACGAGGTGGAAGCCCAGTGGGCGTGGGTCGATGGCGTCCGCCAGGCGTGGAAAGAGGCCGGCATGACCCCCAAATCCTATACCGCCGGAACCTGGGGCCCCTCGGCGGCGATTGCGTTGGCGGAGCGCAATGGAGTGAGCTGGAATGATTGAAGCGGAATGGTGGGAGTATGACAGCCCGGCCGAAATGGCCGAGGCGGTCGCCGGCGACGTCGGGTTCATTATCGAGAGCGCCCTCGATGCGCGCGGCGCGGCGCTGCTCGCGCTGCCCGGCGGCGGCACGCCGCGGCCGATCTACGCCAAGCTTTCGAAGGCGAAATTCAACTGGAAGAAGATCGTGGTCGTCCCCACCGACGACCGGCTGGTGCCGATCACCGACGACCTCAGCAACGCCAAGCTGCTCGCCCAGACCTTCCTGCCGCTGGGCGCGCGGGTGGTTCCGATCACCGGCGAGATCCAGGACGCCAAGCTTGCCGGCAACTCGGCTGACGCCCGGCTGCAGGACCTGCCCTGGCCGCCCGACCTCTGCTGGCTCGGCATGGGCGGTGACGGCCATACCGCCTCGATCTTCGCCGGGCCGGACCTCAAGGAAGCGCTCGACGCGCCCAAGGCCCGCCGCGCGATCGGGGTCACCCCCGACCCGCTGCCGCCCGAGGCGCCGGTCGCGCGCGTGACGCTGACCCGCGCCGCCATCCTCTCGGCGCGGACCATCCTCATCACCATCACCGGCCAGGCCAAGCGCGACCTTCTCGAGCAGGCGATCGCCGACGGCCAGTCCTCCAGGCTGCCGATCGGCCGCGTGCTGGCCGAGGCCGAGCAGCCGATCGACATTCACTGGTGCCCCTGATGACCCTCGACCCGCGCGTCGCCTCGATCACCGACCGCATCATCGAGCGGTCCCGTCCGGGCCGGCAGAAATATCTCGCGCTGATGGCCGATGAGGCCGAGCGCGGGATCAGCCGGCCGCGCCTGTCCTGCGGCAATTTCGCGCACGGCTTCGCCGCCTCGGGCGAGGACAAGGACGCGATCCGCACCATCCGCGGTCCCAACATCGGGATCGTCACCAGCTACAACGACATGCTCTCGGCGCATCAGCCTTACGGCCGCTACCCCGAGCAGATGAAGATCTTCGCCCGCGAGGTCGGCGCGACCGCGCAGGTCGCGGGCGGCGTGCCGGCGATGTGCGACGGGGTGACGCAGGGGCAGCCCGGGATGGACCTGTCGCTGTTCAGCCGCGACACAATCGCGCTGTCGACTGCGGTGGGCTTGAGCCACGGCATGTTCGAGGCGACCGCGCTGCTCGGCATTTGCGACAAGATCGTGCCGGGCATGCTGATCGGGGCGCTCCGCTTCGGTCACCTGCCGACCCTGTTCGTGCCCGGCGGACCCATGCCGTCCGGCCTCGCCAACAAGGAAAAGCAGCGGATCCGCCAGCTTTACGCCGAGGGCAAGGCCGGCCGCGACGAGCTGCTCGCCTCCGAATCGCAGAGCTATCACGCTGCCGGGACGTGCACCTTCTACGGCACCGCCAACTCCAACCAGATGATGATGGAGCTGATGGGGCTGCACGTCCCCGGCGCCGCCTTCGTCAACCCGGGCACCCCGCTGCGCCAGGCGCTGACCCGCGCCGCGATCCGCCGCCTCGCCGAGCTGGGCGCCGCGCGAACCCGCCCGCTCGCCCACTGCGTCGACGAGCGCGCGATTGTCAACGCGATGGTCGGCCTGCTCGCCACCGGCGGCTCGACCAACCATGTCATCCACCTCCCCGCGATCGCCCGCGCGGCCGGGATCCTGATCGACTGGCACGACTTCGACGAATTGTCGGCGATCGTCCCGCTGATCGCCCGCGTCTACCCCAACGGCTCGGGCGACGTGAACGACTTCCACTTCGCCGGCGGTATCGGCTACGTCACCAAGGAGTTGCTCGGCGCCGGGCTGATCCACGGCGACATCCTGACCGCCGGGGCAGACTCCTTCGACGACTATGCGCGCACCCCGACGCTCGCCGGCGACGAGCTCGCCTGGACCGAGATCGGCGCGAGCAACAACCCCGACATGCTCCGCCCGGTCGGCGAGGCCTTCCTTCCCGACGGCGGTATGCGGCTCGTCCAGGGCAATCTCGGCCGCGCCACCTTCAAGACCAGCGCGGTCGATCCGGCCCGCTGGACGGTGGAGGCGCCGGCGCGGGTCTTCGCGACGCAGGAAGCCGTGCTCGCCGCCTTCCAGGCCAAGGAACTCGACCGCGACGTCGTCGTCGTCGTCCGCTTCCAGGGTCCGCGTGCCAACGGCATGCCCGAGCTTCACAAGCTGACCCCCGCGCTCGGCGTGCTGCAGGACCGCGGGCACCGGGTCGCGCTGGTCACCGACGGGCGGATGTCGGGCGCCAGCGGCAAGGTTCCTGCCGCGATCCACTGCTCGCCCGAGGCGCTCGGCGGCGGCCCGCTCAGCCGGGTCCAGGACGGCGACCTGGTCCGGATCTGCGCCGAGCGCGGAACGCTCGACGTGATCGGGGTCGACCTCGCGACCCGCGAGCCCGCGCCGCCCACCCCGCCCCCGGTCGGTACCGGGCGCGAGCTGTTCGCCATGTTCCGCCATCGCGCCGACGAGGCGGAGCGTGGCGCCTCGGCGATGCTCGCCGCGATGGAGACCGAACTTTGAGGACGATTGCGACCGCCGACGTCGGGGGCACCCATGCCCGCTACGCGCTGGCCGGGCTCGACGGCGACCGGGTCGTGTCGCTGTCGGAGCCGGTCACGCTCAAGACCAACGAGCATGCCAGCTTCCAGCTCGCCTGGGAGGAGTTCGGCCGCCGCATCGACCAGCCGCTGCCCAAGGAAATGGCAATCGCCTTCGCCGGGCCGATCGGCGGCGAGGTGCTCAAGCTTACCAACAATCCGTGGGTGATCCGGCCCGCGCTGATGCAGGAAAAGCTCGGCGTCGACCGCTTCACCATCGTCAACGACTTCGGTGCGATCGGCCATGCCGTCGCCGCGCTCGACGGCAGCGCCTATCGCCACCTGTGCGGACCCGACCGTCCGCTCCCCGACCATGGCTCGGTCACCATCCTCGGCCCCGGCACCGGGCTCGGCGTCGCCAGCCTGCTCAAACTTGGGCGCGGCTACGAGGTCATCTCGACCGAGGGCGGGCACATCGACTGGGCGCCACTCGACAGCCTCGAGGACCGCATCCTCGGCGAGCTCCGGCGCAGCTTCCGCCGGGTCTCGATCGAGCGGCTGATCTCGGGCCGCGGCCTTATGAACATCTACGAGGCGCTCGCCACCATCGAGAAGCGCCCAACCGCGATCCACGACGAGAAGGAGCTGTGGGCCGCGGCGATGAACGGCAGCGACAGTCTCGCCGCCGCCGCGCTCGACCGCTTCTTCCTGACGCTCGGCGCTATCTCCGGCGACCTCGCGCTGGCGCAGGGCGCCTCGGCGGTGGTCATCGCCGGCGGGCTCGGGCTGCGGCTGGTCGACCATATCGGCCGCTCGGGGTTCCGCGACCGCTTCATCGCCAAGGGCCGGTTCGAGCGGCTGATGGACGACATGCCGGTCAAGCTCATCACTTATCCCCAGCCCGGCCTGTTCGGCGCCGCGGCCGCCTTCGCCAAGGAGCATGCATGACCGCCGACGAGCTGATGCGGGTGTCGCCCGTCATCCCGGTGCTGGTGATCGGCCCCGACGCCGACCCGGTGATGATCGCCGAGGCGCTGGTGGAAGGCGGGATCCGGGTCCTCGAGGTCACGCTCCGAACGCCTCAGGCGCTCGCCGCAATCAGCACGATGCGGCGGGTCAGCGGCGCGATCGTCGGCGCCGGCACGGTGCTCGATCCCAACCAGCTCCAGGCGTCGCGGGACGAGGGCGCCGAGTTCATCGTCTCGCCCGGACTGACCGAGCGGCTTGGCCGCGCCGCGATCGACAGCGGGCTGCCGTTCCTGCCGGGAGTCGCCAGCGCGGGCGACATCATGCGCGGGCTCGACATGGGGCTCGACCGGTTCAAGTTCTTCCCCGCCGAGAGCTCGGGCGGGCGATCGGCGGTCAAGGCGCTCGCCGCGCCCTTCGGTCAGGTGCGCTTCTGTCCGACGGGCGGGATCCGCCCGGACACGGCGGCCGAGTGGCTGGCGCTCGACGCGGTCAGCTGCATCGGCGGCAGCTGGCTGGTCCAGCCGGGCGACGACCATGCGACGATCCTCGGCCGGGCCAGGGCCGCCGCCGCGCTCCGCTAAGCGACCTCAGCCGCGCCGACGTCGGCGGGCCGGCGGAGCGGAACTCCGGACATCGAACTGGATGATGTGTGGCCGCATGTCGACGACGCGCGGCTTCCAGATCTGCCACCAGCGCCGTTCCACGGGAACTAGCAGCTGCATGGCCACGGGCGACGGACCCGTACGCAAATCCTGCATCAAAGCACCCCAACGCTACAGCCTCGCAACAGGCAAGTATGTTCACAGCGGGGATAGTTATATCCGAAATGGGTTAATTATTCCACCGGTTAATTGCTTGTTCCGACGAGCCGTTCGGCGTGCCAGCGCAGATGGTCGGCCATGAAGGTCGAAATGAAGTAGTAGCTGTGATCATATCCGGGCTGCCGCCGCAGCTCGAGCCTGATCCCCGCTTCCGCACAGGCGCGCTCCAGCAGCTCGGGCCGCAGCTCCCGCTCGAGGAACGGGTCCGCCTCGCCGACGTCGACCAGCAGTTCGGGCACCCGCGCGCCGTCCTCGATCAGCGCCACCGCGTCGTGCCGCCGCCAGGCCGAGCGCTCCGGCCCGAGATAGCGGCCGAGCGCCTTCTCGCCCCATGGCACCTGCGAGGGGGCGACGATCGGGGCGAAGGCCGAGACCGAGCGGAACCACTCCGGATGGTTGAGCGCGATCGTCAGCGCGCCGTGCCCGCCCATCGAGTGGCCGGTGATCCCCTGCCGCGCCGGATCGACCGGGAACTCGGCCTCGACCAGCGCCGCCAGCTCCGCGGTGACATAGCTCCACATCCGGTAATTGGCCGCCCACGGCACTTCGGTCGCGTCGACGTAGAAGCCGGCGCCCAGCCCGAAGTCCCACGCGCCCTCCGGATCGTCGGGGACGCCCTCCCCGCGCGGGCTGGTGTCCGGCGCGACGAGGACCAGCCCGTGCTCGGCGCAGGCGGCGCGATACTCGCCCTTCTCGGTGACGTTGGCGTGGGTGCAGGTCAGCCCTGACAGATACCACATCATCGGCAGCCGGCCGCCCTGCTCCGCCTGCGGGGGCAGGAAGACGGAGAAGACCATCTCCGTCTCCGTTGCCGTCGAGCGATGCTTGCAGACGAGCTGCCGCCCGCCGTGCGAGCGCACCTCGCTGACGATGTCCATGCCTATTGCGCCGGCCGGTGCAGCGCGCAGAGCTTGTTGCCGTCGGGGTCGCGCAGATAGGCGAGGTAGAGCTTGCCGAACGCGTTCTCGCGATAGCCGGGCGGATCCTCGATCGCCGTGCCCCCGGCTTCAACGCCTGCCTGGTGCCAGGCGTCGACCTGCTCCGGGCTGTCGCAGGTGAAGCCGATCGTCATCCCGTTGCCGTTGGTGGCCGGCTGGCCGTCGATCGGCGGCGAGACCATGAACACGCTGCCGTTGTGGCGCCACGCGCCGCGCCCCTTGTCGTCGACCCGGCCCGGCTTGCCGCCGATCGAGCCGAGCAGCCGGTCGTAGAACTGCCTCGACCGCTCGACGTCATTGCTGCCCACCATCACATGACTGAACATGCTTGCCCTCCTTTTAATAGACCACCACGCTGCGGATACTCTCGCCCGCATGCATCAGGTCGAAACCCTTGTTGATGTCCTCGAGGCTGAGCACGTGCGTGATCATCGGGTCGATCGCGATCTTGCCGTCCATGTACCAGTCGACGATCTTGGGCACGTCGGTCCGCCCCTTGGCGCCGCCGAACGCCGTCCCGCGCCAGTTGCGCCCTGTGACAAGCTGAAAGGGCCGGGTCGCAATTTCCTTGCCCGCTTCGGCCACCCCGATGATGATGCTCGTTCCCCAGCCGCGGTGGCAGCACTCGAGCGCGGTGCGCATCACCTCGGTGTTGCCGGTCGCGTCGAAGCTGTAGTCGGCGCCGCCGTCGGTCAGCTCGACCACCTTGGCGACCACCTCCTCGCGGCTCATGCCCCTTGTGTTAAGGAAGTGGGTCATGCCGAACTGCCGGCCCCATTCCTCGCGGTCGGGGTTGATGTCGATGCCGACGATCCGGGCGGCACCGGCGAGGCGCGCACCCTGAATCACGTTGAGCCCGATCCCGCCGAGCCCGAACACCACCACCGTCTCGCCGACCTGCACCTTGGCGGTGTTGACCACCGCGCCGACCCCGGTCGTCACCCCGCAGCCGATGTAGCAGCTGGTCTTGAACGGCGCGTCGTCGCGGATCTTCGCCACCGCGATCTCCGGCAGCACGGTGAAGTTGGAGAAGGTCGAGCAGCCCATGTAGTGGTAGATGGTCTGGCCGCGGTAGCTGAAGCGGCTGGTCCCATCGGGCATCAGCCCCTTGCCCTGCGTGGCGCGGATCGCGGTGCAGAGGTTCGTCTTGCCGCTGAGGCACGACTTACACTGGCGGCATTCGGGCGTGTAGAGCGGGATGACATGGTCGCCCGGCGTGACGCTGGTCACCCCGGCGCCCACTTCGCGGACGATCCCCGCGCCCTCGTGGCCAAGCACCGAGGGGAACAGGCCCTCGCTGTCCAGACCGTCGAGCGTATAGGCGTCGGTGTGGCAGATGCCGGTCGCCATGATCTCGACCAGCACCTCGCCGGCCTTCGGACCCTCGAGGTCCAGCTCGACGATCTCGAGCGGCTTCTTCGCCTCGAAGGCGACGGCGGCGCGGGTCTTCATCTCTCTCTCTCCCGGGTCAGCGGCTTGGCCCCGAGCGCATAGCCTCGGCGGGGCGGATGGCAAGCGCCTCAGCGCGGCTCGACCCGAACCTCGGTGCGGACGCTGCTGGCGATGAAGCAGGCTTCGTGCGCGCGATGGTGCAGGTCGGTGATCTGATCGACCGAGGGCTCGTCGCCGCTCCATTCAAGGCGCGGGCGGAGCGTGACGAGGGTCATCGCCATCCGACCCTGATCGTCCTCTGCCAGCGTGCCCTCCGCCTCGTCGACATAGCTTTCGACGACAAATCCGGCGCGGCGGGCGAAGTCGAGGAAGAACAGCATGTGGCAGGAGGAAAGGGCGGCGACGAACGCCTCTTCCGGATCGACGGCGGCCGGGTCGGCAGTGCCCGGCGGGACATTGTCGGCGCTGGCGGACGCGGGCACGACCGCCCCGCCATCGAAGGCCCAGGAATGGCCGCGGGAATAGCGGCCATCGGTGAAAGCGGTGCCGGAGCGGGACCAGCGGATCGTTGCGGTGTAGTGGCCCATCTCTATCCCCTCCGCGTCATGCTGAACTTGTTTCAGCACCCATCTTCCAACATGATCCGCCTGCTCGGCCATGGGTCCCGAAACAAGTTCGGGATGACGTGAGGTTCTATGATCGAGCCCTGCACCTACATCCTTGCCAGCAAGCCCTACGGGACGATCTACATCGGCGTGACCGCCAACCTCGTCGCCCGGGTCTATCAGCACCGCATCAATCAGGTCCGCGGCTTCACGGCGAGGTACCGCGTCCATCATCTCGTCCGTTACGAGCAGTTCGAAACCATGCCCGAGGCGATTGCCCGAGAGAAGCAGCTGAAAAACTGGCACCGGCAATGGAAGATCAACCTGGTCGAGAGCGACAATCCGCAATGGTTGGACCTGGCGACGGGGCTCGGCCTGCCGCCGCTGTGACGGGCAGCGCCGATTCGCCACATCCCGTCATGCTGAACTTGTTTCAGCACCCATTCGGCAACCGCTGCGACCTTTTCGCAAATGGGTCCTTAAACAAGTTCAGGATGACGGCCGTCAGGGTGTCGACGCTCAAGCCGTCACAGCGGAATGTTGTCGTGTTTCTTCCACGGGTTCTCGAGCTGCTTGTCGCGCAGCTTGCGGAGCCCAAGCGCGACGCGGCGGCGGGTCGAGTGGGGCATGATCACCTCGTCGATGAAGCCCTTGCTTGCCGCCACGAACGGGTTGGCGAAGCGCTCCTCATATTCGCGGGTGCGCTCGGCGATCTCTTCCGTCGTTTTGCCGCGGAAGATGATTTCGACCGCGCCCTTGGCGCCCATCACCGCGATCTCGGCGGTCGGCCAGGCATAGTTCAAGTCGCCGCGCAGGTGCTTCGACGCCATGACGTCATAGGCCCCGCCATAGGCCTTGCGGGTGATCACCGTGATCTTGGGCACCGTCGCCTCGGCATAGGCGAACAGCAGCTTGGCGCCGTGCTTGATGATCCCGTTATGCTCTTGGCCGACGCCGGGGAGGAAACCCGGCACGTCGACGAAGGTCAGCAGTGGGATGTCGAAGGCGTCGCAGAAGCGGACGAAGCGGCCGGCCTTCTTCGCGCTGTTGATGTCGAGCACGCCGGCGAGCACCAGCGGCTGATTGGCGACGACTCCGACCGTGTGCCCCTCGATCCGGCAGAAGCCGGTGATGATGTTGGCGGCGTGGGTCGGCTGCACCTCGAAGAACTCGCCCTCGTCGGCGACCTTCCGGATGAGCTCGTGCATGTCGTAGGGCGTGGTCGCCGAGGGCGGGATCAGCGTGTCGAGGCTGTCGTCGCGGCGGTCCCACGGGTCGGTGGTCGGCCGCACCGGCACCGGGTGGCGGTTGGACAGCGGCAGATAGTCGAAGAACTCGCGCGCCATCAGCAGCGCCTCGATGTCGTTCTCGAAGGCGAGGTCGGCGACGCCCGACTTGGTGGTGTGGGTGACCGCGCCGCCCAGCTCTTCCTGGGTCACCACTTCGTTGGTCACCGTCTTCACCACGTCCGGACCGGTGACGAACATGTAGCTCGAGTCCTTCACCATGAAGATGAAGTCGGTCATCGCCAGCGAATAGACCGCGCCGCCCGCGCACGGACCCATGATCAGCGAGAGCTGGGGGACGACGCCGCTGGCGAGCACGTTGCGCTGGAACACCTCGGCATAGCCGGCGAGGCTCGCGACGCCCTCCTGGATGCGCGCGCCGCCGCTGTCGTTGAGGCCGATCACCGGCGCGCCCACCTTCATCGCCGCGTCCATGATCTTGCAGATCTTCTGAGCGTGGCGTTCCGACAGCGAGCCGCCGAACACGGTGAAATCCTGCGCGAAGACGAACACCAGCCGCCCGTTGATCGTGCCCGAACCGGTCACCACCCCGTCACCGGGATATTTCTGGTCCTGCATGCCGAAATCGGCGCAGTTGTGCTCGACGAACATGTCGACCTCCTCGAAGCTGCCCTCGTCGAGCAGCACCGAGAGCCGTTCACGCGCGGTCAGCCGCCCCTTGGCGTGCTGCGCGTCGATCCGCCGCTGGCCGCCCCCGAGCCGAGCGGCCTCGCGCCGGCTGTCGAGCTCTTCGATGGTGGTGGCCATGCGCTTTGTCTCCGTTTTTGAACTGAGCAGCGCTGTTCCATGCACGCAAAGGCGCGTCAACCGCGCTGCATTGCAACGCTCCTCTTGAAAGATGAACCTTGCACAACCACCTAAGACTCTCAGAAGTTTGAATGATTTAGCAGCGCCAGCTTGTTGTGCGCTGCAGCGAAATTCTCACTTATCTAAGTTGCTGCACGGAACCCGAATCGGACATCTGCCGTTCAGCTTCCGACATCGTTTCAGGAGGGTATCGAGCAATGTATAATGGCGTCCCGGTTCCTGCCGGCAGCCTTGGCGGGGATCGAGCCCCGCCGCCCGGCAATCGTCCGTCCCTCATCTGCTTCTCGCATCTGCGCTGGGATTTCGTCTTCCAGCGGCCGCAGCACCTGATGAGCCGCTTCGCCAAGACCCAGCCCGTCTTCTTCTGGGAAGAGCCGCTCCCCGCTTCCGCCGGTGAATCGCCCACGCTGGAGATCCGCCAGGCCAACAACGCGCCCGGTCTCACCATCGTCACCCCGCGCCTTCCCGACGGTCTCGACGAGACCGCGCGCAACACGGTGCTGAAGGGTCTGCTCGACGAGTTCGTCGCCTCGACCGTCAAGAACGAGATCATCCGCTGGTACTACACCCCGATGATGCTGCCCTTCTCGCGGCATCTCGACGCGGTCGCCACCGTCTATGACGCGATGGACGAGCTCAGCGCGTTCCGCTTCGCGCCGAAGGAACTGCTCGACCTCGAGAAGGAGCTGCTGGCCAGCTCCGACGTCGTCTTCACCGGCGGCTACTCGCTCTACGAGAGCAAGAAGCAGCGCCACGGCAATGTCCACCCCTTCCCCTCGTCGGTCGACCGCGCGCATTTCGCGCAGGCTCGCGGCTCGATCGCGGAGCCGGCCGACCAGCAGGCCTTCAAGGGCCCCAAGGCGGGCTTCTACGGCGTGCTTGACGAGCGGTTCGACACCGAGCTGCTCGGCCAGATCGCCGCGATGCGACCGGACCTCCAGTTCATCATGATCGGTCCGGTCGTGAAGATCAGCGACGAAGACCTGCCCAAGGCCGACAACATCCACTATCTCGGCGGCAAGAGCTACGACGAGCTTCCGGCCTATCTGTCGGGCTGGGACGTCGCCCTGATGCCGTTCGCGATCAACGAGGCGACCCGCTTCATCTCGCCGACCAAGACTCCGGAATATCTGGCCGCCGGCCGCCCGGTCGTCTCGACCCCGATCCGCGACGTCAAGCGCCACTATGAGCGCGTCAACGGCGTCCGCATCGCGGGGACTGCCGAGCAGTTCGTCGACGGCATCGACAAGGCGCTCGAGCTGTCGCGCTCGGGCCCCGACTGGCTCGCCGAGGTCGACCTCCACCTCGCCGACATGAGCTGGGACACGACCCAGGCCCGCATGGCGGCGCTGGTCAGCCAGGCCATCGAAAAGGAACCGGCCCCGGAGCGTCCGGCGCTGGTCTCGGTCGCCACTCACATGCCGACCGCGCGCAAGTACGACTATCTGGTCGTCGGCTGCGGCTTCGCCGGCTCGGTCCTCGCCGAGCGGCTGGCCTCGCAGCATGGCGCCCGCGTGCTGATGCTCGACAAGCGCGATCACATCGCCGGCAACGCCTATGACGAGAAGGATGCGGCGGGCATCCTCTACCACAAGTACGGCCCGCACATCTTCCACGCCAACAGCGACGAGATCGTCTCCTACCTGTCGCAGTTCACCGAGTGGCGGCCCTACGAGCACAAGGTGCTCGCCAGCGTCCGCGACCAGTTGGTGCCAATTCCGATCAACCGCACCACGCTCAACATGCTGTTCAACGCCGGGCTCAAGAACGACGAGGAGGCCGCGGCCTTTCTCGCCTCGCGCGCCGAACCGGTGAAGGACATTCGCACCTCGGAGGACGTGGTCATCAACGCCGTCGGGCGCGAGCTCTACGAGCTGTTCTTCCGCGGCTACACCCGCAAGCAGTGGGGCCTTGATCCGTCGGAGCTCGACAAGCAGGTGACCAGCCGGATCCCAACCCGGACCAACACCGACGACCGCTACTTCAACGACGTGCACCAGATCATGCCGCTGGAGGGCTACACCCGGATGTTCGAGCGGATGCTCGACCACCCGCTGATCGACAAGTCGCTCGGCACCGACTTCCGCGACGTGCGGGACGAGGTGAACGCCGCGCACATCATCTACACCGGCCCGATCGACGAATATTTCGACTGGAAGTTCGGCAAGCTGCCCTACCGGTCGCTGCGGTTCGTCCATTCGACGATCGACAAGGAGGAGTTCCAGCCGGTCGCGGTGGTCAACTACCCGAGCCCGGACATCCCCTACACCCGGATCAGCGAGTACAAGCATCTGACCGGTCAGGTGCACCCGCAGACCAGCATCACGCTGGAATATCCGGCGGCCGAGGGCGATCCCTACTACCCCATCCCGCGCGAGGAGAACCAGCGTCTCTTCAAGCAGTATGAGGCACTGGCGGATGCGACCCCGGGGGTGACCTTCGTCGGCCGCCTGGCGACCTACCGCTACTACAACATGGACCAGATCGTCGGGCAGGCGCTCAGCACCTTCCGCAAGATGGATGCGGCCCGCGCCTCGACCAAGGGCAGCAGCCGCGAACTTCGAATGGCGATGTAACGGGGATCGATCCCCCGCGGCCGTCCTCCGGGCCGCCAGTCAAAGGACCGTTCCGGTCCACCGTACCCGAAGCCCCGCCGGTTGCCCCCGGCGGGGCTTCTTCTTGGGACCCCTTCGCTTGCCCGTGCGTCTGTTGGTCGGAAGGAGGGCGGATGAACGCCGAGCAACAAATCTTCTGGCCGGAGCGGCTGTGGCTGGTCCGGCATGGGCAGAGCCAGGGCAACGTCGCGCGCGACCTCGCCACCGAGCAGGGGCTGGCGACGATCGGGATCGAGATCCGCGACGTCGACGTGCCGCTGTCCGACCTCGGGCACGAGCAGGCCGCCGCCGCCGGCCGCTGGTTCGCCGCGCTGCCCGACGAGCAGAAGCCGCAGGTCATCCTATCCTCGCCCTACCTCCGCGCGCGCCAGACCGCGCAGGCGATCTGCGAGGCGGGCGGGCGGAGCGGCGGCAAGGCGCGCACCGTCATCGACGAGCGACTGCGCGAGCGCGAGTTCGGCGTGTTCGACGGGCTGACCACGCTTGGGATTCGCCAGCAATATCCGGAGGAGGCGGCGCACCGCACCCGGCTCGGCAAGTTCTATCATCGCCCCCCGGGCGGCGAGAGCTGGGCCGACGTCATTCTCCGCTTGCGCAGCGCGCTCAACAGCATCAACCTCCAATACAGCGGCAAGCGGGTGCTGATCGTCTGCCACCAGGTGGTGGTGCTGTGCATGCGCTACATCCTCGAGGAACTGAGCGAGCAGGACATCCTCTCGATCGACAAGCAGGCCGAGATCCTCAACTGCGGCATCTGCGCCTTCGACTTCGAGACGGAGGAACTGGCCTGCGCGCCCAAGCTGGCGTTGTGGAACCACGCCGCGCCGCTCGAGCAGGAGAATGCGCCGGTCACCTCCGAGCCCGACAAGATGGTCGCCAGCCGGTGAGCGGCCAGCCGCGGTTGCTCGACCGCGACGCGCTCCGCGCCCATCCCCTTCCGGTCCACCAAGCCGGCGACAAGTCGGCTCACGGCAATCTCCTGATCATCGCCGGCGACCGCTCGCTCGGCGGCGCCGCGCTGCTCGCCGCGCGGGGCGCGATGCGAGCCGGCGCGGGCAAGCTGCAGGTCGCGACCGCCGCCAGCCATGCCCCCGCGCTCGGCATCGCCATGCCCGAATCGATGTGCGTCGCGATCGAGGAGTCGGCCGACGGCGGGTTCGCGCCCGGCGAGCTCGACCGCCTCGCCGAGCTCGCCGGCAAGGCCGACGCGGTGGTCGCCGGTCCCGGCATGCTGGCCAGCGACGCCTGCGAGAAGCTCGCCGCCGCGCTGCTGACCTGCGGCGCCGAGGTGGCGCTCGATGCCGGCCTGCTGCGCTCGCTCCCCGCCCGGGCAGCGGATTCACGGCGGTCCGACAAGCAGCCGATCCTCCTGCCCCATGCCGGCGAGATGGCGGCGCTGCTCGGCTGCGACGCCAGCGATGTCGAGGCCGACCCGCTCGGCTGCGGCCGCCGCTGCGCCGGGCGCTACGACGCGGTGACCCTGGTCAAGGGCGCCAGCAGCCATGTCGTCGCCCCCGACGGTGGCGCCTGGCTCTACGAGGGCGGCGCACCCGGCCTCGGGGTCTCCGGCAGCGGCGACACGCTGGCGGGTATCGTCGCCGGGCTGCTCGCGCGCGGCGCCGAGCCGCTCACCGCGCTGCTCTGGTCGGTCTGGCTGCACGGCAAGGCGGGCCGCCGGCTCAGCGACCGCGTCGGCCCAGTCGGCTTTCTCGCCCGCGAGATCGTCGACGAGGTCCCGTCGCTGCTGCGCGAGGCCGCCGTCTAGTTCTGGTAGTCGTCCAGCTCCTCGCCGGTCAGCCGAACGATGTGGAGCACGTTGGTCGAGCCCGAGCGCCCGAACGGCACGCCGGCGGTAATCAGGATCCGCTCGCTTGCGCCGGCCAGCTTGTGGCGCAGCGCCATCCGCTTGGCCTTGGCGACCATCTCCTCGAAGCTCGCCACGTCGCGGGTGTGGACCGCGTGGCTACCCCACAGCAGCCCCAACCGCCGTGCTACCTTCATGCTGGCGGTCATCACCAGCAGCGGCACCGTCGCCCGCTCGCGTGCCATCCGCCGCGCGGTCGACCCGGATGAGGTGAAGCAGGCCATCGCCGCGATCTTGATCGTGTCGACGATTCGCGCCGCCGAGTCCGAGAGCGCGTCCGCCGCGGTCGCCTCGGCCGGCGTTTCGGTGAAATGGATCCGGCCCTTGTAGATCGGGTCCTGCTCGACCGAGCGGGCGATGCGGTCCATCATCTCGACCGACTGCAGCGGGAAGCTCCCCGCCGCGCTTTCCGCCGACAGCATGATCGCGTCGGCGCCGTCGTAGATGGCGTTGGCGACGTCGCTCACCTCGGCCCGGGTCGGGGTCGGCGAGCTGATCATCGATTCGAGCATCTGGGTCGCGACCACCACCGGCTTGCCGAGCCGGCGCGCGCTGCCGATGATTCGGTTCTGCTGCGGCGGCACGCCCTCGGGCGGAAGCTCGACCCCGAGGTCGCCGCGGGCGACCATCACCGCGTCGGTCAGCTCGAGGATCTCGTCGAGCCGGTCGAGCGCCGCGGGCTTCTCGATCTTGGCCATCAGCCCGGCCTTGTCGCCGATCAGCTCGCGCGCCTCGGCGACGTCCTCGGGGCGCTGGACGAACGACAGCGCGATCCAGTCCGCACCTTGCTCGAGCGCGAACTGAAGGTCCGACCGGTCCTTCTCGGTGAGCGCCGGGATCGGCACCAGAACGTCGGGGACGTTGACGCCCTTGGAGTTGCTGACCTGCCCGCCGACCTCGACGATCGTCTCGATATAGTCGGGTTCGGCGGTGGCAACCCGGAGGCGGATCTTGCCGTCGTCGATCAGCAGCCGGTCGCCCTCGTGGACCGCGGCGAACAGCTCGGGATGCGGCAGCTGGACGCGCTGCTCGTTGCCCGGCTCGGCCGAGGTGTCGAAGCAGAAGCGCTGTCCCGGCTCGAGCATCACCGATCCGTCGGCGAAGCGGCCGACCCGAAGCTTGGGTCCCTGCAGATCGAACAGGATGGTGGTCGGCCGGCTGAACTTCTTCTCCAGCGCTCGGATCGCCTCCACCAGCTTGGCCTTGGCCGACTGGTCGCCATGGCTCATGTTGATTCGGAACGCATCCGCGCCGGCCCGGAACAACGCCTCGATCATCTCGGGCGTGTCGCTGGCCGGGCCGAGAGTCGCGAGAACCCTCACCTTGCGCCCGCGCGGGCCCATCGAAGCCGCCACCTGTCACTCCTGTGTTGCGAGACTGCCCCATAGCCGCTTGTGCCCGTGGTTCAACCGGCTTGAGCGTGGCGAAACGCTCGCCTAAGTCGCCGCCTCGCATTTTGGAACGAGCGAAGGGGACAACATGGCGGAAGACAATGTCGCGGCCGAACAGCTGCGGCTGTTCATCGAGCGGATCGAGCGGCTCGAGGAAGAGAAGAAGGGCATCGCGGATGACGTGAAGGACGTTTACGCCGAGGCCAAGTCGAACGGATACGATGTCAAGACGATGCGCAAGATCGTCGCGCTCCGCAAGCTGGAGGCGCACGCCCGCCAGGAGGCCGACGCGCTGATGGAAACCTACCGCACCGCGCTGGGCCTCCACTAGGCTCCGCTCCGTGCACGTCTACGGCAGCCTCGCTTCGCCTTTCGTCCAGCGGGTCATGATGACCGCCCGGCTGAAGGGCGTCGAGCTGGACGTGCAGCCCGCGCCGGGGGGAACCGGGAGCGAGTCGTTCAAGGCGATCAGCCCGGCCGGGCGGATCCCGCTGCTGGTCACCGACGAGGGCGAGCACATCTGCGAATCGGCGGCGATCGCGGCCTATCTCGACGAGATCCTGCCCGGGCCGTCGCTGATGCCGGCGACGCCGCTAGCACGGGCCCGGGTCCAGGAGCTCGCCGCCATCGCCTATGGCGAGATCGCCGCGGGCGTCCGGCCGATGCTGGTGCATCTCATCTTCGTGCCGGGAGGCCCGGAGGCGGTCGTGGCCGCTGGCCGGGCCCAGGCGGCGCTCGGGTTCGCCGCGCTCGACCGGCTGCTCGCCGCACACCAGCGCTACGCCGTCGGCGACCGGATCGGCGCGGCGGACTGCGCGCTGGTTCCCGTCCTCCACCTCGCCCGGCTGGTCGGCCCGGCAGTCGGCACCGCCGACCTGCTCGATCAGGCCGGGAACGTCTCGCGCTATCTCGCGACTATCGGCGACGAGCCTCAAGCGGCGCGGGTGATGCGCGAGATGGACGAGCATTTCGCCGCGGTGATCGAACGGGTCCGCGCGATCGCGGCGGCGAGCCCCGCGGCCGAACGCCCGGCCTGAGCTAGCGCCGGCGCGGCCGGCGACCCCAGGTATAGCTGGTCCCGACCTGGCTGCTGACCGGCTCGCCGTCGGCATTCAGCGCCGGGTTGAACCGCAGCCGGTCCTCGACCAACTGGCAGGTCAGCGAGTCGAGCCCGCGATCCCCGCTGCCCTCGGTCGGGCGGCAATTGCTCACCCGCCCGTTGGGCTGCACCGTGAACAACACCCGCACCGTGCCGGCGTAGCGCCCGCGCGGATTGTCGCTGTCGACGAGGCCGCCGCCGGCGTAGCGAGCGGCGCGGCTGCGATCGACCCGCGCCGGGGGCGGAGGCGGCGGCTCGGCGGCGGGCGCGGGTGCAGGCGAAGGCGACTCGGCGGCGGGAGCGTTGTCCGACGCCACCTGCTGATCCCGCCCGCGATCCGGCGCGGCTTGGCTGGTCGGCGGCGGCGGCCGAAGCGCGGGGATGCTCGCCTCGGCGGTCCGCTGCGGTTCGCGCGCGCGACCTTCCGCGGTGCGGTTTGCGGCGTCGGTCGTCGTGTCGCGCGGTGGGGTAACCTCGCTGGGCGGAGCGGCGACGATGCTGCCCTCGCCGCCGCCCTGCTGCGACGCGATCTCCGGCGCACTTGCGTTGGCTGCCGGCGCACTGCCCGGCGGGGCGCTCGCGACCGGCCCGGGCAGCGCCGGCTGTCCGGTGGCCGGGGCGGAACGGGCGCGGTCGTTGGCGGCGACCTGCCGGCCCCGCTGGTCCGACCGCGGCAACAGGATATAGGCGGCGAGCAGCGAGGCGAGCAGCACCAGCACCGCCGCGATCGCGACCGGCACCCACGGCCGCCGTCCGTCCGTTTCGACCGGCTCCTCCACGACGGGAGCGGTCGCAGCCGTTGCCGGGGTCGCAGCAGCCGCCGCCGCGGCCTCGCGCCGCTCGGCCCGCAATGGCCGCTCGGCCGGCGCTTCCCGGGCGAGCGGTTGGGCGGTCGGAGTCGCCATCATGTCCTGCCGCTCGCCCGGCATCACGTCGGCGGGGATGGCGGCCCCCGGCGCCGCCGCGGCGAGCGCGCCGAGGCCGATCGACTCGTCGTAGGCGCGGCGCCGCACCGGATCGCCGAGCGTCGCATAGGCGATGTTGATCCGGCGCGCGCGGCCGACCCGTTCGGGATCGCTGAACCCCGGGCGGTCGCGGTGACGCTGGAAGAGGTGGAGGAAAGCGCTCCGAATCTCCTCCGTCGTCGCGCCCGGACTCACGCCTAGCGTCTGGTAATGATTCTCGCTGTCGTTCGGTCCGGTCACGGTCGGGCGCTCCGAAACAATCCCATGTCTGCCGGCTTCAACGCGTCATCGGCCAACAGGTTGTCGCCGCTCGCTGGCGGCGCTCAGCTTCGGCCGTAAACGTCGCTGACCCGCACGATGTCGTCCTCGCCGAGATAGGCCCCGCACTGCACCTCGACCAGTTCGAGCGGGATCTTGCCCGGATTGGCGAGCCGGTGGGTGCAGCCGACCGGGATGTAGGTCGACTGGTTCTCGTGGAGCAGCCGGACCTCGTCGCCGATCGTCACCTCCGCCGTCCCGCGCACCACGATCCAGTGCTCCGAGCGATGATGATGCATCTGCAGCGACAGCCGGCCGCCCGGGTCGACGACGATCCGCTTGACCTGGAAGCGCGGGCCCCGCTCGACCGTCTCGTAGCTGCCCCACGGACGCACCATCCGCGACGGCTCGACGGCGATCGAGTTGCGTTCGCGCTCCAACCGCTCGACCACCTGCTTGACCTCCACCGCCCGCTCCAGCGGAGCGACGAACACCGCGTCGCGGACCGCGATCACGGCGAGGTTCTCGACCCCGACGGTGGCGATCGCCGGCGCGCCGGGATGGCTCTCGAGCAGCGAGGAGGACGTATCGATCGCGACGACCTCGCCCTTGATCGCATTGTCCGCGCCGTCCTTGGCGGAGATCCGCCACAGCGCCTCCCACGAGCCGACGTCGGACCAGCCGATGTCGATCGGGACGACGAAGCCATGGTCGGTCCGCTCCATGATCCCATAGTCGAGCGAGATCTTCTCGGTGCCGGCGAAGGCGGTCGCCTCGGGGCGGACAAAACTTCCGTCCTGCTGGCTCGCCTCGAGCGCGCGCCGAATTGCCTCCAGCGTCTCCGGCATCCACCGCTCGACCTCGGCGAGGAAGCTGTCGGCGCGGAACAGGAAGATACCCGCATTCCACAGGTAGTTGCCCTGCTCGAGATAGGCGGCGGCGGTGTCCCGGTCGGGCTTCTCGACGAAGCGGCGGATCGGCTTGGCCGCGGCGCCATCGCCGTTGCCGGCCTCATACTCGATATAGCCATATTGCGTGTTGGCGTCGCTCGGCCGTGCCCCGAAGGTGACGATCCCGCCGTCGCGGGCATAGGGGATCGCCGCCTCGACCGCCGCTCGGAAGCCGTCGGCGTCCTCGATCACATGGTCGGACGGAAGCAGCAGGAGCAGCTCGGCCGGGTCGTCGCGCCCGGCAAAGGCGGCGGCAAGGGTCGCCGCCGGCGCGGTGTTGCGGCCCTCGGGCTCGAGCAGGATGGCGGCGACCGCGACGCCCGCCTTCTCGAGCTGCTTGCGGACGAAGAAACGATGCTCCTCGCTCGCCACCACGATCGGGTCGGCGAAGCCGCTGCCGCGCACCCGCTCGGCGGTCGCGCACAGCATCGACGTCTCCGACCCGATCGGCAGCAGCTGCTTGGGGAAGCTGGCGCGCGATACCGGCCAGAGCCGTGTGCCCGATCCCCCCGAGAGGATGACCGGGCGCACCTGGTTGCTGGTCATGTCGGGTCCCGACGCTAGATCGGGAAACGGACGAAATTGCCGAGCAGCGGGACCGACCCAAGGTCGCGCAGGAAGCGCCGGGTGGCGTTCTCGCCGACCACGACGATGTCGTTGCCGTAGACCAGCGGGTCCGGCATCTGCCCGGCGCGGATCCGCTTGAGGCTGAACAGCGCCGCCATCTTCTGGTTGTTGACGTTGCGGAACACGACCACATTGTCGAGGTTGGCGAGGTCGGACGAGCCCTTGGCCGCCGCGATCGCCTGCTGCAGCGTCATCCGCCCGAGCACCGGATAGGTGCCGGGCTCGCGCACCGCGCCGTCGACGGTGATGCTCTGCCCCACCGCCTTGGTGATGTTGACCGTGACCTGCGGGTCCTTGATGTAGCGGCCGCGCAGCTGGGTGGTGACGATGTCGCGCACCTCGCCGGGGGTCTTGCCGCCGACCGCGACGGTGCCGACCAGCGGCAGCGACAGGTTGCCGGCCGCGTCGACCTCGCCCTCGCGCTTGAGCTCGGGCGCGCCGAACACCTCGACGCTGAGCTGGTCGCGCGGGCCGATCCGGTAATTGGAGAAATCGACCGTGCTGATGGTCGCGTCCGGCGCGGGGAGCGCCTGGGAAACGGTCACGGCACTGCTGCCGCTCCCGAGCGTGGGGCTCCCGGCGCAGCCCGACAGGAGGACAGCTGCGGCGACAAGCGGCAGCGCTGCGGAATGATGTTTCATGGCGACCCGCCCTATTGATCTGGAGGCCTTGAAGGCCGGTTTAACGAACGTCCCTCGCCTGACAGCGTTCCATGTCCGCAACGGTGTCCGCCCCGTCACGGGACAGTCAGGCGGAGGGCGGAGTCGACAGACCCGGCTTGCGGAACCGTCGCAACATGTTGCCCACGGCCGTGAAGATCTCCCGTAGAAATTCACGTCCGGCATGATTGATCATCAGGATAGGAATGGTGACCAGATAAAGTAGAATGCCTGTCGTCACCGTGAACAACAGCGGGCTTGTTTCGTCCAGTTGCGTCAGCAGCAGCCCGCGCGTCAGGACGAAACAGACGATCGCCGCCAGGACGAAGGGCAGCGTCGTTGCCGTGGCGTCCTTGAACCGGATCGGACCTTCGCTGGTCGCGTACCAGACCATCAGCGGCGTGCGGATGCCCTCGCTGATCGCGTAGGCCATCGCTACCCCGACCGCGCCCCAGCGGATCCCGATCAGGAAGGCGACCACCGTGTAGATGCTCGACACCACGCTCGAGACCAGCGCCGCGCGCGGGCGGTTCTGGCTGACGAACATCATCGCGATCGGCCCGGTGACGAGCTGGAACAGCCCGGTCAGCGCCAGCCAGGCGAAGATCGGCGCGCCGGTGATCCACTTGGGTCCCATCACCAGCCCGACGACGATGGTGGTCGCCGACGCGAGCAGGGTCAGCCCGGGAACGGTCAGCAGCAGCGACAGCTGATAGGAGAGCAAATACTGGCGGCGGTAGCGCTCCGGCTCGTCGCGGGTGCGGCTGAGAATCGGCACCATCAGCCGGAACAGCGGCATGTGGACGAACAGCACCGGCATCAGCACGACCTTGTAGGCCCGCTCGTAGAAGCCGAGCGCGGTCGCGCCCCACACCCGCCCGATCAGGATATTGTCGAGGTTGCGCGAGAAGTAGCCGGCGATGTTCGACAGGGTCATGTGGCCGCCGAAGCGGACCAGGTCCATCACCTTGTGGAGCGGCGCGCGGACGGTCGGCCGCCATCCGGCGAGCGCCCAGGCGAAGACGCACTCGGTCGCCGAGGCGCCGAAGCTCAGCAGGAAGATCGACCAGTAGGAACCGGTCAGCCATGCCACCCCGCACGCCAGCAGCGTCCCGACCAGCAGCGACAGCGCGTCGCTGATCGCCAGCGTGGTGAAGCGGAGATTGCGGTTGAGGATGGTGCGCGGCTGGACCGCCAGCGCGGCGAGCAGCAGCAGCGTGCCGGAAGCCGCGGTCAGCGCCTGGACCCGAGGCTCGTGGTAGAAGTCGGCGACGAACGGCGACACCGCCAGGAACAGGAGCGCGAGCACGATCCCGACCGCGGCGTTGAGCCAGAACATGGTCGCCAGCTCGGGCTCGCTGATCTCGCTGCGCTGCAGCACCGCCGAACCCAGCCCGGCATCCTGCAGCACCTGCGCGAAGGCGATGATCGGGAAGACCATCGCCATGATCCCGAAGTCCGCCGGCGTCAGCAGCCGGGCGAGGACGATGATCGCGGCGACTTGGAGCGACGCCTTGGTCAGCGTCCCAAGTCCCGTCACCGCGGCGCCGCCGAGCGCGGCCCGGCGATAGTTGACCGGCGCCGCCGGTGTCCCTCCGTCGCTCACCGGCTCAGCGCCCGGCTGCGGGGAAGAGCCGGGCGACCTTCTCGTCCCAGCTGAGGATCCCGTCCTGGTCGATCCGCGCGCGGTCGAAGCGAGTCGCCCGCTCGAAGGCGGCGACGATGCTCTCCGGGTTGCCCGGCGTATAGGCGCAGACATGGTCGCGCCCGGCGGCGGCGAAGGCGGGCGCCACGATCGGCAATTGCATATAGCTGTACTGGATCATCTTCATGCTGGACTGGCTGATGTAGTCGGCGTCGCGCTCGTCGAGATAGGGCGCGAGCCCGATGTCGGCGTGGCGGATGTAGCCGGCGATCTCGTCGAACGGCCGCTCGCCATGGGCGACGACGTTGGGCAGCGCCGACCCGGTCCTCGCCTTGCGCCCGAAGAGGTGGAAGGTCCAGTCGGGGAAGGCGCGGGCCATCGTCTCGACCGCGTCCGCGTCGAACAGCATGTCGCCGACGCAGACGGCGTTGCGGGAGCCGGCGAACGGCGACGGCGCGTCCACCGCGGCGAAGGCCTCCTTGGACAGGCCGTGGGGAAGGTAGACGACCTGCTGGTGCGGCACCTCGCTGCGCAGCGCCTCGGCGACGACATGGACGAGGTCGATGTCGCCGGCATGGTCGCGCAAAATCCCGCCGAGCCGCGGGTGCGCGCCGATCGTCTCCAGCCGGTCGGCAGCGTGGTAGATGATCCGTGCCTGCGGGGCGAGCCGGCGCAGCCTGGGCAGCAGGAACAGCGCCGCCCCGCTCTCGACCAGGATGTCGCTGTAGCCGGTCAGCCGGGCACGCACCGCCGGCGGGATCGCGGCGCCCTGCTCGATCCCCGCCGACCAGCGGTTGAGCATCGGCGAGCGGGTCCGCGCGGCATGGACCAGCCGGAACCAGATATATTCCTCCTGAAGCGGCCCGATCCGGTTCCAGCGATTCCACCGGCGCGTCCGCGCGAACCCCCACCGATCGTCCCTTGCCAGCTTGCTGAGGAGGCTGAGCCGAACCGAGAGGAAGTCGACAGGAACGCCGCGGCGGACCAGCGCGTCGGCCATGAAGTGGAGGTCGACTCGCCGCGGCTGGGTCGCGAAATGCTGCCCAGTGACAATCAGCAAGCGCGGCGGCGGAGTCGAGCGGAGGCTGGTGGCCGCCGCTCCGGCGTTCGTCTCCCTCACCCGCGGACGCCCGTCGGGGCAGCCGGAAACCCCGGCTCGCGCGCGTTCAAAACGTCCCACCGATCATGCGCCGGCAACTGCCTTCTCCCCGCGAGAGCGCAACCGCTCCGAACGCACTGTCCCGAAATTGTGCACTGCAGAATAAATCGATCAACGTCCCGAAACCGTTTCGGTTTCGAAGCGTATTGTTCAGGTTAGGGGCATCAAGCACAACTTATCTGGCCGCGATGACGCAGGAACCCGCGCTCACAATCGTTCACGTCGTTCGCCAGTTCCACCCGGGTGTCGGGGGACTGGAGAACTTCGTCGAGCAGCTCGCCACTCGGCAGGTCGTCCGCGGCCACCGGGTGCGCGTGGTCACGCTCGATCGCATCTTCGATTCGGGCGAGAATGGCCCGCTTCCGCCGCGCGGCATGCTGCGTGGGGTAGAGATCGTGCGTGTCCCCTTTCGCGGGTCGCGCCGCTATCCGCTCGCACCGGGCGTGCTCCCGCATGTCCGCGACGCCGACGTGATCCATGTCCATGCGGTGGACTTCCTTTCCGACTATCTCGCCGCCACGGCGCCGATCCATCGCCGACCGATGGTGCTTACCACCCATGGCGGCTTCTTCCACACCCGCTTCGCGCAGAAGCTCAAGCGCGCCTGGTTCCACACCATCACCCGCGCTTCGCTGTGCCAATATGGCGCGGTGACCGCGTGCAGCGCCGAGGATGAACAAACGTTCAGGGGCATCACCGACGAGCGCCTGAAGCTGATCCCCAATGCGGTCGACGTCGACAAGTTCGCCGGCGCGGCGAAGCGCGGCAGCCGCACCTTCATCTATTTCGGCCGGCTCGCTCCCAACAAGGAGCTGGAACGGGTGGTCGACTGGTTCGCCGGCTATGCCGGCGACCGCGCCGAGGCGCGCCTGCTGATCGCCGGCAAGCCCATGGGGGTCGACCCTGACGCGCTGCGCGAGCGGGCCCGTGCCGCCGGGATCGGCGAGCGGGTCGAGCTTCACCCCAGCCCGAGCGACGAGGAGCTTCGCGCGCTGATCGGCTGCAGCGGCCTCTATGTCTGCGCCTCCTCCTACGAGGGGTTCGGGCTGGCCGCGGTCGAGGGCGCCAGCGCGGGCCTGTTCCCGCTGCTCAGCGACATTCCGCCCTTCGCCGACACCATCGACCGGCTCGGCTACGGCCTGCTGGTCGACTTCGCCGACCCGACGAGCTGGGCGGCCAGCCATTCGGCGCTCGATTCCGCCTATGCGCGCTTCACCGCCGACCATGACGCCGCGGCGGTCGAGGCGGCGGTGGCGCCCTTCGCCTGGCCCGACGTGGTCGACCAGTTCGACGACGTCTATGACCGGGTGATCGGGCGGACCCGGCGCCGCATCGGCGCGGTGACGGTCGACGTCACCGACCGCCACTCGGCGGCGGCGCAGATCCTCTCCGCCGCGGCGCGCCGCCAGCCGCTGCTGGTCGGCTTCTGCAACGCGCACACCGCCAACCTCGCGCAGCGCGACCCCGCCCTCCGCGATGCGCTCGACGGCGCGCTGGTGCTCAACGACGGCTTTGGCGTCGACATCGCCAGCCGAGCGCTGTTCCGCCAGCCGTTCAAGGAGAACCTGAACGGCACCGACTTCACCCCCTTTCTGCTCGGCGAGACCGACCAGCCGCTCCGGCTGTTCCTGGTCGGCAGCAAGCCGGGGATTGCCGAGGAGGCCGCCGCGGTGCTCGAGAAGGGCTTCCGCAACGTCCGCGTGGTCGGTGTCCAGCACGGCTTCTTCCGCGACCAGGACAGCGCCGACTTGGTTCGCCGGATCCGCGCCTCGGGCGCCAACCTCGTTCTTCTCGGGATGGGCCAGCCGCGCCAGGAGATCTGGGGCAAGCGCCATGTCGCCGAGATCGGGGTCCCGGTCCTGTGCATCGGCGCGCTGCTGGACTTTTGCTCGGGACGGATTCCGCGCGCGCCGATGTCGGTCCGCAAGCTTCGCCTCGAATGGGCCTATCGCCTCGCGCACGAGCCGCGCCGGCTGTTCGGCCGCTACGTGGTCGGCAACCTCACCTTCCTGGCTCGGGCGATGCGCCAGAAGGTCGCGGGGAGCCGCATATGATCATTTTGGGACAGGTCGGCGGACGATCCGCTCGCCTCGTCGCCGGAACTGCGCAAAAGCTGCATCGTTTCGGGAACTCGGATCGTCGAAGGGCAAGGTATGCCCGCCGCCGCGTTGGTCGCTTCTCTTCCGCGGTGCGTTGGCGCCGCCCGGTCGGGGGCACCGGGGCGTCGGCGTGGAACCAGGCACCGGCTGACGGACAACGGCGGCGGGGGGCAACGAACTTATGAAATGGTATTCAACGGTGACCCAGTTCGCAGCCGAACGTTTCAACAATGCCGGTGATCCGGACAGCAACGTGGAGACTCCACCCTTGGCCGCCGCTCCTGTCGCAGAAGACATCCTGCCGATGGCGCGACCCGCAGAGCCGGGCACCGCGCTGGCGTCGCTCGCACGGATGGGCGAAAGCCGTCTCGACCGCATCTACACCGCGTTCGACGTCTCGCAGCCGGTCGGCGAGCCGGGCGACCTGCGCGGCCGCGAGGACGAGGTCGAAGCCCTGCTCAGCGGCGTTCTCTACCGCCGCAACCACGGCATCGTCTCGGGCCCGCGCGGCTCGGGCAAGACCTCACTGGTCCGGGTGTTCGGCATGTACGCCGACCAGCAGGGCATCGTCGTCCTCTACTCGGCATGCGACGACGGGACGACTTTCGGCCAGCTGATGCGCTCCTACCTCGAGCAGATCCCCTTCTCGTCGGTCGACGCCGACGCGGTGAAGGCGTTCGAGCAGCGCGTGCTCGAGTTCGACACCGACAGCACGCCGCATCAGGCGGTGACGATCATGTCGATGGTCCGCTACAGCCAGGTCATCGTCGTTCTCGACGAGTTCGACCGGATCAGCGACCCCGACCTCCACTGGAAGCTGAGTTCGCTGTTCAAGCTGATCTCCGACGCGCGCCTGCCGGTACGCTTCGTGCTCGTCGGCGGCCGCTCGGTGTTCGCCGACGTCGTTCAGGGCCACCCTTCGCTGATCCGCCACGTCACCCGCGTCTCGACCTCGCCGCTCACCGCGGAGTCGATCGACGCGCTGCTCGACCAGTGCTCGAGCCGGTGCGGGATGAGCTTCGACCAGGACGCCCGGACCATGCTCGAGCGCGTCTCGTGCGGCTCGCCCTATCACGCCCGCCTGTTCGGGATGCACAGCGCGATCTGTGCCGACCAGCAGGGCGACACGGTGATCACCGAGGTGCACGTCATCTCCGGCCTTCGCCAGGCGTTCGTCGAGTGGGCCTCGTTCAACGAGGAAGACGCCGCGATCTTCCGAGCGCTCGCTGCCGGTCGCTCCGGCAACCCCGGCCCGTACGTCAAGGTCGCCCGCCGACTGGCGTTCGGCGGCGAGGCGGACCATGTCGACGGCCGCGACCACACCCTCCCGACCATCGAGCCGGGCCTCGTCGAAGGGTTCGGCAAGGCACTGGTGATCGACGGCGAAAGCGTCTCCTTCCGCGATTCCACCGCCCCCGAATTCTTCATCGCGCTGGTCGAACTCGTCCACCGCGACACGCTCAAGGAGCGGCCCGCCCGCAAGGACCGTCAGAATGTATAGCTTTCTCGATTGGATCGACGCGGTCCGCTACCGTTGGAAGCTCGTGGCGCTGGTAACCGGCGTTATCGGCCTGCTGGCGATCCTCTACATCGGCACCGCGCCGCGCAAATATACCGCGTCGGCCAGCCTGCTGCTCGACAGCCGCGCGCCCGACCCGATCAAGGCCGAGGACAACCCGCTGTCGCCGGACCAGACGCGCAACGCGATGGCAACCCAGGCCGACCTCATCCGCTCGCCCAACGTCGCCACCCAGGCGGCGGTGATTGCCGGCTATGACAAGAACCCGGGCTATGTGCAGGCCTGGCAGAAGCAGACCTCCGGCCGCCAGCCCTACGGCGACTGGCTGGCGCAGGTCATGCTCGGCCAGCTCTCGGTCACGCCGGGCAAGGACACCGACATCCTCGAGATCCGCGGCACCGCCAAGAACGCCAAGGACGCGGCGCAGATCGCCAACGCCTTCGCGCAGGCGTCAGTCGACTCGCAGTACAGGCTCCGCACCCAGCCCGCGCGCGCCTATTCCAACTGGCTCGCCGGGCAGCTGACTCAGGCCAAGGGCCGGGTCATCGAGGCGCAGAACACGCTCAGCGACTTCGTCAAGCAGACCGGGATCACCAACGACAACGCGATGTCGACCGAGGGCACGCAGATGGCCGAGATGGTCACTCAGCTCGCCTCAGCCGAAGCCAAGTCGGCAGCCGCCCGCCAGTCCAACTTCTCCGGCGCCCAGGCGCGCGGCGACGCCGAGCGCAGCCAGGTCGTGCAGGGCATCCGCCAGCAGATCTCGGAGACGAGCGGCAAGCTGGCCGATCTACAGGCGATGTTCGGTCCCGACTATCCGGACGTGAAGCGGACCCAGGCCCAGCTCTCGACGCTTCAGTCCAAGCTCAACTCGGAACTGTCCAACGCGTCGGGCACCTTCAGCGGTTCGCGCAACGCCGAGGCAGCGGCCGAGCGCGCGGCGGCGGCGGCGAGCGAGAACCGGCTCCGCTCGCTGACCTCGCAGCAGAATGCGCGGATGATGAAGATGGGCACCAACTTCGCCCAGTATAACCGGCTTAAGAACGAGTTCGACACCGCGCAGCGCAACTACAACGACCTCGACCAGCGGCTCACCCGCATGCGGCTGCAGGGCAATGTCCCGCTGACCGACGTGCAGGTGCTCGACCATGCCTCGCCGCCGCTGTTCCCGAGCTCGCCCAAGGTCGGCATGACGATGCTGCTCGCGCTGCTGCTCGGCGCCATCCTCGGCACCATCGCAGCGATCGTGCTCGAGTTTATCAACCCGCGGGTCCGCAGCTGGGGCGGCATCGAGCGCCGCCTCGGGGTTCAGGTCGTCGGCCGCATCGCGCTGCCGCGGCCCGGCCCGGTGGCGATCTCCGGCCCGGCCGGCCCGCGCCTCCTCGAAGGAGCATCCAGCTGATGCGTCTCCAGACCAGCAAGCTGGTTCCGGCACAGCGGGGCAGCGATCGCGCCCTCTTCCCCGAACGCTCGCTCGACGCCCGCGGCGTGGCCGCGCAGGCCAACGAGGAAGCCGAGGGTCTCGCCCGGCCGCTCACCCCCGAGTTCGTCGGCGAGCTCCGCAACCTCCTGACCACGCTCGCCAAGGGCCATGCGGTCCAGCGCACCCCGCACCGGATCGCGGTCAGCGGCGCCCAGGCGGAAGCCGACGCGCCGTTCATCACCGCGAGCCTCGCCATCACCTGCGCCGGCAGCGGCTATCGCGTGCTGCTGGTCGACGCCGGGCTCGACCGCCCGCGGCTTCACGACAGTTTCGCGCTGTCGCCCAGCCCCGGCGTTACCGAGCTGTTATCGAGCCTCGAGCCGCCGCACCTGTTCGTCCAGCCGACCTCGGTTCCCAACCTGTCGCTGATCGGCGCCGGTGCGCCCGTCGCCAACTATTCGAGCCTGCTCTCGCGCGAGCGGCTGTTCCACCGGATCGAACCGCTGGCCAACCGCTTCGAATATATCATCGTCGCCTGCGGCAGCCTGCCGCCCTCGCTGGTCGGCCGCGTTGCCGGCGGCGCGGACAGCGTCATCCTCGCGGTGAAGGAGAATGTCTCCTCGCTGCGCGACCTGTCGAGCGTGGTCGAGGTGCTCGACCGCGAGGGGATCGCAAACCCCGCGGTGCTGATGGTCAGCTGACCGGTCGGGGTCCGGCCGAGCGCCGGGTTCCGCCCAGTCTTTTCCCCTGCCGCCCCGCCGCTGCTCGGCGAGCGCTCCAACCTTCCCGCCGTGCTCTCGCCGTCGAACAGGGCCGAACTCCCGCAGAACTTCCTGCCAACCGCCCCCCCCCCCACCTTCGCTGTCGCTCGACGGCTGCCAGCATGCCCTCGGCACGCAGCCGCAGGAACCGCGTTCCGCTCGCCGCGCCTGCTAAGGGATGCCGGCGCCCTCCCGCCCGCGCGACGCACAAAAAAAGGGGCCGTCGGACGGCCCCTTCCAGTTCGTCCCGGACGTCCCGCCCGGCCTCAATAGGCCTCGGAGTGAACGACCACGCGCAGGGTGCGCACCAGGATCGAGATGTCCCGCCAGATCGACCAGCCGGACAGATATTCGAGATCGGCCTGCAGCCGCGAGGTCAGGTGCTCGCGGGTGTGGGTAGCGCCGCGGAAGCCGCGGACCTGGGCCAGCCCGGTGATCCCCGGCTTGATCGCGTGGCGCTGCCAATAGCGCTCGTCGACGTGCCAGAAGAGGCGGTCGCCGGCGAGCGAGCCCAACGCGTGCGGGCGCGGCCCGACGATGCTCATCGAGCCGAGCACCACGTTGAGCAGCTGCGGCAGCTCGTCGAGGCTGGTGCGGCGCAGGATCCGCCCGACGCGGGTGACCCGGTCGTCGTCGCGGCTGGCCGACCGGTTGCCGTGGATGTCGGTCCGCTCGTTCCGCATGCTGCGGAACTTGAGGATGTTGAACATGGTGTTGCCCTGGCCGACGCGCGGCTGCTTGAACAACACCGGGCCGCGGCTCTCGAGTTTGATCGCCAGCGCGATGCCGAGCAGCACCGGGGCGATGAACAGCAGCAGCGGCAGGCTGATCGCAAGATCGAGCGCGCGCTTGGCCAGCCGCTGGCGGGCGTTGAGCGGGCCCGACGAGACCACCAGGGTGGTGTGACCGTCTACCTTGGACACGCCCAGCGGCGCGAGATGGTCGAAGTCGCTCGACAGGACCTCGCCCTGGATGCCGGTGCACTTGAGCATCTGCGACCACTGCGGGGCGGTGTCCGCCGGGCAGGCGACGACCACGCGGTCGGCGCCCTGAAGCATTTCGGCGAAATGGATCTGCGCCGCGGCGTCGCTCGGAGTCGGGGTCAGCCGCTCGGTCGCCGCATCGACGACCAGAAAGCCGTCGCGCTCGCGAATTCCGCTACGATCGCTGAGCAGGATCTCGGTGGTGAACTGGCCATGGTGGCGGCGGCGGAGCGCATCGCCGACCAGCTGGCGGACGATGGTCACCGCGCCGGTCGCGAGCAGCAGCGAAGTGCCGGTCATGATGCGCGACAGGCGCTGGTCGACCTTTAGGAAGAAGAACAGCAGGAACAGCATCGCGAAGGCGAGCAGCACCGAGCCGACCGCGCGGGCGACGCCGCGGCTCGGGTGGCGGAGCACGTCCAGCGAATAGGCACCAGTGGAAACGGCGGACAGAAGGAACAATGCGGTGACCGATGCGGTCACCCCCGCCCAGCCGTCGACGAACACCGATCCGAAGCGAACCCCGCCGGCGATGGCGAAGGAAGCCAGGATGCACGCGCAGTCGAGCGCCATCAGCAGCGCGTAGAGCCGCAATCGTAGCGGCCGCTTCGCGACACGAGCGAAGGGAGCCGCCCGCTGAGGGGCACTCCAACGATTCATTTGCACTTCCACGCCGTACATAACGCCTGACCCCTAGATGGGTCCCACTTGGTAAAAAAATTATTAACCCGTTATATATTCACGAATCGTTCACGAATGGGACAACAAGGTTTTGGCGGAAAGGCGGCCTGTCGCACGGCCGGGCAGCCGGTCAGCAACAACCGCTTGCGGTTTGATTCAACGAACGGGAACACCGGCCCGCGCAGGGCGCGCCGGTTCGAACGGCTGCCTGGGCCGCCCCTTCGCGGGGAGCCTAGCGGATCGTGAGAAGAAGCGCTGCCCAGATCACCAGGCTGGCCAGCATGCAGGCGCCCAGCCCGCGGACATAGCTCGCCGAAACGAGATCGGGAACGACTTCGATTTTCTCGTGCTTCATGGCACCCTCCCGTGGTCTCGTCTGGTCTCTTTGTGGACCGGTACGAACCACCTCCCAAAGGAGATGACTATTCCCGCAGACGAGCAGTTACAAGGGGCAATGAAGAGATATGGTTGACGAAGGGTTAAGCTCGTCGACGCACCGGAACGGCACAGCGGATTTCCGGCGCGCCGGCGCCGCAACCTTTCCGCCCCGCGGGACTTACGTCGGCAGATGATCGGGCTTCACGACAAGCATATCCGTCGCCGCGCGGCGGCTCCCGCCGGAGGATCGGTCGCGTTCCCGACGGGGCGCCTCTCCACCTTCCGGCGCAACGCGCCGCTGGCGCCGAGCGAGCTCGCGGCCGACACCGCCGCGCCCCCGGCGCTGAGGGAGCTTGGCTGGCCCGCGCTGGTCCTGGTCTTCCTCGGCTCCTGCTACAATGCGCTGCTGGCAATCGTGAACGCGCACGCGGTCAGCGTCAGCACGCCGATGGTCGTCGCCTCCGAGATGCTGATCCTGGCCGCCGCCATGTTCTTCATCGTCTCGGCCCGGCCGCGCCCCGGCGACACCGCGCCGATCGCCTTCCTCGCCTTCTTCGTGCTGAACGCAGTCGCCCTCTCGCTGATCAACGGCGGCTTCTACGTCGACATGGCGCGCAACGTCGCGATCATGGCAGTGTTCATGCTGCTGGGCGTTCGAACCAGCCGCAAGACGCTCGACCGGGTGTTTCTGCTGGTAGCCGTGCTCGTCTTTGCGGCGCTAGCGCTGGAAATCATCTCCACCCCCGCCTACGCCGCCTTCTTCAAACCCGCGCTCTATTATGCGAACACGCGCGGGATCGAGCAGTTCGAGCTCGACGAGATCGGCCTGTTCCGCAACACGCTGAGCTTCGAGGGCCGCTTCGCGCTCGCCAACCTCGTCGACCACCGCACCGCCTCGCTGTTCCTCGAGCAGGTTTCGCTGGCCAACTTCTCGACCGTGATCTGCATGTTCCTGCTGATCGAGTGGCACCGCCTCAACAAGCGCTGGCGCGGCTTCCTGATCCTGCTGGTCGGGCTGATCCTGATCACCAACAATACCCGGACCGGGCTCTTCCTCGCGCTCGCCACGCCGGTGGTCTACTTCCTCGCGCCCAAGCTCAGCCGGCCGGTCAACCTGCTCTTTATCCCGGTCGGCTTCGTCGCCGCGGCGATCATGGCGCACATCGCGCCCGACGAGCAGGGCGACAATCTGGTCGGCCGCCTCTCGCTCACCTACCGGACGCTCACCTCGATGGACATGAGCGGGCTGCTCGGCGGCGAGGTGTTCGACGCGAACGGCTTTCACGACAGCGGATACACCTATGTCATCTACGCCTGCTCGATCTTCGGCATGCTGGTGCTGTGGCTGTTCCTCGCCTTCGCCACCGCCGCCGAGCGCCCCGAGCAGAAGCGGCTGCTGCTCATCACCAATCTCTACTTCGCGCTCAACCTGCTGACAGGCAGTTCGGCCATCTTCTCGATGAAGGTGGCGAGCCTCCTGTGGCTGCTGGTCGGAGTGGTCGCCCGCGGCGCCGAGCCGGTCGTGGCCGAGCCCGCCGCCGGCGACGAGCAGGCGGATGCCGACGCCGCGCCGCCGCCGGCGCGCTACAATGTGCTGGGCGCCAACGTCTCGCGCTACCGCGCCGCCGCGCCCTTCAAGTAGCGCTTGAGCACGCCCATCTGCGGCTTGTCGCGGCCGCCCTCGGGCTGGATGCTGAGCGGGTAGGAACCCCACCAGTCGCCGCCCGCCCAGTAGGTCCAGCCGAGCCAGGCGTCGCCGTTCGACTGCATATACTGGAGCATGTCGCCCAGCGCGGCGAGGCAGGTCGGCTCGCTCGAGGCGCCGAACTCGCCGAGCCAGCCGACCGCATGTTCGCGCCGCATCCAGGCGGTCACCGCGGCCAGCCGCTCGCGCCCGACCTTCGCCCCGGCGCACTCCTTCTTGGTCCCGGAGGAATCCGCGTCGAGATACTGGTGGATGTCGAAGGCGAAGCGGTTGCCCGGATCGCGGAAGCCGGCGAAGGCGGCGGCGTTGCTGCCCTCGTTGCCGATTGTCCAGCTGTGCCCGCCGCTCCAGCTGGTGCCGGGGACCAGCACAAGGTTGCGCGCGCCGGCCGAGCGGATCGCCGCGACGCTCCGCTCCGCGATCGCCCGCCAGTCCAGCGCGGAAATGTCGTGCGGCTCGTTCATCAGCCCGAAGGCGACCCGGTCGTTGCCGCGGTAATGCTCGGCAAGCCGATGCCACAGGTCGGTAAGCGAGCGGTCGTCTGCCGCGAGCAGCTTGCCGCGGTAGCGTGCGTAATTGTGGATATCGATGACGAACAGCTGGAAGGCGCCGAGCTCGCGCACCGCCGTGTCGAGCCGGCCCAGCTCGGCGGGATCGAGCGGTCCCATCGGCTGCGGCTGCAGCCGCTCCCACAGCACCGGGACCCGCACCGCGTTCATTCCCGCCGCGAGAAAGGGTGCGGCGGTGCCGGTGCCCGGGTAGACATAGTCCTTGCCCGCCTCGCCCGGCAGCTTGTCGGCATTATATTCGGCCGAGGAGAGGTTGACCCCGGTGTAGCGCAGCGGCGCCCCGGCCGCGCCCTGCGCCCCGGCACTCCCGCCGACCGCGCCGAGCGCAAGCGCCGCGGTCATTGCCAGCAGCGACCGGGCCAGCGTTCGAGCGAGCATCGTCATTCCTTCCTTCTTTCTAGGCGAATCGCGCCAGCATAGATCGGCCGACATTACGTTCGCGCAACAAGCCGTTCATCGCCGCATCGTAGTAATACTGGCGAGTTAACTCAGAAATTAACAGCAGTGTTGCCCACGATCAGTAAAGCAGCCAGTTTCGTTAAATCCGCGCACACAGGTTCCGCAGTTTGTCGCCGCATTTCATCGATCTGGCGAGAACGAAGCATTGGAGCGTTATTCTAGGACTTGCTTAACCAATTGCCCGCATGGTCGATCCTGCACCGGGAAAAACGAACCGGTTTCAAGGTTCTAAGGGTGGGGAAATAC